>NZ_JARAYZ010000004.1:368343-684189 GCF_033794685.1 Streptomyces sp. ID05-26A
GATCCCCGCTGGGCGGGGCTGCGGGAGTGGCCCCGCCCGCCGTGCTGACGCATGATGTGGACCATGAGCGAGCGTCTGCGGGGTGTGGTCGGCCAACTCGCCGTCCGGCCTTCCGACCGCGTGCTGGAGATCGGCTGCGGTCAGGGCGTGGCCGCCACGATGGTGTGCCAGCTGCTGTCCACCGGCACGCTCACCGCGGTCGACCGCTCGGTGAAGATGGTCGAGACCGCGACCCGCCGCAACGCCGTGTACGTGGCGTCGGGCAAGGCGGAGTTCCTCATCGCGTCGCTGGAGGACATGAACCTCGGCGACCGGCGGTTCGACCTGGTGTTCGCGGTGCGGGTCGGGCTGTTCCACCGGGATCCGGACCGGGCCCGGGCACTGGTGGAGCCGTGGCTCGCGCCGGGAGGCCGCGTGCTGTCGTTCTTCGACGTGCCCGTCCGGTGACCCCGGCCGGTGCGCCGCCGGCCCGCTAGATCCGGGCGAGCAGGTCGGTGATCAGCTTCTTCGACGGCTCGACGCCCGCGGGCGACATCACCTCGATCTGCGTCTTGCCCTTGCGCGCGGCCACCGTGTGCTGACCGGTCTCGGCGCCCCCGGACGTGGCCTCGTAGGCCTCGTCGAGGAAGCCCTCGATGGCCTTGGCCTTCTCCGGGCGGCTCTTGGCGAACGTCGCCGCGGTCGCGTTCGTCGTGAACCGCACCTCGACCGGCATGCCCGCGCCCACGTAGTTGCAGGTCGTGACGGCCTTGTCGACGGTCTCCCGCTGGCCCTGCAACCTCAGGTTGAGCGCCTTGCCCACGACGGACGAGTTCGCGTTCGCGCAGTTCGGGCCGTTCCCGGCGGGCTGCTCGACGGTCGTCTGGGTCGCCGGGGCCTGCGTCGGGGCGGCTTCCGGCTCGGAGGTGCAGGCTGCGAGCAGGAACGCGGCGGCGGCGAGAAGGGTGATGCGCACATCCCTTCATCGAGCCTGCCGCCGCCGCGTTACCCCGGGTGGAACTCCTCCGGTCAGGTGCCGTCGATGAGCCGGATGGCGATGGCCGGGCTGAACTGACCGGCGGGCACGGTCGGCGCGATGCCGCACTGGCCGTCGGAGTTGCCCGGCGTCTTCACCCACAGCAGCATCTCCGCGCCGCCGCCGACCTGCGCCGTGACGCCGAGCCTGCGGCCTGCCGGGTTGCACCACTCGCCGCTGCTGCCGTTGGCGTTGCGGCTCGTGTCGATGACGAACCTCGGCCCGCCGCCCAGCGCCGACACGACCGCGTTGCCGTAGCTCGCCGACGCGCTGGTCGTGTAGTAGTTCGACACGTTCACCGAGAAACCGCGCACGTTGCGCACACCCGCCGCGTTCAGGCGCGAGGCCATCGTGGCCGCCGGGACCCAGCCCGCGTTGCCGCCGTCCAGGTACGCGTACGTGTTGGGCGCCTTCTGCTGGAACATCTGCGTGGCGTAGACGAGCATCGCGTTGCGTTCGTTGATCTGCGTCTGCGTCATGCACTCGAAGTCGCCCAGCGCGTCGGGCTCGATCACGACCACCGCCGGTTTCGTGCCGATGCCCGCCGCGAAGCCGGAGATCCACGTCCGGTAGGCCGCCGGGGATCCCGCCCCGCCACCGGAATGCCCGCCGCACGCGTCCCGGCCGGGCAGGTTGTAGGCGACGAGCACCGGCAGCTTGTCGTTGCCGTCCGCGGCACCGGTGTAGTTGGCGACGAGGCTGCCGATGTTCGGGTCGTTGCCGAACCAGCGCGCGATCGGCTTGGACCCGATCGACGCCTGGATCCGCGACGCTCGCGCGTCACCGGGGTTGGCCCGCGCCCACACCGCGGGCGACGAGTTCGGGTTGACGTAGAAACCGCTCGTCAGCTCGATCGGACTCGCCGCGTGTGCGGGCGCGGGTAAGAGGAACAGCAGTGTTGCCACAGCCAGGACCCACCTCATTGTGGATCTCCTTCCTGCTAACGGGAATCTGCGTACGCGGCCACCCATGCCAGTGCGGAGTTCCAGTTGATCGCGACCTCGTTCGTCGACCACGAACCGATGTCGTCGATGTAGCACTTGGCGGGCGAGCAACCGCGCAGGTTCTGCTGCGCCACCGGGTCCTGCAACCCGGTGTTCGGGCCACCGGCGAGCGCGCCGGCGGGCGGGTTCGGCAGCTTGGGGTCGAGCTGGTTGGCCCAGTGGCGGTGGTGCTGGTTGCGCGCGGCCTGCTCGCCGTAGCCGCTGACGAACGACCGGTTCACCGCGTTGCGGCCCAGGAGGTAGTCGAACGACTCCAGAACGGCGTCGCGATACTTCGGGAGCCTCGTCAGGTCATGTGCGCGAGCCATGATCATCGCGGCGTTGGCGGTGGAACTCGTGGAGCCCCAGAGGTAGCCGGGCACCGGATCGGGATAACCCTGTTCCCGCACCGACTTCACGTAGCCGTTCGCGACGGTGATCAGCCGGAGCTTCGCGAGGACGACCTTGTCCAGCGGGAACCGCCAGGGCGTGCGCAGGATCGCGAGGTCCGCGAGCGCGCCGGTGTCCTTCCACGAGAAGCCGTCCTTGGTCAGCTTCGTGGTGATCCGCTTCAGATACTCGCGGTCACCCGTCAGCGCGTACAACTCCGTTGCGGCCCAGGAGAACTCGTCGCTGACGTTCGTGTCGTCGTACGCGCCACCGCCGACGTTGTCCTCGCGCGGTGCGTAGACCGCCGGGTTCTCGTTGGCGGCCTTCCACGCGCGTTCGGCGGCGGTCCGGCACCGGGCCGCGAGGCCGGGGATCACCCGCGCGCACCGGGCACCCGCGGCGGCGAGGTTCAGCGTGGCCGCGGTGGAGACGGCGTGCAGGTAGCGAGGCTGCGGATCGAGGTGCGGCAGCGTCGGCAGCGCGGTCCAGGCCAGGTCGTGGATCTTGTGGTGGACCATGCCGTCCGGCGCCTGCATGCGCATCAGGAACTCGACCTCCCAGCGCGCCTCGTCGAGGACGTCCGGGCGCGGGGACTGTTCGTAGGAGTCCATCAGCTGCCACGCGGCGAGCGCGCCGTTCACCACGTACTTGCCGTGGTCGCCCGCGTCGTACCAGCCGCCGCGCACGTCCAGCGAGTAGTCGCACACGCCCGGCAGACAGGGAACCGACGCGTCACTGAGGTGTCCGGCAGGCCGCGCGTACTTCTCCCCCACGCGTGCGGCGTCGATCTCGATGCCACTCCTGTTGTGGTGGAAGTACTGCAGCGCGTCCTCGCTGAGCTGCGCGTACGGGTTCTTCGCGAGGTCGAACGGCTGCGAGACGTCCTGTCCCACGACGAGCGTGAAACCACTGCCCGCCTTGCGGTAGGTCGTGAAGTCCGCGATGTGCACGCTGTCTCCGGACGACGCGTCCGCGCCGCGCACCTCCGTCCGTCCACTCCGGACCGTGCTGCCGCCGGCGTCCTTCAGTTGCCACGACAGGGGTGTGGCCGACGTGCTGACGACGGTGGACCGCTTCGGCCCGTCGACGTCGTAGGCGTGCTGGTTGACGCGCACCGGTGAGCCGTAGGTCCAGCCGCCGCCGGGCGGGATCGCGCCACCGGTCAGCGACACGTCGTCCAGGCACAGCGTGTACGGCTCGGTCGCGCCGCCCATCTGCAGCGACACCTGCTGGTGGATGTCCGAGACCGTCGAGTTCCCGGTGAACTCGAACGTCTGCGGAGCCGGCGTGAGCGCCGCGGCCTTGTTCAGCGTCGACCCGACGACCGCGCGGACCGTGACGGTCCTGGTGGCGGACGCGGTGAACCGCAGCGTGTAGGGCTGACCGGCCTCCAGCGGGATGTCGTTCTGGCCGATCATCGAGCTCCACGGGTTCACCGTCCCCGCCGGAACGTCGGCGCAGAGCCGTCCGTCCACGACCTTCGACGGCGTGTTCCCGCTGCTCCACCACGGGGTCTTGCCCGCGTCGAAGCCGCCGTTCAGCACGCGTTCGTGACCGGCGGCGAGGGCCGGGGTGGCGAGCGCCAGCGCCAGCACGACCGGCAGGGCGGCGGCGGTGGATCTGAGTCCAACAGACATTGGTGGCCTCTTCACAGATGCGTCATCTCGTGGTTACAGTTTTGGAAGCGCTTCCAATTTCGGCGAACTGTACGCCACATCACAGCACTTCAAAAGACCGTAATCGCTTCCGGAACAACCGCCGGACCTGGAGGTCCCCCTTGTCCAGACTCATCGCACTGGCCGCTGTCTGCGTGCTCGCGGGCTGCGGTGCCCCGGCCGCCACCGACGGCGCCACGACCCTGGTCGTGAAGACCTTCAGCCAGTTCGGCTACAAGGACCTCTACCGCGAGTACGAGGCCGCGCACCCCGGTGTGAAGATCAAGGAGGAGAACATCGGCAAGCTCGGCGACTACTCGCCGAAGCTGCAGCAGTGGATGCAGACCGGCAAGGGCGCGGGCGACGTGGTGGCGCTGGAGGAGGGCATTCTCGTCCAGTTCATGGCGAAGCCCGACCAGTTCGCGGACCTGCGCGAGCACGGCGCGGCCGAACTGGAGCCGAACTTCCTGCCGTGGAAGTGGAAGCAGGCCGTCACGGGCGACGGCAAGATCGTCGGGCTCGGCACGGACGTCGGCGCGCAGGGCATGTGCTACCGCAAGGACCTCTTCGAGGCCGCGGGACTGCCGAGCGACCGCGAGCAGGTCGGCGCGCTGTGGCCCACGTGGGACAAGTACGTCGAGGTCGGGAAGTCTTTCAAGGGCGCCAAGTTCTTCGACTCGGCCGGTGGCGTCTACCAGAACGTGCTGATGCAGCAGGGTGATCACACCTACTACGACACGGCGAACAAGCTGGTGATCGACAGCAACCCGGCCGTGCGCACCGCGTGGGACACGACGATCAAGATGATCGAGGCCGGCCTCTCCGCGAACGTCGACCAGTGGAGTCCGCAGTGGAACGCGGGCTTCAAGAACGGCGCGTTCGCCACGATCCCGTGCCCGTCCTGGATGCTCGGCACGATCGAGAAGCAGTCCGGGCCGGAGCTCGAGGGCAAGTGGGACGTCACCCGCGTGCCCGGTGACGGCGCGGTGCGCGGCGGTTCGTTCCTCGCGGTGCCCAAGCAGAGCAAGCACCAGAAGGAGGCCGCCGAGCTGGCGAAGTTCCTGACCAGCGCGAAGGGGCAGACTGCGGCGTTCAAGTCGAAGAACAACTTCCCGTCGTCGCCGCAGGCCATCGACGACCCGGCGGTGCGCGACTTCACCAACCCGTACTTCAGCGACGCACCGGTGGGCAAGATCTTCGGCGAGAGCGTGAAGGCGCTCAAGCCCGTCTACCTCGGGCCGGACAACATCGCGATCAACGACCGGGTGGCCAACGCGCTGACCGCCGTCGAGCAGGGCAAGCTGACGCCCGCCGACGCGTGGACCAAGGCCGTCGACGACGCCAAGCGGCTGGTCAAGTGAAGTCTCTCGACTCGAAGTGGGCGCCGTACCTGTACGTCGCGCCCTTCTTCGTGATCTTCGCGGCGTTCGGGCTGTTCCCGCTCGTGTACACGGCCTGGGTGTCGTTGCACGAGTGGGACATCGCCGGGCAGGGCGGGTTCGTCGGCCTCGACAACTACACGACGTTGTTCGGCGACCCGGACTTCTGGAACGCCACGTTCAACACGATCGGCATGCTCGTGCTGGCCACGGTGCCGCAGCTGTTCGGCGCGCTGGTGCTGGCGTCGTTGCTCAACCAGAAGCTGCGCGGGCTCACGTTCCTGCGGATGGGCGTGCTGCTCCCGATCGTGACGTCGGTGGCGGCCGTCGGCATCGTGTTCAGCCAGATCTTCGACCGCGACGCGGGCATGGCGAACGGGCTGCTGGGCCTGGTCGGCGTCTCCCCGGTCGACTGGCACGCCGACAAGTGGTCGTCGTGGACGGCGATCGCGACGATGGTGAACTGGCGCTGGACCGGCTACAACGCGCTGATCTACCTCGCCGCGATGCAGGCGGTGCCGAAGGACCTCTACGAGGCGGCCACTGTGGACGGTGCGTCGAAGGTGCGGCAGTTCTTCAGCATCACCGTGCCGAACATCAGGCCGGCGATCCTGTTCACCGTGATCATGTCGACGATCGCGGGCATGCAGCTGTTCACCGAGCCGCTGATCTTCGCGCAGGGCGGGTTCGCGATCTCCGGCGGCAGCCTGCGGCAGTTCCAGACCGTGTCGATGTTCATGTTCGAGAAGGCCTTCCGCGACTTCGACTACGGCTACGGCTCCGCCGTGGCGTGGGTGATCTTCCTGCTGATCACGCTGCTGGCCGTGGTGAACTTCCTGATCACGAGGAGGAGCCGATGATGCTCCGGCTGACGCTGGCCGCGGCGATCGCGCTGTCCGCGTTCCCCCTGTACTGGCTGTTCGTGGTGGCGACACGCGCGAACGACGTCGTCGGCGACTGGCCACCGCCGTTGCTGCCCGGCCCGAACCTGGCGGAGAACGTCGGCAGGCTCTTCGACGCCGACCAGGCGAACTTCCTGCTGGGCATGGGGAACTCCGCGCTGTCGTCCGCCGTGGTGACCGTGTCGGTGGTCTTCTTCAGCACCCTGGCGGGTTTCGCGTTCGCCAAGCTGCGGTTCCGCGGCCGCAACGCGCTGCTGCTGGTCATCCTCGGCACCATGATGATCCCGGTGCAGATGGGCATCATCCCGCTGTACCTGATCATGGTGGAGCTGGGCTGGCAGAACCGCCTCGAGGCGATCGTCGTGCCGTCGCTGGTGTCCGCGTTCGGCGTGTTCATGATGCGCCAGTACGCGGAGAAGGCCGTGCCGGACGAGCTGATCGAGGCGGCGCGGGTGGACGGCTGTTCGACGTTCCGGATCTACTGGACGGTCGTGCTGCCCGCGTTGCGGCCGGGTGCGGCGGTGCTCGGGCTGTTCACGTTCATGGGGACGTGGAACGAGTTCCTGTGGCCGCTCGCGGTGCTCGAAGCGGACAACCCGACCGTGCAGTTCTCGCTGTCGCAGCTGTCGACCACCTACTACACCGACTACACGCTGATGTTCGCCGGCGCGCTGGTGTCGACGGTGCCGCTCCTGGTGGTGTTCGTGCTGTTCGGCAAGCAGATCATCGGCGGCATCATGGACGGCGCGATCAAGGCGTGAGGCAGACTATGGGCATGAACAGCCGGCCGGTGACCGTGGACGACGTGGCGAAACACGCCGGAGTGTCCACCGGCACCGTCTCGCGGGTGATCAACAACGCACCGCACGTGAGCGGCAAGGCCCGTGCCGCGGTCGAGCGCGCGATCGACCAGCTCGGGTACGTCCCGAACAAGACCGCGCAGTCGCTGGCCGGGCAACGCCGCGGGTCCGTCGTGCTGGCCATCTCGAGCGACGACCCCGGCCTGTTCGCGAACCTGTTCTTCGCCCAGGTCGTCACCGGCGTCAACGCGGTGGTCGAGGAGACCGACCTGGAGCTGCACCTGGTGCTCGCCGCGTCCGACCGCGGCCGGGCCCGGCTCTCCCGGATCTTCAAGGCGCGCGCGGCCGACGGCGTGATGCTGCTGGCGTTGAAGGAGAACGACCCGTTGTCCGCGCTGGCCGAGTCGAGCGGCGTGCCCGTGGTGCACGGCGGCCGCTCGCTCGACTCGGAGCCCCGGTACTACGTCGACGCGGACAACCGGGGCGGCGCGCGCGAGGCCGTCGAGTACCTGATCTCGTCGGGACGGCGCCGGATCGCGACGATCACCGGCGGCCAGGACCAGCACGTCGGTGTCGCGCGGTACCTGGGCTACCGCGAGGCCGTCGTGCTGGCCGGGCTAGACGACTCACGGGTCGCGCACGCCGACTTCAGCGAGGCGGGCGGTGCCGCGGCGATGACCTCGCTGCTGGACCGCTTCCCCGACCTGGACGCCGTGTTCGTGGCGTCGGACGCGATGGCGGCCGGGGCGTTGTCCGTGCTGGCCGCGCGGGGGATCCCGGTGCCGTCGGACGTCGCGGTGGTGGGGTTCAACGACATCGTGACGGCGCAGCACACCACCCCGGCGCTGACGACCGTGCGGCAGCCGATCGACGCGCTGGGGCGGGAGATGACGCGGATGCTGCTGCGGCTGATCGACGGGGACACGCCGACGTCGCTGATCCTGCCGACGTCGCTCGTGGTCCGCGAGTCAGCCTGACCGTTCCGGTCGTGCCGGAAGGTCAGGCCGGTCCGCGGTCGGCTGGCGTTCCGGGGTGTCCGGTCCGCGATCAGGCCGGTCCGCGATCAGCCTGGCGTTCCAGGGCGTCCGGTCCGCGATCAGGCCGGTCCGCGGTCAGCCTGACCGTTCCGGAGCGTCCAGCGTCGCCTTCAGGACCTCGTCCACGCGGGCGTCCCAGTCCACCTCGGCGATCGTGCCGCCCAGGACCGCCACCGCCGCGAGCGTGACCGTTCCCTCGACGTCCGCCGTCAGCGTCGGAACGGTCGCGGTCGTGGTGAAGGCGGTGCCCTGCGGCGCCGTCTGCCACGCCACCCCGGTCCAGCCCCGCACGCCCCGCAGCGGCGAGGGCAGGTCCGTGGCCCACCCCGTCAGCTCCGCCACCGTGCCCGGCGGCGCGCCGATCACGCGGTGGATCCGCAGTTCCTGGTCGTCCCACACGGCCGTGACGCTCTCGACCCGCAGCCCCGGCACGGTCGGCTGGTTCGCGTCGAACACCGGCCGGTGCCACGACGCGGCCCAGTTGTCCCGCGCGCCCAGCGGGTGGATCCGCCGGCGCACACTGCGGTCTCCCCGGATCGTGAGGCTGAGGTGGTTGTCGGCGACGTTGTGCTGCGAGGTCGGGCCGCTGGCGGTCGAGTAGGCGAACCGGCTGTAGAGCGGGTCGTCCTCGGTGGCGTACTCGCCCTCGAACGGCCGGACGTGGTCGCTGCCGTGGTTGTGCAGCCTCGTGACGCCGTTGTGCCGCTGGATCAGGAAGCCGGGGCCCGGCAGCGCGAGCGCGCGGTCCTCGTCCGGGGCCTCCTCCGTCTCGGTCCACAGTGGATGATCCGCACGGGCGAGCAGGCAGACGAACGCCTTGGAGGCCCAGTACGGCGAGGCAGGTCCCGAGTACGGCTGGAGGCCGGCCTCGTGCGGACCGTGCCAGCCGAGGCTGAGCAGGCCGTCGGTGAGCGAACCCCGGTCGAGGAAGTACTTGAGCGAGTTGCTGATGAGGTGCCGGGAGTGGCCGAAGCTCAGCGGCGTGTCCCGGGTGACCGCGCCGAGCGCCACGGCGGACGCGGCGGCGAAGCGGTAGGTGAGCGACCGTCCGAAGTAGAGCGGGGCACCGTCCGCGCCGAAGAGCAGGTGGAAGCTCTCCAGGTGCTCGCGCAGGTACGTGCTGGCCGGATGGCCGTCGAGGTACGCGTCCAACGCGGGGTAGAGGTGCAGCGCCCAGCCGTTGTAGTGGTCGAACGCGCGGCCGTCGCCGTCGGAGTACCAGCCGTCGCCGACGTACCAGCCGCGCAGCAGTTCCATGGCGCGCTGCTTCGCCTGGCGCGTCTCGTCGTCGCCGCGGCCGACCGACTCCAGGAAGGACGCCACGGTGTACGGGAAGAAGTACCAGTTGTTGGCCGCCGGAACGTGCCGCAGCGCCCCCCGCAGCCAGGCCTCGGCGCGGTCCTGGACCGGCTCGGACAGCCTGTCCCAGAGCGACGACCTGGTGAGGCGCAGACCCAGCGCCACCGAGGCGGACTCGACCATGGGCTGGCCGACGTCGAAGATCTCGGGCCACTGCCCCGCCGTGCCCGCGGTCAGTCCCGCGGCGTAGCGCTCCAGCAGGTTGTGCGGGTCCCCGTCGTGCGCGGTGCGGAAGGCCGCCGCGAGGAACGTGCGGGCGTACCCCTCCAGGCCGTCCGACCGGACGCCGCTGCGGGAGGGACGGCCGGGCAGGTCCAGGAACGCCTGGTCCGGGGAGGCGTGCCGCCAGGCGGCGTCGAGCAGGCCGTCCGCGACGGCCACCCAGTGGTCGCGGGTGAAACCGGTGTGCGGGCTCAGGACGTGGTCGGGGGGTGGGAGTTTCACGTGCTGCGTTCCCTTCGCTCTACCTGCAACCTGGTCACGCGATCCTCTCCCGGCGATCCGCGGGCACCGGGGTCGCGAACCCCTCCCCCGCCGCCCACCGCCGGACCTCGTCGACGGCGTGCCGCCCGAGCCGCCCCCACTCGTTGCCCTGCGACCCTGCCAGGTGCGGGGTGATCAGCACGGAGTCCGACCGCCACAACGGGTGGTCCGCCGGCAGCACCTCCGGATCGGTCACGTCGAGCACGGCGCGGATCCGCCCCACCTCGGACACCAGCGCGTCCTGGTCCACCACCGCACCACGCGCGGTGTTGATCAGCACGGCGTCGTCACGCATCAAACCCAGCAACTCACCGCTGACCAGCCCCGTGGTCTCCGGCAGCAGCGGCGTGTGGACGCTGACGACGTCACTGCGCTCGAACAGCTCGGCCAGGCCCACGGACTCGGCACCGTCCACTTCGGTCACGAACGGGTCGTGCACCAGCACGTGGAAATCGTAGGGCGCCAGCAGCTCGATCACCCGGCGGCCGATCAGCGACGCCGACAGGACGCCGACGGTGGCACCGAAGTTGCCCACCGACGCGGGCACTCCGTAGACCGACATCTGCTTGGTGTCGCGGTACTCGCGGGCGCGTTCGAGCACCCGTTTGCCGCTGAGCAGGATCATCGCGACCGTGTACTCGGCGACCGGCAGCGCGTTGGCCTGCGCGGCCGACGAGACCACGACGCCGCGGTCCCAGCAGGCGTCGGTGACGAAGCCCTTGACCGAACCGGCGGTGTGCACGATCGCCTTCAACCGGGGCAGACGGGCGAGCACCTCGGCGGTGATCGGCGGGCAGCCCCAGCCCGTGACCAGCAGGTCGACGTCCGGCACGCCCTCGAAACCGGAGTGCACGCCGGTGAAGTCGCAGACCGCCCGCAGGTCGTGGAGCACGGGCGCGAGGACGGCGGAGGCGGCCTCCTCCGACATCACGCCCGCGGCCCTCACTTGACGGCTCCCGCGGTCATGCCGGCCTTCCAGAACCGTTGCAGCAACATGAACGCGAGGATCAGCGGCAGCACCGCGAAGAGAGATCCCATGATCACCACCGGGTAGTACTCGGGCGACACCGTGGCCGAACTGTTCCACTGGTAGAGGCCCAGGCTGACGGGGTAGAGCTTCTGGTCGGACAGCATGACCATCGGCAGGAAGAAGTTGTTCCAGATCGTCGTGAGCTGGAACAGGAACAGCGTGACCATGCCCGGCCCGAGCATCCTGAACGCGACCTTGAAGTACGTCGCGAGGTCGCCCGCGCCGTCGATCCGGGCGGCCTCCAGCACCTCGTCGGGCACGTAGCCCTGCGCGAAGATCCGGCCGAGGTAGACGCCGAACGGGTTGAACAGCGCCGGGATGAACACCGCCCAGAACGTGTTCACCAGGCCCGCCTCGGACGCCATCAGGTACAGCGGCAGGGCGAGCACGGTCTGCGGCACCATGACCGCCGCGAGGACGAGCCCGAAGAGCTTCTCCTTGTGGCGGAAGGCGTACTTGTCGAACGCGTACCCGGCGGCGATCGAGATGAACGCGCTGACGCCCGCGCCGATCACCGCGTACAGCAGGCTGTTGACGTACCAGCGCCCGTACAGGCCCTTGTCCATCGCGAACAGGTTCTTGACGTTCTCCACCAGCGAGAACCCGCCGAACAGCTCGCTGTTGAAGAGGGCGTCGACGTTCTTGGTGGCGGCGAGCAGCAGCCACATCACCGGCAGCAGCGTGTAGAGCACCGAGACGCCGATGACCACGTTCACCGTGGTACGACCGAGGAGGGTCATCAGTCGGCCTTCCTGTTCGTCCAGCGGGTGACGCCGTAGGACAGCGCGACCGTGAAGGCCAGCAGGATCACGGACGCGGCCGCGGCGAGGCCGTAGTTGTTGCGGGTGAAGGCGGCGTCGAAGATGTACATGCTCGGCGAGAACCGGGCGCTGATCATCGGTGTGGACTGGCTGAGCAGCATGGGCTCGGTGAACAGCTGCAGCGCCCAGATCAGCGTGAAGATGCCGACCGTGACGATGGCGCCGCGCACCAGCGGTGCCTTGATGCGCAGGGCCTGCTTGACCGGCCCCGCACCGTCCACGACGGACGCCTCCAGCACCTCGCGGGGCACGGCCTGCAACGCGGCGTAGAAGATCACCATGTTGTAGCCGAGGTTGCTCCACAGGGCGATGTTCACGATCGACGGCAGGACGGTGTTGATGCCGAGGAAGCTGATCTGGACGTCGGCCTCCGCGAACAGGTCGATGATCGGGCTCAGGCCGGGCGTGTAGAGGTAGAGCCAGATCAGGGCCGCGATGATGCCCGGCACGGCGTGCGGCAGGTAGAGACCCATCTGCATCCAGCTGCGCAACTTCGCCACGCCGGAGTCGAGCAGTAGAGCGAGGGTGAGCGCGCCGGCGACCATCAACGGGATGTAGAGCAGGCAGTACAGCACGACGGTGAGCAGGCTGTTGAGGAACGTCGGGTCGCTGAGCACGGCGACGTAACTGCGCAGGCCGACGAACACCGTGCTTTCCGGCCCGAACCCCAGGCCCGGCTGGTCGGCCGCGAAGAAGCTGAGCCACATCGCCGTGCCGGTCGGGATGAGGAAGACCGTGACGAGCAACAGGAAGAAGGGCGCCATCAGGACGGCGCACGCGAGCTTGCTCTTCACCTCGCACCCTCCTCAGTGGACAGACCGAGCGCCTTGAGGTCCGGCATCGTGCCGCTCTGGGCCTCGCGCACCGCGTCGATCACCGTGCCGACACCGGCACCCGCCTTCGCGAACCCGTCCTGCATGACCTTCAGGGTGGCGGTCATCCGCGGGCCCCACACCCAGCCGTCGCGGATCTTGTCCGCCTCCTGCTGGAAGAGCCGGTAGATGTCCTGGCCGCCGTAGTACTCGCCGGGGAACGCCTTCGCGCCCGCCTCGACCAGGCCGGGCGCGACCGGGTACTGGCTGCTGGTGCCGCTCTTCAGCCGGGCCGTCAGCGCGTCCGGGTGGGTGCACTGCCATTCGATGAACTCCATCGCGGCCTCGGGCTCCTGCGAGTCCTTGGTGACCGCGAACGTCGAACCGCCGTGGGTGCCGACCACCGGTTCGTCCCAGATCGGCACGGGGGCGATGCGCCACTTGCCCTTCTGCGCGGGCCTCGCCCTCATCTGCGCGCCCGCGTCCCACGCGCCGCTGAGCCTGGTGATCACCCGGTCCTGGCCGACCTGCGCGTCGTGCTGCTTGCTGTCGCCCGCGTTGCGGAACACCAGGTCCTCGTCGATCAGACCCTGCCAGTAGGCCGCGACCTTCCTGGTCGGCTCGTCGGCCAGGGACACGCGCCACTTGCCGCCGCTGGTGTCGAACCACTGCGCGCCGGCCTGCCAGGCGTGGCAGGCGAACTGCGTGCCGCCGTCCGTGGGGAACAGCGCGAGCCTCTTGTCGGGGAACCTGGACTTCACCGTCCGGGCGAGGCCGGCGAACTCGTCCCAGGTCGTCGGGATCTCGAAACCGTTGGCCTGGAACAGGTCCGCGCGGTAGTGCAGGACCATCGGCTCGACGTCGAGCGGGACGCTGAACACCCGGTCGTCGAACGTCGTGAGCTTGAGGGCCTGCGGCAGCAGCTTCTGCTTCAGGCGGTCCGTCACCAGGTCGGTGATGTCCCGGGCCACGCCGTCGATCGCGTACCCCGGGACCTGCGGGTACTCGATCGTGGCGACGTCCGGTGCGTTGCCCGCACGAGCCGCGTTGCTGAGCTTGGCGTAGCCGCCCTGCCCACCGGAGGGGATCTGCTGGAAGACCACCCTGATGCGGTTCTGCGAGGAGTTGAACGCGTCGACGACCTGCTGGCTACCTCGCAGGGCCGACCAGAACGTGATCTCTACCGGACCTCCGGCACCGCGGCGTTGCGGAGTGGAGCAGGCCGCCAACGGTGCCGTGAGACCCGCCGCGAGAAGTGTGCGACGACTCAGGCGCATGGATCGCATCCTGATCGCCTGATCGGTTTGCCGTCAAGAAACGGTCAAACGCTCAGTCGATGAGCGGATCTTCAGCGTGGGCAGCAGTTCGACCCGCGCGGTGGCCTCGACCTCGCCTTTCAGCTTCCGGAGCAGCAGCTCGGCGGCGACTTTGCCCACCTCTGTCTTCGGCGGCGCGACGGCCGTGAGCGGGATGCTGCCGAGCGACGCGACCACGTCGTCGTACGACACGACCGAGCACATCCCCGGCACGTCGATCCCGGCGTGGATCATCTGCTGGACCAGCATCAACGCGTCCTCGTCGCCGTGCAGCACCGCCGCCGTGGCCCCGCGCCCGCGCAGCACGTCCACCAGGCCGCCGTCCGGTGAGCTGCTGATGACGACCGCGTCCTCCAGGCCTGCCGAGACCTCCAGGAACGCCCTGCGCAGCACGCGTGCCGTCGGGCTGTCGTCGCGTGCGGCGAGCACGATCCGACGGTGTCCGAGGTCGGTCAGGTGCTTCACGGCCAGATGCATGCCGTACCAGTGGTCCGAGCACACCGAGTTCATCGCCCGCAGGCCCCCGCTCGGGCGGCGTTCCATGAGAACGGTCGGCACGCCGGTGTCGGCGAGCCAGTCGTCCTCGGCCTCCTCCTCGAACGTGCGCCAGCGCGGCGCCATCAGCATCCCCTGCACCGACTCGGTGAGCGCCTTCTCGACGATGGGCCGCTCCGCACCCCTGACCTGCGGCGCGATGTGCAGGACCACCCGCATGCCGGCCTCTTCGAGGGTCTTGCGGGCGCCGTTCATCGTCTCGTAGAGGTACGTGTGGCGCTCCGGCACGACGAGCGCGATCGCACCGTTCGTGGCCTGTTTCGGCGCCGGCTGCTCGACGGGCGTGAACGACCGGACGACCCCGTGCCCGCGCCGCAGCTTGCCGAGCCGTGCGAGCTCTTCGACGTCACGTCTGATCGTGACGATCGAAACGTCGAGTTCCTCGGCCAGATCGCTCACCTTGACCGTGCCCCGCGACGCTGTGACGGCCAGAATCCGCTGCCGTCGCGCCTCGCTGGACTCCCGCATGACCGACCGCCTGTTCGTTTGAGCGTTTTGCGCGAGCATAACTGAAACAGCTCTCAGCAACCGCGCGATAGCGTCGGCCACGAGGGGGACGGACGACATGAAGATCGTGATTCCAGGCGGAACCGGGCAGGTCGGCGGCGTGCTGACCCGTGCGCTGAAGGCGGCGGGCCACGAGGTGGTGATCATCAGCCGCGGCTCCGGCGTGCGCTGGGACGGCCACACGCTCGGCAGGTGGGCCGACGAGATCGACGGCGCCGACGTCGTGGTCAACCTGGCCGGGCGGAGCGTGAGCTGCCGCTACACCGCCGAGAACCTGCGGCAGATGATGCGCTCACGGGTGGACTCGGCCCGCGTCGTCGGCGAGGCCATCGCGAAGGCGGACAACCCGCCCGCGGTGTGGCTGCAGATGAGCACGGCGACGATCTACGCGCACCGGTTCGACGCGGCCAACGACGAGGAGACCGGGACCCTCGGCGGCCGTGAGCGGGACGTGCCGGGCTACTGGACGTACAGCGTCGAGATCGCCAAGCGCTGGGAGGCCGAACTGGACGAGGCCGACACGCCGGGCACCCGCAAGGTCGCGCTGCGCTCCGCGATGGTGATGAGCCCCGACCGGGGCGGCGTCTTCGACTACCTGTCGTGGATGGCGCGGCTGGGACTGGGCGGGCCGGTGGCGGGCGGGCGCCAGTACGTCTCGTGGATCCACGACGACGACTTCGTGCGGGCGGTCGCGCTGCTGATCAGGGAACCGATCACCGGCGCGGTCAACCTGGCGGCACCGAACCCGTTGCCGCAACGGGAGTTCATGCGCGAGCTCCGCGGCGCGTGGAAGGTGCCGGTGGGACTGCCCGCGACCGGCTGGATGGCCGAGCTCGGGGCGTTCGCGCTGCGCACCGACACCGAGCTGCTGCTCAAGAGCCGCCGGGTCGTGCCAGGCAGGCTCCAGCGGGCCGGATTCGAGTTCCACTTCCCGAACTGGCGGGAGGCGGCGCAGAATCTGGCTGAGCGCAGGAGGTGAGATGCCGAGACTCAACGACGTAGGCGGCCAGGACGGCTTCGGCCCGGTTCTCGAGGAACTGGACGAACCGCCCTTCCACGCCGACTGGGAAGCGCACGTCATGGCCATGAACCGGGCGTTGATCGGGCGCGGGATCTACAACCTCGACGAGTTCCGGGACGCCGTCGAACGCACGATGTCACACGAGTCGTCGTACTACGAGAACTGGTTCCGCGCGATCCAGACGCTGTTGAGGGAGCGCGGCGTTGTCTGAGAGCTACCGGACGGGCGACCGGGTCCGGACGTCCGCTGTGGACCCCGACCACCACACGAGGCTGCCGCACTACGCGCGCGGCCGCGTCGGCACGGTGATCGGCAGCGACGGCGTTCATCCGCTCGCGGACCTGAGCGCGCAGGGAATCCAGCAACCGCAACAGGTGTACCTGGTGCGGTTCTCCGCACGCGAACTGTTCGGCCACGGCGATCACGACGTGACGCTGTCCCTCTGGGAGGACTACCTCAGCGATGAGTGACGACCACGACGACTCCCCGATCGCCGCCCGCGTCCGGGAACTGGAAGCGGTGCTCGAGGAGAAGGGCCTGCTCGACCCGCGGGAACTGGACCAGGTGCTGGAGGCGTTCGCGACGAAGGCCTCCCCCGCCAACGGTTTCCGGGTCGTGGCACGGGCCTGGACCGACGACGGCTTCCGGGCACGCCTGCTCGGCAACGCGAACGACGCGCTGCCCGAGCTGGGCCTGTCGATGGGCGGCGGCCTGCAGGTGCAACAGCTGCACGTCGTCGAGAACACCGAGGACGTGCACAACGTCGTCGTGTGCACGCTCTGCAGCTGCTACCCGCTCTCCCTGCTCGGACCGTCCCCCACCTGGTACAAGAGCACGGCGTACCGCGCGAAGGTGGTCAGCCACCCGCGCGAGGTGCTGGAGCAGTTCGGGCTCACCCTGCCCGAGAGCACCAAGATCGAGGTGTGGGACGCGAACGCCGAGTCGCGGTACATGGTGCTGCCCCGCCGCCCTGACGGCACGGACGGTCTCACCGAGGCCGAGCTCGCCGCACGGGTGACGCGCAACGGGCTGATCGGCACCGCCGCCGTGTGAGTCATCGAACGGGCTGCGCGGCGGGTTCGTTCACGACGGTCCGCACCGACCGGGACGCGAGCATGCCCGCCGTCGCGAGCACGTAGATCGCCGCGCACCCGAGCAGCGCCGCCGACGTGCCGACCGCGTGCGACACCGGCCCGATCGCGAGCTGTGCCAGCGGGATCGCCACGAACGACCCGAGCATGTCGTAGGAGTAGACCCGCGCGAGCTTGTCCTCGGGCACGTGGTGCTGCAACGAGGTCTCCCACGCCACGCCGAACTGCTCCAGGCCGAGCCCGCACACGAACGCGGCGAGCACGAGCGCCCACGGTGCCGGGTGCAGGACCATCGTGAGCGGCAGCACCATGAACGTGCCCACGGAGGCCACCCCGACGAGCAGCAGCCGGCGGGCCTTCAGCCGCATCGCGACGAACGCGCCCGCGACCATGCCCGCGGTCTGCGAGGCCAGCACCAGGCCCCACACCTCGCGGCCGAACGTGGAGTCGGCCAGCACCGGCCCGAGGATCAACACCCCGCCGACGTACGCCGCGTTGACGAACGTGAAGGCCACGACGACGACCCAGACCCATTGCCGTGCCACGAACTCCGTCCAGCCCACCTTCAGCTCGGAGAACACCGAGGGCTTGTGCTCGGCCACGGCACGGGCGGCGGGCACGCGCACGAACGCGAAGAACACGCCGGCCAGCGCGAACGACAGCGCGTCCACCGCGAGGCCCCAGCCGGGACTGGTGAACGCGATCAGCAGCCCGCCGAGCGACGCGCCGCCGATGTTGCCGGTGTTCAGCCCGAGGCGCAGCAGCGCGTTGGCGCGCTGACGCAGGCCGGCCGGCACCGTCTGCGGCACCAGCGCCGCGGAGGCCGGGAAGGCGAACGCGCTCGACATGCCGTTGACGGCCGACAGCACGACGAACCACGGCAGCGACACGGTTCCGGTGAGCACGAGCGCCGCGATCAGGGCCTGGCTGACGAAGCTGACCGCACACGACCCGGCGAGCACGAGCTGGCGCGGCAGCCGGTCCGCGACCACCCCGCCCCACAACAGGAACACCACGTTCGTCACGGATCGCGCGGCGACGACGAGGCCGAGCGAGGTGACCGACGAGGTCAGGTCGAGCACGGCGAAAGCCAGTGCGATCGGGGCCATCGAGTTGCCGATGACGGTCGTGAAACGGCCTGCGAAGAGCCAGCGAAAAGCCGGATGCGCCAACGGCGCGAACATTTCCCCCATTCCCAGCACCGTACAACGGCGGGAGCCGCCCGATCCCCCGAGGATCGAGCGGCTCCCGGTCATCGCACCCTCGGGTGTGATGAGGCGATGACCACCGCGGCGGCGACGGTCACCAGGTTCTTCAAGATGTACTGGGCTTCGAACGACGCCTGCAGCGGACCGGACCACATCTCACCGGGGAACAACACCAGCGGTGTCGACACCAGCACGACGTGACCGACCAGCAGGACCGCGGTCAGCCGCGGTGCGCGGAAGCTCAGCAGGACCGCGGCGATCCCGATTTCCGAGATCGCGGCACTGAGCCTGGCCAGATCCCCGTGGATGATCCCGAACGTCAGCGCGGAGACCGTGCGTTCGACGAGATCCTGGGCAGGGCTGCCACCGGGAAAGAGCTTCAGGACGCCGAACCAGAGGTACACGACCCCCAGTCCGATGCGCAGCAGGGGAATTCCGGACTCTCGCGCAAATCGAGTCGAGCGTTCCGCTGCGCTTTCGCGGCGTGTGGTTTCTGGACGCGACATGATCTCCCTCTCCTGTCTGACTGCCACCACCCGGCCAGACAGGAGGTACGAGAAGAGATCAGTTCGCCGGGTCGCCCAGCGGGTTCAGCAGGTCGGCCTTGCCCTCGAAGGCGAACAGCAGCAGGTCGACCATGCGGAACGTGCTGGAGTCCGGTCCGAGCGTCGGCCGCCAGTACGGCGAGCGCACGATCGAGATCCGGCTGCCCTCCATCGCGCGGTGGAACACCTCCGCGGTGATCCGGCCGCCGACCGGGCCCATCAGCCCGTTGCCGACCTCGGCCTCGCGCAGGATGTAGAACCACAACGGCGTGGCCGCGACCAGCTGGGCCTTCTGCTCTTCGGAGAGTCCTTCGACGACCGCGCCGCCGTTGCCGACGAGGATCTGCTCGGCGGTGAGCGGCTCGGCGCCGAACAGCTCGGCGAGCTGCTGGCCGGTGGCGAGCTCCATCATCGAGGCCCTGGTCAGGTTCCGGAACGCGAGGTTGCGCTCGATCTCCCGGAACTGCGTGCCACGCCCGCCGAACGTGCCGGCCGGCAGTTCCTTCAACGGGTCGACCAGCAGCGTGTCGATCCGCTTGGTGATGTTGCCGCCACCGAACTCCGCAGGCGGCACCAGGTCGTCCCGCTCGGCCTCGGTGAAGTCGTAGAGCCGCCGGAAGTCCGCGATCCAGTTGCTGGGCAACGTGAAGATCGGGCCCCGGTTCACGTCGTCGAGGTCGGCGGGCGTGCCCGAACTCGGGTCGAAGTTCCCACTGACGCCGGTGAAGGTGAACAGCTGGAACAGCGACGCGAGACCGCCGGGACCGGTCGAGTTGAACACCCGGTTCCACTGGTACCGGGCCCGGACCTGGCTGTGCCCGAAGCGGTACGAGGCGACCGAGAACTCGATCGGCATCGTCGGCGAGTGGTCCCGGCAGTGACCGGGCACCTCGAAGAACCTGCGGCCGTGGGTGAAGACGTCGTCCACGATCGCCGGGTCGATGATCCTCGGCAGGTGGTCGGTCCGCAGCATCCACTGGTAGTGCCGCACCACGAGTTCCTTGGCGGCGCGGAACAGCCGCTCGCCCGTGAGGCCGGTGAGCGCGAGCTCGTCGACCACGCGGTTGTGGAAGCGGATGAACGCGAGGTGCGTCTGCGCCACCACGAGGTTCTCGTCGTTGCGGGCGTCCGGGATCAGCGGCAGCCGCCGATCCGCCGCCGTGCCGGCCGTCCCACCGCGGCGCGGCAGGTCGAAACCCTCGAACGGGACGTTGGTGCCCTCGTCCGGGAACGGCACCGGCGTCGTGGTGCCCACCTTGAACTTGACGCCGTCCTGGGCGTAGAAGACCTGGTCGTCCTTGTCGCGCGGGCCGCGGCCGTAGACCGAGTCGAGGTCCAGCGCGGGCGAACGGCCCTGCGTCAGCTCGTCGAGGTTGACGTCCTGCCCGAGCTGCGACTCGGTGCGGTCCATGGTCAGGTCGTGGTCGACGAACTGACCGAGGTAGGTGAACCCCGCCGGCACGACCGGATCGGCCGAGTCGGGTTGCGGGACGTTCGCGGTGATCGCGGAGGCGAGGGCGATCCGCGTCTCCTCGTCCGTCCGCGGCCCCTTCGGCCCCAGTCGCGAGAACCGGAACCGGCGCAGTTCCTCCGCGGTGGAGGGCTGACGCGTGGTGGCCTCACCCCTGCCGTCGAATTCCAGCACTCCTTCGCCCACGACGAAGAAACTGTCGCGCACGTGCCTCTTCATATATCCCCCTGTTTTCCCCTCTTACAGGCGACCTGTTCTCCCCAACAAGCACCTGCCCCACCGCCAGTCTCCAGACGGACCAAATTACCGTCGAAGCTTTTGGTCAAAACCAAAATGTCGTCACACAGCGGATACGAGGTGGTCAGGAATATTCGCGAAAACCTCCAGATCGATCATCTGGGAAGCATGGTTCTCAGCAACGTCGTGATAAGTCTTCGTGTTCAGCACGTGCCGGATCCGTTCCGCGAGAACGTCGGCGGAAAGCCCTTTCACGTCCACCCGCACGCCCAAGCCGAGATCTTGAATTCGATCGGCGTTGCGCGGCTGGTCGGCGAACAACGGCACCGCGACCATCGGCACTCCCGCCGTCAACGCCTCTCGCACGCCGCTGTAGCCCGCGTGCGTCACGAACACCTTCGCGGTGCCGAGAAGCCGTTGCTGCGGGATCTCCGGTTCGAGGCGGACGTTCGACGGGCGCGGGCCGGTCCACTCGCCGTGGCCTATCGCGACGACGGACCGCGCGCCGACCCGGCCGAGCGCCTCCACGACGATGTGCGGCAGCTTCGAGTCCGGCATCAGCCACCGGGTGTTGGTGCCGAAGGACGCGACGATCTCCGGCCCGTGCTCGATCGGCGCTCGATCGATCGGCACGCGGAAGTGGTGCTGGGCCGGGTGCCACGACGCGGGGGTCAGGCCGGCGGTGAGGACCGGGTCCACCCCGCCGACGCCGAACCTGGCGCGGACCTTGTCCATCAGCTCGTCGAGCAGCGGGATCTCCAGCGGCGCGAACGGGGCGATGTCGACCAGGGCGTGCGGGATGCCGAGCACCTCCGCAGCGATCTGGCCGCCGTATTCGCTGGTCTCGCGCACGAGGACGTCGGGACGCCAGGTGCGGGCGAAGTCGAGGACGTTGGCGGCGGACGTGACCACGAGCGGGGAGGACCAGAGCGGCACCTTCAGCACGCCGTCGCGTTCCGGGAGCCACGGTGGCGGCGGCCCCAGGTCGGACGGCGCCGGGACGTCGGGCATCACGACGGTGTGCTCGAGGTGTGCCATCGCGGGCCCGGTCGCGATCACCGCCTCGTGCCCGCGCTGCCGGAACGCCCGCGCGAGCGGCACCATCGCCGGCAGCAGGTGGGAGCCGATGGGCAAGGAAGTCAGGAGAACACGCACGTGAACCAGTTTCGCGACAGGCACCAGTGGGTACAGCTGCGAAATGCTCGAAGTCACGGTGACCGAGTCGTCGCCTGCCTCCACCCTCGTCACGGTGTCCGGCGAGCTCGCCGGCTCCGGCTCGGAACGGCTGCTCACGCGGCTCGACCGCCTCCTCGACAACGGCCACCGCTACGTCGTGCTCGACCTGACAGGGGTCACGTTCTGCGACTCCAGTGGGGTGAGCGCTCTCGTGCGCGGGCACGCCCGCGCGTCGGCCGCCGCGGGTGGGCTGAAGCTCTCCGCCGCATCGGAGCAGGTGACACGGGTGCTGGAACTGACGGGCCTCGCGAGGATGCTCGGCCTGCAGTCCACAGTGGAGGCTTAGGAGCGGACCGGGCGCGTTCTCCCGCGTGCCATGATGGCGGGGTGGAGTCCACGCGCATCGACCGCTGGCTGTGGGCGGTCCGGTTGACCAAGACCCGCCCCGACGCCTCCCAGGCGTGCAAGGGCGGTCACGTGCGCATCAACGACAAACCCGCGAAGGCGTCGGCGACGGTCGTGCCCGGCGACCGGGTCCGCGTTCGCGTGAACGACAAGACCTGGACCGTCGAGGTGGTGCGGGTGATCCAGAAGCGCGTCGGCGCCACGATCGCCGTGACCTGCTTCATCGACCGCACTCCCCCGCCGCCCGTGGAGCTCCCGATCGCCCGGCGCGACCGGGGCGCGGGGCGTCCGACGAAGCGGGAACGGCGCGTGCTGGACCAGTTCCGGTCACAGAACTGAGTCGGCGAGCTCCGTCAGCGATTCTCCGAGCGGCAGGTCGACCCGCAACGACGCGTGCGCGTCACCGCGCGTCTCACCCCGGTTGATGATCACCACCGGTATTCCGGCGGTGGCCGCGCGGCGCACGAACCTGAGCCCCGACATGACTGTCAGCGACGAACCGAGGACGAGCATGGACCGTGCGTTGTCCACGAGCTCGTAGCACTGCTCGACGCGAGAACGCGGCACGTTCTCGCCGAAGAACACGACGTCCGGCTTGAGCACGCCGCCGCACTCCGCGCACGGGACGACCTCGAAGCCTCGGACGGCCTCGTCGGGCAGGAAGACGTCGCCGTCCGGGTTGACCTCGTCCGTCGTCACGTGGAAGTCCGGGTTCGCCTCGCGCAGGCGGCGGTCGAGGTCGATGCGCGGCGAGAGCAGCCGGCAGTCCAGGCAGATCACGCGGTCGAGTCCGCCGTGCAGTTCCACGACGCCCTGCGAGCCCGCGGCCTGGTGCAGGCCGTCGACGTTCTGGGTGATGACACCGGACAGCTTGCCCGACAGCCTGGTGACGGCGTGGTGGCCCGCGTTCGGGTGCGCGCGGGCGATGGTGCGCCAGCCGACGTGACTGCGCGCCCAGTAACGCTGCCGGCCGGCCTGGCTGGTGGTGAACTCGTCGTAGGTCATCGGGGTGTGCTTGCGCAGGGACCCGCCCTCGCCGCGGTAGTCGGGGATGCCGGACTCGGTGGAGAGGCCCGCGCCGCTGAGCACCAGCACCCCACCCTCGGCGACGATCGGCACGACGTCGGTGAGGGTGGTGGCGCGCGGCAGCGACGGGCCCCGATTCGACCAGCTCAGAGTGGGCCTAGTTCGCACTTCACCAGCTTACGTACCACTGGCGGAGCTCGGCCTCCGCCGCCGCGACGTTGCCGCCTGACGGGGCCGTGACCAGCGCGAACTGTCGTCCTGCGCCCGACCGCAGCAGCAGCTTGTCGCCCACGACCGTCGAGGACGCCGAGCTGACGACGAGCGGCGAGCGCAGCGACTCCGGCAGGTGCAGTTCGGTCGGCGCGGTGCCGCCGTTCGAGTCCCAGACGATCACGGCGAACGGCGCGGAGCCGACCAGCGTGCGGACGTTCGCCAGCGGGATCTGCTGCCAGGTCTGGTACGCGCGGTCCTCGTAGGTGAACGCGAGCGTGGTGCCCGCGACGGCCTGCGGGTAGATCCGGTCGACGATCGCGCGGTCGACGGTGAGCACCGGGTTCCCGGCCGCGTCGAGCTTGACCGCCGAGAAGTGCTCGTCGTTCATGGCGTCGCCGTCGGTCTTGACCTTGTTCGGGTTGTCGTTCATCAGCTCGCGGTGGCGGCCGTAGTTGGTGTCCCAGTGCCACTGGCTGCCCGAGATCACGCTGCCGCGCGGCGCCGACCACCAGCGCGCACCCGATGCCGTCGAGTCGAGGCCCTGGTAGATCGCCTTCAGCACGGACGGCGTCTTGTCGGAGGTGAAACCCGAGACCGGATGGCCGAACTCGGAGACGATCGAGGTGGTGCCGAGTGCCCTGGCGCGGTCGCGGATCGTGCCGAACGCCTGGGTGTACTGGCCGTCCCCCGCCTTGCCCGGCATGAGGACACCGGACTGCGCCTTGCCGTCGTAGAAGTGCGAGTTGAACACGAATCGCTCGCCGAGGTTCGGCACGAGCGCGAGGCCGCCGGGTTCGGCGAAGAAGTCGACGTTCTGGTTCCAGAACACCAGCGGTTCCACGAAAGCGGGCTTGGTCGTCCAGCCCGCCTCGTCCATCTCCGCGCGGAAGCGGTGGTAGAACGGCATCAGGAGATCGCGCTCCCACATTTGTGACGTCTGACCGGCGTCGTACTTGCCCGCATAGGGCTCGTTGAGCGGGTCGGCACCGACGACGAGCTTGAACTCGTTGGCGGGCAACGCTTCCTTGACGTGCTTGAGAGCCTCGCCGGCCGCGTTGACGAACGAGTCCTGCACACCGTTGCGGTTGTGCCAGAAATCGTAGGTGGCGGCGGTGACCGCGTTGTTGTTCTTCATGTTCTGGCCCCAGTGGGCGCAGAGCCCGCACGATTCCTTGGGATACCCGCTCGCTGCCCAGGCCGGCGCGCCGTCGCCGGTGTACCAGCTGTCCTTGTTGAACAGGTGGCGCGAGTAGAGGTCCTGGTGGAAGTCGAGGTAGACGCGGATGCCCTCGTCGGTGAAGGTCCGGAGCTGCGCCGTCACGCCGTCGAGGTAGGTGTGGTCGATCTGGCCGCGTTGCGGTTCGATCCACGCCCAGGTCAGCAGGAACCGCACGGCGTTCGCACCGGTCAGCTGTTTCATGGCCCGCGCGGACTTGCGCGCGTCCGCCGTACTCGCGAACGGGAGTCCGCGGTACTCGGCGAGTTTCGCCGTGCCGGAGACGTTGAACCCGCGCAACACCACCTCACGGCCGTGTTCGTCGCGGAAGACCCCGCCGGACACCCGCAGCTCGGAGCCGTCGAACTCCGCGCGTGCCGGTGTGACCGTGAGGGAGAGGAGGAACAGGACCACCAGGAGAACCGCTCGCCGCATCGCCGCCGCCTTTGGGAACGTGAACGAGATTCGCATTGCACCGTAACCGGTGAAGGCGCATTCGACTAGCGTTCGATTGCAAGGCGGCGGCTGATGGGCCGGTTGGCGGAGCGGCCTGGACTCCTCCAGACCGCTCGCCGGGATTCCGGTCAGCTGAAGGTCGCCGCCACCAGTTCCGCGGTCTTGGCGAGCAGCGGTTCGTCGGCGCCGCCGGTCGGTTCGTCCTTGCGGGTCGACAGGACCGCGATCACGATCGGCGCGCGGCCGGGCGGGAACGCGATGCCGGCGTCGTTGGTCGTGCCGTAGCTGCCCGTGCCGGTCTTGTCGCCCCAGCCCCACGCGGCGGGCAGTCCGGCGCGAATGCGGTTGCCACCGGTCGTGTTGGCCAGCAACCACTTCGTGAGCTGGTCGGCGTCGTTGCTGTTGAGGGCGTGACCGAGCGTCAGGCGCGCGTAGCTCTGGCCGATGGCGCGCGGGGAGGTCGTGTCGGTGACGCGGCCGGGTTCCGCGGAGTTCAGCTCCGGTTCGTAGCGGTCGAGGCGCGTGACCGGGTCGCCGATCGACCGGCTGAAGCGGCTGATCGCCGTGGGACCGCCGAGCTCCCTGAGCAGCAGGTTGGCCGCGCAGTTGTCGCTGTAGGTGATGGTCGCCTCGCACAGGGCCGAGACGGTCATGCCGTTCGCGAGGTTCTCGGGCTTGCCGGTGATCGGCCCGTACCCGGACTTGTCCACTTCGGACTTCGTGTAGGTGATCACCTTGCCCAGCAACGTCCCGTCGCGGTCCTTGCGCAGGATCGCGGCGGCCGCGATGGTCTTGAAGGTCGAGCACAGCGGGAAGAGTTCGTCCGCGCGGTGCAGCACCGTGCGGCCGGTGCCGGTGTCCGTGGCGAACACGCCGAGGCGTGCGTGGTGCTGCTTCTCCAGTTCGCGCAGCCTGCCGGTGATCGTCGAAGCGTGCGCCTGGGCGGGAACCGCCACCGCCAGCGCCGCTCCGGCACCCAAAGTCAGCACCGCACGTCGGTTAAAGCTCAACGTCCTGTCCCCTTCTCCGGAAACCTCTCCACCAGACAGGACGCGCGAGAGATCAACTGGTTGTCACCCGATCCGGCGCCAGCACGCGAGATAGGTCAGCGCGGCGATCAGCGACCCCGCCGAGGCGAACGTGCCGGCACCGAGGTAGATCACCCACTCGTCGGCGTTCAGACCCTCCTCGCCCAGCGAGAATCCCCACAGGATCGCGCCCAGCGCGAGAGTCGCCACCGCGGCGACGGACCAGAAGACGACCAGCACAACGCGTCCCACCCGGCGCGGTGCGGTGTAGGGCTGCAGGGATCCCTTGCGCTGCAACCACCACGCGGCCAGCGCGGCGACGGCGAGCGCGATGCCGTCCGCGGCCAGGGTGTCACTGAGGCGGTGCCACTTCGCGGTGAGCGTGTACTGGCCGATCGCCGTCGCCCACGGCAGCACGAAGAACAGCATGACGCCGCGCCACTTCCACGGCACCACGATGATCGCGGCGAACAACACGGTCATCGCGATGGTCGTGTGTCCACTCGGGAGGCTGTTGTGCGCGTAGTCGCCGGTGACCTCGACGAGTGCCGGGCGCGGCAGGACGAACCGCTTGAGCACCTGCACCACGAGCTGACCGGCGACGATCACGCCGACCGCCGCGATCGTGAGGTCCCAGCGCTTCCTGAACACGCCGACGAGCGCGACCACCACCACCGCGGCGGCCAGCGAGTACACGGTGATCTGACCGAGCGCGTTCCAGGCGGCGTCGGACTCGGTGACGTTGTCCTGGTCCGCGCCGCGCAGGGCCGCGTTCTCGATGGTCTGACCCGCCCTCGTGAGCACCGCGAGGACGTACACGACCGCCGCGAAGACGAAGCCGGACGCCGCGACCACGGGCCACCGTCGAAGGTTCACGGTTGCCCACTCTGCCGCCGTTCGGCCCAGCGCGCTGGGTGAAGATCAACGGGCATGCTGTCCGGCATGGATCTCCACGACGACGAGAACATCCCGCAGCTAGCGCGGATGCGGTTCCTGCGCGGCATGTGGGAGATCGTCGACCGGCACGGCCCCGGCCCGACCTTCGAACGCGGTGAGGCCGCCCGCTCCCGGCTCGCGGCTCTCGGCGCGTCCCCGGACGATCTGGGAGCGTTCGCGCGCATGGTCGCGTTCGAGGCGCTGCACTCGGCCCTGTACTTCCTGGACGATCCCGACGACGACGCCGGCACTCCAGGCTGGGCGTTGATCGAGACCTCCGGCGACGAGCTGACCGGGCGGCTGGTGCAGGGGCTCTACGAGGACCTGGATCCCGACCGCTGACGGTCGATCCGGTCGAGCACGGCCGTGATCGCGAGGTCCACCGTGTACTCGAACTCGGCCGCGCGGTCGAACTCGGCGAGGTGCGGTGCGGTCCTGGCCACCGCCGTCAGCCCCGACGCCTCCAGCGCGCCACGGCGTCGTCCGTCGTCACCGCCGAACGTCGGTGCCGCCGACACCTCCCGCAACAACGTGCCGATCAGCGTGGCGAGCAGCATCCGCAGCAGGTGCACGGACTCCTCGGGCCCGGCGCCCGCGGCGAGCAGCACGGCCAGCACCGCGTCGACCGGCGCGAGCCCCTCCAGCGACGACAGCTGCCGGGTGAGCACGAGCGGCGCGGCGCCGGGGTGGGCCAGGGCCCGCTCGCGGAAGGCCTCGGCGACGGCGTGCAGGTCACGGCGCGCGTCGCCCGTGGGTTCGGGGATGACCAGGCCACCCAGCAAGTGCTCGGCGACGGCGTCGAGCAACCCGTCCTTGCCGTCGACGTGGTTGTAGAGGCTCTTCGCGTCGACGCCGAGTGCCCGCGCGACCGAGCGCATGCCCACCGCCGCCACGCCTTCGGAGTCGATGACCTGCAGCGTCGCCGCCACGATCGACTCGCGGGACAGCAGCGGCGTGCGCGGACGACCTCGGCGCGTTTCAGTCACCCGGCCATTGTGCCTTGCGGATATCCACAGCGTGGGTTTAACCTCCAAATAACCCACAGTGTGGGTATTGGAGGGGATGATGAGCTTCACCAGCATCGACACGCTCGACCACCTGGACGTCGAGGGCGGACCCGGCGCCCGGCTGCGCGTCGTTCGTGACAGGGGCGGGGCGTTCCGGCGGGAGTTCGCCACGACCGGCACACCGGACAGCATCGTGACGCGCGACCTGGTGACGCTGCCGTACCCGACGCGGTTCGGCCTGTTCCGGGCCTCGCGGGCGATCGCGCCGTTCCTGTCGATCACCAACCGCATGCTGGTGATCCGCTGGACGGACGGCGACCGGGAGCGGATCCTGCTGTTCGAGCCGAGCGACCACGAATACGGCCGCTACACGCCGTACTTCGAGGACCTGTCGGCGAAGACGCCGGACGTGGTCGAACGGCGCGTGGTCAAGGTCCACGGCACCGTGCCCGGCCACCTCGACCGGCTCGGCATCGCGCCCGAGGACGTCGACTACCTGATGTTCGACCACCTGCACACCCAGGACCTGCGGCGCTGGATCGGCCCCACGCCGTACTTCCCGAACGCCAAGGTGATCGTGCAGCGCGACGAGTTGGCGGCCCTGACCGACCTGCACCCGTTGCAGAAGCCCTGGTACCAGCCGTCGACCTACCGCGACCTGCCACCGGAGGCGTTCCTGCCGATCGACGGCTCCGTCGTGCTGGGCCCCGGCGTCGCGGTGATCAAGACCCCCGGCCACGTCTTCGGCAACCAGAGCCTCGTCGTCAACACGTCCACGGGCATCTGGGTGAGCAGCGAGAACGTGATCGCCGCCGAAGCCCTGACCCCGGAACATTCGAAGTTGCCCGGCCTCGCCTCCTGGTCGCGCCGGTGGCAGCAGGAGGTCGTGCTCAACGCGAACAGCATCGAGAGCACCGCCGACCAGTACAACTCGATCATCCTCGAGAAGACCCTCGCCGACCGCAGCCAGGCCGACCCGAGGTTCCTGCAGTTCTTCCCCTCCAGCGAACTCACCGGTGCCTGGACGAACCCCGGCACCAGGCCCACGTTCAGCCACGGCCAGATCGTCCACTGAGGAGCTTCGTGATGTCCGACCGCTTCACCCTGCCGTCCAGGGAAGTACTGCAGGCCCGCGAAAAGCTGGTGCTGGACCACTTCCACGACGAGGTGGCGCACGACTGGGACGCCACGCTCTCGACGTTCCCCCACCCCCACTACGAGATCATCGCCCAGATGGTCGTCCACGACGGCGACCAGGCGGTGCGGCAGTACTACACCGACACGCGTGTGGCGTTCCCCGACCAGAACCACGAGCTGATCTCGTTCCGGCACAGCGTCGACGCCGTCATCGTGGAGTTCTGGCTGATCGGCACGCACCTCGGTCCGTTGGGCAAGATCCCGGCGACCGGCGGCAAGCACCGCACGCGGATGAACGCGTACTTCATCTTCGACGCCGACGAGAACCTGGTGACCGAGCGGATCTACTTCGACCAGCTGTCGGTGCTCAAGCAGGTGATCGGCGGGATCGACCGGCGCAAGCCGAGCGGGCTGGCGAAGTTGCTGCGGGTGTTGCGGGGGATGCTCGCGATGTCGGGTGGTCAGCCGGATCCGCGGTTGACGCGCACGACGCCGCCGTCGCTGGACGACTAGACCTGGTCACCGCTCCCAGGCCGTGCAGCGTTCGGGCGTGACGGGGTTCGGCTCACCGCAGACCGGGATCACAGATCGTCGCCAGGCTCCGTTTTCCCTTACGGGACACCTACAACAGCTCTGCGCAAACTGCCTGTCGAATCCATGGTCCGCGGATCATCCCCCCAGGCATACTCCGCACCATGGAGGAAACACACTTATCCAAACGAAACCCGAAGATCGCGGAGGCCGGCAGCACGACCCCGCAGAAACCGGCGGTGGCGGGCGGCAAGGCGACCACGGACGTCCAGCCGCCGTCCACGAGCGGGATGGCTGAGCGGATCGCCGCGGGCATCGCAGCCGACCTCGCCAAGGCCGCGAAGGCGAACCCCGAGCAGTGGGCGCAGGTCAGCGAGCAGGAGTTGCTGGTCTGGATCGCCGAGGACACCAAGGCGGCGCTCGCCGAGTTCGCCGCAGGCGGTTTGACGGAGGACGGCCGATGACCTCGATGATGGTGGCCCTGCGCGTGCAGGTCCGGCGCACTGTGCGCCAGTCGGTCCGGCGGTCCCTCTCGACCGCGGTACCCGCCATTCCCCGTGGGCAGGACTGGTTCCAGTGGGCGCATCGCGGACAGTGGGTGGACTCCCTGACCCTTCACGTGATCCCGCAGTTCTTGGCCCAGATCGTGGCGCCGGCATGGCTGCCCTCGTGGCTGCAGCAGCCTTCCCAGACCGGCAACAGCACCCCGGTCGGCAACAGCACCCAGACCGGAGGGCCGGCGGGAGGTTCGGACAAGCCCGCCGCCGACGAGTCGCGGCACCTGTCGGTCGAGACCCTGGTGAAGATGATGATCCGCGAGCGGGGGATGTACCTGGTGCATCGCACGTTCAACCAGGCCGTCGGCGAGCTGTGGAAGGGCACCGTGATCGATGCCAGCTATCCCGCGGGCACGCTCGACCCCAACGCTCCGCCCGGCATCTACGTCATCCCCGGCGTCGTCGGTGTCGAGTACGGCGACTGGTGCGTGATCTTCAAGACCGGCGCAACAGCCCACTACTTCGGCTCGGTCGCGGTGACCGCGGGCACCAAGAACGTGAACAAGGAGGAAAAGGTCTGCATCCACGACATCCCGACCTCCGACGCGCACGGCTGGTGCACGGTCAAGGAGGTGAAGGAGGCGAAGAGGCAGTACGACGCGTACAAGAAGTCGACGGACGCATCGCAGTGACCCGCCCCAGCGTGCGTTCCTGAACCACGAATGCCCCCGGCTCTGGTGTGATCACACCAGAGCCTCGAGCGGGTCCGCCCAAACCTGATCCGCACACCTGATCAACGGCGTGCAGGACGCGTCTCAGATGCGGATCAGTTTGCGTTCGACGGCGGTCGTGACGGCCGCCGTCCTGGTCTCCACGCCGAGCTTCACGAAGATCCGCACCAGATGGGTCTTCACGGTGGCCTGGCTGATGAACAGCTCCTTCGCTATGTCCCGGTTGGCGAGGCCCTTGGCGAGGCACTCGAGGATCTGGATCTCGCGCTTGCTGACCTTCGGCGCGGGGTCGCGGACCTGGCCCAGCAGCCGTTGCGCGATGTCCGGCGAGAGCACGGTCTGGCCCATCGACGCCGTGCGCACGGCTTTGGCCAGGTCTTCGGGCTCGCAACCCTTGAGCAGGTAGCCGATGGCGCCCGCTTCGACGGCCCGCACGATGTCCGAGTCCGCGTCGTAGGTAGTCAGGATCACGACCTGCGGGCCGTTCTCCATGGCGCGGATCTGCCTGGTGGCCTCCACCCCGTCGATTCCCTTGCCCAGCTGGAGATCCATCAGCACGACGTCCACCGTGGACGCCTTGCCCAGGGACTCCTCGCCGGTCGCGGCCTCGATCACCTCGAAGTCGCGCGACAGCAACCCGACCAGCCCGAAGCGGACCACCGGGTGGTCGTCGACCACCAACACCCTCATGGCGTCGGCACCGTCACGGCCACCGCGGTTCCCTCCCCCGGCGCGCTCTCCACGGACACGGTGCCGCCGAGTTCGGTGATGCGGCCGCGAATGGACGCCAGGCCGTAGCCGCGGCCGTGCGCGGTCTTCACCTCCGCCGGGTCGAAGCCGACGCCGTCGTCCACCACGTCCATCGTCACCGCGTCGCCCAGGTACGACAGCGTGATCGCCACCCGGCCCGCTCCGGAGTGCTCGAAGACGTTGGCCACCGCACCCTGTGCGACCCGCAGCAACGCCACCTCCGTCTGCACGCTCAGCGCGTACGGATGGCCGTCGATCTCCACGTGCGGAACCAGCCGGTGCAGTGCCTCGACCAGCGTGCCGTGGATCGGCGTCAGGTCGCGCACGAACCGGCGGGCCTCGCCCAGGTTCTCCCGCGCGACCTCGGCGGCCTTCGCGGTCTCGCCCAGGGAGAGCAGCAGGTTGATGCTGGAGAAACCCTGCGCGAGCGTGTCGTGGATCTCCCGCGCCAGCCGCTGCCGCTCTTCCAGGGCACCGGCCTCGTGCAACAGCCGGGCGCGGTCGAAGAACACCGCCGCCGTCAGCACCGCGACACCGACCGGGCCGAGCACCAGCGACCAGTCGAACGTGGTGGCCAGCCTGATCTGGGCCAGCACCACGGCCGCCGTCAGCACGCCCGCGATCGGCAGCGCCACCCGAGGTTTGAGCTGGCGCAGGCACTGGAAGAACAACGGGATCGCGCACCAGCCGAAGCTCGGCGCCAGCCACACCAGCACCAGCCACACGACGAGCACGACCGGCAGCGCCCGCGTCCACCGCACGCTCGCGGGATAGACGAGCCCCAGCGCGAGAGCCAGCCCGAGCACGACGAGATCGGCGCCGTGGTACGCGACGTACCGCGCCGCCGACGCCGTCAGCAGCACGTAGAAACCGGCGTGCATCGCCCTGTTCAGCCACACTCCGGCGACATTAGGCGACCCAGCGGGACCAGCGGGTCAACCGATGGGTTGAACCCATCTTCAACCATCACCACCACGATTCCCCACCCCGACCAGAGCACCGTTACCCCCATGAACCTCAAGAAGATCGCAATCGCCACCCTCGTAGTGCTGAGCATCGGCGGCGGCTACGCGGCAGCCGACCAGCGCACCACCACCCGCACGGAGAAGGTGCTGACCATCGACGCGGCGATCAGGGCCGCCCAGGCCACCCTCGACGCCGCGGAGAAGGAGAACCAGCGCGTCACCGTGGCCGTCGTAGACCGCAGCGGCGACCTGGTGGTGCTGCTGGCAGGCGACGGAGCGGGCCCGCAGACCGAGGAGTCCGCAAAGCGCAAGGCCTTCACCGCGGTGTCGTTCAACGCCCCGACCTCCGAACTGGCCGGCCGCGTCACAGGCCAGGGCGCGACACTCCGCGACATCCCGGGCACGTTGTTCCTGGGCGGCGGCGTGCCGGTGGCGGTGGACGGCACCCCCGTGGCAGGCATCGGCGTCGGCGGCGCACCGAGCGGCGACCTGGACGAGAAGTTCGCGAAGGCGGGCCTCGCGACCCTGCGGTAAGGCGGGCGGGGCCGTTCCCACGAGGTACAGACGGTCCAGGGCCGGTCCGGGTCCGGGTCCGGGCTCAGGTCAGGCCAGCAGGGTGGTCACGACGCCGCCGACACCTTGCCCATGAGCACTCGCAGGCCCGCCGGAACCGCGGACCGCTGGCTCCGGACCTGGACGGGACGTGCCGGAAGGCACCGCGTTGCCACGCCAGAAGCCGCTGCTGCGGCGCGCCGGAAAGGCGCCGCGTGCCAAGCCGGAACGCGCTGCCCCAGCGCGCCGGAAAGGCGGCACGTTGCCACGCTGGAAGGCACTGCTGCGGCGTGCGGGAAGCGCTGCGGTGCCACGCCGGAAGGCGCTGCCTCAGCGCGCCCGAAGACGCTCCGATGGCACGCCAGAAGGTCGTCTTGCCGCACGCCCCGAAGGCACTGCGGTGTGCCATACCGCGAGGTCCAGCCGTTGCACGCCGGAAGGTCCAGCCGTGGTGGCGTGCCAGAAGGTCCTGCCGCGACGTGCAGGAAGCGCTCCGGTGCCACGCCGGATTGCACTGCCCAGCGTGTCCGAAGACCCGGCGAATCCACGCCAGAATCCTGCTGCCGCACACCCCGAGAACACTGCGGCGCACGCCGGAAGGCACCGCCCCAACGTGCCCGAAGACGCGGCAAGTCCACGCCAGAAAGTCCTGCTGCCGCACACCCCGAATGCACTGCGGCGCACGCCGGAAAGCACCGCCCCAACGTGCCCGAAGACGCGGCGATGTCACGCCAGAAAGTCCTACTGCCGCGCACCCCGAGAACACTGCGGCGCACGCCGGAAAGCACCGCCCCAACGTGCCCGAAGACGCGGCAAGTCCACGCCAGAAAGTCCTGCTACCGCACACCCAGAAAGCACTGCGGTGCCTACCGCAAGGTCCAGCCGTGCCGCCCCACAAGGCCCGGCCGCAGCGAACCCCGAAGTGGCCGGCCCGGTCACCGACGCCGGTCGGTCGTCCCCCACCCAGGCGGCGCGATCCGGTCCGTCGCCTCGGGATCGATGGCGTGCCGGGCCACGTGCCGGCCTGGCTGCGGCTTCTTGCCCATCAGCATGAGCGTCACGGCGACGATCAGGCCGAGGGTGGCGAGGCCCGCGGCCACAGCGCGGGCGGCCGGGTGGTCGAGGATCAGGGTGCAGATCGTCAGGGCGAGCACGAGCGCCGCGATCGGGCCGATGACGGCGAGGTCCGAGCGGTCCTCGGGCTCCTGGACGGGCGCAGGCTCGGGTTGAGGCTGGGGCGGCACCTGCACGACCGGTGCGTAGACCTCGATCGTCTCGAAGTTCCCGCGCGGCTGTTCGTAGGGCGGCTGCCGTAAGCCGGGAGGGACCGTCACCCTCGCCATGCTGCCCGAGAAAGGCGCGTCGCCGCAAACCTCCCATCGCGGTCTGCTACGTGTTCCCATGTAACGCTGGGTTCGAGGAGGTCGTCATGTGCCGGTGGCTCGCGTATTCCGGTTCGCCGGTGTTGCTGGAGGAGTTGCTCTACGCGCCGGAGAACTCGCTCGTCATGCAGTCGAAGCACGCTCGGCTGGGTGCGACGGCGGTGAACGGCGACGGGTTCGGCATCGGCTGGTATGGCAGCACGAGCACTCCTGGTCTCTTCCTGAGCACCGAGCCCGCCTGGAACGACCGCAACCTGCGGGAACTGTCCGCGCAGATCACCGTCGACCGGGTGTTCGCGCACGTGCGGGCGTCCACGGGCGGGGCGGTGCAGCGGTCGAACTGCCATCCGTTCCGGCATCAGAACTGGCTGTGGATGCACAACGGGCTGATCGCGAAGTTCCCGCTGGTGCGGCGGGAGCTGATGCTGGCGATCGACCCCGTGCTGTTCCCGCTGATCGAGGGGTCGACGGACTCGGAGGTGATGTTCTACCTGGCCGTCAGCTTCGGGCTGGAGCAGGATCCGCCGGCCGGGGTGGCGCGCATGGTCGAGTTCGTCGAGGACGTCGGGCGGCGGGCCGGGGTGGAGTACCCGATCCAGATGACCGTTGCGGTCACGGACGGGTCGACTACCTGGGCTTTCCGGTATTCGAGTCGCGGGAAGTCGCGCAGTCTCTACCACAGCACCGACGTGTCGACGTTGCGCCGCCAGTACCCGGACAACCCGGCGCTGCACCACCTCACCGACGACTCGCGGCTCATCGTGTCCGAGCCGCTGGCCGACCTGGTCGGGGCGTGGCAGGAGGTGCCGGAGTCGACGTGCGTGGTGGTCAGGACCGGCGTCGAGGAGGAACTGCTCCCGTTCAAGCCCTGAAGACGGGAAGCCGCGAAGACGGAAGGGCGGGAATCGTCAGGTGACCGTCAGTTGACGAACCGCGATCCGTCATAGCGTCTGGTGCTGCCGCCGCCACGGACCCCTCGGAGAGGTTCCTCATGCTCACCACGGCAGCGGCAGCACTCATCGCCCTATCCGCCCTCGCACCGGCGCAGGAAGAAGCACCGGTCCTGGAGGTCGTGACCGTCAACGGCTCGGGCTGCGCGGCGGGCGCCGCCGACGTCCAGACCGACGGCCGGACGTTCACGATCGGCTACCACACGTTCCTGGCCAGGGCGGGCAACGGCTCGTCACCGGTCGACGCGCGCAAGAACTGCCAGATCAGCCTGCGGGTCAACGTGCCGCAGGGCTTCACCTACGGGCTCGCGAGAACCACCTACGAGGGCTACACGCACCTGCAGAGCGGCGCCACCGGACTCAGCCGGGTGAGCACCTACCTGCAGGGCACCTCGCCCACCGCGAGCGTGAACCAGCCGTTCACCGGGCCGTTCAGCGGCAGCTGGCAGACCCGCTACCGCCCGGACTCGGACGAGATCCAGTGGGCTGCGTGCGGGGAGAAGCGAAACGTCAACATCAACGCCGAGGTCCGCGTCGCGCTCGGCGGCGCGGACCCCGACCGGCTCAGCTTCGCGAACGTGGAATCCAGCCGCGGCGCGGTGCGCGTGCGGCGCTGCTGAGCTCCGGCCTGGTGGCGGCGAACGCCGCCGCCAGGCCGATGATCGCGACCCACGTGTACGCGTCGCCGTAGACGTGTTGCTGCCAGGACCACAGCATCTCCTTGTCACCGGTGCTCGGCAGCCAGGTGAAGGGGTGCACGAGGAAGATCACCAGCAACGCGCCGAGTGCCGGCCACGTCCAGCGTCCGCGCGCGAAACCCAGTGCCAGGAACGCCGGCACGCACCAGACCCAGTGGTGCGACCAGGACACCGGCGAGACGAGCAGGCCCGCGGTGGCGATCGCGGTCAGCGCCGCGACCTCGGTGCGCGCCCGGTACGCCGCCACGACCGCGAGCGTCACGACGACCAGCGACAATCCCATCCACAGCAACGACTCCGCGTGCTCGCCGGGGTTGATCCGGTGCAGCACGCCGCGCAACGACTGGTTCGTCATGTACGCGAGACCACCGGCGCGGCCCGGGTCGAGCAGCGCGTGGAACCAGAACTCCGCGGAGTCCTTCAAGGCGAACAGAAAACCCAGCAAGGCCATCCCCGCGAAGGCCACCAGCGACATCGCCGCCGCGCGCCATTCCTTGCGCACCAGGAAGTACAGCAGGAAGACCAGCGGCGTCAGCTTGATCGAGGCGGCCACCCCGACCAGCAGGCCGCGGAACCGGGGATCACGCACCGCCAGGCAGTCCACCACCACGAGCGCCATCAGCACGAGGTTGACCTGGCCGAACAGGAACGTCGAGATCACCGGTTCCAGCGCCACCCCGAGGACCGCGACGGCGGGCCCGACGGTCCACACGACGTTCGCGCGCTGGGTGAGCCGCGCGGTGACAAGGACGCTGACCACCGACAGGCACAGGAAGTTCACCGCCACCACGAGCGAGTTCGCCGCCCACACCGGCAGGAACGTCAGCCCGCTGAAGAGCACCGCGGCGATCGGCGGATAGGTGAACGGCAGGCGCGGTCCCTCCAGGGAGCCCGGGAAGTCGACGTAGAGCGCTTGCCCCTGCAGCCACGCCTCCCCTCCCGTGCGGTACACCTGCAGGTCGAGGAAGTAGAAACCCAAACCTGTCAAGGAGATCGGCACCGCGGCCAGCGCCACGAACCACAGCACGCGCACGATCTTGCGTGCGGCCACCCAGCGATGCCGGGCCAGCAGACGTTTGCGGCCCGACTCGAACGCCTCGACGGACATCGGCGGGATCTCGTCGGCGAGCCGGCTGATCAACAGCATCTCGTTCACGCTGACTTCTTGGCCGGAGCGCGCATCGCCGTTCCCGCAAAGGGATGTGACAGTCCTCATGGGAACGCGAACGCGGTCATCGGTCAAGAAGGGGCATGACCCACGAGCAGTTCCTTGCGCTGAAGCGCTTTCCCGCGCTGGACGGTGTGCGTGCCATCGCCGCGCTGATGGTCGTGTTCTTCCACTACGGCGGGCCGGGCTTCCTGCAGGGGTGGCTCGGGGTGCAGATCTTCTTCGTGCTGTCCGGGTTTCTGATCACCACGTTGCTGCTGCGCGAACAGGCGCGGAACGGACGCATCAGCCTCAAGGACTTCTACCGCCGCAGGGCGTTCCGCATCCTGCCGGTCTACTTCGTGGTCCTGTTCGTCACGGCCACGGGCCTGTTGATCGCCGGGCAGTTCCGGCAGAACCCGCTGGGCCAGGACTTCCCGCTGTACCTGACGTTCCTCAACGAGTTCGGGCACGGCGGCGCGTACGGGCAGTCGTGGTCGCTGGGCGTGGAACAGAAGTTCTACCTGGTGTGGCCGTTGCTGGCGTTCGCGCTGCTCCCCCGCCTGCGCCCGGCCGTCACCGCCGGGCTGATGGCGCTCGCGCTGGCCGTCGTGCCGTTCACCGTGTCCTCGGACCCCAAGGGCTGGTCGGTCCACTACTTCACGGTTCTCGTCGGGTGCGCGCTGGCGTTGCTCATGAATGACAAGCGGGGGTTCGCGTTGATCAGGCCGTTCACGACGCCGTGGGTGATCCTGCTGTTTCTCGGCGTGCACCTGTCGGTCCCGCTCCTCTCCGACGCACTGGACGGCAGGATTCCCGGTTTCGTGTCGGTGGTGCCGATCTACGCCGTCGCGGTCGGGCTGATGCTGCCGGCGCTCCTAACTCCCGGCCGGCTCCAGCGAGCGCTCTCCACTCGCCCGATGGTGTGGCTCGGCGAGCGGTCGTACTCGATCTACCTGGTGCAGGCGATCGCACACTCCGTCGTCCTGCTCACGGGCGCATCAGGCCTGGTCATGGCGCTGTTGACGACAGTGGTGGCGATCGGGATCGCGGATCTCACGTACCGCTTCGTCGAGTTGCCGATGATCCGGCGAGGCAGGTCACACCGTCCAGCCGGGAATGCACTGGCGCCCATCGGCCAATAAGTTCCGTGAGCACCGAGACTGCGCCACCGGCGCGAACAGGAGGGCCGGGGGTGACGAAGCCTCTGGACCGGGACGCCTGGGTCGATCTCTACGACCGGCACGCCCGTGATCTGCACCGCTACCTGGCGCTGCGGGCGGACGCCGCGATCGCGGACGACCTGGTGTCCGAGACGTTCCTCATCGCCTGGGAACGCCGTAAGAGCTTCGACCCGGCGCGTGCGAGCGTCAAGGCGTGGCTCTTCGGGATCGGCACGAACCTGCTGCGCCAGCACGCGCGCTCCGAGGGCCGGCGCCTGCGGGCCTGGGCGCGTGATCACGGCAGACGCGCGGTGGCCGACCACGTCGACGAGCGCACGGCGTCCGTGGTGGACGCCAAGTCGCTGATGAGCGACCTGAGCGAGGCGCTCGCGGACCTGCGGCCCGAGGAACGGGACGTGCTGCTGATGGTGGCGTGGGCCGACCTGAGCGCGGCCGAGGTCGCCGAGGTGACGCGGACGCCGGTGGCCACGGTGCGGACCCGGTTGTTCCGGGCACGGGCCAGGCTGCGAGCGAAGATCAACGGACAGGAGGGTGACGACGATGCGTGACGAGACCCGTCAGGTCGAGGACGAGACGGTCAAGTGGGCGATGTCGGACGTCGCCCCGATGAGCGACGAGGCGTTCGAGCGGGGACGCGCGGCGCTGCTGGCGCGGATCGACGCCGACGAGCCGGGCAAGGTCGTTCCGCTCGCGTCCCGGCGCCGCCGCCGGATCCCGGTGGTGGCCGCGGCCGCCGCGATGGTCGTGATCGCGGGCGCCGCCCTGGTCGCGCCGTCGATGATGTCGCGAGACAAGGGCCCGAGCGTGGGCAGCGCCGCCGCGGCCGAACTGCTCCACCAGGCCGCGACGCACACGGGTGACGCGAAGCTGGCGCCGGGCCAGGCCCTGTACGTGCTGCAGTACGCCCGCTGGTCGGTGTCCGAGGCCGGGCACCGCTGGATGTACCTGCAGGACCAGACGTTGCAGACGTGGATCCCGGCCGACCGCGCGGGCACGTGGCTCTACCGGCACAACAAGACCGGCGAGAGGCAGTGGCTGATCGGGTCGGAGGCGGACAACGCGCGGGACGTGCCCGAGAGCCTGCACACCGACGGCGAGTTCACCTCCACCGGTGGGCCCGCGTTGCACGACAAGATCAAGTCGAGCTTCCGCGACCCGTCGCCCGAGTACCTCGCCTCCCTTCCCCTCGACCCGCGCGAGCTGTACTCGAAGCTCCGCGACGAGGTGGCGGGCAACGAGGGCCTGACCTTCCTGCAGATGATCAACGACGGCCTGGACACCGGTGTGTACCCGGCACAGGTGCGGTCCTCGGTCTACAAGGCCCTGAGCTACCTGCCGAGGCTGGAGATCGTCGAGAAGGCCGCCGTGATCGACAGTCGCAGCGGCACCGCGTTCGGCGTCACCGAGAACGAGACGACCGAGCAGATCGTGATCGACCAGACGACCGGTGAGTACCTCGGGTCGAGGACCGTCCTCGCGAAGGACGCGTGGGGCCTGAAGCAGGGCCAGGTCATCGGCACGACCTCGGTGACCACGCGGGTCGTGTCCGCCGTGGGACAGCCGTACTGACCCGTCAGCACGTGACGTCGCGGTACAGCACGACCCAGACCTCGCCAGGCCGCTCCGTCGCGCCGGGGAACCACCTCGGCGCGACGGCCTCGGCGAGTTCGTCCGCGCGGTCGAGCAACGTGCTGACCGCCGGTTCGCCGACGACGACCAAGGCGGACCAGTCGACGTGGGCCAGCACGAAGTCCCGTGTGACGCCGAACTTCTCCTCCAGCACGGTCATCAGCTCGTGCGGGGTGTCCGGTCCGGCGTCGACCTCGCTGACGTCCGGCACCTCCGCCTCGACCATCGGCGCGAGTTCTTCTTCCTCGTGCTGCTCGGACCAGACGTGCTTGCTCAGCGAGTAGATGCTCGACGTGAGGTCGTTCGCCTGGTCCTCGGTGAGGATCAGCGTGATCGACCGGCCGTCGGTGAGCGTAAAGGCCAGTTCGGCCTCCGGTAGCCCGCCCGACCCCGGCATGGCGCCGACGGATCCGGCCACCTCGCCGGTCAGCACGTGGTCCGCGTGCGTCTCGGCACCCATCCGGAACGACGGCAGGTTCGCGACCGTGTCCACGACGAGCCGGGCGGCGATGAAGAACGCTTCCTTGTCGCGGAACTCCTTGCGGCTGCGGGTGAGCGTGCGGCCGATGCCGGCGGGCTCGACGTACGCCTCGACGGTGCCGGTGCCGTCCCATCGCGCGTGGACGGTGACACCGTTGGCCAAACGCTTGCGGTAGCTCTCCCGGCTACCGTTGCGGGACAACTCCCAGCCCGCGATCTCCTCGGACAACGGTCTTCCTCTCAGCCGGAATCTCGACGCTGTCACAAATCGGTGGGCTGCGTGGTCTTTTCCTACATGAGCCACGAACACAGCCATCACCTGGACAACCCGGACAAGAGCGGTCCGCCGCCGAACATCGAGGTCATCGGCACCGTGCCGGGCGCGCCCCAGATCCCGGACGGCGCCGAGGCCATGACGATCCTCGTCACGCTGCCGCCGTCGAGCCCCGGAGCGCCGCCCCACCGCCACTCCGGCCCCGCCTACGGCTACGTCGTCAAGGGCGCCATCACGTTCGAACTGGAAGGCGAGCCGGAGCGGGTCGTCCACGCGGGCGGGACGTTCTGGGAGCCGGGCGGCGACGTCATCCACTACCAGGACGGCAACCACCTGAAGGACGAGGAATCCGCTTTCGTCGTCACGATGTTCTGCGCTCCCGGCCAGCCGATGCTGACCATCGTGGAGCCGGACGAGTTGGAGGCGCGCAAGCACCTGCGGGCGCCTCGCCCGTGAAGACGTCACTGAACGCGTTGGCGCGCAACCACCTCGACCTCGCCCGGGACGCTTCGAGCGGGCGCAGCGCGGCGACCGTCCACGGCGGACACGCGGCGGCGTTGCGGCAGACGGTGATGGCGTTGCGCGCGGGTGAGCACCTGCACGAGCACGAACACCCCGGTGAGGTGACCGTGCAGGTCCTGCTCGGCCACGTGCGGCTGGTGGCAGGGGCGGACTCCTGGGAGGCACTGCCCGGCGACCTGCTGACGATGCCGGAGAAGCGGCACCGCGTCGAGGCGCTGGAGGACAGCGCCTTCCTGTTCACCACGGCACTGCGGCTGCCATGACGAGCGTGAGGGGCGGGGGTTCCCCGCCCCTCACGTGGATCACTCGACCAGCTTGCCGGCGGTGTCGACGTCCCGCATCAGCGACGCGATCTCCTCGGGCACCGCGGGGATCTCCTCCCGCTCGACCCGTCCCGGTCCCGACCAGACGAGGTTCACCTGCTGCGCGGGATCCATGTCGGGGTGGTCCGAGCGGTTGTGGCAGCCGCGCGTCTCGCGGCGTTCGAGGGCGCACTCCAGGGTCGCGCGGGCGGAGAGCGCCGACGACAACAGGTCGAAGGCGTGCGCGAGGTCCTGGAACCCGGCGAGGTCGGGGTGCACACCGACGTTGCGGATGCGTTCCTCGAGCTCGTCCAGTTCGGCGAGTCCCTTGCGCAGCCCGGCTTCGTCGCGGACGACGCCCGCGTGCTCGGTCATCGTGTTGCGCAGCGCGCGTTGCAGGGCGCGGACGTTCTCCGGGCCGTCGGCGGCGAGCAGGTCGTCCACCTCGGACCTGGCCTCGCCGAGCGCGCTGTGCGAACGTTGTTGCGCGCTCAGGGAAGCCGAGTACTCGGCCGCCGCCTCGCCGACGATCCGGCCGTACACCAGCAGTTCGATGAGCGAGTTGCCGCCGAGCCGGTTCGCGCCGTGCAGGCCGCTGGACGCCTCGCCGATCGCGAACAGGCCGTCCACACCCGTCGAGTGGTCCGCGGGTGACACCCACACACCGCCCATCGAGTAGTGCGCGGTCGGGGCGATCTCGACGGCTTCCTTCGTGATGTCCTTCATCTGCAGTTCCAGCAACGTCTGGTACACCCTGGGCAGCCGCCGCATGATCTGCTCGCGCGGCAGGTGCGACACGTCGAGCCACACGCCGCCGTTCGGTGTGCCGCGGCCTTCCTTGATCTCGGTGTACGCGGCCAGCGCGACTCTGTCGCGAGTGGACAGTTCCATGCGCTGCGGGTCGTAACGGGCCATGAACCGCTCGCCCGCGGCGTTCGTCAGGATGCCGCCCTCACCCCGTGCGGCCTCCGAGACCAGCGTGCCGGCGGCGTTCTCCGGTTCGATCAGGCCGGACGGGTGGAACTGCACGAGCTCGGGGTCGCGGATCCTGCCGCCCGCGAGCACGGCCAGGCGGAACGAGTCGCCGGTGTTCTCGTCGCGGCGGCTCGACGTGCGGCGCCAGATCCGGGTGTGCCCGCCCGCCGCGAGGATCACGACGTCCGCGTGGAACACGTACCGCTTGCCGGTGTCGAGGTCGAACCCGTACGCGCCGAACACCACGTTGTCGCGCACCAGGATCCGCGTGATGTAGCAGGTGTCGTGGATCGGGATGTTCAGCTGTGCGGCCCGGTTCACGAGCGTGCGCTGGATCTCCAGACCCGTGTAGTCGCCGGCGAACGACGTGCGGCGGAACGTGTGCGCGCCGAAGAACCGTTGCGAGATGCGGCCGTCTTCCTCACGTGCGAACGGCATTCCATAGCGTTCGAGGTCTTCGATGCCTCGCGCGGCCTGCTCGGCCACGACCCGCACGATCTCCGGGTTGGCGAGCAGGTAGCTCTCCTTGATGGTGTCCGCGGCGTGCTGCTGCCACGTGTCGGCAGGGTCCATCGTGGCCAGCGCCGCGTTGATGCCACCGGCGGCGAGCGCGGTGTGCGCGTCGGTCTTGGCACGCTTGCCGACGACCAGCACGTCGACGCCGCGTTCGGCGAGTTCGATGGCGGCGCGCAGTCCGGCGCCACCGCTTCCGATCACCAGAACCGATGTGGCAATTCGCTGTTCAGTCATCACGGCCTCCGTTGCCCGTCTCTTCCATTAAGTAGGACCAGGCAGCGCGTTCGCTTGTGACTGTTAGCTGCGTGACAGTGCGTTCGTGGCCACAATTAGAGTGGGCGGTGTGTTCGTGAAGCTTTGTGGTCTGCGCACCGAGTCCGATGTCGCCGTGGCGGTCGAGACCGGCGCCGACGCCGTCGGTTTCGTGCTGACGACCAGCCCGCGCCAGATCGACGTCGACCTGGCGCGGCGGCTCGTGGCAGAGGTGCCCGAGCACGTGCTGACCGTCGCCGTGGTGCGGGGCATCACGGCCACCGAAGCCGGAGAGCTGGCGCTGAAGACGGGCGTGCGCGCGTTGCAGCTGCACGGCGACTACCCGCGTGAGGCCTTCGACGAGCTGGCGGACTTGCCGTTCGAGTTGGTCCGGGCCACCGCGCTCGGGCCCGAGACCGACGTGCGCACCGGCGCGTTCGGCGAGGAGCTGCTGCTGATCGACTCCCCCGTCGCGGGGTCGGGCGAGCAGTGGGACATCACGCGGCTCGCCGAGAACCCGCCCACCGGCCGCTGGCTGCTGGCGGGCGGGCTGTCGCCGGAGACGGTCGCCGAGGCGATCGAGGTCGCGAAGCCGTGGGGCGTGGACGTGTCCAGCGGCATCGAGTCGAGCCGTGGTGTGAAGGACCACGGCCGGATGCGCGAGTTCGTCTCCGCCGCACGCCGCTAGGCCGCGCGGTAGCCGGGGACCTCTTCCACCCGGTGGTAGACCGGCAATCCGCGCTCGCGGGCGATCCGCACGTCCTCGTCCGCGCCGGTCGACTCGCCGGGCAGCCGCAGCACCGCCTCGCAGTGCTGGAGCAGGCGCTCCGCGGTCGGGTACATGATCTCGGACGCGATCGGGTCGGTCGGCGCGCTGCCGCCTGCGCCGCGCAGCACCGGCAACGCCACCCACTCGCCGATCATCGGCACGTGGCCGCTGCGGAAGAGCGGCCACGCGGCCTCCTCCAGTCGTTCGAGGTTGCGCGCCATCAGTTCGGGGTCGTCCCCGGTGCCGGAGCGGTAGGGCCCTGCGATCAGAATCAGCATGCGACCGACCATAATGTGCAACACTCGGCAAAAACAAGGAGAAACGTGCATGTTGGCTGCCCAGCGTCGTGACCTGCTGCTCGAACGGCTGCGCATCGACGGCCGGATCGTCGCCAAGGACCTCGCCGCCGAAGTCGGCATCTCCGAGGACACGATCCGTCGTGACCTGCGCGATCTCGCGGCGGCGGGGCTCTGCCAACGTGTGTACGGCGGCGCACTGCCCGTATCCCCCGCTATCGCCGACTACGCCACGCGTCAGGGCGTGCAGGTCGATGGCAAGCAACGGGTCGCACGAGCGGCAGCCGCGTTGATCGAACCGGGCAGCACGGTGATCCTCGACGGCGGCACGACCACCCTCGCCGTCGTGCGCGCGCTACCGCTCGACCTGCACGCCACGGTCGTCACGCACAGTCCGACGATCGCGAGCGCGTTGGAAGAGCATCAGGACGTGGACGTCTACGTGATCGGCGGGCGGCTCTTCAAGCACTCGATGGTCGCGTGCGGCGCCGCTGCCGTGGAGGCCGCACGGGGCGTGCACGCGGATCTCTTCTTCCTTGGCGTCACGGGCGTGCATCCCGAAGCGGGCCTGACGACCGGTGACGCGGACGAGGCCGCGATGAAACGCGCGCTCGCCCATCAGGCGGCGGACACCTACGTGCTGGCGAGCTCGGAGAAGATCGGCACGGCGTCACGGTTCTCCGTGCTGCCGTTCGCCGAGGTCGCCGGCGTGATCACGGACGCGGACAACGAGACCGTGCAAGCGTTGGAGGTGCCCGTCATCCACGCCCTCACAGGATGACTTGCAGATAGCCCTTGGGAGAACCGTAGGTGCGGCCGCACTGGGTCAGCGCGAGCACGCCGTGGCCCTCGACATCACCCTCGAAGTAGCGGGGGTTGACCGACAACTCCTCGGCGACGTCGGTGGCGTAGATGTCTTCGAGATCGTCGTTCTCCTCGCTGAGGTCGTGCGGCAGGCACCAGCCGTCCTCGACGTCGAGCGCGCCGATCTGCTCCTCCTCCTTGAACGCGTCGTAGTAGCGGACGATCTCGCCCTGCTTCGCGACGCACCACGCCGTCCAGCCGTCGCCGCAGCTCTCGCCGTAGTAGTGCGCCTCGCCGAAGACGGCGCTCAGCACCGCGCAGATCTCGGTCACCGGACGGGTTCCGTGCTCGAACGGCTCGCCGAACACGAGCGTCCAGCCGTCCCACGCACCCGTCACGTACACCCTCGCGCACCGGACGTGCTCGCCGTCCTTCGACCACGCGTGGTGGTCGTTGTTCCAGGCCTGGGCACCGAGAACCTTGGTCACCGGCACCGGGTCCTGCAGGCCGCAGACGCCGAGGACGGCCGTCTGGTCGTCGGTCCTGATCGCGTACCAGCCGCCGCAGAGGTGCATCTCGTCGACGCTGTACCTGTCGTCCTCGAGCTTGTGGCCGATGAACCGGCTGACCACCCTGCGGTCCTCGGGTGAGAACCCGTCGGGTCCGGCGACCTCGGCGATGCCGATCAACGCGCCCCTGCGCAGCGCGCCTTTGGCCGTGCGGCGGGTTTCGCGCAGCAACGGCAGCACGTCCGGACCCATGGTCCCGAACGCCCACAACGCTTCCCGTTGCGCGTAATGGTCCTCGTCGGCGAGAAGTGGCAGGAGTTCGTGCGCGTACCTCAGCGCGTCCTCTCCCCGGAACATGCTCGCCGCCGCCTGGCGAACCAGGTGGTGCGGGTGCCCCAGCAGACCGAGGTAGACCTCGTCGTCCGCCTTCACCAGGGAGAACACCCGGTAGCCCTGCCGCACGACCCCGCCGTCCTCCGACGTGGTGATCAGCTCCACCAGTTCGCCGAACGTCGTGATCGCCTGCTCGCGCGCGAAGTCCTCGACCTCCTGCCGGAAGCGGTCGTCGTCCCTGCGGTCGAGCAGCGCCCGGATCTCCATGGCGCGGCACCCTAGCGGGTCGTCCCAAGTGGACTCCCGGTTCCTCCGGATGGCCGAGACCTTGACTCGCGGCGGAGTACTGGGCACGCTGCGAACCGTGACGAGCCTGGCTGAGCAGCACGTCAAACCGGCGGTGCGCTGGAGCATCGGCCACGCGTTGCCGCGTGCCGTCCTGCGCCTCGCCGCCCGCCGCGGCGACCTGCAGGGCCGCATCACCGTCGAGGCGTCCACCGGCGCCGACCTGACGGGCCTGTTCGACGAGATCCGGGCCCGAGGCCCGCTCGCGGCGACGAAGATCGGCCACACGACGACGCGGCACGAGGTCGTGAAGGCGGTCCTGTCCGACGACGCGTTCGTGACGGCCCGCCCGCGTTTCGGCGCCGGCATCCTCGGCAAGCTCGCCGCGTGGTCCGCCACCGAGGTCATGCACCCGGTGCAGCCTCCGTCGCTGCTGGCCGTCGAACCTCCCGCGCACACCCGGTACCGCAAGCTCGTGACCCGCGTCTTCACCGCCCGCGCCGTCGAACAACTGCGCGTGCGCACCCAGGAGATCGCCGACGAACTGCTCGACGGCCTCGACCCGGCCAACCCCGTCGACCTGATCGAGACGTACTGCGGCCTCCTGCCGGTCACCGTGATCAGCGAGATCCTCGGTGTGCCACCGCGGGAGCGCTCCACCGTGCTGGCACTGGGCGCGGCCGCCGCGCCCAGCCTCGACCTCGGCCTGTCCTGGCGGGTGTTCCGCGACGTCGAGACGGGCCTGAACTCGTTCGACACCTGGCTCTCCCGCCACCTCGACGCCCTGCGCGCCAACCCGGGCGACAACCTGCTGAGCCGCCTGATCACCGCCCGCGAGGACGGCGAGGGTCTGTCCGAACGCGAGCTGAAGGCCACCGCGGGCCTGGTGCTCGCCGCCGGTTTCGAGACCACCGTCAACCTCCTGGGCAACGGGATCTCGTTGCTCACCCGGCATCCCGAGCAACTCGAAGCCCTTCGCGCACAACCGTCGTTGTGGGGCAACGCCGTCGACGAGGTGCTCCGGTACGACCCGCCGGTTCTGCTGACAGGCCGCATGTGCGCCCGCGACACGACGGTCGCCGGCATCCCCGTGCGCCGCGGCCAGCTCGTCACGACCGTGCTCGCCGGCGCGAACCGCGACCCGGACGTGTTCGAGAACCCGTCGGTGTTCGACGTGAGCCGCCCGAACGCCCGCGACCACGTGTCGTTCGGCGCCGGACGTCACTACTGCCTCGGCGCCCAGCTCGCCCGCATGGAGGGCGAGATCGGCCTGCGCACGATCTTCGACCGCTTCCCGGACCTGGCCCCGCTGCCCGGCGCGCGCCGCCGCCCGACCCGCATCCTGCGCGGCTTCGAACGCCTGCCGACGAGTCTCACTACGATCGGCGGGTGAGCATGGACTCTGCCGCACGCATCCTCGACGCCGTCCTCGTCCTGCTGTCCCGGCACGGCATCGGCGGCGTCAGCATGCGTGCCGTGGCAAGGGAGGCCGGTGTCGCGCTGGGTCTCGTCAACTACCACTACGACGACAAGACGAGCCTGATCTGCGCGGCGCTGCGACGCATCGAGGAGCAGGACATCACCCTGGTGGAGCCCGATCCCTCGCTGCCGCCGGAGGAACGGCTGCGGGTGGCGTTGCGACGGGTGGCGGCGCCGGAGTTCCTGACGACCGAGTACCTGTCGTTGCGGCTGCAGCTCTGGTCGCTGGCGCAGGCCGGTGAGGAGTTCGAGCGCATCAACACCGCGGCGCAGAGCCGTTATCGCGCCGGTCTCGCGCGGCTGATCCGGGCAGCGCGACCGGAACTGTCGCGGCACGAGTGCGCGAAGCGGGCAGCGGACGTCGACGTGGTCCAGAACGGCATGTGGCTCACCGCCCTGCTCGGCCTGGACCGCGCGTCACTGCGCCGGGCCGTCGCCCTGTGCGAGGACATCGCGCTCTCTTGAACGATCGTTCAATCCGCTCTAGCTTGGGACGCATGAGGGTCACGGCGGAGGACGTTCATCGCATCGCCACCGGCTACCACCCCGATCCCGCGCGTTCGATGTCGTTGCGCGCCGAGGCGTACGTCGAACCCCGTTGGGCCGCCTTCGAGGACCGAGCCGTCTTCTCCCGCACGTGGCAGTGGCTCTGTCACGTCGAGCAGCTCGCGGCACCGGGCAGCTACCTCGCGTCGACGGTGGCCGGCATGCCGATCGCGGTCGTGCGAGAACGGACCGGAGTGCTCCGCGCGTTCTACAACGTGTGCAAGCACCGCGCGCACGAACTGCTGAGCGGCTCCGGCACCACACGCAACATCGTCTGCCCGTACCACGCGTGGACCTACGACCTGAACGGCAGCTTGAAGGCCGCCAGACGCGCGGACCGCATGGAGACCTTCGACAAGTCCACCGTGTGCCTGGACCAGGTGCGGGTCGAGGAGTTCGGCGGGTTCGTCTACGTCAACCTCGACCCCACGGCCGAGAAGCTCGCGACCCAGGCCCCGGACCTGGCCGCGGAGATCGACCTCTGGGCGCCGGACGTCGCCTCGCTCACGCACGCCCGGCGGCTGAGCTACACGATCGACTCCAACTGGAAGAACGTCGTCGACAACTTCCTGGAGTGCTACCACTGCCACATCGCGCACCCGGAGTTCGTCGACCTGGTCGACATGGGCACGTACGACGTGAAGACGCACGGCATCTGGTCGAGCCACTTCGCCGAAGCCGGCAAACAAGCCAACAGCGCGTACGACGTCTCCGGCGCCACGGTCAACCAGCACGCCGTGTGGTGGCTATGGCCAAACACGTGCCTGCTGCGTTATCCGGGCCGTGCCAACTTCATGGTGCTCCAGATCCTCCCGGACGGCCCGGAACGCACGCGCGAGACGTGGGACTTCTACTTCGAGACCACCTCACTGACGGAGGCGGAACTCGACGGCGTGCGGTACATCGACGAGGTGTTGCAGCAGCAGGACATCGGCATCGTGGAGAGCGTTCAACGCGGGATGCGCACACCGGCGTTCGACCAGGGGCGGATCGTGTACGACCCGGCGGGGACCGGGTTGTCGGAGCACGGCGTGCACCACTTCCACGGCCTGCTGCTGGAGGCCTACCGCGCGAGCCTGTGACCGACCGGCCAGTTATGGCCGGTCTCCTGGCCTGGTCCTCCCACCAGCCCGAACAGCATGATCAAGGCATGTCAGCCCGATTGCGCGTGATCGCCGCCCTCACCACCGTGATGGCTTTGTCCAGTCCCCCGGCCCAGGCCGGCGAGGCACCCCCGCACCTCACCGACGGTTTCGGCCTCACCGTGACCAGCCAGCCGAGGTGGGTCGACGAGAACCGCCGCACGTTCGTCTTCAGCGTGGCCACGGACCAGGTGCCGGCGCCGACGCTGCTGGCGGGCCAGGAGCCGGGCAGGCACGCCATCGTCGTCACCCTGCCCACCGGCTACAGCACGGCCCAGCGCTACCCGGTCCAGTACTACCTGCACGGCCACCCCGACCGGCCCGACGCGCAGTGGAACCAGCGCGTGGTCGAGAGGGCGACGGCGAACGCAGAACTGATCACCGTGCAGCCCAACGGGAGTGGGCGCGGCTGGTACTCGAACTGGGTCAACCCCGGTGCCGCCGGGCCGCAGAACTGGGAGACGTTCCACCTGGAGCAGGTGATCCCGTTCATCGACGCCAACCTGAGCACCAAGGCCTCCCGATCGGACCGGGCCATCGTCGGGCACTCCATGGGCGGCTTCGGGGCGTTGCACTACGCCGAGCACCGGCCCGACCTGTTCAGCTACGCCGGGAGCTTCTCCGGTGGGCTCGACCTGCGGAACTCCGAGATCCGCGCGGCCATCACCTCCACCATGGTCAGCCCGGGGTCGGGCACACCGACGGTGAACGCCGACGCGGTGTTCGGATCGCCGTTCTGGCCGTTCGACGGGGTCTGGAACGCGCAGAGTCCGGCGCACAACACGCACACGCTCCGTGGCATGGGCATCGCGCTGTACACCGGCAACGGGGGTGATCTGACGGTCAACCCCATTCAGGCCGTGCTGGAGAACCGGGCCCGGGAGACGACGCTGGTGACCGCGGCGAACCTCCGGGCCAACGGCATCCCCTTCCAGTTGCACGACTACGGCGACGGCAGCGGGTGGGCACCGGGCTGCAGCGGCAAGCACGCGGACGAGGCGTGCGTGCAGGCCGACATGAACCACTTCGTCGGTCTCCTCGCGCCCCACGCCTGACGTGCGACGTTCGTCGTGAGCCGAACGGGGCATTTCTGAAAGCGGGCGTCCCGAATCGCGCGCAGGCTCCTCTAATGACCTGACGGGCCCCTGCACCCGCGCGACATGCGCGGGCATCGCCCGCTGAGCAGTTGGAGGAATCCGTGTTCCTGGGTTCACGATCTCGCCTGCGCACCGCGGTCATCGCCGCGGCCGTGGGCGCCGGTGTGCTGACGGCGGCCACCCCCGCCGCGGCGGCGCCTGCCGCGGGTACGCGTTCTTATCTGGTCATCACGGCGCCGGGGGCCACCTCCGGCGCCGCGACGGCCGTGAGCAGCAACGGTGGCACTGTGTGGACGAGTTACGACGCCATTGGTGTCATCGTCGCGCACTCTGGTGCCGCTGACTTCGCCACCAAGATGCGCACGGTGTCCGGTGTGCAGAAGGTGGGTGCCACCCGCACCACCGACGTCCCCGCCGAGTCGGCCAACCCGCCGATTCCCGCCAATCCTTCTCAGACGACGCCTGCCACCGGCGAGCCGGTGCGCTCGGACATGACGCAGATCGGCGCCGACAAGGCGTGGGCCGTCACCACGGGATCGTCCAACGTCACGGTCGGTGTGCTCGACACGGGCGTCGACGACCAGCACGCCGACCTCGCACCGAACTTCGACGCGGCCAACTCCGCGTCGTGCGCCTACGGCAAGCTCGACACGCGTACGGGTTCGTGGCGTGACACCGACACGCACGGCACGCACGTGGCCGGCACGATCGCCGCCGCCAAGAACAACAAGGGCATGGTGGGTGTCGCTCCCGGCGTGAAGATCGCGTCGGTGCGCATCGCCGAGAAGCCGAGCGGGTTGTTCTTCGCGGAGAACACCATCTGCGCCATGGTCTTCTCCGGTGACCGCGGCTTCGAGGTGACCAACAACAGCTACTACACCGACCCGTGGCTGTTCAACTGCCCGGACAACGCCGACCAGGACGCGATCCTCGAAGGCGTGAAGCGCGCGGTGGCCTACGCCGAGGGCAAGGGCGTGCTCAACGTCGCGGCGGCGGGCAACGAGAACTACAACCTCGCGAACAAGTCCCGTGACGCGACCAGCCCGAACGACTCCACTCCCGTGACGCGCAACGTCACCAACGCCTGCCTGAGCGTCCCGACCGAGGTGGCCGGCGTGGTCAGCGTCGCGTCGATCTCCTCGACGAACACCAAGTCGTCGTTCTCCAACTTCGGCACCGACAAGATCCACATCGCGGCGCCCGGTGACAGCGTCTACTCCACCGTCCCCGGCGGCCGCTACGGCTCGAAGTCCGGCACGTCGATGGCCTCCCCGCACGTCGCGGGCGTCGCCGCGCTGCTCAAGTCCACCAACCCCACCGCCACCCCGGCGGAACTCCGCACGTTGCTGGCCACCCAGGCGGACGACCTGAGCTGCACCGACAGCCGTTGCGCCGGCACCACGGCGAAGAACAACTTCTTCGGTGAGGGCCGCGTCGACGCGCTGGCCGCGGTCGGCACCGGCACGCCTCCCGGCGGCGGCTCGTTCGAGAACACCGCCGACGTGAACATCCCGGACAACGGCGCGGCGGTGACCAGCCCGATCACGGTCTCGGGTGTCGCGGGCAACGCCCCGGCCACGCTCAAGGTCGACGTCAACATCGTGCACACCTACCGCGGCGACCTGGTCATCGACCTGATCGCCCCGGACGGCACCGCGTTCCGCCTCAAGAACTCCGGCAGTGATTCAGCCGACAACGTCGTGGCGACCTACACGGTCAACGCGTCGGGCGAGGTCGCGAACGGCACCTGGAAACTGCAGGTCAAGGACGTGGCGGCGCAGGACACCGGCTACATCAACTCCTGGAAGCTGACCTTCTAGAACGGCATTCGGAGGAACCTCGGCGCTCGCGGCTAACTCTGGTCCCCACCTGCAGCGATAGCAGTGACGTGGAACCCGATCTGTGGTCGTCGGCCGCCGAGGCCCTCGACGAGCACGAACACGCCCTCGTGATGGCACGGCTGGCAGGCACGATCGTCGGCCCCGGCCAGACCGAGCGGCTCGCCAGGGGCGAGCGCGACGTCGTGTTCCTGCTGCCCGACCGGCTGGTGCTCGTGCGGCCCGAACCGTTCTGGACGGGTTCGTACGAGCGCAGTCAGATAGTGCGCATCATGCTCGCCGCCGGGCACGTCCAGTTCGACGTGACCGGCGGCGACAGCCTCGAGTTCTGGATCGACGCCGACCTCTCCCCTGCCGAGCCGTTCGTCGAGCAGGCGCAGAACTGGCTGGCCCCGCGCAAGAGCTCCGCGAGCGGCGCGGTCATCGGGTTCGGCCTCGCGATCATCCTCGCTTTCCTGTTCGTGCTCGGGCCGGTGGACCTCATGCCGTCGGACGACCGGCTGACCGTCCGGTCGAGCTGCGGCGACTTCCTGCGGGCGGGCCTCGACGAGCAGGTCGAGCTGCTCAGACGGCTCTTCGGGCAGGTCGGCAGACCCGACGAGGCGGAGAAGCCGATGACGCTCGACGCCTCCCGCCGCCACTGCGGTGAGCACAACGGCGCGACGCTGGACTCGCTCGTCACCGGCAAGTGACCCCTACAGTGCGGGAATGTTCGACACCCGCCAGCTAGAGGTCTTCGCGACGGTGGCCAGGACCGGATCGTTCAGCGCCGCCGCCCGGCTGCTGCACTGCACCCAGCCCGCCGTCAGCCAGCAGATGCGGACGCTGGAACGGCAGGTCGGCGGGCCGCTGTTCGTGCGCACGGGCCGGGGCCTGCACCTCACCGAGGCCGGCCGGATCCTCGCGGAACGCGGGTCTGACCTGCTCGACCAGCTGGCCACGACCCACCAGCAGGTCAGCGCGATAGCCACGCACGACATCGGCACGATCCGGATCTGCGCGTTCCCGAGCGCCAACGTGTCGCTGGTGCCCGCGGCGGCGGCGATCCTCGCCGAGGAACGGCCTCAACTGCGGCTCGAGCTGGTCGAGGAGGAGCCGCCGGACTCGTTCGCGCTGCTCCGGCGGGGTGAGGTCGACCTGGTGCTGAGCTTCAGCTACCTGGACGAACCGCAGGACGAGGCCACGGTCAACGGCATGCTGAGCGTGCCGTTGCTGCGTGAGCCACTGGCGTTGCTCGTGCCCGCGGGGCATCGGCTCGCCGGACGGGAGCGCGTGTCACTGGCCGAGGCGGCTGAGGAACGCTGGATCGCCGGTTGTGTGCGGTGCCAGCGGGCGCTGCACCAGGCGTGCGACAAGGCCGGCTTCGTCCCGGACATCACCTGCTCGACCGACGACAACCTGGCCATCCAGAGTCTCGTCACCGCAGGTCTGGGCGTCGCACTGGTGCCCAGACTGCTGCTGTCGTTCCTCCAGCACCCCGGTCTGACCGCCGTCGAGGTGGAGTCCGCGGCGCAACGGCTCACCGCGCTGTACACCTGGCCGGACCTCATCAAGCTGCCCATCATGCGCGCGACCGTGGACGCGCTGATCTCCGCGTCGGCCAACGCATAAGTGCGCCTTATAGGCCCCCAAGAAACAGCCGTCTACTGCACATAGCCCGCGCTGGTCATCGTTGGTGACATGGGCATCGTCAGGACGACTCCGCGCACGGCCGACTCGGTGGTGCCCGGTCTCGCGCTGGTCGCGGGCGGTGTCGCGGTCGCGATGGTCGTGTCCTGGCTCTACCCCTCGGTCAGCGCGCTCACCGTCGCGGTGCTGCTCGGCGCCGTCGTGGCCAACGTCGTGACGCTGCCGCCGTCGGTCACTCCCGGTGTGAAGCTCGCCGCTCGCCGCCTGCTGCGCCTGGGTGTGGTGCTGCTCGGGCTGAAGCTGGTCTTCCAGGACGTGCTCAAGCTCGGGTACGAGATCCTGGTCCTCGCGGTCGTCGCCGTGGTCGTGACGTTCGTCGTGACGCGGTGGCTCGGGCGGGTGCTCGGGGTCAGCGAAGGTCTGTCGTTGCTGATCGCGACCGGGTTCTCGATCTGCGGCGCCTCCGCGGTGGCCGCGATGAACAGCGTGCGGCAGCAGGACGAGGAGGACGTGGCGAAGGCTCTCGGCCTGGTCACGCTGTTCGGCACCGTCGCGATGTTCAGCCTGCCCGCGCTCTTCCCGCTGACCGGCCTCACGCCCGCGCAGTACGGGGTGTGGGCGGGCGGCAGCGTGCACGAGGTCGCGCAGGTCGTGGCCGCCGCCGGACCCGTCGCCGGGGCGTTGGCGATCGCCGTCGCGGTGAAGCTGACGCGGGTCGTGCTGCTCGCGCCGATGCTCGCCGCCGTGAGCTTCGCCGAACGCCTCAAGTACCCCACTTCCGGCCGGCGTCCGCCGATCGTGCCGTTGTTCGTCGTCGGCTTCCTCGCCATGGCGGCGGTGCGGGCGACCGGTCTGCTGCCCGACGTCGTGCTGTCCGCGGCGACGTTCGTCGACAACGTGTTGCTGGCGGCGGGCATGTTCGCGCTCGGCACGGCGGTGCGCCTGCGTTCCCTGATCCGCTCCGGCCCGGCGGTGCTGCTGCTGGGCCTGCTCTCGACCACGGTGATCGTCGTCCTGGTGCTGACCGGCACGGTGCTGATCGGCTGATCTCCCTTCCTCAAAGGAGGAACCCGCTCATGACGCACAGCCTGCTCTCCCCCACGGCCACGCTTCTGGTGGGCTCGCTCCGGGCCGCCATCACCCCCGGTGGCGGCGAAGCGACCGTCGCGGCGCGCGTGTCGAGGACCCTCGAAGGCCACCTCACCGACCCGTTCCTGCTCAGCGCCGCGCACCGGGAGCCCGACCCGAACGCCTACCGCCAGCACGTCCTGCACGTCGAGCCGGACGGGAGCTTCTCGGTCGTCGCGCTGGTCTGGCTGCCCGGCCAGGAGACCTGCATCCACGACCACGTCTCGTGGTGCGTCGTCGGCACGTACGTCGGCGAGGAGGAAGAGACCACCTACCGGCTGCGCGGCGATCGGCTGATCCCGTTGCGCGTCAACAAGACCCCGGAAGGCGTGGCCTCCTACCTGGTGCCGCCGGGCGACATCCACAAGGTGTGCAACAGCTCCAGCTCCGTGGCGATCTCGATCCACGTCTACGGCGCCGACGTCAGCATCCTCGGCACGAGCATCCGGCGCCGCTACGACCAGCCGATCAGCGGGCGATGATCCCGCGTTCGATCGCGCCGGTGGCGAACTCGATCAGCTGAGCCGGCTTGACCCGGTTGATCCGCGCGCCCTGCAGCAGCAGGTCGTCCGCGAGGCCGATCAGCGAGTCCCAGACCCAGTGCGGCAGCGCGGGATCGTCGATCAGCCGCTGCCCGGAGGCCTCGGCGGTCTCGCGCAACGCCTTCGCGAGCGCCTTCAGGGTCTTGCGGTAGTCCTGGGCCGAGTTCGCCACCTCCTTGCCCCGGCGGCCGCCGGAGAGCACCTTGGCCTCCCACTGCGCCGCTGACCGCCCGAACCGCCGCCAGAGGTCGGTGATCTGCGGCTCGATCTCCCTGAGCACACCCGCGACGCCCAGACCGCGGTCCACCTGGGCGAGGGTGCGTTGGAGCTCGTCCAAGCGCCGTTCCATCAGCGCCGCGAAGACGTCCTCCTTGCCGGAGAAGTACTGGTACACGGTGCCGGAGCTGACGCCCGCGCCGACCGCGATCGCCCGCATGGTCAGGCCCGCGTAGCCCTGCTGTTCGAGGATCAGTTCGGCGGACGACAGGATGTCGCGCCGCCTGCCCTCCGCGTCACCCCAGGCCGTTTGCTCGGTGCTCACGCCGTTCAGCCTAACTTGAACAACGTTCAGAAGCATATTGAACGTTGTTCGGTTTGCTCGCTACGCTCGGGTGCATGGCGGAGACCGATGCGGAACTGGCAAGACGGTTGGCCACCGAGACGGGCCGGTTGCTGGTGAGCGTCAGGCCGGGCGACGGTGACCACGTCGCGCAGCTCTTCCTCGCCGCGCAACTGGACGAGCACCGGCCGGACGACGCGGTGCTGTCCGAGGAGGCGCCGGACGATCCGCGCAGGCTGACCGCCGACCGGGTGTGGATCATCGACCCGCTGGACGGCAGCCGCGAGTACGCCGAACCCGGCCGCACCGACTGGGCCGTGCACGTGGCCCTGTGGGAACGCGGTGACCTCGTGGCCGGAGCGGTCGCGGTGCCCGCGTTGCTCCCGGCTGCGCGAGCGTCCCACCGCCGCCCCAGGATCGTGGTCAGCCGCACCCGTCCCCCCGCGTTCGCCCAGCGGGTCGCCGAGGAACTGGGCGCGGTGCTGGTGCCGATGGGCAGCGCGGGCGCGAAGACGATGGCCGTGGTGCGCGGTGACGCGGACGCCTACCTGCACGCGGGCGGCATGTACGAGTGGGACTCCGCCGCGCCCGTCTACGTGGCCCGCGCGGCCGGCCTGCACGCCTCCCGCGCCGACGGCCGCCCGCTCGTCTACAACCAGCCCGATCCGTGGCTGCCCGACCTGCTGATCTGTCGTCCGGAACTCGCGGGGGTGCTCACGTGAACCACCTCGACCAGCTGGAGTCCGACAGCATCGACATCTTCCGCGAGGCCGTGGCGGAGAGCGAGCGCCCGGTGCTGCTGTACTCGATCGGCAAGGACAGCTCGGTTCTCCTCCACTTGGCGCGCAAGGCTTTCTACCCGTCGAAGCCACCGTTCCCGCTGCTGCACGTCGACACGACGTGGAAGTTCCGCGAAATGATCGCGTTCCGCGACTCCACGGTCGCCTCCCTGGGCCTCGACCTGATCGTGCACCGCAACCCGGACTGCGTGGCCGCGGGCATCAACCCGTTCGACCACGGCTCCGCGCGCCACACCGACCTGTGGAAGACCCAGGGCCTGCGCCAAGCACTGGACGAGCACCGGTTCGACGTCGCGTTCGGCGGCGCACGACGTGACGAGGAAGCCTCACGCGCCAAGGAAAGGGTGTTCTCGTTCCGCACCGCGCAACACCAGTGGGACCCGAAGAACCAGCGCCCCGAACTGTGGCGGCTCTACAACACGCGGGTCGCGCCCGGCGAGAGCATCAGGGTGTTCCCGCTGTCGAACTGGACCGAGCTGGACGTCTGGCGCTACGTCGAACGCGAGCGGATCCCCGTGGTGCCGCTGTACTTCGCGGCTCCACGACCGGTGGTCGACCGTGACGGCGCGCTGATCATGGTCGACGACGACCGGATGCCGCTGACCGAGAAACCGCGGCGGGAACTGGTCCGCTTCCGAACGCTCGGCTGCTACCCGCTGACGGGCGCGGTGCGCAGTTCGGCGCGAACCGTGCCGGAGATCGTCGAGGAGATGCGGGCCGCGACGACGTCGGAACGGCAGGGCCGGGTGATCGACCACGACCAGAGCGGGTCGATGGAGCGCAAGAAGCGGGAGGGGTACTTCTGATGGAACTTCTGCGGTTCATCACCTGCGGCAGCGTGGACGACGGCAAGAGCACGCTGATCGGCCGGCTGCTGTACGAGTCGAAGCTGCTCTACGCCGATCACCTGGCGGCGTTGGAGGCGGACTCGCGCCGGGTCGGCACTCGGGGCGGCGAGCTGGACTTCGCGTTGCTGGTGGACGGGCTGGCCGCCGAACGCGAGCAGGGCATCACGATCGATGTGGCGTACCGGTTCTTCGCCACCGAGGCGCGGCGGTTCATCGTCGCGGACACACCGGGGCATGAGCAGTACACGCGCAACATGGTCACGGGGGCTTCCACGGCGGATGCGGCGGTTCTGCTGCTCGACGCGCGCAAGGGTGTGCTCGCGCAGACTCGGCTGCACGCGCGGATCGCGTCGTTGCTGGGGATCCGGCAGGTGGCGCTGGCGGTGAACAAGCTCGACCTCCTCGGCTACTCGCGGGAGGCGTACGACTCGGTCGTGTCGTCATTCGCGGAGTTCGCGGGCGAGCTGGAGTTCGACGAGGTCACGTGCGTGCCGATGTCCGCGACCGAGGGTGTCAACGTGGTGGGGCGCAGTGAGCTCACGCCCTGGTACGACGGGCCGACCCTGTTGCAGTGGCTGGAGTCGGTCCAGGTTGCTCCGAGACGAGACGTCTCGTCTCGTTTCCTCGTGCAGTGGGTGAACAGGCCGGACGCGACCTTCCGGGGCCTGTCCGGGCGGGTGCTGGCGGGCAACCTGAAACGAGACGAGACGGTCCGTCTCGGCAACGTCACCACCAGGATCGCCCGCATCGTCACCATGGACGGCGACCTCGACGTGGCCCCGACCGGCCAGTCGGTCACCGTCGTGCTGGCGGACGACGTCGACGCCAGCCGGGGCGACGTGCTGGGCTCCGCGGACGACCCACCCACCGCGGCGGACTCGTTCCAGGCGAAGCTGGTCTGGCTGAACGAGACCGGACTGCTGCCCGGACGCCAGTACCTGGCCAAGATCGGCGCGCACACCGTCGGCTTCACCGCGTCCAAGGCATTGCGGCTCAACGAGATCGGCGTCGACAACGTGCACTTCGACGCGCCCGTGCCGTTCGAGAGCTACCGGGCCAACCGCGACCTCGGGTCGTTCATCGTGCTCGACCGGCTGTCCAACGCCACGGTCGGGGCCGGGATGATCGACTTCGCGCTGAGTCCCTCGAACGTGCGCTGGCAGGCGCTCACCGTCGACAAGCGGGCCAGGATCGCGCGCAACGGGCACCGGCCGTGCGTGGTCTGGCTGACCGGGTTGTCGGGGGCCGGCAAGTCGACGATCGCGGACCTGGTCGAGAAGGCGCTGCACGCCGAGGGCCGGCACACGTTCCTGCTCGACGGCGACAACGTGCGGCACGGACTCAACTCCGACCTCGGGTTCACCGACGCGGATCGTGTCGAGAACATCCGGCGCATCGCCGAGGTCGCCGCGTTGATGGTGGACGCCGGGCTGATCGTGCTGGTCTCGTTCATCTCGCCGTTCCGGGCCGAGCGGGCGCTCGCGCGGGACCTCGTCGGCGAGGGCGAGTTCTGCGAGGTCTTCGTCGACACACCGCTGGCGGTGGCGGAGCAGCGGGACCCGAAAGGTCTGTACCGCAAGGCTCGCAGTGGTGAGCTGGCGAACTTCACCGGCATCGACTCGCCCTACGAACCACCTCTCGACCCCGAGATCAGGCTCGACACCACGGCGTTGCGACCGCAGGCCGCCGCCGAGGTCGTGCTCCAGCGGCTTCGTGCGCTCGGCGTCTGTTGAACGTTGTCCAAAATCGTGTACGTTCATCTAGAACACGTTCTAGATTCGGGAGGCGTTCAGTGCCGGACGAGGCGTGGTCGCAGTTCTGCCGGGCGTTGGAGAAGGCCGGCGAGGTGGTGCTGTCCGACGGGGCGCCGGACACCCCGCTCGACCGCGCGGAGGGCTACCGGTACCTCGCCCGGCTGACGCGCGAGATGCTGTACTCCTGTCTGGACAACGCCGATCCCGACTTCCCGCGCTTCCACGAGCTCGACCTCGTGAAGATCGGCGCGGACAACCCCGACAACGTCTACCTGTCCGCGAACGTCCGCGGCGACCGGACGTACCGGATCACCGGCACGCGCGGCACCATCGCGTACTTCAGCATCGGGTCGAAGGCCAACCGGTACGCCAAGGACGGCACGATGGCGTCGACCGGCGAGCTGAGCGACGCCGACCTGACGATCGCCCCGGACGGCACGGTGGAGATCATCGCGAGCGCAGAACCCCAGCCGGGGAACTGGTTGCCGCTCGCTCCCGACTCCACCGGTCTCGTGGTGCGCCAGACCTACCTCGACCGCACGACCGAGACTCCCGGACGGTGGCACGTCGAGCAGGTCGGCGGACCGGCCGAACCCGCCGCGCTGACACCCGAGTTCCTCGCGAAAGCCTTGCAGCGGGCGGCTTTGTCGGTGCACGGCACCGCGGCCACGTTCGCGCACTGGACGCGCACGTTCATGGCGCGCCCCAACGAGCTGCCCGACTTCGGCCAGGAGATGTTCCAGCGGGCGGGTGGCGATCCGGAGATCTTCTACCTGCACGGGTACTGGGTGCTGCAGCCCGGTGAGGCGTGGGTGATCGAGACCGAGGTGCCGGACTGCCCGTACTGGAACTTCCAGCTCGACAACTGGTGGATGGAGTCCCTCGACCACCGTCGCAGGATCACCGTCAACAAGCACACCGCGTCGGTGCGGGACGGCCGGTTGACGATCGTGGTGGCCGCCGAGGACCCCGGCACGGGCAACTGGATCGACACCTGCGGCCACAGCTCGGGCACCGCGTTGCTGCGCTGGCTCGGCGCGTCCGAACACCCGATCCCGAAGTGCCGCGTGGTGCCCCTGGAGGAGGTCCGATGACGGTCACGACCGCGCTGAACGTCGGAGAGCTGCTGGAGAAGGCCTCCGCCAAGACCGGACTGTCCGACTTCGGTGACGACTGGTTCCGCGAGCCGCTGGACGTGCTCGTGCGCAGCCTCAACACCGAGGCCGCCCTGTCCCCACTGGGTTTCGAGCTGACCAAGCACCGGCTGACGGCACTGCTCTCCGACCGGCTCAGGCTGCGCGCGTTGCAACAGGCGAATCCCGAGGTGCTCGACGTCGAAGTGCGCGTGGCCGCGGAGATCTGCGGTCTGCCGCGCACCGGTTCGACGTTGCTGCACCGGCTTCTCGCCGCCTCGCCGCAGGTGACGTCCACGCTGTCGTGGGAGGTCGCGTACCCGCTGCCGTTCCCCGGCGAAGGCCCGGACGCCGAGCAGCGCAAACGGCGTGCGCGGGAACGCATGCAGATGTTCTCGCAGCTCTCCCCCGACTTCGGCGACCTGCACACCGTGGTGTGGGACGGGCCGGAGGAGGACGTGATCCTGCTGGACCGGACGTTCGTGTCGATGAGCTTCGACTCGTTCTACCGGGTGCCCTCCTACGGCGACTGGTTGCGGTCCGCCGATCAACGCCCGGCCTACCGCGAGCTGCGCGAGTGGCTGCAGGTGTTGCAGTGGCAGAACACCGCGCGCTCGCTGCCGTGGGTGCTGAAGTCGCCGCACCACCTGACCGCGGTCGACACCGTGCTGGACGAGTTCCCCGACTGCAAGATCGTGATGACGCACCGGTCGCCGGTCAGCGCCGTGCCGTCGTACGCGTCGATGGTGCGCGCCATGTCCTCGCAGTACAGCGAGAACGTCGATCCGGTCCACATCGGACAGTACTGGTCCCGCAGGTTCGCCACGACGTTGCGGGGCTTCGCCGCCGCCCGGTCCGCGCGCCCCGACCGGTTCGTGGACGTGCGGTTCGCCGACACCGTCAGCACACCGCTCGAGGTCGCGCGCCAGGTGCTGGGCGCGCTGGGCCTGCCCGCCGGTCCCGCCGACACCGCGGCGTTCGAGGCCTACCTGGAGCAGAACCGCACCGAACGGCACGGCTCGCATTCCTATACACCACAGGACTTCGGGCTCTCCGAGGACCAGCTGGGCCGTGACTTCGCCTTCTACTCGGAGGTCTACCTGTGATGCTGCAAGACGAGGTCGTGGTCATCACCGGCGTCGGCCCCGGCCTGGGCTCGAAGCTCGCCGTCCGCGCCGCGGCCGAGGGCGCGAAGGTCGTGATGGCCGCCCGGTCCGCCGACGTGATGAAGCAGGCCGAGAAGGACATCGCCGCCGCCGGTGGTGAGGCCGTCGGCGTGCAGTGCGACGTGCGCAGGCCCGACGAGGTGGCACGGCTGGTCGAGACGGCCGTCGAGCGGTTCGGCAGGATCACGGGCCTGGTGAACTCGGCGTTCGGGCACCCCGGCTGGTTCGACCTGCTGGAGACGCCGGAGAAGGCGGTCCGCCGGTCGATGGACATCATCCTGTTCGGCGCGCTGAACGTGACGCGCGAGGTGGTGCCGCACATGAAGGCCGCCGGGCGCGGCTCGATCGTGAACGTCGGCACGATGACGACCCGCAAACCGATGCGCGGCGAGGGTGGCTACGCCGTGGCGAAGGCCGCGATGGCGACCGCGACCCAGTTCCTGGCACTGGAACTGGGCGAGCACGGCATCCGCGCGAACCAGGCCGTGATGGGCTGGCTCGACGGACCGGGCGTGCGCTTCTACCTCAAGTTCACCGCCGAGGCGCGCGGGATGACCGAACAGGACGTCTACGACGAGATCGCCGCCCGCAACCCGCTGGGGCGCATCCCGACCGACGACGCCTGCGCCGGAGCGGTCCTGTACCTGTTGTCGCGCCACGCTTCCGAGGTCACCGGTGCCGTGCTCGACGTCAACGGCGGGGAGTACATGCCGGCATGAGCGAACACCTGATCGAGTCCGTGGTCGTGGAGATCGAGGCACCCGCCGCGTTCGTGTGGGACGTGCTGCTCGACTACCCGCACTATCCACAGTGGAATCCCTACACGCTCGCGGTCGCCACGACGCTGGTCGTCGACTCGCCGATCGACCTGACCCTGCCCAAGCCCGACGGCAGCGACGGCACGTGGGTGAGCCGCGAGTACATCCGCGTCGTGGAGCCGCCCCGGCTGCTGCGCTACGACACCGGGGACACGTTCCCGGGGCTGCTCGGGGTGCGCGACCAGCTGATCACGCCGTTGTCGGACGGCAGGTGCAGCTACCGGACCTTCGAGACGTTCACCGGCAAGTACGCGGACGCCGTCTTCGCAGCTCAGAAGGAGTATGTGAAGAACGGCTTCGACTCGGTGGCGCACGCACTGCGCAAACGGGTCGAAGCGCTGGTCGCGGGTGAGTAGTTGTACCGATGCCGCCTCCTACCGGTAGCGGCACTCTCGACGTGTGACCGAAATCGACCGTGGCCGCCTCGCCGCACTGGCCGGGTTCGCCACCACCGCCGTCCTGCTCGTGCTGACCTTCACCGCCTTCCTGACAGACGCGATGCGGTCGCTCGACTGGCAGGGCGGCGAGTACGCCTACTCGTTCGTCTGGATCGCGCTCGGCTCGCTGGTCGTGGGCGGCGTGGTGAAGGCGGCCGCGCCCGCCCCGTGGCGTTCCGCCGGATCGGGCCTGCTGGTCGCGGGCGCAGTCGGTGTGCTGATCGTGTTCGCGCTGCTCGTGACGTTCATCATCGCGCTGTCGAGCCTGAGCCTCTAAAGCACCTGCGGCAACCCGCGCAACGCTGCGGCGATCTGCTCGCGATGGCGCTCCAGCGTCTCCCCGGTGATGCCGTGGGCGGCAGCCCTGGCCACCTCGTCGGTGGCGACCTTGAGGACCGCGCTCATGGCCGCGGCCTGCACCCGGACGTCGATCGACGCCGCGGGGCGGCCCATCCGTTCGGCCAGCACCTCCGCGAGCGCGTCTTCTGCTCGTTCGCGCAGCATCAGGTAGGCGGCGCGCAACGCCCGTTCGCCGTGGGTGAGCCGTACGACGGCGAGGACGGCTTCAATGTCCTCGTCGGACGCCGCGTCCAGCAGCGGGCTGTAGGCCTCGCGCAGGTGGTCGATCAGTTCGAGTTCGCGCGGCCAGCCGCGGACCACCGCGCAGAAGGCGTCGACCATCTTGGTGAGCAGCGGTTCGACGCAGCTCTCCTTCTGCGGGAAGTAGCGCCAGAAGGTGCGTTCGGAGACGCCCGCGGCGTGCGCGATCTGCTCCCCCGACGTGGCGGCGACGCCCTGTTCGGCGAACAGCCGGACCGCGTGACGGGAGAGGTCGAGGCGCTGACGCTGACGTTGCTCGTCGCTGACCGGCGGCCGGCCCCGGCGAGGCTTTTCTGTCGCAACGTCCGTCATCGGGTGATTCAAGCACGTCACCCGTCCGGATCTTTATTGGCACCATCTGCCATTAAGCGCTACGGTCGGTGCATGAGCATTGACGCAGAGCGCCTGAAGCTGCCGTTGGCCAGGCCGAACGTCCTCGATCTCGCTCCGCTCTACGAGGTGCTGCGACGAGAGGCACCGATCGCGCCCGTGACGACGCCCGCGGGTGACCCCGCCTGGCTCGTGACGCGCTACGAGGAGGTCCGCCTCCTGCTGGGCGACAAGCGCTTCGGCCGTTCCCACCCGGAACCGGACAAGGCCTCCCGCATCTCGACCTCCGCCGTCCAGGACGGCCCGACCGGCGAGTACGCGACCGAGGAGGCCGACCACACGCGCATGCGCCGCCTGCTCACGCCGGCGTTCTCGGCCAAGCGGATGCGGATGCTCGGCGAGAACATGGAGAGGCTCGTCGACACCTGCCTCGACCAGCTGATCGCCGAGCACGAGAAGACCGGCGTGGTCGACCTGCACCACGGACTCGCGTTCCCGTTGCCCGTCGCGATGATCTGCGGGTTGCTCGGCGTGCCGGAGGAGGACAACGAACTGTTCGCGTCGCTGTCCGAGCGCATGGCGAGCACCGAGATCGGCGAGGAGGCGCACGCGGCCCGCGAGGAGTTCTTCCGCTACATGGTCGGGCTCGTCGAGGGCAAGCGCGGGGATCTCGGCGAGGACGTGATCTCCGATCTCGTGCGCGCACAGGCCGAAGATCCGTCGTTCGACTACGTGGAGATGGTCCGGCTGTGCGTCGGCCTGCTGTTCGCGGGCCACGAGACCACGGTCAACCGCATCGGCCTGGGTGTGCTGTTCCTGCTCACGGAGCGTTCGCGCTGGGACGCCCTCGTCGCCGACCCGGACGGCCGCGTCGACGCGGTGGTCGAGGAGGTCATGCGCCTCGGCGCCCCCGGCGACCTCGGCCTGCTGCGGTACGCGAAGGAGGACGTCGAGCTCGCCGGTGTGACCATCCGCGCCGGCGACGCGCTGGTCCTCTCGACCAACGCGGCCAACCGCGACGTCACCGTGTACTCGGACGCCGAGGAGTTCAACCCGGACCGTCCGGAAAGGACACACCTCGGGTTCGGCCACGGCGCGCACTTCTGCATCGGCGCGTCCCTCGCCCGCACGGAACTGCGCGTGGTGTTCGCCGCACTGGCCAAGCGCCTGCCGGAGATGCGGCTGGCCAAGGAACTCGATCAGCTCCAGGTCCGCGCGACGCTCACCGGTGGCGTGGCCGAGCTGCCCATCACCTGGAGGTCGGCGTGAACATCGTGGTGGACCAGGGCAAGTGCGTCGGGGCCGGGCAGTGCGTGCTGGCCGCGGACGACGTGTTCGACCAGCGAGACGACGACGGTCTCGTCGACCTGCTGGACGCGAGCCCGCCGGCGGAGCGACTGGCCGACGTCCGGCACGCGGCGGCGGTGTGCCCGGCGTCGGCCATCGCGGTGGAGGCTTAGTCCTCCACGAAGTACGAGTCGTGCTTGTCCAGGAACGCGGCGCGATCCTCCGCCGCGACCTGGCCGAGCCGCTCGAAGTACTCCTCGCGCGGCGCACCGGGCGTGAACAGCAGCAGCATCTCGGCCGGTGCGTCGGCGTCGTTGCGGAAGGCGTGCAACCCGCCCTGCGGCACGTGCAGGAAGTCGCCCGCCTCCGCCTCGATCCACTGGTCGCCGTTGTAGAGGCGCACCGTGCCGCTGAGGATGAAGAACGACTCGGAGATCGTGCGGTGGAAGTGCGTCTTGGGTCCGCCTGCCTGGGGTTTCATCATGACCCGGTACAGGCCGAACTCGCCGCGCGTGGTCTCGGTGGTCGCGAGGTAGTGGATGCCGTCGCCCTCGCGGCCGGTGTCGGGCGGGGTGCCCGCCGGGCGGAAGTGCGCGCTGACCTCGCCGGTCGCTCCGAAGTAGACCTTCTCCGGGTAGGACATGTGTTCGTCTCCTCGTCTTGACGGTTTCCTCACCATTCAAGACAAGATTGCCCGCGAAGGTGTGACGGCTCAGTCCTTCATCAGCGGCTCGACCAGCTTCGTGCCGTCGGCCTTGCCCACGAAGCAGTGGATCAGGCGGTCGGAGCTGCGGTACCCGTTCTCCGTCTTCACCTTCCACGCCTCCGCGGTCGGGATGATCACCCAGTACCGCAGGGTCTTCTCCTTGTCCTGGCCGTTCACCTTGGAGGACAGGAACGTGCGTGTGCACTCCGTGCCGCCGACCTTGGTGAGCTGCTCGGCGCCGGGGTACGGCACGTCCTTCTCGATCTCGGTGTCGGCGAGCACGGTGTCGAGCAGTTCGACGTCGTGCTCGCCGTAACAGCCGACGCGGTCCTTGCTCTGGATCTTCGGGGCGTCCTTCGCGGGCAGCCAGGTGAGGCAGGAGTCGCGGAACGCCAGGGACAGCGTGTCGTCCTTCAGATCGCCGTCCGGGCCGATGGTGAGGACCGGCTGCATGGCGGCGGTGCTCGCGGGGCCGTCCGGCACGCCCAGGCCCCAGCTGGTGAACATCGGCTTGAACACCGTGAGGTACAGCAGGACCAGCGCGCCGACGAGGAACAGCGGGACCAGTGTCGCGGAGAGGATCAGGCCCACCGGGCGCTTGCGGCGAGGTGGAACGGCGACGGCCGGGGCCGGACCGAACTGACCGATGGCGATCGGGCCGGACGTGGGCGCGAACGGGCCGCTACCGGACAGCGCCACCGTCGGCCTGCCGTCGGCCACGGGGCCGGTGACCACCGGAGGTCTGGCCGGGTAGAGCTCCGCGACGGCCAGGGCGTGCTCGATGAGCCGGTGCGCCTGGGGAACCCCGAGCCGGCGGGCGGGATCCGGGTTCATCAGGCCGGTGATCAACTCGCCGAGCGGGCCGGCCACGCGGGGCACCGGCCTCTCGTTCATCACCGCGAGGATCGTCGCCGAGGTGGTCGGGCGGTCGAACGCGCCGCGGCCCTCCACGGCGAAGAACAGCGTGGCGCCCAACGCCCACAGGTCCCAGCCGGGTGCGGCCTCGCCGCCCGCGAGGCGTTCCGGGGACATGTAGGCGGGTGAGCCGATCAACGTGCCGGTGGCGGTCAGGCGGGGGTCGTCGAGCGACTGGGCGATGCCGAAGTCGGTGAGCTTCGCCGTGCCCCGGCCGGGCACCATCACGTTGCCGGGCTTGACATCGCGATGCACGACGCCGGACGAGTGCGCCGCCTCCAGCGCGCCCAGCAACTGCCGGGCCAGCGTGGCGGCCTCGCGCGTGCCGAGCGGTCCGTCGAGGTCGACCGACTCCTCCAGCGTCGGAGCGTTGATCAGCTCCATCACGATGAACGTCTGGTCGTCCTCGGAGATGAGGTCGTAGACGGTGACGACGGCGGGGTCCTGGAGCCGGCTCGCGATGCGGGCCTCGCGCAGCACCCTTTCCTGGTACACGGCGCGTTCCGCGGCAGGCACGCCCACCGGCAGCAGCAGTTCCTTGACGGCGACGTCACGGCCGAGAACGGTGTCGTTTCCCAGCCACACGACCCCCATGCCGCCGCGCCCCAGTTCGCGGACCAGCCGGTAGCGTCTGTTGCCCACCTCGCGCATGCGCGGCAGTCTTTCACCCGGTCCGGTGACGTACACCGGCAGCGTCATCTGACGGGCGCGACCGGCCGACGGCCCCGCTTAACGTCGCGCGGCGTGAGACGACTGACGAAGCTGTTGGCCACAACCCTGCTCCTGACCGGACTGGCGCCCCTCGCGCCGGCGTCGGCGAGCACCCCGAACTGCGCCGCGGTCGCGGTCACCGCACCGGCCGGCGCGAAGATCGAGTCCGTGGACGCCGTGAGCCGGGCCGCGCACTGCGAGATCACCGTGACGCTCACGCACACCGACGACCACGTGAAGGTCGTGGTCGGTCTGCCGCAGAACTGGACAGGCCGCTTGCAGGGCGTCGGCGGCAGCGCGTACGCCGCGGGTGACACCGGGGCGCCGTTCGCCCAGGCACTGCAGGACGGCTACGCGGCCGTGACGACCGACGCGGGCGTGCTGGACGGCCTCAACACGAGCTGGGCCGTCAAGAACGGCGAAGTCGACCGGACGCTGCTGACCAACTTCGCGAGCCGTTCGGTGCACGAGGCCGCGGGCATCGCGAAGCAGGTGGTGCGCAAGCACTACCAGCGCTCGGTCACGTACTCCTACTGGAACGGCTGCTCCACCGGCGGCCGCCAGGGATACATGGAGGCACAACAGTTCCCTGACGACTACGACGGCGTCCTCGCCAACGCGCCGGCCGTGAACTGGTCCCAGTTCGCCGTCGCAACGCTGTGGCCCCAGGTCGTGCAGAGCAACGACAAGCACGTCGTCGGCAACTGCGTGCTGGACGCGTTCCGCAAGGCGGCCGTGGAAGCCTGCGACGCGAGCGACGGTGTCACCAACGGCATCGTCGACCGTCCGGACCGCTGCGGTTACGACCCGCGGCAGCTCATCGGCAGGAAGATCCTGTGCGAGGGCACCGAGGTCGTCGTGACGAAGGCGGACGCCGACGTCATGCGCAAGATCTGGGACGGCCCGACCGACGAACGCGGCCGCAGCCTCTGGCCCGGCCTGCCGAAGGGCGCCGACCCGGTGTGGCTCGCGGGCACGATCCCGGGTTTCCCCAGCACCGGTTTCCCCGTCGCGGTGCAGTGGGTGCAGAGCTTCCTGCTGAAGCAGCCCGGTTTCGACACCTCGAAGCTCACCTACTCGCAGTTCCGCGACCTGTTCCGGCAGTCGGTGCGCGAGTTCGACGGCGTCATCGGCACCTCGGACACGAACCTGTCGGCGTTCCGCCGCTCGGGCGGCAAGCTGATCACGTTCGTCGGCACCAACGACCAGCTGATCCCGCCCGGCGGCACGCTCAGGTACCGCGACGCCGTCGAGCGGCGGATGGGCTACGTGAACGACTTCTACCGCCTGTTCACCGCTCCCGGCGTCGACCACTGCTTCGGTGGCACCGGCGCGCAGCCGACGAACGCCCTGGGCCAGCTCGTCGACTGGGTCGAACGCGGCAAGGCACCGGCGACGCTGACCGCCGCCACCGCCGACTCGGCCCGTGACCTGTGCGCGTACCCGAGGACCTCGCGGTACGTCCACGGCGACCCGAAGGCGGCGTCCAGCTACCGCTGCGTCTGAAGGCAGCCGGAGGTGAACCCGGTGCGGCGGGGCGGGGCGCGTGTGCCCCGCCCCGCCGCACCGGCTGCCGTTCAGACGCGCTGCAACGCCTTCGGGTACAGCCAGCTGCCAGGAGTGTCCTCCGCCGGGTTCGTGTAGTAGTCGCGGACGGCCTCCACGTACTCCCGCACGCTGATCGCGCCGTCGCCGTCGGTGTCGAGGTGCGCGAACGCCCTGCCGCAGTCCGCCGGGGACAGGCCGCGCGCCGTCAGCAGGACCTGGAACTCGTCGGCGTCGACCCGGCCGTCGCCGTTCGTGTCCATGAGGTCGAGCAGGGACTGGACGACCTCGAGGAAGTCCATGTTGATCGGGCCGCCCTCGACGAACGCCTCGGCCATGGCGTCGCGGTACTCCACCGGGCCGATCTTGCCGTCGCGGTCGGTGTCGCAGTGGTCCGCCAGCATCTCCCAGAAGCGGTCGTAGGCCTCCACGAGCTCGCGGCCGCGTTCCGAGGACGCCGGCTCGCCGAACGCCCGCAACAGCCGGTTGGCCAGCGCGTAGACGTCCGCGAGTTCGATGACGCCGTTGCCGTTGACGTCGTAGTGGGCGAAGGTCGAGTCGATCCTGTGCTGCAGCACCTGCTTCATGACCACCGACCATGATGAGGCCGTCCCGCGCGCGCAACGCGCGTCCCCCTGACGAGTGATGATCTTCAGCCTCACGGTGCCGCGACCCTGGTCCGCGGCCCTGCTCACCCACACCCCCGAGTAGGCGGTATAGTTATACCGGCACCCGTTCATGGAGGAACACGTTGATCGAGCTCAAGTCCCCTGCCGAGATCGAACGCATGCACGTCACCGGCCAGTTCATCGCGGAGGTGCTCGACGAGCTCTCCGCGAAGGCCGCGGTGGGCGTGAACCTGCTCGACCTCGAGCACCACGCCCGTCACATGATCAAGGAGCGTGGCGCGGAGTCCTGTTACTGGGACTACTCGCCGTCGTTCGGGCGCGGCCCGTTCCGCAACGTGACCTGCCTGGCCGTGAACGACGCGGTGCTGCACGGCCTGCCCAAGAGCTACGTGCTGCAGGACGGCGACGTGCTGACCATGGACATCGCCGTCCTGATCGACGGCTGGGCGGCCGACTCGGCCATGACCGTCATCGTCGGCACGCCCCGCGAGGAGGACCAGCGCCTGGTCCGCGCCACCGAGGTGGCGCTGGCGGCCGCGATCGACGTCGCGCTGGCGGGCAACACGCTGGGCGACATCTCCGCGGCGATCGGCGAGGTCTGCCGCGAGTTCCGCTACAAGCCCAACCTGGAGTTCGGCGGCCACGGCATCGGCCGGACCATGCACGAGGCCCCGCACGTGCTGAACAACGGCAAGCGCGGGCACGGCATGAAGCTCAAGCCGGGCCTGACGATCGCGATCGAGCCGTGGCTCGCCGCGACGACCGACCGGATCATCTACGACGACGACGGCTGGACGCTGCGTTCGGCTGACGGCTCGCGCACGGCGCATTCGGAGCACACCGTCGCGATCACCGAGGACGGGCCGCTGGTGCTGACCCGCCGCAAGAGCGAACTGAACGCCCCGGCGGCGGGTCCCGCGTCCTCTCAGGCCCGCTTGCCGTAGTCGACGAGCTCGACCAGCAGGCCGGTCGCCGGTCCGAGGTGGGCGAACGCCACCCGCAGGCCGGGCCGTCCGCCCCGGCGGGGCTCCTCGTCGACGAGGATCGCGCCGCGGTCCTGCAGCGCGCGCAGGTCCGCGTCGATGTCGTCCACCTCGAACGCCACGTGGTTCAGGCCGGGGCCCAGGCGCTTCAGGTGGCCGTGCACGGCGGCGTCCTCGCGGACCGGCGCGACCAGTTCGATCGAGGTGGTGTCGCCGGGGCACTGCCAGAACGAGGTCGCGACGCCGTACACGTCGACGTCGTCCTCGTAGGTGCACTTCAGGTCCAGCAGGGCCAGGGCGGGCGCGGCCGCCCCGATGTCGGACGTGACCACGCCGACGTGGTCGATGCGCAGGATCATCCCGACTTCTCCTGGGCGCTCGCGACGGCGGCGACGAGGCCGCCGACGTCCTTGATCGCGAAGTACTCCTGGAGGTCCAGGCGCACGGCGAACTTCTGCTCGATGCCGGTGAGCAGGCGCAGCGCGTCGTAGCTCGTCCAGTTGGCGAGCGAGTCGAACCGCGCGTCGGCCGCGATCTCCTCGGCCGGCAGGTCGGTGACCTGACCGACGAGGTCGGCCACGTCGACGAAGACCTCAGACATCGGCGGACTCCCTTTCCACGACGAGGGTGGTCCACTCGGGACCGATCTGCGGCCGCGGGTGCAGCGGCAGGGTGAAACGGCCTTCGGGGTTCCGCGTGAACCCGGCGTCCGGGTAGAACGCGGCCGCGGCCTTGTTGCGGTCGGTGGCGGTGAAGTCCGCCTCCAGCACTGAGGCGCCGGACGAGAGCGCGCGGTCGGCGATGTGCTGCACGACCGTGTGCTCGACGCCGCGGGTGAAGACGCGGCAGCTCATGACGAAGTTCTCGACGAGCCAGTGGTCGTCGTGCTTCGACACCCACACGCCGCCGACGATCCCCTCGGCGCCGAAGCGGTCCGCCACCTCGAAGACGAGCACGAGGTGGTCACCGGACGCGGCCATCTCCCGCGTTCGCGCCTCGGCGTGGGAGGTTCCCGTCATGTTGAACTGGTTGGTGCGCTGGCCGAGCTGGACCAGGCGCGGCAGGCTGAACTCGTCGGCCTCCCGCACGGTGACGATGATCTCCAGGCTGCGCAGGTAGTCCTGCACCGAGCTGAACGAGTCCGCGAACTCGGTGCGCTCGGCGCGGGCCTGGTAGAGCGCGGTGCGGTCGCGGTCGGTCGCCGTCGTCGTCAGGACGTCGAAGGAACCGTTGCGCTGCAACGCGGTCACGTGGTCGGCCGGGTCGCCGTTCAGGTGCACGACGGTGACCTCGGGGATCGAGCCGCGCACCAGTTGCGTCTCGAACGTGCTGTCGTCGGCGAAGACGAAGCTGTCCAGGCCGAGGTTGAGCTGACCGGCGAGCCCGCGGATGTTGTGGTCCTTGGGCTGCCAGTTCACCGCGCGCGCCGCGATGTCGGCGGGGCGGATCACGAGGTCCGGGTGGGTCTCCAGCACCTCGTCGACGATCGTGGCCTCGTTCTTGCTGGCCAGCGCGAGGACCACGCCCTGCTTGCGCAGCTGGACGGCACGCCGCTGCATCTCCCGGAAGGCGTTGCCGGGGTACATCGAACCGATCTGGATGCCGCTCGGGCCGTCGTCGCCGACGACGCCACCCCACAGCGTGTTGTCGAGGTCGAGCACGAGGACCTTCTTGGCGAGCCCCAGGAACGCGCGGCAGAAGTTCGCGGCCTCGGCCGCGTAGACCTGCTCGACCTCGGGCGTCCAGGCCGCGCTCGCGAACCGGTAGAGGCGCTCGTCGCGCAGCCGGACCGGGGCGTCGACCAGGTAGGCCTCCAGGTCGAGGGCGTGGACCTGGTCGCGGCGCAGCGCCATGCCGAGCAGGTCGCTGTTCAGGTCGCGCCACGTCCGGCCGAGCGCCGCCCTGCCGTCGAACGCGACGACGCCGCGCATCTCGACCGGCGACAACGGCACGGTGTGCACGAGGACCGCGCTGCCGGAGCGTTCCGTGAACGCGCCGACCAGGGTGTCGAACATCGACCACCGCCCGCGGACGGCGCTGTCGAGCACCTCCACGTCGTCCCACTCGGCCGGCACGAACCAGTCGTCGTGCAGCAGGCAGAGCGTCACCTGCGGCGCGAACTCCGCCAGTGGCGAGGACGGGCTGCTCAGGTCGACGGCGAGCTGGTCGAAGCCGGACACGTGGATCTCCGGCGCGATCCCCTTGCCCAGCAACGCGATCCGCAGCAGCGGCGCGACGCCGGACGCGGTGAACGTGCCGGTGACCGCGACCTTCAACGGCTTGAGCGTGCCCAGCAACTCCGCCGGTACCTTGCCGAGCAGCCGTCCGGCTTCGAGCAACGCCGGGATGTCGGTCAGGTGCCGCAGGTCGCCGATCAGCGCCGGGTCGGCGGCGGCGCCGGGCTTGGTCAACTGGCGGATCCGCGCCAGGATCTCCTTGGTCTCCACAGTTCTCCCCCTCAGATCGCCAGAAGCGTGCACAGCCAGTGCATGCCGCTGGCCGTGCTGGTCAGTGCCACGACGTCGCCCTCGGTGAGCTCCTCGGTCGTGAGGTAGTGCTCCAGCGACATCAGCTGGTCGGCGCACCCGACGTGCCCGTAGGCCTGGGACACCTCGGTGTTCGTCCACTCCGGACCGTGGTCGAGGTCCTTGGCCAGCAACGTCATCGCGGGCACGCTGTCGTGCAGGTGCAGGAGCTTGCGCAGGTCGGCGGGCTCGATGCCGGCCCGCTTGCAGGAACGCCGGACGACCTCGTGGTTGTTCGTGCGGATGGTCGAGACGAACTCGAACATCTTGCGGATGTCCCCCGCGAAGAACTCCTCCAGCCGCTTCTGCGGGCTCTTGACGCCCACGTCCTGCTGACCGGCGAACGGTCGTGCGGCGGCACCGACTTCCATCATCATGAAGTCGGAGTACCGGCCGTCGCTGATGATCTCGGTGTTGAGCCACCGGTTGCGCGGGTGGTCGCGCTTGACCACGGCCGCCGCCGCACCGTCGGAGAAGATGCTGGTGTTGATCTCCATCCGGTTCCAGTAGGGCTCGCAGACGCGGTTGGCGCCGATGATCAGCGCCGTCCGGTAGTCAGGGTGCGTGGCGAACTTGCCGGCGACGACGTCGAACGCGGCCACTCCCCCGCCGCACGCCTGGGTCAGCAGCACGTTCTCCGCCCCGTGGGCGCCGATCTTGGCCTGCGTGGCGCCGGCCGCGTCCCAGTACAGGTGCTCGGACAGGTCGGACATCGCCAGCACGACCAGGTCGACCTCGTGCGGCTGCACGCCCGCGTCACCGAGCGCCTTCGCACCGGCCTCGGCGGCCAGGTCGGTGAGCCCGACGCCGTCCTTCGCGCGGTGGAAGGTGCGGAAGCCCCACCCCAGCACGCGGTCGACGTCGTCGGTGTAGTCCGGTGCGGCCGCGGCCACGTCGACGGGGTCGCCGAGCACGTGACCGAGCGACACGACTCCGAAGTGGACGGTCACGGGATCTCCTCGATTCTCACTCCGGCGTCCGTCAGGAACCCGGCGGTGATCTGGTTGTGCGGGGTGGCGCGGTGGCGGAACACGAGGTCGCCGTGCTCGTCGCGCAGCCGTCGCAGCACGACGTCCTCGACTCCCTTGCCGAGCACGACGCAGGACAGCGAGAACACGTCCACGACGGTCCCGCCGGTGATGCCGACGGCGCCGCTGATCCCGTACTGGCCGAACTTGTCGCGCACGCGGACCGCGAACACCTCGCGGTCCTCGGTCAGGTCGAGCTTCTCGGTGCCGAGGGTGAAGTCCTTGGCGCGGGAGACCACCTCGACGACCTTGGCGGCGGAGGCGGGGCCGACGGGTTCGAGGTCGACCTCGACGTTCAGACCGGCCATGAAGTCGTCGAGGGACACGGTCTCCCTGGTGGAATGGCGAACGCGGGGTGCCGTGCGGTCCGGGGTGGGGAGGCGGTCCAGCAGGCCGGACCGCGCCACCTCGTCGCGCCACCCGCCGGGCTTGCCGCCCAGCCGCAGCACCCCGGACTCGGCAGCCACCTCCCCCAGCGTCAGCAGCACCGCGGACTCCACCGGCACGCGTTCCCGCGCCGCCACGTCCGCGACCTCCTCCCCCGCCGCCCGCACCACGATCCGGGCGCCGGACTCGCGCAGCCACCGCACCGGTTCGTCCAGCGCGGGGTCCTCGTCCACGACGACGACCCGCGGGGTGACCCCGTGCACGGCCCGCAGCACACCGGCCAGTTGCGCGCCCAACTCGCCGAACACCGCCTCCGTGTACGGGATCTTGGCGAACTTGAACATCGCGGCGTGGTGCGCCGTGGCCGTGCCGACCGCGCGCACCGCCCGTTCCGCATCGACCACCCACGCGTCCGGACGGCCGGCGAGCTCGGCCCGGATCGTCTCCCTGGCCTCGTGCGCCGTCGCGGCCGTGCCTGCGGCCCGCCCGTCGTCCAGCTGCCCGAACGTCCGGTCCTCCGGCACGGCGGGAAGCACGACGACCAGGAACGACTTCCAGCGCCGGGCCGCCGACACCGCGGCGTCGACCGCCGTCAGCAGCTCGTCGCCCAGTTCCTCGAACCGGGGTGCCACCACGAGCACGTCCGGCCGTGCCAGCGCCATCTCCGACGCGTCGTCGAGGCACTGCCGCACGATCTGGTTGTACGGCGCGGTCTCGAACGCGACCGGGAGTCCGGCCTCGTGCAGCGCGACGCCGAGGTGCGGCATCAGCGGGTCGATCGTGTAGCTCGCCAGCAGTCCCACGCGCACGACCGGGCGGACGTCGGTCCGGCCGATCTCCTGCCAGCGCAGTCGCGTGTCCATCAGACCTCGACCCCCTTGGCGCGCAGCACTTCCCGGACCTCCCGGACCGTCCGCGCGCCGGCGATCTCCTCGTAGTCGAAGGAGAGCGAGTAGGCCTCCTCCAGCATCACGATCAGCTGGATGTGCCGCATGCTCGTCCAGGTCGACAGGGTGTCCTGGCCCGCGTCGTCGGTGACGTGCGCCGGATCGACGTCCAGGGCGCCGGCCACCACATCGGTGAAGGTCATGACCGTCCTCTCAGGCTGAACGGGCGCATGTCCGTCCACACGCGACCGATGTGCTCCAGGCACTCGTCCTTGGACCCGCTGACGCCCGCGTCGTGCCAGCCGGGTGCGTTGTCCTTGTGGGCGGGCCAGATCGAGTACTGCTCTTCGTCGTTGACGACCACTCGGTGGGTCATGTCCGTCTCCTAGTCGGCCAGCGCGGGCTGGCGGTCGAGCGGCTTGGCCTCGGGCTCCGGCTCGTGGTCGGGCACGAGCGTCTCGACCTCGCGGACGTTGCGGCTGAAGAAGCCCGCGACGCCGACCCCGGCGCCGAGCACACCCACGACCACGAACAGCAACCCGATGCCCGAGCCCGGTCCGGTGCCGACCAGCCAGCCGAACGTGTCGGCCAGCGCCGTGTCCCCGCGCATCGCCGGTTCGAGCACCTTGTCCACCAGCGGGCCGGCGGCCGCGAAGCCGATCGGGACCGAGAGGTTCTCGAAGAAGTTGCGGGCGGCGAAGACGCGGCCCTGCACCGCCGGGTCGACCTTCTCCTGCCAGATGGTCTGCGCGAGACCGTCGATGAACGGGATGGTCAGCTCGACGAAGAACATCGCCGCGGCCCACGCGATCAGGCCGTCACCGACGCCGTAGAGGATGCGGCCGACGATGCTGAACACCAGGATCGCGCCGAGCACCACGAGCATCTTGCGGCGCGGCGGCCTCATGAACGCGAGCAGCGTGCCGCCGAGGACACCGCCGACCGCGCCGATGCTCTGCACCAGGCCGAGCGTTCCCTCGTCGCCCAGGGTGCGGGCTAGGACCAGCGGCACGATCAGCGCCCACGCCAGTGCGGCGAGAAGGCTGATGGAGAACAGGACGATCTGCACGGCGAGCAGCGGCGGGCGTTCGACGATGTAGCGGAAACCGAACACGCAGTCCTGCCAGAAGGTGCTCTTCTCGCGGTCCTGGCCGGGCACCGGCGGGATCGTCACCACGAGCACGGTGATGATCGCGACGACGTACGTGAGCCCGTCGACGAACAGGATCAGCTTGATGCCGGTCAGGCCGAGCAGGGTGGCGGCGAACGCCGGCGCGAAGATCACCGGGAAGCTCTTGACCGACCACATCATCGCGTTGGCGCGGAGGAACTTCCCCTTCTCCATCATCAGCGCGATGGTCGCACCGAACGCCGGCCCCTGGATCGCGAGCAACGCGCCGGTCAGCACGTTCACGAGGTAGAGGTGCCACAGCTGCGTCGAGTCCGTGAGGAACAACGCGAGCAGGATGAACGTGACGACGATCGACCCGATCTCGCTGATGATGATCGAGACCTTGCGGTTCAGCCGGTCGATCAGGCTGCCCGCGAGAGGGCTGAACAACACGGTCGAACCGAAGCCGCAGAACATCATCAGCGCCATCGACGTGGCCGAGCCGGTGTGCTGCCACACCCAGATGCTGAGCGCGAAGTTCGTCATGCGGGTGCCCAGGGCGGACAGCAGCTGTCCTACCCACATGATCGTGAACGCGCCGAATCCCGAAGGCTTGGGCATTACCTCATCCTGTTCTGGTCAACGAGCTGGCGGAGCAGCCCTTCGATTTCGCCGAGCATCCGGCGCGCGGTCTCCGGCAGGTACATCTCGGTGCCGTAGTTCATCTCGACGCGGATCCGGCCGTCGACGAGCGATCCGACGACGTCGATCCGGCCGGGCCACTCCGTGCCCTTGTCCTGCAGGACGCCGAGTTCTTCCTCGCACAGCTCGAACAGCTCGTCGGCGCTCGAGAGGTCGGTGAACCCGAACGCGCCCGCGTAGTTCACGGTGAGCTGCGGGTTCGGCGTCTCCAGGCGCTGCCTGACGGCGGGATCCGAGTGGTTGTAGCGGAGCAGGCCGTAGCCGATGCCGTTGACGGGCACCTGCTTCAGCTGGTCCGCGAGGGACGTGATCGCGGCCGTGTCGCCCGTCTCCGGCAGGGTGAGCCGGACCGGGTACATGACCTGGAACCAGCCGACCGTGCGGGACAGGTCGAGGCCGTCGAACAACGCCTCGCGGCCGTGCCCGGTGGTCGCGATCGTCCACTCCGGACCGCCGAAGCGGTCCGAGGCCATCCGCACGGACGCCCACACCAGCAGGTCGCTGACTCCGACGTGGTGCGCCTTGGCCAGCTCGCGCAGGCGAGTGGTGGTTTCGGCGTCGATCGTCGTGTGGATGTCCTGCATGACGCCGAACGTGTTGCGGCCGTGCAGGTCGGGCGTCATGTCCTCGGAGCCGGGGGCCTGCCGCTCCCAGTACTCGAGCTCCTCCAAGGGCTTCGGGCCGCGGCCGTACTCGTCGATCCTCCGCGCCCAGTCCCGGAACGACGTGGTCTTCGGCCCGAGGTCGACGCACCGGCCGGCGAGGACCTGGCGCAGCGCGTTCTGGAAGTCCTCCAGGATCAGGCTGCGCGAGACGCCGTCGGTCACCAGGTGGTGGCAGATCAGCATCACGCGGTCGGGATCGTGGCCGCCGAGTCCGAAGTGGACGACCTTGGCCAGCGGGCCCTCGGCGACGTCCAGCGTCGGGTGCACCTCGTTCAGGTGGGCCTCGATCGCCTTCTCGCGGTCGGCCGCCTCCGACACGTCGAACGACACGAACGGCATCGCGCCGTCGACCGGGCCGTGCGAGGCGTGCCAGTCGTTGCCCTCGCGGCGGAACCGGAGGCGCATCCCGTCGTGGTGGGCGACCAGCGCGTTCGTCGCGCGCTCCAGCTGGTCCGGGGTCGCCGGCACGCGGAGACGCAGGTAGTAGGGGTGGTTGAAGTGGGCGGGCGCGACCATCGACGTCGCGAGCGCCTCGAAGAACCAGCGTTGCGCACCCGTGGCCGGGAAGTCGCCCTCCACCGGTCCCTGGTCCACGACCTGCTCCGGTGCGTCCGCGACCAGCAGCGCGGCGATCGTGCGCTTGGCGGTGAGCTGGGCCGGCGTGAACCTGATCCCCGCCTGGTTCGCGAGCCACACCACCTGGATCGCCGTCATCGAGTCACCGCCGAGCTCGAAGAAGTCGTCGTGCGCACCGACCTCGTCGACCTTCAACACCTCGCGCCACACGGCCGCAAGCGCTTGCTGCTCCTCGGACATCGGCACGCGCAGCAGTGCGGCGATCGTGCGCTTCGCCGTCAGCTGGGCCGGCGTGAACCTGATCCCCGCCTGGTTCGCGAGCCACACCACCTGGATCGCCGTCATGGAATCGCCGCCCAGCTCGAAGAAGTCGTCGTGGACGCCGACCTCCGCGAGCTTCAGCACGTCCTGCCAGACGGCCGCGAGCGCGCGTTCCTCATCGGTGCGCGGGGCTTCCGTGCGGGTGTCCTCCGGCAGTTCGCCCAGCAGCCGGGCGAGCTCGGTGCCCAGCACGACGTCCTGATCCCCTTGGGCGGTCAGCAGGTCGACGACGCGCAGGGCCGGGAACCGCCGGGCGAGCCGGTCCGCGGCGTGGCCGAACACCCCGGGCCACGGCTTCTCGGTGCGCTCGGACGTGGCCAGCACGGCCAGTTCCCCGCCGGTGCGGCCGGTCCAGCGGTCGATCGCGGTGCCGAGCCGGTCGAACGCGAACTCGAACGCGGCGACGCCACCGTCGAACAGGTCCTCCCAGCGCAGCACCAGCGCGGTCGTCCCGCCGCCGAACCCGGCCGCGGGGTCCAGCAGCGGACGCAGCACCTGACCGGCCGCGGTCGTGCTGACGGTGAGCGGCACGTCCAGCCTGTCGAGCCACGAGGTCAGCACCGGCAGCACACCGTCGAGCGGACGCGACGACGCGATGCCCATCGTCGGGCAGTCCACAGTGGACGACTCGACCACGATGCGCGTGTCGGGCGCCTCGACCAGTTCGGTGAGCTGCGCGACGAACGAGTCGAGCAGCTCGCCGGCGCCGTCGGCACCGAACAGGTCGGCGCTGTACTCCAGCGTCGCGGCCAGCTCGCCGTGCTCGGTCGTGAGCGTGAGGAACAGGTCGAAGTCGAGGCTCGTGACCGGCACCTCCAGCGGTTCCAGCACCAGTCCCGGCCAGCTCATCGCCTCGTCGGGCAGATCCGCGTAGTTGAACGCGCACTGGTAGACCGGGTGCCGTCCCCGCTGGCGCGGCAGCACGTGGGCGACGCTGGAGAACGGCACGTCACCGTGCTGGTAGCCGTCGACCATCGCGCGGTGCACCCGCTGCACGACCTGCCGGAACGTGAGGCGCCCGCCCAGGTCCACGCGGATCGGCAGCAGGTCGGTGAAACAGCCGACGAGGTGCTCGACCTCCGGACGTGGCCTGCCCTGCTGCGGCACGCTCAGCACGACGTCCGGCTGCGCGCTGCGGCGATACAGCACCACCGCGTACGCCGCGAGCAGCGTGGCGAACGGCGTGCTGCCCTCCGCGCGCGCCAGGTCCTTCAGCGCCGCCGCCACAGTGTCGGGCACGACGGACGACGTGCGCCGGGTCTCGTTGCGCTCAGGGCGTTCCGCGGGCACTTCCAGCTGCGACGGCGCGTCGGCGAGGTAGGTGCGCCAGTGCTCCTGGTGCGGCGCGAGCGCCTCGTCGGTGAGCAGGTCCTGTTGCCACGCCGCGTAGTCCGCGTACTGGACGGTCAGCTCCGGCAGGTCACCGGCCCGGTAGCCGGCGGACAGCTCGGCGAGCAGCACGCCCCACGACGTGTTGTCGCAGACGATGTGGTGCATGCCGAGCAGCAGGTGGTGCTCCTGCGCGGCCGTGCGCACCAGCCGGACGCGCAGCAGCGGCCCGTGCTCCAGGTCGTAGACGTGGGTGGTGTGCTCGGCCAGGAACTCCTCGGGTGAGCCGACCGCCTCGGGCAGCCAGCAGTCCATGTCCTGGTGCACGACCATGACCGGGCGGCCGTCCTGCTCGGCGAACGTCGTGCGCAGGATCTCGTGTCGCCGCACGACGTTCGCGACCGCGGCGCGCAACGCCGGTACGTCGAGCGACCCGCGCAGCGCCACCGCGAACGTGGTGTTCATCCTCGTGGTGGTGGGGTCGAGCTGGGTCGCGGCCCACATGCGCCGCTGGATCGCCGACAGATCGAGGGGTTCGTCGCGGGAGACCGGCGACAGCGGATGCCCGGTCTCCTGCGGCTCGTCGACGAGCTCCGCGAGTGCCTCGACGGTCGGGTGGGTGAACAGCGCGTGCAGCGAGACGTCGGCGCCGAACTCCGCGAACACCATGGACAGCAGCTGCGTCGCGAGCAACGAGTGACCGCCCAGCGCGAAGAAGTCGTGCGTGACGCCGACCTCGTCGAGCTTGAGCACCTCGCGCCACACGCGGGCGAGCCGTTCCTCGGTCGGGGTGCGCGGGGCCACCGGGGGCGTGTCGATCGCGACGGCCCGGACCGCCGGTGCCGCCCGTCCGGCCAGTGCCGCCGGCTCGCCCAGCGCGGTGCCGAGCAGGTGCAGGCGGCCGGCCTCCGGGTGCAGCGTGCGGACCAGCAGGATCGCCAGCGCGGCGAACATCTCCTGCGTGTAGGGGACGTGGCCGAGCTTGTCGGCCTGCGCGTCGAACGTGGCGCTGACCGGCAGTGCCCTGGCCCAGTCCGCGAACCACGTGGCGTGCACACCGTCGACGGAGTCCGCGAGCACCGCGAGCCGGTCGTCGAGGTGGCCGAACGACTGCTCGGACGGGCAGACGACGAGGTGCAGCGGCGCGGCCGACCGTTGCCGGTAGGCCGTGACGGCGGTCTCCAGGTCCTGCCAGTTCGCCTCGACCGCGTCGCCGTGCCGCGTCCAGTCCTCCCAGCGCAGCAGCACGACGTCGGCGATCCTGCCGTCGTCCCCCTTGAGCAAGTGCTGGACGATCTGCTGGTACGGCGCGAGTTCCACGTCCACGGGCAGCCGCAGCACGCCGTTGAGCACGTCCAGTGGTTCGCGGACGGGGTCGGCCGTGAACGTGGCGGCGATCGAGATCCGGTCCCGTCGTGGGAGCGTCCCCTCCGCCAGGTCACCGAGCACGGCGAGGAACTGCTCGCCGAGCTCGCCGACGGTCTCGTCGAGGTAGAGGTCCGCGTTGTAACCGAGGACGCCGCGCAGCTCACCGTCCACTCGGGACAGCACGACGAAGAGGTCGAAGTCGGTCAGGCCGTTGTCGACCTCGAACGGGCGGAACTCGACACCGGCGGCCGTGCGGGGAGCCGATGCCTCGGTGAGGCTCAGCATGGCCTGGAACAACGGGTTCTGGCTCGGGTCGCGCGGCGGGTCGACCGCCTCCACCACCCGTGCGTACGGCGCGTCCTGGTGGGAGTAGGCCTCGCTGATCGCGCGGTGTGTGCCGCGGACCGTCTCGTCGGCGTCGTCCCGGAGGTCCACGCGGAGCACCAGCATGTTCGCCAGCGAGCCGATCAGGTGCTCCAGGCCGGGCCTGCCGCGGCCGCTGACCGGCATGCCGAGCAGCACCCGGTCCTGGCCGATCAGCGCGGCGAACCCGCTGAGCACCACGGCGTTCAGCGACACACCGAGCTGCTGGGCGCGGGCCGCGAGCTTGTCGGTCAGCTCGCGCGGCACGACGAAGTGCCGCCGTCCGCCGGTGTGCGTCTGGACGGCCGGGCGCGGCAGGTCGGACGGCACGGTGGAGCGCGCCGGGCTGTCCGCGAGTCTGTCCCGCCAGTACGCGAGGTGCTCGTCCATCACCTCGGCGGTGAGTCTGCGGCGCTCGGCGGCGGCGTGCCGGCCGAACGACGTGGTCAGCTCGGGCAGCGTCTCCCCGCCGTAGAACGCGGCGAGGTCGGAGCCGAACACCTCGGCCGACGCGGCGTCGAACACGATGTGGTGCGCGGTCACCAGCAGCAGGTGCTCCTCCGGCCCGAGCACGACCAGCCGGAACGCCACCAGCGGTCCCGCGCTCAGGTCGAATGCGTGCCGGGCGTGCTCCAGCGCGATCTCCTCCGCGCGCTCGGGATGGTCGGACAGGTCCGTGACCTCGATGGCGATGGACACGTTGTCGCGCACTCGTTGCCGCAGCTCGCCGTCGCGCTCGAAGAACGTGGTGCGCAGGGCCGGGTGCCGGTCCACGACCCGGCCGACGGCCAGTTCGAGGGCGGTGCGGTCGAGCGGCCCGGTGAGCTCCAGCCCGAACGGGATGGCGTAGGCGGGGTTGCCGGGGTCGAGGCGGTCGAGGAACCAGAGCTGCTCCTGGGTGAACGACACCGGCTGCGAGCGGTCGGCGTTGCGCAGGCGCAGCGCGAGGAGCTGTCTCTGCTCCTCGGTCAGCGAGCTGGTCAGATTGTCTGTCATGACTGGGAGATCTCCTGGGCGTCCCGCTCGCGGTCCAGTTCGGCCCGCAGCTCTTCGGGTGACATGTCGCGGATCTCGGCGAGCAGCAGGGCGAACTCGTCGTCCTGCTCCGGCTGGTCGTCGCGCAGCTCGTCGATCCGCGCGGCGAGCCTGCGGGGCGTCGGCGCCTCGAAGATCGCGCCCGCGGGCAGCGTGACCCCGAGGTCCGCCGTGATCCGCGCGAGGATCTGGGTAGCCAGCAGCGAGTGCCCGCCGAGCTCGAAGTAGTCCTCGTCCGGGCCGACGCGCTCGATGCCGAGCAGCTCCTGCCAGATGCCGGTGACGACCGCGAGGTCGCCCCGGGGCAGCACGACCTCGGCCGGCTGCGGCAGCACCTCGACGACCTCGATCGCCCGCGGCGCCGTGCCGGGCAGGTCGATCCAGTGACAGGCGCGCTCGAACGGGTAGCCCGGCAGCGGAACCCGGCGCCGCCGCTCGTCCGCCGTGAGCGCGCCGAGGTCGACCGGCACACCGGCGATCCACATCCTGCCCGCCGCGGCCAGCATCGTGTCGAGGTCGTGCTTGTCCTCGCGCGGGTGCCGCAGCGATCCCAGCGCGGTACCGCCGCGGAGGTCGTGCTGACGCGCCAAGGTCGTGAGGACGTTGCCCGGCCCGACCTCCAGCACGGTCACCGGCTCGGCGACCAGCGTCGTCAGCCCCTCGCTGAACCGCACGGCCGCGCGAGCGTGCCGGGCCCAGTAACCGGGATCGGTCGCCTCCTCCGCGGTGATCCACGTACCGGACACGTTGGAGACGAACGGGATCCGCGGCGCGCGCGGCCCGATCCGGCCCACCAGCGCGGCGAACTCGCCGAGCATCGGATCGATCATCGCCGAGTGGAACGCGTGCGAGGTGTGCAGCCGCCGGCACGGGACGCCCACCGTCCGTTCGAAGCGCTCGACCGCCTCGAACGTACCGGCGACCGTGCTCAGGTTCGGCGCGTTGCTCGCCGCGAGGGACACGTCCGCCGGCAGATCCAGCTGGTCGGCACCCAGCGGCACGGACAGCATGGCGCCGCCGGGCAACGCGCCCATCAGCGCACCGCGTGCGGTGACGAGTTCGAGCGCTTCCGGCAGCGAGAACACCCCGGCCAGGCACGCGGCCACGTACTCGCCGACGCTGTGCCCGAGCATCGCGCTCGGCCGCACACCCCAGTGCTCCCAGAGCTTCGCGAGCGAGTACTCGACGGCGAAGAGGGCGGGCTGGGTGAACTCGGTGCGGGTCAGGCGGTCGGCGTCGGCGAGGACCTCGTGCAGGTCGAACGGGAGGAGCGCGGCGCATTCGTCGAGGGCGGCGCGGAAGACTGGTTCCTCGGCGGTGAGGTGGGCGGCCATCCCCGCGTACTGCGAACCCTGGCCTGGGAAGAGGAAGACGACGTCGCGCCGGTCGCCGGAGCCGGTCCACGCTTCGGACAGCGCCGTGGTGGTGAGAGAGGCGCCAAGGATGGTGGTGGCGGTCGCGGCGGTGGTGGCGGTCGCGGCACCAGCGGTCCCAACAGCGGGTGCGGGTCCCTCCCCACCTCCGCCCACCACCGCGGCCAGCCTGTGCCGCAACGTCTTCCGCCCCGTCCGCAACGTGTGTGACACGTCCGCGAGCTCCTGACCCCCACCGGCGAGGTGCGCGGCGAGCCGTTCCCGGCTATCCCCCAACGCCTTCTCGCTCCCGGCCGAGAGCACCACCAGGTGCCGCGACCGGGTCGGCGGCATCGGTTCGGGCGACGGCGGCTCCTCGAGCACGGCGTGCGCGTTGGTGCCGCCCATGCCGAACCCGCTGACCCCGGCCCGGCGCGGACCCTCCAACGGCCACGGCGCCGCCTCGCGGTTGACGAAGAACGGGCTGTCCTCCAGCCCCGTCTCGGGGTTCGGCGCGGTGAAGTACGGGCTGGGCGGCACGACGCCCTCCCGCACGGTGAGCGCGGCCTTCACGAACCCGGCGACACCGGCCGCCGCGTCCAGGTGGCCGATCAGCGCCTTGACCGACCCCAAAGCGCAGGCTTGCGGCGGGTGCGCGAACGCCTGCTTCAGCGCGGCCACCTCGATCGGGTCACCCAGCGGTGTGGCGGTGCCGTGCGCCTCGACGTAGCCGATCGTGGAGGAGTCCACTTCGGACAGGTCGTGCGCGGCCCTGATGACCCGCGCCTGGCCGGTGACGCTCGGCGCGGTGAAGCCGACCTTGCTCGCGCCGTCGTTGTTCACGGCGGTGCCCTTCACCACCGCGTAGATCGTGTCGCCGTCGGTGAGGGCGTCCTCCAGGCGGCGCAGCACCACGGCGGCGACGCCGTTGCCGGCGACCACGCCGTGGGCCTGGGCGTCGAAGGGCAGGCAGCGGCCGTCGGCGGCGAGGATGCCGCCCTCGGTGTGCTGGTAGCCCTCGTGCACCGGCGGCCGGATCGAGACGCCGCCCGCCAGGGCGATGTCGCAGTCGTGGCCCAGCAACGCCTGGCACGCCACGTGGATCGTGACGAGCGACGACGAGCACGCCGTCTGCACGGTGATCGCGGGGCCGGTCAGGTCGAGGTGGTAGGCGACACGGCTGGCGAGCGTGTCCTTGTCGTTGGCGAGCAACAGGTCGAGCGGTTGCAGGCCGCCCGGGACGGCGGGGTTGTCCCACAGGTGCCGCAGCAGGTACGTGTCGACGCTCGCCGAGGCGTAGACGCCGATCTCCCGCCCGCCGCCGAGGTGGCCGGCGTGCTCCAACGCGTGCCAGGCGCACTCCAGGAACACCCGCTGCTGCGGGTCCAGCACGGCCGCGTCACGCGGGCTGTAGCCGAACAGCTTGGCGTCGAAGAACTCGATGCCGTCGAGCGCGCCGCCCATGGGGACGAACCCCGGCTCCGCGCGTCGCTCCCTCGACACGCCGGCCGCGTCGAGCTCCTCGTCGGTGAAGCGGCGCACGCCGGCCTCACCGGCGAGCACGTTGCCCCAGAATTCGTCCACTGTGGACGAGCCGGGGAAGCGGCCGGCCATGCCGACGACCGCGATCTCCAGTCCGGTGTACTCCGTCACGACTTCCTCCCCCGAGCCAGCAATGCCTTCCTGCCACCGGTGGACCGCGTCTCCACCACGCCACCGCCGTCGAAGTGGGCGGCGAGCGCCCGCACCGTCGGGTAGGTGAAGAGCGTCACCGTCGGCACCTCCCGCGCGAACAGCTCCGCCAGCCGGCTGCGCGCCTTGACCAGCAGCACCGAGTTGCCACCGAGGTCGAAGAAGTTGTCGTCGGCGCCGACGCGGTCCATCCGCAGCACCTCGCGCCAGACGTCGGAGATCGTCCGTTCGGTCTGGTTGCCCGCGGGCACCACGACCCGTTCGGAGCGCACCGACTCCGGCTTCGGCAACGCGTGGTGGTCGAGCTTCCCGTTGGGGTTGCGCGGGATCGTCGGCACCGCGACGAACGCCGACGGCACCATGTACTCGGGCAGCCCGCGCCGCAGCGAGGCACGCAGCTCCGCGGCGTCGATCTCGCACCCGTCGGCGGCGACCGCGTAGGCGACCAGCCGCACGTCGCCCGGCACGTCCTCGCGGGCGATCACGACCGCCGCGCGGACCGACGGATGTGCGCACACCGCGGTCTGGATCTCGCCCAGCTCGATCCGGTAGCCGCGCAGCTTGATCTGGTCGTCCATCCGGCGCAGGAACTCGACCTGCCCGTCCGGCCGGAACCGCGCGAGGTCACCGGTGCGGTACAGCCGCCCGCCGCCGAACGGGTCGGCGACGAACCTCTCGGCCGTGAGCTCCGGCCGGTTCAGGTAGCCGCGCGCCACCTGCACACCACCGAGGTGCAGCTCCCCCGGCACCCCGACGGGCAGCGGTTCCTGGTGCGCGTCCAGCACGTAGGCCGTGCTGCCGGTGATCGGGCGTCCGATCGGCAACGGGCTCTCGGTGCCGTCGCAGTCCGCGGCGGTGATCCAGATGGACGCCTCGGTGGGCCCGTAGACGTTGAGGAACCGCCGGCCCACGGCCCACGCGGCCGCGACCTCCTCCGGGCAGGCCTCGCCGCCCGCCATCAACGTCCGCAGCCCTGGCACGGAAGCCGGGTCGGTCAGCCGCAGCACTGTCGGCGGCAGGCACGCCACGTCGACGCGTTGCGAGGTGATCGTGCGGGCCAGGTCGGGGCCGGGCTGCAGGTCGTGCTGCGCGGCCAGGACGACCGTGGCGCCGGACCGCAGCGTCACCATGATGTCGGCGACCGACACGTCGAAGCTGAACGACGCGAACTGCAGCATCCGGTTGCCCGGCCCGATGCCGAGCATCCGCGCCAGCTCGTCCGCGAGGTTCACGACGCCGCGGTGCGGCAGCATGGCGCCCTTGGGCTTGCCGGTCGACCCGGACGTGTAGATCACGTACGCGAGGTCGTCCGGTTCCACGGTCCGCGCGAGCCGAGCCGCGGGCACTCCCGAGAAATCGGTCTCGTCCAGCGGAAGCGTTGCGACGCCGGGGAACCTTTCCGAAAACGCCGCCAGTGTGACGACCACGCGCAGCCCGGAGTCGGCGACCATGTACGCCAGCCGGTCCGCCGGGTACTCCGGGTCGAGCGGCACGTAGGCGGCGCCGGACTTGAGCACACCCTGTTGTGCCACCACGAGGTCGAGCGACCGGGGCAGGCTGATGCCGACGAAGTCGCCGCGCCCGATCCCGCGCGACCGCAGCAGGTGCGCGAGCCGGTTGGCCCGCTCGTCCAGTTCCCGGTAGGTCAGCTCCTGGTCCTCGAACACCAGCGCGACGGCGTCGGGCGTGCGGTCGGCGGAGGACTCGGCCAGCTCGTGCACCAGCACGCCGTCGAGCCGGGCCGTGGCGACCGGGTTCCAGTCCTCGAGGATCCGCGCACGCTCGGCCGGCGTGATCATGGTCAGGCGACCGACCGGGCACGACGGGGCGGCGAGTCCGGAGTCGAGCAGGGTCTCCAGGTGGCCGAGCAGGCGGCGCACGGTCTCGGGTTCGTACAGCGCGCTGTCGAACTCCAGCAGGCCGGTGATCCCGCCCTCGGTGGACGTGACGCCCAGCTCGAGGTCCCACTTCGCGGTGCCGGAATGCGCCGGCACGCGGGAGATCTCGATGCCCGGCAACGAAAGGAGCGAGTGCTGGCCGTCCTCCATGCCGACGATCGTCTGGACGACCGGCTGGTGCGCGGTGCTGCGCGGCGGGGCCAGCGCCTCGACGACGCGTTCGAACGGCAGCTCCTGGTGCTGCTGCGCGGCCAGGGTCGTGTCGCGGACCTGGTGCAGCAGCTCCAAGAAGCTGACGTCGGCGTCCACGCGGGTCCGCAGCGCGACCGTGTTGACGAAGAAGCCGATGGCGTCCTCGATCTCGGCCCGCCGGTTGCCGACGTTGGTGCCGACCACGATGTCGCCGGCGCCGGAGTACCGGTGCAGCAACACGTTCCACGCGGTCAGCAGCACCATGAACGGGGTGACGCGCTCGGCGAGGCAGAACGCGTCGAGCCGGTCCTTCAGCGCGGCGGGCCACGCGAACTCGACGGCACCGCCCCGCATCCTCATCACGGCCGGGCGCGGGCGGTCGGCCGGCAGCTCCAGCACCGGCGGCACCCCGGCGAGCTGCGCGGTCCAGTACTCCAGCAGCCGCGCTCCTTCGGCACCGGCCAGCCACTCGGTCTGCCAGCGGCTGAAGTCCAGGTACTGCGCGGGTGCGGGTCCGAGATCACGAGCCGAGTAGGCGGCCTCCCACTCGGCGAACAACAGCTGGGTGCTCCAGCCGTCGCAGACGATGTGGTGCATCGACACGAGCAGCAGCGCGTCGGTGGCGTCGAACACCACCAGCTCCGCCCGCAGCAACGGCCCGTCCGCGAGCGAGAACGGCTCCGCGGCCACCTCGGCGGCACGCTCGGCCGCGAACGCCTCGCGGTCGTCGACGTCCACATGCGACACCACGAGCGAGAACTGCGGCTCCGGCAGGATCACCTGGCGCGGTTCGCCGTCGAGGTCGAGGAACACGGTCCGCAGCACCTCGTGCCGCCGGCCGACCTCCAGCAACGCCTCGCCCAGCGCGCCGGCGTCCACGGTGCCGCGCAGCCGGAAGGCGTACGGCACGTTGTAGACGGCACTGCCGGGGTGCAGCTGGTCGAGCAGCCACAGCCGGCGTTGCCCGGACGACACCGGGTAGACGCCGAAGTCCTCACCCCGTTCGGCGAGCTGCGCGAACACCGCCGCCCGCTTCTCGGGGTCCAGCGCCTTCAAGCGCCGCAACACGTCCTGCACGACTTCCCCTCCAGTCACAGATCGAGCAGGTCGGCGACGGAACGCGAGGCCCTGGCCTCGGCTCGGATCACGCCGACGGGTACGGGTGTGGTGTCGCGCAACCGGTCGACCTCGGACGCGATGCCGGCGACGGTCGGGTGGTCGAAGAGCGACCGCATCGGCAGCCGGACACCCAGTTCGCTCTCGACGCGGGCGAGGATCCTCGCCGCCTTCAGCGAGTGGCCGCCGCAGTCGAAGAAATCGGTGTCGCGGCCGACCGACTCCGTGCCGAGCACCTGGCGCCACAGGTTCGCGACGGCGACCTCGGTGAGCGTCTGCGGCTCGTCGAACTCCTCCTCCGCGGCGATCTCCGGGTCGGGCAACGCGCGCAGGTCGAGCTTCCCGTTGCGGGTCAACGGCAACGACTCCAGCGGCACCAGCGCGGACGGCACGAGGTAGGTGGGCAACGCGGCGCGCACGTGCCGCGCCAGCTCGTCGAGCTGCTCGTCGCCCGCCCGCTCCAGCACGACGTACCCGACCAGGCGGACGTCACCGGCGGCGTCCGGGAGCGGCAGGACGACGGCCTGGCGCACCAGCCCCGAGGAGTGCAGGCAGGCCTCGACCTCGCCCGGTTCGATCCGGAAGCCGCGGATCTTGACCTGGCGGTCGGCCCGGCCCAGGTACTCGAAGGTCCCGTCCGGCAGCAACCGCGCGAGGTCGCCGGTCCGGTAGAGCCGCGCGCCGGGCTTGCCACCCAGGTGGTCCGGGACGAACCTGTCGGCGGTCAGCGCGGGGTTCCCGACGTAGCCGCGGCCGACGCCGTCACCGCCGACGCACAGCTCACCCACGGCCATCGGCGGGACCGGCTCCAGGTACTGGTCCAGCACGTAGAGCTGGGTGTTGCTCAGCCCTCGTCCCAACGGAATGCGACCTGCCGCGCGTTCGCACTCGTGGCTCGACGCGAAGGTCGTGGTCTCGGTGGGGCCGTAGCCGTTCACGACGTGCCGGGGACCGCCGGGGTGGGCGATGAGCGCGGCGACCGCGTGCTCGTCCGGCTGCTCGCCGCCGAACACGAAGTAGCGCAACCCGGACAGCGCGCCCGGCAGCTCGCGCGCCACGTGCATCGCGACGGACGTGGTGAGGAACAACGTGTCGATCGTGTTGGCCCGCAACCACTCCCCCAGCGCCGCCGGGTCGAGCGCGACGTCCTTGGGCAGGCCGACCAGGCGACCGCCGTTCAGCAGGGCGCCCCAGATCTCGAACGTCGCCGCGTCGAACGTCGTCGTCGAGGCCTGCGCGACCCGGTCACCGGGTGCGAAGTCGACGTAGTTCGTGTCGCGCACCAGCCGGACCACGTTGCGGTGGCTGACGCACACGCCCTTCGGCATGCCGGTCGACCCGGACGTGTACATCACGTACGCGAGGTCGTCCGCGACCAGAGTCCTCTGTGGACGGCCGGCGGGACAGGTGAGGACCATCGCGGACAGGTCCACCAGCTCGACCCCGGCCAGCTCGGCGGCGCGGTCGGCGACCACGACGGCCGCGGAGGCGTCCTCGCACAACGACTGCAGCCGGTCGAGCGGGTACTCCGGGTCGAGCGGCAGGTACGCGCCACCGGCCTTGAGCACGGCGATCGCGGCGACGATCCAGTCCACCCCGCGGTCCAGCAGGATGCCGACGGGCGTTCCCGCGGTCACACCGAGGGTGCCCAGGTGGGCGGCGAGCCGGTTGGCCCGCTGGTCCAGTTCGGCGTAGGTGAGCCGCACGCCGCCGAACTCGACGGCGACGTCCGCGGCGAAGCGGTCGGCGGTCTGCTCGAACAGCTCGACGAGGGTCGCGTCGGCCGGGTACGCGGTGGCGTTCGCGTTGAGGTCGCGGACGATCCGGCCGCGCTCGTCGCCGGAGAGCAGCGACAGGTTCGACAGCCGCGTGTCCGGCGCGCTGGTGAGCTGGCCGAGCACGGTGGCGAAGCGCTCGGTCAGGTCGACGACATCGGCGCGCCGGTACAGCGCCGTGCGGAACTTGACCCAGCCGCGCATCTCGCCGCCGCCGGAGTCGGGCAGCTGCAGTTCGAGGTCGTAGAGGCTCTGGTCGCTGGTGCCCTGGACGAACGTGAACACGCACCCTCCGGCGGCCAGCGGACCGGCCAGCGGCGGCGGGGACGCGAAGACGACCTGGAAGACCGGGTGCCGGTCACCGTCCCCGGTCTGCCCGAGCGCGGAGCAGACCTCGTGGAACGGCGCGTCGCGATGGTCGAGCGCGTCCAGCACGGAGCCGCGCACGGCGTCCATCACCTCGCTGAACGTCGGGTCCCAGCCCAGCCGCACCCGCAGCGCCAGCATGTTCACGAAGTAGCCGACCAGCTCGTGGGTGTCGGCGTGCTCGCGACCGGCCGACGGCGAGCCGACCACGACGTCCGACGAGCCGGTCAACCGGTGCAACAGCACGGAGAACGCGCTCAGCAGCACCATGAACGACGACGACCGGTGCGTGCTCGCCGCCCGCCGGACCGCGTTCGCCAGGTCCTCCGGTACGACCAGCGGCAGGGAGTCGGCGGCGAAGTCGGGCGGAGCGGGACGGGTGCGGATCGCCGGCAGCTCCAGCGGTTCCGGCAGGTCGGCCAGCTCGGTGAGCCAGTGCTCCACGCCGCCGGCGAGCGGCGCGATACCCCGGTAGGCGACCGCGGGCCGGGGCAGCGCGACGTCCTCGCCGTCGATCGCGGCCTGGTAGCAGCGCGGCAGCTCGTCCTGCAGGACGGCGACGGACGCGCCGTCGATCGCGATGTGGTGCACCAGCAGGACGAGCTGGTGGCGGTCGTCCTCCATGCGGAGCAACACGATCCGCAACGGCAGCCCCGAAGTGATGTCGACGGGGCGAGCGAGTTCGGCCGCTACCAACGCTTCGGTGCGTGCGGTGCGTTCGGCGGGCGCGAGGTCACGGAGGTCGCGTGCCGCGATCGACACGTGGGCCTCCAGCGCGACGGACGCCACCAGGACGTCGCCGTCGAGGCGGTAGCTGGTGCGCAACGGCTCGTGCCGGTCGATCACCGCGTTCAGCGCGGTGGCGAGCGCGTAGGTGTCGAGCTCGCCGGTGATCTCCACGTGCACCGGCACGGTGTTGAACGTGACGTCCGGCGCGAGCTGGTCGGAGAACCAGATCTGCTGCTGGCCCCGGGTAGCGGGGAACTGGTCGGTCACTGCGCACCTTCCCTGGCCGCGAGCGACCGCACGACGCTCGTCACCGCCGCCGGATCGTCTTTGAGGTAGAAGTGGCCGCCCGGCCGGACCACGAGGTCGAAGCCGGAAACGGTGTGGTGCCGCCAGGCGGCGACGTCGGCCACGGTCGCGAGCGGGTCGTCGGTGCCGGAGAACGCGGTGACCGGCACTTCGACCACGTCGCGCGTGCCGTGGAACCCGGCGCACACCGCCAGATCGGCGCGCAACGTGGGGAGGATCAGCGCGAGCATGTCCTTGTGCGCCAACAGGTCCTCGGGCACGCCGCCGAGCGCGGTCATCCAGTCGAACAGGCCCGCGTCGTCGAGCAGGTGGGGCGCGCCGCCGAACGCGAGGTGCGGAGCCCTGGCCGCCGACACCACGAGGTGCTCGACCTGGTCACCCAAGCGGTGGGCCACGTCGAACGCGAGCAACCCGCCCATGCTGTGGCCGAACAGGACCACCGGTGCCGCGATCTCCGAGCGGATCGCCTCGGCCAGCGGCACGGTGATCGCCGCGGCCTCGGTGAGCGCGGGTTCGCCGAAACGCCGTTCCCTGCCCGGCAGCGCCGCGACCCACAGGTCGACGGACTCTCCCAGCAGGTCCGCCCAGTCCCAGTAGGCCGACGCGCCACCCCCGGCGTACGGCAGGCACACCACCCGCCGTGCCGCGCCCGGCCTCGGCTTCGGCCGGACCAGCCAGCCGCTTCCCCCGTTTTCGTTCACCAGACGAAGCTACGAAGCGGGTCTTAGCGCACCCTTCGGGAAACCTGACGGCTGTCTTATGCCCGCCCTGCCAGCATAAACGCGACCGGGGCCGCCGTTCGCACCAGCGCGGCGCGAACGGCGGCCCCGGTGACCGCGAGAGCGGGCTCAGCCCGCCCGAAGAACCTCCGAACCCCGAGTGCCGAACAGGTCCGGCTCGGCGGGCCGGACGCCGATGTCGCACATCTGCTCCAGGTACACCTGGTACCGCCGCCGCGCCTCGCCGTGCCGCCCGGCGGCCCGCAAAGCCCGCACCAGCCGCACGTGCGCGCTCTCGTCGTAGCGGTCGAGCTCGAGCATCCGGATCAGGTAACCGACCTGCAGGTCGGGATCGCGCACCAGCCGCACCAACGCCCGCAGCACGGCCGTGTACCGCGCGCCCACCTCCTCGCGCACCTGGACGGCCCACTGCTCGTAGGGTTCCTCCGCCAGGAACTCCCCGAGGTACAGCTCGTCGGCGTCGGTCAGCAACGACGCCGCGGCCGGGTCGCCGCGCCGGTCCGCCACGAGCGCGGTGCTCGCGGCGTCCAGGAATCCCGCCACGTCGAGGTCCACGAAGGACAGGTCGAGCGACACCGTGTCGCGGTCCGCCACCAGCGGTTCGGCGTCGGCCGGCAGACCGGGCACGGACAGCACCGCCCGCAACGTCGAGAGCAGCACGGACAACCGGTTCGCCGTGCGGTCCGACCGGTCGTCCGGCCACAGCAGCTCCACGAGCTGCGGCCGCGGCACCGGCCGTCCCCGGTTCGCCGCCAGGATCTTCAGCAGGTCGCGGGCCTTCTTCGACTGCCACGACGCGGCCGGCACCGGGACACCGTCGCGCAGCACCTGGAACCCGCCCAGTGTCCGGACCGCGATCCGCGCCCGCCGGCGCGCACCGACGCCCAGCACGTCGGCCATCAGGACGTCGGTGCGCACCCCGTGCGCCCCGAGTTCGTTCTCGAACCTCGTCGCGTCGGCACCGGTGGACCGCGCCAGCGCCAGTTCCGCGGTCACCGCGCCCACCGGGTCGCCCGCCGCCCGCCACACCATCGCGGCCTCGGCCAGCAACGCCGGACCGTCGGCCGAGGTCGCCGCCGCGAGTTGCAGCGCGTCCGCGAGTCCCGCCCGGTCACCGCGCCTGCCCGCGATCGACCGGGCCGTCGCCGCGTCCGCCCGCGCCGTCTCCCGGTCGCCCGCGAGCACCGCGACCCAGCCGCGGGCGAGCAGCGCGGGCACCTCGCGCACCCGCAACACCCGGCTCGTCGCAACGGCTTCCTCGGCCAGAGCACGCGCGGCCACCGCGTCCTCGCCCGCGACGACCCGCGCGAGCGTCGCCCGCACCAGCGGATCCCCGCCGAGCAGCGCCAGCGCCTCGTCCAGGAACGCCTGCGCCTGACCGGGTTCTCCGCGCCTGCGATGCGCCTCCGCCTTGACCACCAGGTTCTTCGCGCACCCGCCGGCGTCGCGCAGGGCGTCGTCGAAGCGCCCGAGCCGGACGGCCGCCAGCGCCCGGACACCGCGGCAGTCCTGCTCGTGGCCGGTGAGCCCGGCCTGCCTGCCGAGGACGAGCAGCTCGTCGACCTCGGCGAGCGCCTGCTCCGGCCCGAACTCGTCCGCGAGGAACCACGCGCGCTCGCACCGGATCGTGAGCTCCAGCATCCGGCAGCCCGCCCGGCGCGCCCGGTCCGCCGCCCGGCCGTAGTGCATCTCGAACGCCGCCCGGTCACCGCCGAACCCCGCGAGCACGCCGAAAGCCCTGCTGCTCCAAGCGAAGGCGCCGTGCCCGCCACACCTCTTCGCCGACTCGGCGCACCGCTCGGCCAGTTCCTCCGCGCGCTCGACGCGTCCGGTCTCCCGGAACCAGCGCACCGCGAGCGACAGCAGCCGCACCTCGTCCAGGGACACGATGTCGTCGAACACCGTCCGCTCGAACACCTCGACGGCCTGGCCGGTCTGCCCCGCCAGCGCGTGCAGCTGCCCGCGGCGCCACGACGACCGCACGGTGTGCTCGCCCGCCTGCTCGTAGTAGTGCAGCGCCCCGAGCCAATCTCCCTTGTGCTGCAGGGCGAACCCCCACACCAGGTACAGCCGGGAGTCGTCGATCTCCAGCTGTTCCAGCGCGGCGAGCACCGCGTCCGCGTCGCCGCCGGCCACGATCTGCTCGTCGCGGCGCAGCAACAGCCGCGCGACCAGATCCCACCTCCGCACGGCGACCAGGTGCGCGAGCGCGTCAGCGTGCGCACCGGTGCGTTCGCAGAACACGGCGGCCTGGAGCCGGATCTCCTCGTCCTCGCGGCCTTCCTGGCGCAGCAGGTCCGCGACGGGTTCGAGGACGCGCCAGTCCGGCCCGGTCACGAGTCCGCGCCCGGCCAGTCCGGCCAGCGTCTCGCGCACGTCGGCGAATCCGAGCGCCACGCAGAGCGCCGTGGACACCTTGCCGAGCAACGCGATCGCCCGCACCAGGTCCTGGTTCCGCGCGGGCTCCGCCGCCAGCGCGGACGCCGCCATCTCCTCGGTCAGCTCGCCGTGGCACACCGCCGCGGGCCAGCCACCGGTCCGCGCCAGCACCCGTGCCGCGTCCCCGTCGACGAGCGCGGCGATCTCCTGCTCGGAGAAGGCGAGCTCGCGCGCGCCGACCTCGCCGGCCGGCCCGGGGTCGAACGCCAGCGCGCCGCGGGTCAGCAGCACCAGGCCGAACCGGTCGGGGCTGATGCGGCACAACGCCTCCAGCAGCCGGGCGCTCTCCCCGCGCACCGCGCCCGCGTCGTCGACCACGAGCACCAGGGGTTCGTCGAGGTGCACGTCCAGCAGGCCGCAGATCAGGGCGGCGACCGTCTCGGCGCCCTGGGCCGTGGTCGTGATCAGCTCGGCGGGCAGGCGCGGTAATCGCTGTCTCAGCGCGCGCAACAGCCCGCGTGACAGGCGTTCCAGCGACACGTCGGCGGCGTCGAGCCACGCCGCCCTGCGCGTGGCGGCCCACGCGGCGACCGACGTCGTCTTCCCCCAACCGGGCCCCGCCGTCACCACGACCACCTTGTGGGCGGCCGCGGCGTCGAGCGTCGCGGTCAGCGCGGGCCGGTCCACCAGCCTTGCGGGTAACGCGGGCTGCAGCATCTTCGAGCACCACTTCCTACCTGTACGACCTGTCGGAAGCAGTGCACCAACGCCGTGCATCCGTGCCGCATCGATGACCGATGCACGGATGTCGCCGCTGGTCAGCTCACTTTCGCGACCTCGCGCACCACCGTCAGCGCGCGGGGTGCGGGGCGTCCGCAGGCGCAGCGCATGCAACCGGTGCCGGTGCCGGCCAGGTGCGCGCGGGCGTTGTCCGCGTCCACCGCGCCGTCCGGGTAGAGCGCGACGGCCCGTTCCCAGTGCGTGCGCGCCCACTCGTGCTCACCGCGCCGGGCCGCGACGTGGGCAAGACCCTCGTGCGCCCGTGCCCGCACCATCGGCAGCACGCCCGCCATCGCCAGTTCCTCGGCGTCGCGGAACATCGTCTCGGCCTCGCGCAACCGGCCGGCGGCCAGGCAGGTCTCGCCGAGCCCGTTCAGCGCGTCACCCTCGGGCTCGCGCAGGTCCATCCGCCGCACCGAGTCCAGGGCCTCCCGTCCCACGGTGAACGCGTCCGCGATCCTGCCCTGCCGCCGGTAGGTGACCCCGAGCCAGGCCAGGGAGATGCCCTCGCCGCGGCTCATGCCGATCTCCCGGCTGAGCCGCACGGCGCGTTCGAGCGCGGTGGCCGCCTCGCCGTCGCGGCCGCGCAGCTGGGCGAGCCAGCCGAGGTTGATGAGCACCACGACCTCGCCGCCGGTGTAGCCGCCGCGCTGGTGCATCGCCAGTGCGGCGCGGAACCGGGCGTCGGCCTCGGCGTGACGGCCGAGGTTGCAGTCGACGAACCCGAGGTCGATGGTCGAGTTGACCTCGGCCCGCTGGTCGCCGATGGACCGCGCGAGCTCCGCCGCCTCCGCGAAACTCCCGGCGGCGTCGGCCAGCATGCCCGCCTGCACCTGAGCCGCGCCCAGCTCGCGCAGACCTCCCACGGTCGCGGGCAGGTCGCCCAGCTCGCGGCTGATCGTGATGGCCCGGCCGAGGAAGTCGAGCACCTCGCCGTGCCGCCCTTCCTCCCGCAACGCGAACGCCATGTTCGTCAGCGCCATCGACTCACCGCACCGGTCACCGAGGGCCTGTGCCGCTTTCAAAGCGTTGCGGGCCAACTCCAGCACGCCGGACCGCAGTCCCACGCGGGTCAGGTAGGGCATCAGCAGGCACGGAAGCTGCCACGCGTGCACGTGCCAGCCGTGCGCGCTCGCGTACCCGGCCACCGCCACCATGTTCTTGTACTCGGCGCGGAGCTGGCGCACGTCGTCCTCTTCGGACTCGGACGCGGGCAGTTCCGCCTGCCACGTCAGGGCGGGCTCGAAGCCGCGCCGTCCGGGCAGGGAGCGCCGGCCGCGCACGTCGGCGAGGTGCAGGTAGTAGTCGAACAACCGGTGCCGCGCGGTGTCCAGTTCGGACGGTGTGCCGGCGCGGTCGGCGAGGTCGAGGGCGCAGTCGCGAACGAGGTCGTGCAGGCAGTAGCGGTCCGTTCTGCGCTGCATCAGCAGATTGCACTCGACGAGCTCCTCCAGCACGTCCTGCGCGTCCCAGACCGGCACCCCGGCGAGCGCGGCGGCGGCGTGGGCGTCGAAGTCGGCGCCGGGCACGAGCGCCAGCAACCGGAACAGCTCCTGGCGGTCGGCCGGGAGGTGCTGGTACGACAGGACGAGCACGCCCGCAACGCTGACGTCGTTCGCGGTGAACGCCCGTGCGCGGCGCTGCCGGTCGCGCAGTTGCTCGGCGAGGTGCGCGACGCTCCAAGGCCGCCGCCGGAAGCGCGCGGCGGCGATCCGGATCGCCAGCGGGAGCCCGCCGCACAACGAGATCACGTCGGCGACGGCCTCGGGCTCGGCGTCCGCCCGCTCCTGGCCCGCGATCCGGCCGAACAACGCCACCGCGTCGGCCGCGGGCAGCACGTCGAGCGACACCGGGACGGCGCCCTCGATCGACATCAGGTGGCACCGGCTCACCACCAGCACGACCGATCCGGACGCACCGGGCAGCAGCGGCCGGACCTGACCCGCGTCGGCGGCGTTGTCGAGCACGACCAGCAGGCGGCGGCCGGACGCCTCGGCCAGCCACAGGTCGCGGCGCGCGGCCGGGTCCACCGGGATGCGCTCCGGTGGCACGCCGAGCTGGCGCAGCAGCAGTTCGAGCGCGGCGCCCGCGGTCAGCGGCGGGGTGTCGGCGGTGAACCCGCGCAGGTCGACGTAGCAGCGCCCGTCGGGGAAGCGGTCCTCCAGCCGGTTCGCCACGTGCACGGCCAGCGCGGTCTTGCCGATGCCGCCCATGCCCTCGATGGTGACGATCGCGGGCGCCCGGTCCCCGATCGCCTCGACCAGTGCGTCCACTTCGGACTCGCGGCCGGTGAAGTCGGGGATGTCGAACGGGAGCGGCGACCGCCGGGGCTCCGCCACCGGCACCGGTCGCGTGCGCAGGAACTCGGCGTGCAGCCCGGCCAGCTCGGGACCGGGATCGGTGCCCAGCTCGTCGGCCAGCGCCCGGCGGCCCTGCTCGAACACGGTCAACGCGTCGCCCCGGCGCCCGGCCCGGTCGAGCGCCCGCATCAGCGTGGCGCGCAGCGACTCCCGCAACGGGTGCTCGGCGACCTGGCCCATCAGCTCTCCCAGCAGCGAGGTCACCTCCCCCAGTTCCAGTCGCAGCTCGGCGAGCCGCTCCACCGCCTGCAGCCGTTGCTCCCGCAGGCCCTCGGCCTCCGCGTCGATCGACGGGGACGTGAGCCCGGTCAGCACCGGGCCTCGCCACAGGTCGAGCGCGCTCTGCAGGAACGCCACGGCCTGCGCCGGTTCTCCCCTCCCGGCGAGGACGTCCGCCTCGCGGATCCGGGCGCGGAACAGGTCCGCGTCGAGGCTGCCCTCCGGCAGGTCGAGACGGTAGCCGTGGGTGGTGGTCGTCAGGTGGCCACCGCCTCGCGTGACCACGCGGCGCACCGCGGCCGCCGCGTTGCAGACCTGGCGGCGCGCGGTCTGGGGAGGGCTCTCCCAGAGCTCGTCGATCAGCCGGTCGAAGGACACGACGGTGCCGGCGCCGAGCAGCAGGAGCGCGAGGAGCTTGCGCTGCCGCTCCCCGCCGAGCGCGACGGCGTGCCCGGCGGACCGCAGTTCGAGCGGACCCAGAATCCGATAATCCATTCAGCCGCACGCTTTCCGTCTCGAAGTACGCCAGTGTGGCCGTCGGCGGACATCGGTGGCACCGCGGCGAAGACAGGAGATATCACCTTTAAGAGTGAACAAGAGGCGGAAAGATACGCCGGGATTTCTGTACCGATTCAGCCTCACGTGGAATCACGCTTCGGAGCCGCTCGCACACACCCCGTTACCAGTTGACGAAGTGGACAAACGCTGCCATATTCCCCTCCGCAGCGATGAGGAAGGGAGGTTCCTCATCGCAACCAGGAGGGGATCAAGAAATGAGAACAGCGGGTTTCTTCGGCGCGCTATTGGCGGCTGCGGCATTGGCCGCGATCACCTTTGCCGGTTCCACGGCGGACACGGCACCGGTTGAATCGGGCAACCAGACAGCCCTCATCATCGGGCCGTGCACAACGGGCGAGTGCTGAACCAACCGGGATTCAGTTCCGATGTCCATCGAAATGGACACCCAGGCCCGTGCCGCGAAAGGCATGGCCTTCACCAGCGCCGCACTCGGCGTGATTCTGCTCGCGACCACCGCCGCCCAGTTGCCCGCCGACGTCGTCGGGCCGGGAATCAGCGCCCAGCGGGATGCGTTCCGGCTGTTCTGGCCCGTGGGAATGCAACTCTTCACCAATGCGGCGGGGCGTGAGTTCACCGTTGTGTACCGCCACGACAAAGCCGCCGGCACGTTCGTCCCGATCACCCGGACCGCGGGTGACCGGGACTACCTGGGCGGCCTCGACCGCGGGGCCTACGCGGACCTGGTCCGGCTGCTGGCCCTGGTGCGGGAACTGCCGGACGACCGGTGGCGGGACTGCGCGGCAGCGACGGTGGCCGACTGCGCCACCGTCGTCTCCACGACGTCCGCAGTGACCTTGACCAGCTATTTCACCGACCCGGGCGCGTGCGGAACCACCGTCTTCGCCGTCGAGAGGCCCAGCCGGGACGGCACGGTCCGGCACGTCGTCCGGGTAGTGCCCGTGGAGCTCACGTGCGCACCCCGGTAGCCCGCGCGCTCGCGTTCGAACCCCGCACGCGCGCCCTCGGCGCCGCTCGGTCGCTGGTCGCGATCGCGGAACTGTCCGCACTCGTGTTCACCTCGGACACCGACTTGTTCCCCACTGTGCCGAATGGACCAGCCGGCCCCCGATGCGACGGTCTTCGCGCTCTTTCCCTTTGGTGCGCGGACACTTCTCCAGCGGCGCAGACAGTCACCCGACTGGTCACGATCGCCGCACTCGTGCTCGCGGCCTCGGGTTACCGACCGCGCTGGACGTGCATTCCGCAGTGGTACGCGACCTTCAGCCTCGCCGCCGCGATGCACGTCCCCAACGGCGGCGAGAACGTGGCACGAATCGTCACCCTTCTGCTGATCCCGTTGTGCCTCGCCGACGATCGGGTCTGGCACTGGAGACGACCGGACACACCATTACCGGCGTGGTGGAGCGGCGCGTCGTGGATCACCCACTGGGCCATACGCGTGCAGGTCGCCGTCGTCTACGGCCAGGCGGTCTGGATCAAACTCAGGGAACCGGAATGGCGCGACGGCAGCGCAATGCACCATGTGATGCAGGACGCGTATTTCGGAACCGGTTCGTCACTCGTGCCGTTCGCGGATTCGGCTCTTCTGTCCCCCGTGATCACCTGGGCGACGATCCTCGTCGAATCCGCGATCGTGATCTGCGTGCTCGGGAATTCCCGGTCGCGCCGCGCCGCGCTCGCACTCGCCGTCGTGCTGCACGGCGGAATCGTGCTGGCGCTCGGCCTGGTGAGCTTCGGCCTCGTGATGATCGGTTTCGTGGCGGCCGCGAGCAGCGGCCGGACGGAGCAGCCGGTCAGCGCCCCGGCGCCGGCATCCGCCGCACCGCCGCCGCGATGAGCTCGGACGGGGACCCGGTGCCGTACGGCGACGGGATCTCCCGCAGCGCGGCACGATGCCCCTCCACATCGTCCAGCCACGCCAGCACCGAGGCGCCGACCAGCGGGCCGGGGGGAACGAGCGTGCCGAACGTGCCCTCGATCTCCGGGCGTTCGGTGCTGCGCCGCACGACCACGACGGGCCGCTTGAGCACGCTCACCTCCTCCTGGATGCCGCCCGAGTCCGACACGATCACGGCGGAACCGTGCGCCAGCGCCAGGAACGCGCCGTACGACTGCGGTTCGATGACCTGCAACCCGTGCAGCAACCCGTCCAGGCCGAACGCGGTGACGCGCTGCGCGGTGCGCGGGTGCAGCGGCAGCACGACCGGCAGCGGCAACGCGCCGAGCTCGCGCAGGACGATCTCCAGGTTGCCCGCGTCGTCGACGTTCTCCGGGCGGTGGATCGTGGCCAGGACGTAGCGGTCGCGCTTGAGGCCGAGGTCGCCCAGGACCGCGTCCTCCTCATCCGCGCTCGGCAACGCGTGCGCCAGCGCCTCCACGACGGTGTTGCCGGTGACGGCGATGCGGCTGTCCGCGACGCCCTCCCGCAGGAGGTTGTCGCGGTTGAGCGGCGTCGGCGCGCAGCACAGGTCGGAGAGGTGGTCGATGAGCACGCGGTTGTGCTCCTCCGGCATCGCGCGGTCGTAGCTGCGCAGACCGGCCTCCACGTGCACCAGCGGCACGTCGCAGGCGTTGGCCGCCAACGCTCCCGCGAGTGCGGAGGTCGTGTCGCCCTGCACGATCACGGCGTCCGGCCGGTGCGCGGCCAGCACCTCGTCCACGGCCGAGACGGCACGCCCGAGCTGGTCGCCCCGGCGCAGGCCGCCGAGCCGCAACTCGTGGAACGCGCCCGGTTCCGGCACATCCCGGCGGATGAGCGAGTACATCGAGCGGTCGTAGTGCTGGCCGGTGTAGATCATGGTGCACGCGCTGCCGAAGTGGTCGACGAGTGGCGCGAGTTTGATCAGTTCGGGCCTGGTGCCGCAGACGATCGTCACGCTGTTCGATTCCCGCACCGCGGCAAGGTACTTCATCGATCCGGACGAATCCCGGGAAATCCCGCACACGTTCACTCGAAAGAGTTGCCTGGGACATCGCTCGAAAGTGTTGCGGCACAAGCGTGTCGTAGTGTCCGCGCTCATGTCCGGTCATCTGGCACTTGCGGTGTCCACTGTGCTCTACGGCCTGGGGATAGTCGCGCAGACCGTCGCCGCTCGCAGGGCGGACGAACGCCCCGGCACCGGCGTGGGACTGCTCGCCCGCCTGGCCTCGGACCGGTTGTACCTGCTGGGTTTCACCGGCCAGGTCGGCGGGTTCGGGTTCGCGTTCCTCGCTCGTGAGGACCTGCCCCTCTACCTGGTGCAGGCCGGTTCGTCGTGCGCGGTCGGCCTCGCCACCGTGATCGGCGTCGTGGCGCTGGGCTGGCGGATCCGGCGCGTCGAGATCGCGGTGCTGGTGGTGATGGCGTGCGGGCTGCTGTTGCTGACGGGGGCGGCGGCGCCGTCCACGGCCCGTGAGCTCCCGCTGGTGCCCGCGCTGGTGGTGCTGGGGCTGCTGACTCTCGCGGTGCTGCCGCTGGCCCGGACGTTCAAGGCGATGACGCCGGTGCTCGCCGGCGTCGCGTTCGCCGTGGTCGCGGTGGCCGCGCGCAACGTCGCGGGCAAGCCGCTGCTCGACCTGGTGCTGCACCCGCTGACCTGGGTGATGATCATCGCCGCGTTCGTCGGGCAGGCGTGTCTCGCGTCCGCGTTGCAGCGGGGCTCGGCCACGTCCGCGGTGGCGTCGATGGACGCGACCACCGTGGTGATCAGCTCGGCGGCCGGGCTCGCGCTGATGGGCGACCAGATCGCGGCCGGGCGTGAGTGGTGGGTCGTGCTGGGCGTGGTGCTCGTCGTGTCCGGCGTGCTGGTGCTCGGGTCCGCCGCGCAGAAGCCCTCCGACCTGGTGAGCGCGAGAGGTGAGCGGTGAAGCCCGTCGCCAGTGTGTCGCTGGACCTCGACAACCTGTGGGCGTACCTGCGCACGCACGGCGATTCCCGTTGGGAGAGCAGGCCGAGCTTCCTGCCGTCCGCGGTGCCGCGCCTGCTGGACGTCTTCGGTGAACAGCGTCTGACCACCACGGTCTTCGTGGTCGGCGCGGACGCGGAACGCGACGACGGCGCCGAGGCGGTCGCGTCGATCGTCGCGGCCGGGCACGAGATCGCGAACCACTCCTTCTGGCACCAGCCGTGGCTGCACCGGTTCTCCGACGAGGAGGTCGAGAAGGAGGTCATGCGCGCCGAGGAGGCGCTCATGACCGCCGGGGCACCGCGACCGACCGGGTTCCGCGGACCGGGGTACAGCGTCACGCCCGCGTTGCTGGACGTGTTGCGGCGGCGGGGTTATCTCTACGACGCCAGCGTGCTGCCGACGTGGATCGGGCCGCTGGCTCGCGCCTATCACAACCGTTCGGCGGGATCGACGGACGGCGGCGAGGACCTGTTCGGCGGGTTCGGCAAGGTCCGCGCGCCCAACACGGCGTACCGCTGGCGGGACGGCCTGGTCGAGCTGCCGGTGACGACGATGCCGTTGCTGCGGGTGCCGATCCACGGCGCCTATCTGTTGCAGCTGCACCAGATCTCACCCCGGCTGGCCCGTGGGTACTTCCGCACGGCGTTGCGGTTGTGCCTGGCGCGCAAGGTTTCCCCGTCGTTGCTGCTGCACCCGACCGACGTGCTCTCGGGGGCCGAGGCGCCCGGGATGGAGTTCTTCCCCGGCATGGCCGTGCCCGGCGCGGCGAAGGTCGAACTGCTGGGCTGGGTGTTGTCGATGCTGCGCGAGCACTTCGACGTGGTCGGCACCGGCGAGCACGTCGCGCGGATCTCGGGTTCCCCGTTGCGCGAACGGGATCCGGTCGCATGTGGCTGACGGTCCTGCTGCGCGTCTTCGCCTGCGGGACGGTGGCGCTCGCGCCCCTGGAAGGGTACCTGCTGGAGGTGCACGGGCAGTCGGCCAAGGTCGTGCCCGCGCTGCTGATCGCCGTGTGGCTGGTTTCCTCGTACAAGCATCGACGTCTGCCATCGCCGCATCCGCTGCACCTGGTGATCGCGTTGCTGGCGGTGGTGCTGCTGGCGACCTCGGCGGTGCACGAGGCCGAGCCGTTCACGCTGGAGTACCTGGTGCGGTGGGTGCCGTTCCTGGTGATCGCGACGGTGCTCGCCGACGTGGCCGCGTGGGAGGTGCCGGTGCGCGCGCTGCTGGCGGCGACGGTGGCCGGTGCGGTCGTGGCGGCGGCGGGCGGACTGCTCAGCGTGGCCGGGGGCTCGTTGCGCGCCACCGGGCCGTTGGAGGATCCCAACGACCTGGCGTTCTTCCTCGTGGCGGCGTTGCCGTTGCTGGTCGCGCTGCCCGTGAGGGGCCGGTCGCGGATCGTGTTGTTGTTGCTGGGCGCGGTGCTGGTGGCCGGTACGGCGGCGACGTTCTCCCGTGGCGGTGGGATCGCGCTGGCCTGCGCGCTGGTGTGGCTGATCGCGCGCCGGGCTCTGCCGGTGCGCGCCGTGGTCGTGACGGCGGCGGTCGCCGGTGTGGCCGCGCTGGTGTTCGCGTCGACCGCGCAGGCCGAGTTGTCCCGGGCGTTCCAGGAGAAGAGCCACATCGCGGGCACCAACGCCGACACGCGGATGCTGCGCTGGCAGGCGGCGTCGCGGATGCTCGCCGACAACCCGGTGCTCGGCGTCGGGCCGGGCGGGTTCCGCCAGCAGTACGCGGCGGCCGGGCACAACGCGGAGATCGACGAGCAGACCCCGGTGGCGCACAACCTGTTCCTCGAGGTCGCGGCCGAACTCGGGGTGCCCGGGTTCGTGCTGCTCATCGCTTTCATCGCGGTCGGTTTCGTGGCGAGCGAACGGGCGTTGCGGCGCGTGGCGGACCGGCGTGAGGCCGTGGCCGTGCAGGCGGCGCTGATCGCCGTGCTCGTCGCCTCGATCTTCCTGTCCGAGCAGTACTACCTGCCCCTGTGGTCACTCGTCGCCATCGCTGTCGCGATCGAGCGGCGCTCAGTCGAGGAGCCTCGATGCGCGTTCTCCACGTGATCAGCGAGATGGGCGCGGGCGGCGCGGAGGCGCTCGTGTCCGGTATGGCCCTGGCGGGCGGTGACGTCGGCTGGGAGTCCGCGGTGGCGTCCGGTGGCGGGTTCCGCGTCGAGTCGTTGCGCGCTGCCTCGGTGCCCGTGTTCGACGTGCCGGTGGCGCGCCGTTCGCCGTTGGGCGTGGTGCGCGCGACTTGGGCCGTCCGGGCGGCGGTGCGCTCGTTCCGGCCGGACGTCGTGCTGGCGCACAACGTGTCCGCGTCGCTGGTCGCCCGCCTCGCCTCGCGGCGTCCTGTGGTGACGGTGTTCCACGGGGTCGCCGAGGCGGACGTGCCTGGCGCGGTGCGGGTGCTGCGCCGGGTGTCGTCGACCGTCGTGACCGTTGCTTCCGCTGCTCGCACGCGGTTGCTCGACGCCGGGCTCGACTCCGTCGTGATCCCGAACGCCGTGTTCCCGTCTGTTCCGTCGGCGGACCGGGCGACCGTGCGTGCGCGGCTCGGGACACCTGCGACCGTGCCGGTCGCGCTCTGCCCGGCCCGGCTGGAACCGCAGAAGCGGCACGACGTGCTGCTCGCCGCGTGGGCCCAGATCCCCGGCGACTGCGAACTGTGGCTCGCGGGCGACGGCAGCCTGCGCGCCGAACTGGAGGAGCGCGCGGACGGCCGGGTCCGGTTCCTCGGCACCCGCACCGACGTGCGCGACCTCTTCGAGGCGGCGGACGTCACCGTGCTCACCAGCGACTGGGAGGGCATGCCGATCGCGCTGCTCGAGTCGCTGGCGGCGAACCGCCCGATCGTCGCGTCCGATGTGGACGGTGTGCGGGAGGTGCTGGCCGGCGGTGGCGGCGTCATGGTCCCCCGCCGCAGCCCCGGACAGACCGCAAAGGCGTTGCGCGGCCTGCTCTTCTCCCCCACCGCGCGTTCGGTGGCCGCCTCCCACGACGGCTCGGCCGACGCGCACAGCCTGATGAAGTCCTACGACGAACTGCTTCGTACCGTCCTGGAGGGACGATGAAAGCTCGCAGAGCTGTGCTGGAAGGCCTGCTGGCCGCCGTGCTGGTCGGCGCGGCCGTGCTGCTGGCCGTGGCGATGCGCGACGGCGTGACCGAGGGCAGGCTGACCCTGCTCGCCACCCCGTCCGCACCGGACAGCGCCCAGTTCGGCGAGGTCACCTCGCTGGCAGCGCCGGCGGTGGTGCAACTGGTCCGCAGCCCGTCCGTGCTGGAGGTGGCGGCGAAGGCGGCGGGCACCACCCCGGACCGCCTGGCCGACGCCATCGCCGTCGAACTGGTCCCGGCTTCGGGCGTGGCCCGCATCTCGGTCCGCGCGGACTCGGTGGCGCACGCTTCCTCTGCCGTGACGGCGGTGGCGCAGGCCGTGATCGAGGCCGACCTGCTCACACCCGCCGCCAAGTTCCGGCTGGTCGACCCGCTGCCCGAGACCACCCAGGTGTCTCCGGACTGGCGCCTGGCCACGGGCCTCGCGCTGGTGGCGGCGGTGATCGCCGGTGTCGCGGTGGTGGCGTTGCGCCGCCTGCGCGGCAACGTGGTGGGTGCCGCGCTGTCGACCGCGGGCATCCGCCACCCGGTGGTCGTCGCTGCTGACGACGACCCCGACCTGACGTCGCGGCTCGCGTCGTTGTGCGCGGCGGCGGCTCGTCCGGTGCGGGTGCTGCCGGTGAGCCCGTCGCTGGTGGAGCGGGCGGAGGAGCTGGCGCGGGCGTTGCCGGACAAGGCTTCCGAACCCGCGGACGGGACGGCCGTGATCGCTGTCGCGTCGAGCGATCGGGCCCGGCGGAACGACCTGGCGACGGCCCTCGCGGTGCTGCCGGCCTCGTCGGTGCTGGTGGCGGTGGTGCTGGCGTGAGCACTCCGACCGCACGTCCCGGCCCCAACGGTGCTGCCCAGCACCCCGACCTCGCCGGCCCTGGCGACAGGACCGCCGGTGTGAGCACTCCAGAACTGTCAGACCCTCCTGAGACGCTAGCAGTGGGGCCTGAAATCCCCCTGGGGGCCGGTCAGCCCGGATCGATTCGGATGGCCACGATCCTCACCGCTGTCGGTCTGGCCGTCCTCGCCGCCTTGGCCACCGTGACCGCCGTAGCCGCCACCTCGATCGTCCTGGCGGTGGTCCCCGAATGATCACCACGACCAACCGGGCGAGCCTCGCCAAGACCATCGGCGTCGCCCTCGTGGCCGCGGCCGGCGCCCTCAGCGCGTTCCGTGCGCTCAAGCCGTCGTGGGAGGTACCGCTCCCCACCGAGGCGAACCTCCCCGAAGAACGCATGCAGGACTTCCGGGACGCGCTCTACTTCCCCATCCGCGAGTTCCTCAACGGCGGCAACCCGTACGACCCGGCGGTGATGTTCGAGCACTGGCCGGTGCGGCAGAACTTCAACCTCTACCAGCCCTACCACCTGGTCCTGCACCTGCCGTTCGCGCTGCCCGAGTACCGGGTGGGCGCGGTGGCGTTCGCGCTGGCGTGTCTCACTCTCATGATCGGGCTCGCCGTCATGGCGGCAGGCCGGGCGAAGCTGCCGATGATCGCGGGCACGGTCGTGATCAGCACACTGCTCGTCACGAGTCAGGTCGGCAAGGCCCAGATGTACGTCGGGCAGGTCAACCCGCTGATCGCGGTCGGTGCGGCGGGGGCGTTGCTGTTGCGCGCCAAGAGTCCTGGGTGGGCGTCGGCGGCGCTCGCGCTGGCCTGGTTGAAGCCGCAGTTCGGGCTGCCGCTGGCGTTGCTGCTGTTCTTGCGTGGTGATCGGAAGGTCGCGCTCCTGGGCACTGCCCTGGCGGCGCTGGCCAGTGCACCGGTGGCCGTGCTGCTCGTCGTGAGGGGCGGCGGGATCGGCGAGTTCCTCGACGTCATCTCGCGGAACCTGGAGTGGGCCAGCAGCACCGGGTACGGCGCGGTCGATTCCCTGACGGCGCAACGGGTCGACCTGCCGGCGGTGTTCTTCCGGACCACCGGGTGGTTGCCGCCCGCCGCGGAACTGCTGGCGCTGTGCGGAGTTCTCGCCACCACCGCTCTGCTGGCCCGCAAGCTCGACCGCACCGCGAACGGCGGTGAGGCGGCGGATCTGCTGACCTGCCTGGGCATCGTGGTCGCGCTCGTGCACCAGCCCGGCGACGTGCTGATCGCGGTGCCGGCGATGGTGGCGCTGGCGGTCGTGTGCTGGCGGCGGCGCAAGGACAGTCACTGGCGGTGGGCCGGTGTGGCGACGCTGCTGCTCGTGGTGCCGTTCGCACATCTCTACTTCGTCGACACGGTCATCAGGAACACCCTGGGAGCGCGGGCGAGCGTCACGCTGGACGGAGTGGCGGTCGTGGCCGCGTGGATCACCCTCGTGGTGTTCGCGGTGCGGCACGTCCGGCGCACCGCATGACAGACGTGGCGGTGCGGGGGTCGCTGTGGCTCTTCGCGGTCAACCTGGTGAGCAAGAGCAGCCAGATCGTGGTGACCCTCGCGCTCGCCCTGTTCCTCACGGAAGCCGACCTCGGCGCGGTGGCGCTGGTGGTGTCGGTCGTCAACATCGGCCAGGTCGTCCAGGCCATGGGCGTCTACGACATCGTCAGCCGCACCGCCCTGGACCCGCTGAAGACCGCCGGAACGGTGCTCACGATGAGCGTCGCGGCGGGAGCCGTGCTGGCCGTCACCCTCATCGCCGCCGCGAGTCCCATCGCCGCCGTGCTCGGGGCACCGGGCGCGGCGGACATGCTGCGGCTCGCGGCGCTCACGCTGCCGTTCACGGCGGCAGGCGGAGTGCAGATGGCGTTGATGCACCGCGACCTCGACTTCCGCCGCCGCATGCTCCCCGACGCGGGCGGCATGCTCATCGGGGCGGCGGTCACCGTCACGCTGGCAGCGACCGGCACCGGACCGGAAGCGCTGGTCGTCGGCCTGCTGTGCACCGCGATCGCGCAACCCGTGCTCGCCGCCGTCGCCGGCACGCGGATCAGGCCCACCTGGAACCGTGAGGCGGCAACGGAAGCGGCGAAGTGGCTGGCCGTGGTCGGACCGGGCGCGTTGATCGCCGTGCTGCTGATCAACGCCGACTACCTGGCACTCGGGCACGTCCTCGGGCCCGAAGCGGTGGGCGGGTACAGCCTCGCGTTCCGCATCGCCTGGGTGCCGTACATCATGATCGCGGTCGTGCTGGGCGGGGTGCTGTTCCCGATCTGCGCCGAACTGGTCCGGAGTGGACAGAGCACCGAGCTGCCGAACACCCTGCGGCGGTTCACCATCGCGACGCTCGTGATCACCGGCGGTCTGTACACGGCGGTCGCGTTGTCCGCGCACGGGATCGTCGTTCTCGGTGAGCAGTGGGCCGACGCCGCCGGGCTCCTGGTCCTGCTGTGCGGCTACGGACTCGGCCTGGGCCTGCTGCACGTCTGGTACCAGGTGATCAGGGCCGCCGGGCACGCCCGCCAGTACCTCGCCCTCGAAGCCACGCACCTCGTCGCCCTGCTGACGGCGCTGGTCTTCACGACCGAACGCGGCCCGGCGGCGGTCGCCCTCACCCAGCTCACCGTGGTGTGGCTGCTGGTGCCGGTCACGTGGCTGGTCCTCAGGCGCAACGGTCTCGCGTTCCCCCTGCCGTTCCGCGCGCTCGGCAGCGTCGCCGGAGCGGCGGCCGCGTGTCTCGCCATCGACCTCGTCCTGCCGGACAGCACGGGCGTCGCGGGCCTGATCGCCACCGGCCTGCTGCTGCTCGCCACCTACTGCGCGATCACCCTGCACCTCAACCGCACCGTCCTCATCGGACTGAAGGAGCGCGCGTGAAGATCGTCCACGTGACGCAGCCGGTCGAGGCCGGGGTCGCCGTCGTGGTCCTCGACCTGGCCCGGGCTCAGCAACGACAGGGCTGGGACGTCAGCATCGCCTGCCCGCCCACCGGCTGGCTGCCGGACGAGGCCACCGAGGCCGGCATCCCGTTGCACCCCTGGCACGCCACCCGAACGCCCGGCCCGAACACGGCCCGGGAACTCCGCTCACTCCGCGAGATCCTCAGGACGAACCGCCCGGACGTCGTCCACCTGCACAGCTCCAAGGCAGGCCTGGCCAGGCTCGTCCTGCGCGGCCGCGTCCCGACGATCTTCCAGCCCCACCTGTGGTCGTTCCGCGTCGCCACCGGACTGCTCAGCCGGGCCTCCCGGTTCTGGGAAGCCCGCGCCTCCCGCTGGACGACCCTGCTCCTGTGCGTCAGCGACGACGAACTCAAGGCCGGCCGCAAAGCAGATGTCACCGCGCGAGGCGTCGTCGTCTGCAACGGCGTCGACACCCAGCGCCTGACGCCGCGCACCAAGTCCCACGACACCCCCACGGCGTTGTGCGTCGGAAGGCTCGCCCACCAGAAGGGCCAGGACCTGCTGCTCGAAGCCTGGCCCGACGTGCTCGCGAAGGTGCCGGACGCCGAACTGCTGATCGTCGGCGACGGTCCGATGGCCGACCGGCTCCGAGCCGCCGAACACCCGAACACCCGCTGGCACGGCCACAGCGACCAGGTCTCCGACTTCTACGCCGAGGCCGACGTCGTGGTCCTGCCCTCCCGCGCCGAGGGCATGGCTCTGGTGCCGTTGGAAGCCATGGCCTGCGGACGCTCCGTCGTCGCGTTCGACGTCGAGGGCGTCGAACAAAGCCTCGGCGACGCAGGTGAGGTGGTCCCCGCAGGCGACACGAAAGCTCTGGCGCAAGCGATTGCTCTGCGCCTGTCAGACCCGGAGCTCGCGGCCGCCGAAGGCAAACGAGGCAGGCAGAGGGCCGAGACCCTGTTCGACCGCCACCGCATGACCGACCAGATCCTGACGCTCACCGCGAAGCTGGTCACCGAGGAAGGACGACGATGACACGGATCGCCTACCTGCTCACCCAGGACAGCGGTGGCCCGGTGGACGTGACGGTGCGCCTGGCCGCCGCGCTGGCCAAGTCGGGTGACGCCGAGGTGCGCGTGTTCGGCCCGCGACCGAGGCGCGGAGCCGAGCTGATCGACCCGTTCTTCGAAGAGACCCTGGTGATGCGCAAGGGGGACGTGGCCGCCGCACGCCAGGCGCGGGCCGCGATCAAGGCGTGGCGACCGGACGTGGTGCACGCCCAGGACCGCCGCTCCGGACTGGTCAGCGCGGGCCTCGCGACCAGCGGCACCAAGATCGTGCACACCTACCACGGCGTGCCCGACGAGGTGGCCGAACCGTGGTTCCGCAACGTCCGCGGCGCCACCCCTCCCCCGGCCTACACCAGGGCGGTGCTGGCCGCCGACGCCGCCGTCGCGCGGGTCGTGCACCGGACCGTCGTCCCGGCCAGGGAGATGGGCCGGTTCCTGCGTGAACGGCTCTACGTGCCCCCGCACCGGATGACCCACATCGACAACTGCGTCGAGGTCGGCGCCGCCAGCCCGCCCGCCCAGCCGGTCCGCAAGATCATCTTCGTGGGACTGCTGGTGGAGCGCAAAGGTCTGCTGAACCTGCTGGACGCGCTGGAGACCACGATGCCCGAGGACGCCACGCTGACGGTCGTCGGCGACGGTCCGCAGAGGCTTCAGGCGGAGGGCCGGGTCACGCGCAGGGGCCTCACGAACCGGGTGGAGTTCCTGGGTTTCCGCAGCGACGTCCCCGAACTGCTGCTGGAGCACGACGCGCTGGTGCTGCCGTCCACAATGGAGCAGCAGCCGCTCGTCGTCGCGGAGGCCATGGCCGCGGGCAAGCCCGTGCTCGCCACGGACACCGGTGGTGTCGCGGACATGCTGGGCGTTCCCGGCGACGACTGTCCGAAGCCCGGCGACGTGCCCGCACTCGCGGCACGGCTGGAAGCGCTGTTCGCCGACCCCGACCCGGCGAGCACCGGGGACCGGCTCGCCACGAGGGCACGGGAGCGGTTCACCCCGGAGGTCTGCGCCCGCAGGCACCTCGACCTCTACCGCAAGCTCACCGCCGCGGGCCGTTGACCAGCACCACCGCGTCGGCCGACGGCAGGTCGAGCTGGGCGGGCACCGCCTCGCCCTTGAGCGTCACGAGGCCCGGCGGAGGCGTCATCAGCACGGACGTCTTCGTCGGGTTCACGGCCACCCAGCCGCCCGAGTAGCGGCGGTTCCACACCCCGCTGGGCAGGCGGTTGGCCGACTCGACGGCCTCACCGAGCCGCGCGTCCTGGTACAGCGACCAGTACGGGTTCTTGTAGTCGGGCTGAGCCCTCGTCCAGCAAGTGTGGGGGCTCGCGAGGAGCGCGGCCGAGGCGTACCCGACGCGTTCCTCCTTGTCCGTCTTCGTGTGCGTGATCAGCAGCAGCCACGACTCGCCGAGCGCGGCCTGGGCGCGCTGCTCCTTGAACTGGTTGCCCTGGAACGTGATCAGCTCGCCGGTGCCGTCGTCGCCCTGCAGGCCGAAGTTCTCCTCCATCGCGCCCGCGTAGCGGGAGTGCGCCGACCAGCGGCCCGGGGTGAGCTGCGACTCGGAGACGTTGGGGATCAGCATCTTCCCGGCCTTCTCCAGGGCGTCACCGGTGAGCTGGAGCATGCCGTCGAGGCCGTCGCGCAGCAGCCGGTCCGTCCCGGCGGCGTCCGCGGTCCCCGCGAGCACACCGGACGAGTAGTACTTGAGCGAGCTGAAGTCGTTGTCCGCCAGCACGCCGTCCCAGCCCTCGCGCAGCACCTCGCCGACGACCGCGTCCGCCCACGCCTTCTGGTAGGCCGGGTCCCACACCGTCATCTGCCAGTGCTTCGGGTAGCCGTCCCACTCGATGCGCTGGCCGAGCGTGTTGATCGCGAACCACGCCGGCTGCTTCTGCTCCGCCGCGACGTACCCGACCCCGGTCGGCAGGTACCGGGCGTCCCGATCACCCTCGACCGCGCCGAAGTAGTTGCGGGTGCTGGAGAAGTCTTTGTAGACCAGCACTTTGACCTTGGGATTCAGCTCGTGGAGCTTGCGCATGGCCGCCGTCTCCCACGCGTTGAGCACGACCACGTCGTAGTGCTTGGCGGCCGCGCGGATCTCCCACGACGAGGGCGAGTCGCCGATGCCGTACCACCACGCGCAGGGCGCGAGCGCCTTCGGCAGCGGCCCGGTGATGATCGGGTCCGACTCGGCGGCACTGACCGCACATGCACTCGAAAGAAGTACGAAGGCGACAGCGACGAATCGACTTATCAGCGATTTCTCCGACAACACAACTCACCCGCTGTCATCAGTAGAATCCTCAGGTCGAGCCACAACGACCAATTCGCGATGTAGTAGTTGTCGTATCGAGACCTGTCGGCGATGGAGGTGTCACCTCGCAGACCGTGCACCTGGGCAAGTCCAGTGAGTCCGGTCGGGACGCGATGGCGCGCCCAATATAGCTCGTGAATAGCGGAAAACTCGCGAACGAAACCGGGACGCTCCGGGCGTGGCCCGACCACGCACATGTCGCCCCGCAGCACGTTCCACAGCTGGGGCAGTTCGTCGAGCGAGGTGCGGCGCAGGAACCGGCCGACCGGGCCGACCCGGGAGTCACCGACGACGGACCACGTGACCTGCGAGTCGTCCGCTCCGGACTGCCGGACGCTGCGGATCTTGAAGAGCGTGAAGGTGCGGTCGTCCATGCCGACGCGGACCTGGCGGAAGAACAGCGGCCGGCCGCTCTCGACCAGCACGGCGAGGGCGCACAGGCCGATCACCGGCGAGAGCACGACCAGGGCGAACGCGGCCAGCAGCAGGTCGGCCGCGCGCTTGATCCACCAGGTGGGCCTGCTGGTCGGGGCCGTGCCGAGGCGCATCAGCGGGTAGCTGCGCAGTCGTTCGATGCCGGGGCCGTCGGGGTGCAGCTCGTACATGCGGGGCACGACGAGCGTCGAGCACCCGAGCCGGTGGGCGGTGATCGCCGCGTCGACCAGCGGTGAGTCGCGGGTGTGCGAGAACGCGAGCACGACGGTGCCGGCCTTGAGCCGCACGATCGCGTCGGCCAGGTCGCCGTCGACGACGTCGAGCATCGGCGGCTCGCGGTCCGGATCGGGGCCGGAGTCGGCGAACGCGACGGGCCGCAGGCCGAACTGGGGGTGCTCCAGCATGGTCCGCGCGAGGTTCACGCCGACCTCGCCCGCGCCGACGATGATCGTGCGGTCGCAGCGATCGAACCGGCGCCGGCACCAGCGGCCGAACGCGAACACACCCCACCGCACCGGCTCGATGACCAGCGCGAACTCGATCATCGCCCACTGCACGGCGGTGAGCCCGGCCGGGTCGACACCGCTGATCAGGCCAGCGCCGGACAGCAGCGCGAAGGCCAGCGCCGTGCTCGCCGCGGACCGGGGCAGGTCCTGCAGCCACGACAGCCAGAGCCGACGCCGGTATAGCCGCCAGGCTCCCCTGATCGTGAGCACCGCGGCCAGGACCGCGCTGCTCCAGCCCCAGCCCAGACCGTGCCGCACGCACACCACGACGAGCGCCACGGTGTCGGCGAACGCGAGCAGGACCGCGACCGCGTTCACCCGGCTGAGCAGGTCCCGGCCCACCGAGGACGGCTTGAGCGGGCGCTGCGACGGGCGTCTGTGATCAGCCTCGCGCGCGTGCAGTGGGGCAGTGGGAACGGCAACCGCCGAGAATCGCCTCATTGGAAGATCATCCGATCGAAGGAGTTGTGGTCGCAGGAGCGCACGAAAGAGTGAATGAACTCTGAGAAATCATCTCTTCGGGTATCAATATTCCCTCTTCAGTGTCCCGCGTGACCGCAGTTGGTGAGGTTTCGACGCTGTTCCTGCCCTGAACTCACCCAGGGCCGCACTCAAAGCTTTAGCACGCCGTGTCAATAATTCTCGCCATCAACCACGAGCCACCGAAGAGGGGGCGTCAGAGTGAGAGTCGACGAACACGGCATCCGGCATTCCGCCGGTGAACCGGTCGCGATCGTGCAGAAGCCGATCCGCACGTGCGGCGATGTCCACGTCGTCCTGCCCGCCTACAACGAGGCCGTGGCGCTGCCGTCCCTGCTGGCGCGCATCGCCGGCACCGACCTCGCCGACCGGATCACGGTGTGGGTGGTCGACGACGGCTCGTCCGACGGCACCGGTGCCGCCACCAAGGGCGTGCGCGGGCTCGACGTCCGGCTGGTGACCCACCCGGTCAACCTCGGGCTCGGCCAGGCCGTCCAATCAGGACTGATGGCCGCGCTCGACGAGGCGGAGACCGACGACGTGCTGATCGTCATGGACGCCGACGACACGCACGACCCCGGCGTCTTCGCCGCCATGCTGGCCGAGGTCAAGGCCGGCGCGGACGTCGTGATCTGCTCCCGTTTCGTCGCGGGCGGCGACGACTCGACCGCGCCGCAGTGGCGCCGGTTGCTGTCGCGCGGCGCCCGCGTCGTGTTCGGCAAGGTGCTGCACTTCGACGGGGTCCGCGACTTCACCAGCGGTTTCCGCGCGTACCGGGTGAGCCTGCTGCGCCGGGCCGCCGCGCACTGGGGCGAGCGCCTGGTCGAGGAACGCGGGTTCGCCTGCATGGTCGAGCTCCTGCTCAAGCTGCGGCACTGCGGGCCGATCGTCAGCGAGATCCCGCTGCACCTGCGCTACGACCGCAAGCCCGGCGCCAGCAAGCTCCGGCTCGGCCGCACGCTCAAGCAGTACCTGCTCCTGCTCACGCGTGACCGCCTCGCGCCCGTGCCGTTCCGGAAGCTCTGATGCCCCAGCGCGTCGTCGTCATCGGCGGGGGCATCTGCGGCCTCGCCACCGCGCACCGCCTCGCCCGCGAGGGCCTGGCCGTGACGCTGCTCGAAGCCAGCGACCAACTCGGCGGCCTCGGCACGTTCTTCACCTCGCAGGGCCGCACGGTGGAACGCTTCTACCACTGCGTGATGCCGACCGACGACGCGTTGCTGGCGTTGCTCGACGAGGTCGGCCTGCGCGAGAGCATCGGCTGGAACCCCACCTCGATGGGCATGGTCGTCGACGGCGAGCACCGCTCGTTCAACTCGGCGCTCGACCTGCTGCGGTTCCGGCCGCTGAGCCTCGTGAACCGGATCCGCTTCGGCGTGATCTCGTTGCTGCTGCGCCGGTTGGGCAAGGGCAAGGACCTCGACGGCATGCGCACCGAGGACTGGTTGCGCGGCCTGTACGGCGACCGGATCTGGGAGATGCTGCTCGCCCCGATGTTCGGCGCGAAGTTCGGCGCCGCGTTCGGCGACGTGCCCGCGCTGTACGTGTGGCAGCGCCTGGGCCGCGAGAGCAACGAGGCCGTCCGCGGTTACCCCGCCGGTGGCTACAAGAGCGTGATCGACGCGTTGAGGGCGTCCATCGAGGCGCACGGCGGCGAGGTCCGCACTTCGGCGCCCGCCGCGCGGCTCGAAGCCGACGAGGACCGGGTGGTCGTCACGCTGGCCGGTGGCGAGACGATCGAGGCGGACCACGCGGTCTCCACGCTCCCGCTGCCGGCGTTGCGGACCATCGCGGACACCGCCCTCGCGCCGCTGCTGCCCGACGTGCAGCTGCCGTACCAGGGCGTCGTCAACACGTTGTTCTTCCTGCGCAAGCCGTTGTCCGGGCACTACTGGGCGCCGGTGCTGCGCTCGGGCACGGACTTCGACGGCGTGATCGAGATGACCCCGCTGACCGGTTCGGAGCGCTACGGCGACCGCCACCTGGTGTACGTCATGCACTACACCGGCCGCGACTCCGCGCTGTACCGCGAGGACTCCGACAGCATCGCCCGCCGCTGGACCGAGCAGCTGCTGAGCATCCACGACGGACTCACGCCGGACGACGTCGACGAGGTGCGCGTGTTCAAGGCGCCGTTCGTCGAACCGGTGTACCCGCTGGGATATCTCGCGAAGCGACCCGCCACCGAGGTCCCCGGCACCCGGCTGCGGCTCGCCACGACGGCCCACGTCTACCCGAACGTCACCAGCTGGAACTCGAGCGTCGAGCTGTCCAACTCGGTGACCGCCTCCCTCCTGCGCGACGCCAGGAGGTCCACGACCCAGGAGAACACCGCATGCTCAGCAGAATCGGCGCGGTGATCGCAGCACTCACGATCACCGCGGTCAACCTCGTCTCCTCACAGCACGTCCAGGCCGATCCCGCGCCGCTGCTGCCGGATCTCCGCCAGGCGCCCATCGGCTGTCCCGGCGGGCACGACGGCTCCCCGCTCCTGTGCCGGGCCTGGGACGTGTGCCTCGTCGAGGACGCGTCCGCGCCGCGCGGCAAGTGCATGAACCGCGGCGGTGCCGCCCAGGCCGTGCGCCTGCGGTTCACCACCTCGATCGACAACGTGGGCGACGGCCCGTTGCTGCTGCACGCGCACCGGGACAACACCTCCACGCCGACGATGAACGTCCGCCAGGCCATTCAGTCCGGTGTGGACGGTTCGATCGCCGGGTCGTACAACGAGGCCCGCCGCGAGACGAAGTCGAGCGCGTACTACGAGCCCGCGCCCACGCACACGCACTGGCACCTGCTCAACTTCGAGTACTTCCAGCTGCGCAACCCCGACGGCAGCGTGGTCGTGACGGACCGCAAGAACGGTTTCTGCCTCGGCGACCGCTACGAGGTCTTCGACGACCTCCCGCACCGGCCGACCGATCCCGCGACCCCGGCGGGTCAGCTCGCGAAGCGCCTGGACGGCCACATGTGCGAGCACCACAACCCGTCCGCCTTGGACGTCGTGTTCGGCATCTCGGTCGGCTCCGGTGACGACTACAAGTACGAGGTCGACTTCCAGTGGCTCGACCTCACCCACGTGAAGTCCGGTGTGTACGACGTCGTGAACGTCGTGAACTCCGACCGGGCGCTGCTGGAGAAGAACTACGACAACAACGCGGCGTCGATCGCGATCTCCGTGCAGTGGCCGAAGGGGGCGGTGAACCCGCCGGCCACGATCGACGAGGCACCGTCGGTGCGCATGATCCGCAGCTGTCCCGGCAAAGCGCGCTGCGCGAAGTCGAACGGCTGAGAGCCTTTTCTGCAAGCCCCGAACGGGGGGTGTTCGCCGCGGCGAACACCCCCGTTTTTCTTTTGTACCGGGACAAACGGTCACGTTGCGGGCGCATTACCACGACGGCCACTAATCGCACAAACCTTACTCTGCGACACCAATACCCGGCGCGCATAGCACACCCGTCCACGCAGACGCAATTGCACGGGACGTCAGTCGAAAACGGTCAAGTCAATAGACCGGGTGGTGCAATCTTCATCACAGCGCAGAGTGTTGCACGCAACCCCCTTGGCCCTTGACCTGGACATGTGGCTTATTGAGAGAATTCACGTTGCGATTCCACCCCGTCAGGATTGCAACCCGACCTGATTCCCCGTCCGATCAGGAGTGGCCCCGTCTTGAGCGCGTCCGCCGTCTCCATGCACGATTTCGCCATTGGACAACTTCACAACCTCCTGCGCGCGGTCGGTTTAGCGGACGCCGCCAATACCGCGACAAAACTGCTGGGTGAGGCATTGGGACCGGGTGCCCGCTTACCTCTCTCCGCCACTCCCCATTGGCCCTCTTCCGTCGCCGACGACCACACCCCGGTCGAATTCTCGGTGGCTTTGGCCCAAAACGAACGCCCCGCCGTGCGGATGATCGTGGAGTCACTCGCCGAGCAGCCCGGCAGCAGCGCCAACCTCGCCACCTCGCTCGCGGTGCTCGAGCGGCTCGCGGAGCAGTACCGGCTGCGGCGGGACAAGTTCGACCTGGTGCGCGACCTGTTCCTGCCGGACGACCCGCAGGGCGCGTTCGCGCTCTGGTACGCGTTGATCGTCCAGCCCTCGGGGGCGCCCGCGATCAAGGTCTACCTCAACCCCGAGGTGCGCGGGCCCGAACACGGCACGGGCCTGGTCACCGAGGCGTTGTCCCGGCTCGGCCTGAGCAGCGCGCTCCCCGCCATCACCGAGCACGCCCTGCGGCGCGAGGGACTGGACAAGTTCTCCTTCTTCGCCCTCGACCTCATGGACGAGAACCGGGCGCGCGTGAAGACGTACGTGTCGCACGACGACGCGATGGTCGCGGACGTGGTGCACGCCTCGGCGGCGGCCCTCGACGTCGACCCGGATCTACTGGCGGACGTCTGCGCGATCGCCTGCGGTGGCACCGGCCCGTTCACCCGCCGCCCGATGATGTCGAGCTACACGTTCATGGCCGGCGACACGGACCGGCCCAGTGGCTACTCCCTCTACATGCCGCTGCGCGACTACGTGGAGGACGACCTGGAGGCCTGCGAGCGCGTGCTGGCGATCATGGCTCGGTGCGGGCTCGACACGTCGCCGTTCGTGATGGCGCTCGCCAGCCTCGTGCGACGGCCCCTGAGCGACGGGGTGGGACTGATCGCCCACGTGTCGCTCCGGCTCGGCAACCCGAAGCCCGGGGTGTCGGTCTACCTGTCCTCGGAGGCGTACGACGTCACGCCGCCGCGCAGCAAGGCACTGCTCGTGTAGGGCCTGCGTCGAAGCCCGGTTCGCGACAGCCGGGCCCGAGGCGGCCCCTGGCGGCACGACCGGACGGCCCACGTACAACACCGGTACGCGGCCCGTCCGGCCGCACCACCAGGAACCACCTCAAGCGCGCCCCTCATCGAACCGGGCTTCGACACAGGCCCTAGCCGCACCACGTTCACCGCACCGCCAGAAAGGCCACCGCCGTGGAGCCGTACCGCATCAAGGTCGTCGAACCCATCCCCATCACCACCCGCGACTACCGGGAGCGCCGCTACGCCGAGGCCGGCTGCAACCAGTTCAACCTCACGGCGGACGACGTCACGATCGACCTGCTGAGCGACTCCGGCACCGGCGCGTTGTCCGCGGAGCAGCAGGCCGCCGGCATGCGCGGCGACGAGACCTACGCCGGGGCCCGGTCCTGGTTCCGGTTCCGCGAGGTGGCCGAGGAACTCACCGGGTACCAGCACATCTTCCCGGTGCACCAGGGCCGGGCGGCGGAGCGCATCCTGTTCGGCGCGCTGCTGAAGCCGGGACAGCTCTCGGTGGGCAACACCCACTTCGACACCACGCGCGCGAACGTCGAACTGGTGGGCGGCGTGGTGCGGGACCTGCCGTGCCGCGAGGCGGCCGACCTCGACAGCGACGCGGACTTCAAGGGCGACATCGACCTCGTCGCGCTCGAAGCAGTGCTGGACGGGCCGGAGGACGTCGGCCTGGTGCTCATGACGATCACCAACAACGGTGGCGGCGGGCAGCCGGTCTCGATGGCGAACCTCAAGGCCGTGAAGAAGTTGTGCCGCAAGTACGGGGTGCCGTTCTTCCTGGACGCGGCACGGTTCGCCGAGAACGCGTGGCTGGTGACGCAGCGGGAGAAGAAGTACCGCGACCACACCCCGCGCGAGGTCGCGAAGCTGGCGTTCGGCATGGCCGACGGGTGCGTGGTGAGCCTGAAGAAGGACGGCATCGTCCACATCGGAGGGATGCTCGCGCTGCGGGACACCGAGTTGGCCAAGCAGTGCGAACTCCTGCTGATCGCCACCGAGGGCTTCCGCACCTACGGCGGACTCTCCGGGCGTGACCTCGACATGTGCGCGCAGGGCCTGATGGAGGTCACCGACCCGCTGTACCTGCGCGAGCGCGCCGACGCCACCGCGTACCTGGCCGAGTGCGCACGGCAGGCGGGCGTGGACAGCGTCCGCCCGGCCGGTGTGCACGCGGTGTACCTCAACGCGGGCAGGCTGTTGCCGCACATCCCGTCGAGCCGGTTCACCGGCCACGCCCTCGCGTCGGAGCTGTACCTCGCGGGCGGGATCCGGTGTGCCGAACTGGGTTCGCTCTACCTCGGCGAGATCAACGAGTCCGGTGAGCTGCTCACGCCGGCGCCGTTCGAACTGGTGCGGCTCGCGATCCCGCGGCGCGTCTACACGCGCAGCCACCTGGAGTACGTGGCCGAGACGCTCGCGGGGATCGCCAAGAACCCCGAGCGGGTGCCCGGTTACCGGCTCACGGAGGCGCCGGTGATGCTGCGGCCGTTCCGCTGCCGCCTGGAGCAGGTCAAGCCCTGAGAACGCGGGAAGCCCTTGGCGCACAACGCCAAGGGCTTCCGTGAGAGCGTGTCTCAGGCCATCACGTCGAGCTTGTTCATCGCGTGCTCGATGACGCTGACGAGCACCTTCTTGCACGACTCGCGGTCGCGCGCGTCGCACAGCAGCAGCGGCACGGACTCGGAGACGTCGAGTGCCACGCGCATCTCCTCCGCCGTGTAGGAGTGGCTGCCCTGGAAGCAGTTCACGGCCACGACGAACGGGATACCGCGGCGCTCGAAGAAGTCGATCGCGCCGAAGCCCGCGTCGAGCCTGCGGGTGTCGACCAGGACGACGGCGCCGATCGAGCCGATCGCCAGTTCGTCCCACAGGAACCAGAAGCGGTCCTGGCCCGGTGTGCCGAAGAGGTAGAGGACCAGTTCGGGGTTGATCGTGATGCGGCCGAAGTCCAGGGCGACCGTGGTGGTGGTCTTGCCCTCGACGCCGTAGAGGTCGTCGATCTCCTCGCCGGCCTCGGTGAGGAGTTCCTCGGTCCGCAACGGGGTGATCTCGCTGACCGCGCCGACCATCGTCGTCTTGCCGACGCCGAAACCACCGGCGACGACGATCTTGACGGACGACGGGACGAGGAGCTCTTCCTTGCCCTGCCCGGAACCCGGGCGGTCAGATTGCACGGACACCATCGAGCACCTTCTGGAGTAGGTTCATGTCGACCGGGGCCACCGTGGTGGCCGGGCCGCTGGTGATGACGTCACCGCGCTGGATGAGGTCGCTCAGGAGCACCTTCACCACGACGAGCGGTGCGTGCAGGTAGGCGGCGACCTCCGCTACGGAAAGCGGTTTCCGGCAGAGCTTGATGATCTCCAGGTGCTCCACCGACAGCGTGCCCTGGTCCGTCGTCGTGCGCAGCGCCCGGACCTGGGTCGTCAGCGTCAGGTCCTCGCCGGCGGGCTTGGGCCTGGTGCGGCCGTTCACCATCGCGTAGGGGCGGACCATGGGGCCCGCCGCCTCGTCGTACCACCAGTCCGAGGAGTTGCTCATGACAGGCCGAGGGGGTTGGGCATCCTCGGTGACGCCAGTGTTCTCGGCGCGGACGACAGGTACGCGCCGACGCGCTTCACGAGCATGTTCATCTCGTACGCGATCATGCCCATGTCGGCGTCCTCGTCGCCCACCACCGCGAGACAGGCGCCCTGTCCCGCCGCGGTGACGAACAGGTGCGCGCGCTCCATCTCGACGATGGTCTGGCGGACCTGTCCACCTCCGAAGTGCCGTCCGGTGCCACGAGCGAGGCTCTGGAACGCGGACGCCATCGCCGAGAGGTGGTCGGAGTCGTCCTTGGACAGCTCGGGAGAGTGGGCGAGCAGCAGGCCGTCCGCGGAGAGCACCACCGCGTGCCGGGCACCGACCACTCTCGCGACGAGGTCCTCCAGCAGCCAGTTGAGCTCGGGGTGCCCGCCGGTCAGGTCGTCCACGGAAATAGCCCTTTCAGTATTCGTGATCACGGTTCCACGACGTCGTCGGCCTGGCGGGCGTCACGCGTGCCCTGCTGGAAGGCGGACATGCCGTCGCGGGTGCGTTCCGCCCGTTCCTCGGGGTTGAACTCCGCGAGTTCGGGCATCGGCCGGAGTTCGTCGTTGGCCAGCTGGGGTACGAGGTGCTGCTGCCGCCTCCGGCGCGGTAGCTCCGGCCGTCCGTTCTGACGCGTCGTCGCCTCACCTTCCGCCGGGTCGGCGGTCGGCCACGCGCCGCCCTGGCGGTCGTCCCGGGGCAGTTCGAGCTGCCCGCTGTTGCTGTCCAGATCCCTTTCCGGGTCCGGGCTCCGGCCGTTTCCCACTGCCCTCCCGGCCCAGAACTCGTCCAGCTGGAAGGTCTCGGTGGGCCTCTCGGGCGGCAGGGAGTCGTGCGTCAGTTCGCCCTGCATCGGCACGGCGGCCCCCAGTGCCTCCGGGGAGCGCGAGGCCTGCTGCAGCGTCTGCTGGCGGAACGTCGGCTTCGGCATCTGCACGGCGTCCGCGGGGTCGGCCGCGCCCGCCTCGCCGACGATCAGCTCGGACGGGATCAGGACCAGCGCGATGGTGCCGCCGGACGGGCAGTCGCGCAGCTCGACGTGGACGTGGCGGCGTGCGGCCAGCCGGGCGACGACGAACAGGCCCAGGCGGGACTCGCCGCGCAGCCGCATCGCCTCGAAGTCGGGCGGTGCCTCCAGCATCTTGTTGTGCTGCTCGCGGTCCTCCGGCTTGATGCCGAGGCCGTGGTCCTCGATCTCGATGACGAGGCCCTGCGGCACCTCGCTGCTGTGGATCTCGACCTGCGAGCGCGGCGAGGAGAACGAGGTCGCGTTGTCGACGAGCTCGGCGATCAGGTGGATCGTGTCGGCGACGGCGGCGCCGACCAGCGCGACCTCGGGCACCGGGTGCACCTTCACGCGGGCGTACTGCTCGGTCTCCGCGACGGCGGCGCGCACGACGTCGAGCATGCGCACGGGCTTGCGCCACTGCCGGCCCGGCTGCTCACCGGTGAGGATGATCAGGTTCTCGGCGTTGCGGCGCGCGCGGGTGGCGAGGTGGTCGAGCTGGAAGAACGCGTCGAGGTGGTCGGGGTTCTCCTCCTCGCGCTCCAGCTTGTCGAGGATCTTGAGCTGGCGGTGCACCAGACCCTGGTTGCGGCGCGCGATGTCGAGGAAGACCCGGTTCACGCCTTCACGGGTCTGCGACTCCTTCACGGCCGCAGCGACGGCGGTGTACTGCGCGGCGTTGAACGCGTCGGCCACCTGGCCGATCTCGTCGTTGCCGTAGTCGAGCGCGGGGACCTCGGCGGCGACGTCGACGTGCTTGCCCTCGCGCAGCCGTTCCACGATGCTCGGCAGCCGCTCGTGGGCGAGCTTGAGCGAGTCGCTCTTCAGGCTGATCAGGCGGACGATCAACGCCTTGTTGACGAGGCGGTTCGACACGCGCACCGCGACGAAGATGCCGGCGATGACCGCGATCAGGGCGATCAGGCTGCCGATGAGGACGGTGGTGAACTTCTCCTTGCCGTTCGCCATGGCGGTGTTCACGGCGCCGGTGGACTGCTCCTGCACCAGCGTGGTGAGCTCGGCCGACACCGCGCGGCTGGTGTTCTCCCAGTCGGTCAGCGAGACCTGCTGCCCGATGGGCCGTTCCGCGTTCTGCAGCAGGCGGTTCTCGAGGCCGACCAGCTGCTGGTACGGCGCGCTGCCGGTGAGCTGCTTGTAGTGGTCGCGCACGTTCTGCAGGGCGGTGGGCTCGATGACGTTGAGCGTGAAGTGGTACGCGCCGACGAGCTGGACGAACTCGCGGTGCTCCTCGGGCGTGAACCGGCCGGCCGCGATGGCGCCGGCGGCGATCGAGCTCGACCGCGAGGCCGCGTCGGAGGCCTGGAAGTACTGCACCGCGCCGATCGCGCCCTGGACGGTCTCGGCGTCCGGCACGACGCGGGCCTGCGTGCCGAAGAGCGATCCACCGGCGTCGAGCACGCTGTTGTAGTAGCGGTAGACCTCGTCCTTGGACGAGTTGCCCGCCTCCAGGCGCTCACGCTGGTCGGGCAGCTGGTCCAGCAGCCCGTTGAGCTTGTTGATGCCGTCGACGATCTCCTGCGGCGCCTGGGAGGCGAGCTCCGCGAACGCCGTCTTCATCTTCTCGACGTCCTTGTCGGTGTCCTGCTGCTGCTTGAGCAACGCCGACGCGTTCGCACCGGGACGGCTCAGGTTCGTCATGCTGAGCTCGCGTTCCTTCTGCAGCGACGCGAAGGACTGGACGGCGGGGATCGAAGCGTCCCGCACACCGGAGGCGACCAGCTGGAGGTAGAGACCCTCGAACACCGTGTAGGACGAGAACAGCGCCCACATGGCCAGAAGGACGACGCTGGGAACCACCACGACACCAGTGAGCCGAGAACGAATTGTCTTGTAATTCGTCTCAGGCACGTTCTTCAGCTTCACAACGCTCCACGACCACCCGAATTGGCGACGGAAAGATAACACCACATGATCAACATGACCAACAGCGATGATCTTGAGGGGGTGAGAGCAGAGTACTCAGTCGGATGCGCAACGCAACACCCCCGAACCTCGGTTCGGTGTCCCTCGTTGTCATGGATGAACACGCTCTCGCAGGCCAGGGCGGGTCAGACTGACCGAGCGGGCGAAAGGATGCCTAGCTGGGCTTATGGCAACAGAACTGTGGAAACGCAGTGGCTATTCAGCGTGAACTTGACACGGGCGCACGGCGTCTCCTAAGCGGGCGCGGAGCGCAACCAATCGTCGCTATCCGTTACCGACACTTATTCCGATATTCGCATGACGATCAAGGCGCCCCGCCCTCGTCATCAAGAACACGTCAATTCCGCTGGTCATCGCCGCGGCGAGCGCGGATCCGGCCCCGACCACCGCGCGAAACGCCCAGGGGCCCGCACCCCGGCCACCGCGTCGGCGGACACCGGCACGGCGAGCGCCTCCATAGTGGCCTCCGCCACACTTGGCCGTAAGACGCCGGTTCAGTCAACCCGGTTGAATCCATCAGTACGCAAAGCATCTACACGTTCTTGTCTGTTTTCTGTCCGCGCGCGCCCTCTCCCGTTCCGTTCCGCGATTCCCCGTTTCGTTCTGCCCGCGCGAGGAAAGTCAGTGGTACGACCGCTGGCCGCGTTCCGCCCGCGCCTGTTCGATGCGTGCTTCCAGATCCGCGAACCACTGCCGGCCTTCCGTGCCGCAACTGTCCCGGATCTCGTGCTTGAGCTCGTAGGTGTTGGCGTTGAGCGTGCGGACCTGTTCCAGACCGTGGTCGACCTGTGTCCGCAACTCGCCCCGCGACCTCTCCAGGTGCGCCGCGGCGGCCCGCATCTCAGCTCGGGCCTGTCTGCTCACCATCAGCTGACGCGGTGCGACCCGTGCCCGGCGGGCCAGGAACGACATGGTGTGCAGGGAGGCCTGCGTGGACTCGTAGTTGAGGTGCGCGGTGTCGGCGCACTGGTAGGACTCGCGGTGGAACAGGCGCAGGGCGTGGAACTTCACCTCGCCGTCGGCCGTGTTCCTCGCCCGCAGCTTCACGAGCCGTGCCCGCACCCGCTCGGCCTGGCGGCGCACCTTGGCGTTCTCGGCCCGGACGCGCTCGAGCGCGCGGTCCGCCTCCGCCGCCGCGGCGCGGACCTCCTCGACCGTGACCCGGCGGGCGCGGCGGTCCCAGAGCCTCATCGCGACCAGGACGAGCACCGCGGCCGTCGCCGCGCTGCCGAAGAGCGAGGTGCCGTCGTCGACGACGTGCTCGCCGGGCAGCGACGGCTTCTTGCCCAGGAACACGTAGGTGTTCACGGCGGCCAGCAGCACCAGGCCGCGCAGGAGCAGGCCGGACCAGCGCTTCAGCGGTGGCGAACCGCGCAGCCGGCCGTTGCGGTGCAACGCGAACCTGGTCAGCAACATCGCCAACGGCACGGCCGCCAGCGAGCCCCAGAGCCACTCGTGCAGGTGGACCGCGTGGCCGGGGACGCCGTCGAGGACGATGCGCGTCGCGACCGCCGGTGCCGCCAGGACGATCGCCGCCGGCATGGCGAGGAACAGGGCGAAGAACGCGATCGCGCAGCCGCCGCCACCACCGCCGCGCTGGTTGCGGCTCACCGGCGCCACCCGTCCGACGACGTCACAGCACTCTCCTTGATGCGAGGGGGTTTCAGTGCAGCGGACTCTCGCCGCGTGCCGCCCGTGCCTTGTCGATGCGCGCTTCCAGCTCGGCGTACCACTGCTGTCCCTGCGGGCCGCAGGTGTCCCGGATCTCGTACTTGAGGTCGGCGGTGCCGATGTTGAGGCCGCGGACCGCGTTGAACCCCTGGTCGACGTCCACCTTCAGCACGTCCCGCTGCCCTTCCAGGTGCGTGGCGAGTGCCTGCATCTCGGCCTGGACGCCTTCGCGCTTCAACCACGACGACGCCTTCCGCGTTCTGCGGGCCAGGTACTCCACCCGGTGCAGGGACGTCTGCGCGGACTCGTACCTGCCGTACTCGAGATCGGCGCACTGGTAGGACTCGCGGTGGTCTCCGCACAAGACCGGGAACTCGAGCCCCGATCCCCTGGGCGCGTGCGCGAGACCGCGCGGCCCGGCCTCCCGCATCATCCGCAGGCGCGTGCGCACGTGCTCCGTCTGCTGCGCCACCCGCTGGTTCGCGGCCCTGACCTCGGCTATGACGGTGTCGGCCTCCTGGACCGCCCGGCGCAGGTTGCCCCGCGTCGGCAGCCGCCAGGAGTGCCTGTCCCACAACCTCATCACGATCAGCACGACGATCGCGGTCAGCCCCGACTTCCAGAGGGCGGGCCAGACGTAGTCGGTGATCACCTCGGACGGACGGCCAAGCGGCGCGGAGAGTGCGAGCGCCTGGTAGGCGACGAGGTTCACGGCGCAGAGCAGCACCACGGCCCGCAGCAGGATCCCGAACCAGCGCCGCGGCCAGGTCGAGTCGCGGCGCAGCCTTCCGTCGCGGTGCAGCACGCACCGGACCAGCACCATGGCCAGCGGCACGGAAATGGCCGTGCCCCAGAGGTTGTCGGTCAGCCGGTGCGCCTGGTCCGGCCGGTCGCCGAACACGATGTGCGCCACGGCCGCGGCCGACAGCAGGTACCGGACCAGGAGCCACAGGACGACCGGGACGATCAGCAGGAGGCCGCACCCGAGTGCGGACCTGTCGTTCTTCGCCACGACCCGGTGCCCCTACCTCCGCCGGCCCTTGCCGCGCCGCCGCTCGACTCCCGCCGCAGCCGCGACGTCCCGCGCACCCCCGCCGTTGAGGACCCTGTCGACGACCGCCGTGACGTCGTCGCCGAGGTCCTTGTGCTGCTGGACGAGCAGGGTGGTGAGGCGCTCGGTGAGGTCGATGTACATCTGGCGTTCTTCCAGCGGCAGTCCCGGTTTCACCGCCTTGCGCTGCATCTCGAGCAGGCACTCGCGCATCGCCACGGCGTTCTTCTCCACGCCGCCGAGGTGCTTGCGCGCGTGACGCAACGTGCTGGAGGACTCCTGGCGCCGCTGGCCGAGCAGCGCCAGGACGATCTCCTTGCGTTCCGAGGACTCCGACTCGACCCGCCGCATCTCGGTGTTGAGCGCGTGCGACTCGGCGATGTACCGCCCGAGGGGTCCGAGCGGACTCAACGTCTTGGCGACACGGGACACCGTCTCGGTGAACCGGACGTTGTCGCCCTGGACCGTCACCAAACTCATGGCCCGTTCATCCGCGAGGCGGGGCAGGACGTTACAGCCCGAACGAGTTTCCCCCGGTCAGGGCGTGAGGATCGCCCTGCCCCGCACCCGCCCGCCGTCGAGGTCGTCGATGGCGTCCTGGAACCGGTCCAGTGGGTACTTCTGGGTGTGCAGCCTGACCTTGCCCTGTGCCGCCAGCACCATCAGCTCGCACAGGTCGGTGTAGGAGCCGACGAGGTTGCCGATCAGGTTGATCTCGGTGGAGATGATGTCGATCGTGGGCACGTCGATGTTCTCGCCATAGCCGACGACGTGGTAGTCGCCCGCCCTGCGCAGCATCGCCACGCCGTCCTTCGTCGCGCCGCCCTCACCGACGAAGTCGATCACCGTTTCGGCGCCGTACCCACCGGTGAGGTCCAGCACCGCCGCGACGTGCGAGCCGTCCGCGACGACGCCGTGGTCGGCGCCGATGGTCTCGACGAGCTTCACCGCGTCCGGGTTGCGGTCCACGACGACGATCTCGGCCGCGGTCAGCGCCTTGAGCACCTGCACGCCGATGTGGCCGAGGCCGCCCGCGCCGATCACCACGCACCGGTCCCCCGGCCGCAGCCTGCGCGCCGCCTTGGCCGCCGCGTGGTACGCCGTGAGGCCCGCGTCGGCGAGCGCGGCCACGTCGGAGGGTTCGAGCGCGTCGTCGATCTTCACCACGCTGCGCGCCGAGGTCTTCAGGTACTCCGCGTAGCCACCGGCGGTGTCGATGCCGGGGAACTGCGAGGCGGCGCAGTGCACGTCGTCACCGCTGCGGCAGGCCCGGCACAGGCCGCACGTGATCAGCGGGTGCACGATCACCTTGTCGCCCTCCGCGACGTTCGTGACGGCCGCGCCGACCGCGTGCACCCAGCCGGCGTTCTCGTGGCCGATCGTGTACGGCAGCGTGACACCGGACTTCTCCGCCCACTGCCCTTCGAGGATGTGCAGGTCCGTGCGGCAGACGCCCGCACCGCCGATGCGCACGACCACGTCGAACGGGCCGGTCACCTCAGGCTCCTGGACCTCGATGAGCTCCAACGGCTTGTGGTAGCCGACTACCTGCACGGCCCTCATGACGTTCCCTCCATTGCGTAACGGGTGCGGAGCAGACCACGGCAGAAGTGCGCGTTGCCCTCGATGGAAATGCCGACCGACCTCGCGAACCGCAGGCGCAGCGGCAGGTCGCCCGGTGGCAGCGGCACGCCGTTGTCGTCGACGAGCACCAGCGCGTCCGGTGCGGTGTCGAAACCAAGCGCGGACCGCCTGCGCCGCAACGCCTCCGTGGCCTTGGCGGCGGGAAGGTCCTGCAGCCTCAACGACCTCAGGCGTTCCAGCGGCACGGTGCGCACCGCCCGTTCCATCGCCGCCGCGTGGGCCTTGCGCTGGAACGTCAGCCGCAGTTCCTCGAGATCACGGGACGCCTCCTCGCCGTACGTGCCGACGAACCCTGCGTCGGCGGCGACCCCGCGATTGATCACGTCCGAGTCGTGGTGGTCGTCCAGCACCACGAGCACGTGCCTCGCGAGACCGCGCAACACGTCCTTGGCGTCCGATGCCATGAGGTACGCGAAGTTCGGCGAGCAGAACGCGGTCGGCAGTCGCAAGTGGACGGTGAGCACGTCGCCGTCCAGCGCCACCGACCGGACGAACCCGAGCGTGGTGATGGGCTCGTCCAGCTCGGGGTCCATGACCTCGTCGAGCGCCTTGTACACGGCCGCCTCGATCATGCGACCGACACCGCCTCCTGCTCGACCGGGGCGACGTCGAGACCGGTGGGCACCGGGATGTCGTACATGCGGGCCGCGTTGAGACCGAGGATCTTCTTCTTCTGTGCCACGGTGAGCGGCGCGTACTCGGTCATGTCGGCGGGGATCTGGAAGTCGACGAACCGCTCGACCAGCCAGCGCGGCGTCCACAGGGCGTAGTCGCTGGAGAACTGGATCCGGTCCTCGTTCAGCCAGTACAGCAGCTCGCCGATGATCTGCGCGAAGTAGCGCGGCCGGGTGTGGATGAACGGCATGGCGACCGCGAGGCCCGCGTGCACGTTCGGTTCCTGCGTGGCGATCCAGCAGAAGTCCTCCAGGCGCGGCAATCCGCAGTGCTCCACGACGAAGTTCAGCTCGGGGAAGTCCGTGGCCGCGTGGTCGACGTCGGCCACCTCGAACGCGTCGCGGTCCAGCGGCCGGATCGTGGGCCCCTTGTGGATGTGGATGTTGCGGATGCCCAGCTCCTGCGCGGTCTCCAGGTACCGGTAGCTCCACGGGTCGTCGAGCCGGTAGCCGCGCGAGTCGCCGTACCACTCGGCGGTGTAGAGCTTCACGCCCTTGAGCCCGAACCGTTCCGCGTCGCGCTTGAGCTCGTCGAGCCCCTTCTGCTCACGGCGCGGGTCCCAGCAGTGGTTGTAGGTCAGCTTGTCGGGGTGCTTGGAGGTGAGCGCGAACGCTTCCTCGGTCTGCCCGAAACCGTTGTGGTAGAAGGCACCCAGGTGCGCGGGCTGGAAGATCGCGTGGTCCACGTACCCGTCGTCGAACAGGTCCTTCATCAGGCGTTCGCCGCCCTGGTACAGGTACTCCTCGTACGACCAGACCTCCTCCTCCGGCGAGAGGTTGCGGTGGTAGTCGTAGAAGCAGTCGATGAACTGCTTGCCGTGGATGTTGCGCTGGTTCTCCGGGCGGGCGTCCCAGAGCGCGACGTGCGCGTCGACGATGAAGTAGTTCTCGCCGTCCTTCGAGTACATGGCCGCCTCCTGTGGTGGTGGGGACGACCGTAGGAAGATCGCCGCAGCTCAGGGAGGTGCCCGGTGTCTCACTTTGAGACATCCGGTACCCCTGCTCACGAACCCGGGGGTCGTACTCTGGGGTCCGGACGGGCGACGAGGAGGTCGACGTGGACGACCGGCGGCTGGCCGCGATCCCGCAGCGCCTTCGGGCGTCGTGGCTGCGCAGCGAGGGCTACGGCGTGCCCGAGGACGAGGTTCGGCCCGTCTTCACCGGCACGGTCGACACGACGTCGTTGTTCTACGAGTGCGGCCACGAGGTCCTGCGCGGGCTGCACGCCACGTTGTCCAACGAGCCCATCAGCCTGATGATCACCGACAGCGAGGGCCTGGTGCTGACCAGGCTGTGCACGGACCCCGGCATCGTCCGCTCGCTCGACCGCGTCTACCTGGCACCCGGCTTCTACTTCGCCGAGACCAACGCCGGCACGAACGGCCTGGGCCTCGCCCTCGCCGACCGCACCGCGTCGCTGGTCAGGGCCGACGAGCACTACTGCACGGGCCTGCGCGGCTACACGTGCGCGGCGGTGCCGGTGCTCGACCCGGTGTCCGGCGCCCTGGCCGGCAGCGTGAACCTCACGACCTGGTCCGACCAGTCGTCCGACCTGCTCCTGGCGCTGGCCCAGGCCGCGGCGGGCAACACGGCGGCGTTGATGCTGGCCCGCGCCTCCGGCCGCAAGGCCCGTCCGGCGCCGCGCGGCGAGGTGTTCCGCGTCTACGCCGACCGGGTGGAGCCACCCCGGCTGTCCGCGGCGTGGACGTCCGCGGTGGCCACGGCGGTCGACGCGATGCGGAACGACCGGGTCGTGGCCGTCGTCGGCGAGCCGGGAGCGGGCAAGACCGCGCTCGCGACCCTCGCCCGCCGCACCGTCCGTCCGCGGGAACGCCTGCTCAACGCCCGTCCCCCGGCTCCGGACGACGTCGGCTCGTGGCTGCGGCTGTGGACCCCGGAACTGGGCAAGGCCGACACGTGCGTCGTCGTCTCGGACGTGGACGCGTTGCCCGCGTGGGCGGCCTCGTCCCTGGCCCCGCTGCTCACGGGGTTCGCGCTGACCTCGACGGACGCCCTGCCCGAGGCGCTGGCACCGTTGGTCGACGTGGTCGTGGAGGCCCCGGCACTGCGTTTCCGCCCCGACGACGTCCTGCCGCTGGCCCACTACTTCGCGCACCGCGACCGAGGCCGTGAGGTCACGTTCACCTCGGCCGCCGTGCGCGCGTTGCTGTCCTACGAGTGGCCGGAGAACACCAGGCAGTTGCGCCAGGTGGTGCGCGTCGCCGCCGCCCGGTCGGACGTGATCGACGTGCAGCACCTGCCCGCCGAGGTGTTCACCGGCGTCGGCCACCGGCTGAGCAGGCTGCAGGCTCTGGAGCGCGACGAGATCGTGCGCTGCCTGACCGAGCCGGGCGCGACGATCGCGCGGGCGTCCGCCGAGCTCGGCATCGGGCGGGCGACGATCTACCGCAAGATGGCGCAGTACGGCATCAAGGCCGACCGGCTCAGGGGCTAGTCACGGCGTTCGCGATGCGCAGCGTCATCTGCTGCTGCGTCGCGTCGCGCACGGTCGGCGTGAACGAGTAGGCGATGCGCCGCTGCTGGTCCCTGGTCGAGAACACACCCGCCGCGTAGCCGTGCCACTCCCCCGTCTTGCCCCAGACCTGGATGCCGTTGATGGTGAAGGTCTGCAGCCCCGTGGCGTAGGAGGCGGGTTGACCGTCCAGCATGGACACCTTCGGCAGGGTGAACATCTTGTCCAGCAACGCTTCTGGCAGCAGGCGTCCGCTGAAGAGCGCCTTGCTGAACCGGGTGAGGTCACCGGTCGTGGAGATCATGTCTCCCTCGCCGTGGGCCCTCGACGTGCTGAAGTCGCTGACGTCGACCCTCTGCCCCGAGACGGTCAGGTAACCGTGGACGTGCGCGCCGCGGATCCTGGTCTCGGTGCGGGCCGGCACGTAGGTCTTGGTGAGGCCGAGCGGCCGGGTGATGCGCTTTTCCACGTCCAGCGCCAGATCACGGCCGGTGATCTTCTCGATGACCATGGTGGCGAGCAGGTAGTTGATGCCCCGGTACTCCTGCTTGGTGCCGGCGTCGAACTTGGGCGTGGTGGCGGGGACCAGCGCGCGGAGCTGCTCGGGCGTCCACTGGTCGTAGCGGTGCGCGAGGACCTTCTCCGGCGTGCTCAGGTCCGGGTAGCCGACCTCGTTGGGGATTCCGCTGGTGTGGTTCAGCAACTGCCCGACGGTCACCGCGTCGATGGTCTCCGGCAGGTCGGGGAAGTAGTGCCGGACCTTGGTGTCCAGGCTGAGTCTGCGCTCCGCCACCAGTTGCAGCGCGACCGTCGCCACGAACACCTTGGTGACGCTGCCGATCCGGAACCTGTCGTCCGGGCGGACCTCCCGCTGCCCGTCCGCGAGGCCCTCCGCGCCGTACCAGCGACCGGCTGGGCCCGCCACCCTCAGCTGCGCCGACGTGACCACCGGGTGCTCCAGGTCGGCGATGGCCGCGTGCAGCAGTTCCGGTTGCAGCGGCGGCAAAGGAGTCACCGCGACCATCGCCGCGATCAGGAGTGATTTCATGATCACCACGATGGCGTGGTGATCATGGCACGGCCATGGCGCTGGCCCCCGCGCTCGCGGTAGGGCCAGCACCAAGCCGGTCTGCCGCTACCGGACCGCGCGGACGCCGTTCTCGAAGAACGCCAGCCGGACCTCGCGGTCCATCGCGCGTTCCGGGTGGTCCATCAGGCCGAACGCCAGTCCGTCGGCGCTCGTGATGCCCGCGACGTCCTCGAACGACCCGTCCGGGTTGGAGTCCTTCTCGTACCGCAGCGCGACGCGGTACCCCTCGGTCTCACTGCCCGGGTCGAACCGGCCTTCCCCGTGCGCGCACGGGAAAGCGAGGGTCTGACCACCCAGGCCGGTGAGCCACGGGCTGTCGTTCTCGCTGTCGACGACGTGCCGCTGGTTCTCCTCGTTGTGGAACGTGCCGGCGCTGTTGACCTTCAGGCCCACCTTGCCGAAGCACCCTCCGCGCACGGCGATCTGGAAGCCGTTGCAGATGCCGATCAGCGGACGCGTGCGGGCCGCCTCGAACTGGTCCGCCAGGTGGCTGCGCAGCAACGCCGCCGCCACCGCGCCACCGCCGAGGTGGTCGCCGAACGAGAACCCTCCGGGAATGCAGAGGATGTCGGCGTCGTCGAGCCGTTCGGTGCCCGCGAGCAGGTCGGCCGCGAACCTCATCCGCGGCTGCGCACCCACCTCGGCGAACGCTCGGACGGTCTCCTCCTGGCAGTTGGTGCCGGGCAGGTACAGGACGTTGACGGTCGGCTTCATGCGATCCTCGCCGTGAACGAGTTGAGCCAGCCGTCGCGCGCGGCCGGGGCGAACAGGTCGACGCCTTCGAGCACGATGCCGGTGCCCTCCAGCGTTCCTTCGAGCGTGCCGAGGACGACGGGGGTGAGCTCGGCCGGCAGCGCGGCCACGTCCTCGGGGGCGACCTCGACGACGGCGCCCACGCGGTGCTCGGCGAAGAGCGACTCGGTGGTCCCCGACTCCAGCTTCACACCGATGCCGCTCGCGAGCACGCCCTGGGCGAGCGTGGCCGCGACACCACCGGCGCCGATGCGGGCACCGCTGCGCAGCAGGTGCCTGCTCGCGGCGAGCGCGGTCAGGTAGCTGTCCACATCGGACAGTTCCAGGTCGTCGAGCGCGCCGATCGGCAGGCCGAGCTTGCGCGCGGCGACCGTGCCGACCGGGGACGACGTGCGCAGGCCGATCTGGACCAGCACGTTGCCCGCCGTGGTCCACTGCTCGCGCAGCAGGCCGTCGGTGTGCGGCACCTTGCCCAGAGCGCTCAGGAACACCGCGGGCGGCACGCTGACCAGGCCCTCGTCGGTCTGCACCGAGCCCGCAGACGAGTCCTTGCCCGAGATCAGCGGCACGCCGAAGTGGCGCACCAGCACCGCGAGCTCGTCGACCATGCCGACCAGCCACTCACGCCAGTGCGGCGAGAGGTGCGGGGTGTAGAAGTTGTCGCACATGCAGATGTCCTTCACCGCTGCACCCGCGAGCACCTGGCCCGCGATGGCCGCGACGAACATCTGACGGGTCGCGGCGACCGGGTCGGCGTCGAACATCCACGGGTTGAACGCGGTGTTGAGCACCGCCGCGGCGGGCGAACCGGTGACCGGCGTGCCGGCCCAGTAGGCCGTGCGGACCGAGTGCTCGGTGCCGTAGTGCGGGCCGTACCAGGTGTTGCCCTGGACCGTGGAGTCGTACTGCGAGTCGGCGAAGTGCTGCGAGGCCACCTCCGCGTCGGCGACGACCTCCTCCAGCAGTCCGGCGAGCTGAGTGGGCGCGAGCTCGGGCCACTCGACCACGTCGGACGGACGCGGCGGCGGGCCGACCTCGAACCGTTCGACCTCGATGTCGAGCAGGTCGTAAGACACGTCGAACCCGGTCTCGCCCTGGTGCGCCGGAGCGGCGTCCGGGGCGGCGGCGATGAGGGCCTGTTCGGTCAGGTCCGGGGCGTGGAACACGTGGTAGCGACCCGTGTCCGCGAACCGGCCGATGACCGTCGACCGCACCATGTGGCGGTCGAGGATCTTCTTCGCCCGCTCCTGGTGCTCCGGCGGCACGGCGAGCAGCATGCGTTCCTGCGACTCGGACAGCAGGATCCGCCACATCGGCAGCGCCGCCGTCTTCAACGGCACCAGCGCGGTGTTGATCCAGACACCGCAGGCCTCGCCGATCTCGCCGACCGCGCTGTTCAGGCCCGCGCCACCGACGTCGGTGAGGGCGCTCATGCAGCCCTCTTCACGGAGTTCGATCAGCGCCTTGCGGAACTTGACCTGCTCCAGCGGCGCACCGATCTGCACGGCGGTCGTGTCCATCGTGGCGCCCGCGGAACTGGCGGACGCGCCGTGGATGCCCTCGTTGCCCGTCAGGCCACCGATCAGCACAACGAAGTCACCGGGCCGCGGCGTCCCCCGCTGCGCCGCCGACACCGGCAGCAACCCGATGCTGCCGCCGAGCGCGAACGGCTTGGCGCGGTACGCCGGGTGGAACGTCATGCGCGACGACATCATCGGCACGCCGAAGGTGTTGCCGTACTCCTTGATCGCCCGGATCGTCTCGCCGGCGAGCCTGCGCGCGTCCGGCCGGCCCTGGATGGGCGCGGGCGCCTCGGGCTCGCCGACCGCGGTGTACTCGAAGCTGCCGATCGGGTCCGCACTCAGCCCGGTCCCGAGGATGTCCCGCAGCACACCACCGAGCTTCGTCAACTGTCCGAAGTAGCCGGAGATGGCCGACGGCCCGTTGTGCGTCTCGGCCTTGATGGCGATCGCGTGGCCGTCGTAGAAGTCCCAGACACCCGCGTTGTCGTGGAACATGCTCAGCACGTTGGGGTTGTCGACGTCCTTGGCCGCCTGGATCAACCGGCCGAGCAGGCTGCCCAGCGACTTCCACGTGGTGTGCGCGCAGTGGTCGCTCCACCGGGCGTCCAGCGCCTCCAGCAGCACGTCGGTGACGAACTCGTCCCCCAACGTGACCTGCACGTGCTGCACGTGCTTCATCTGCGCGAGCGTCAGGTTCCGCCCACCGGCCGTGCCGAGTTCTTTCAGCTCGTCGTCACCGAGCCCACGAAGGTCGAACTGCGCGGCCTTGTCGTAGTGCCCCTGCGGCACGAGGGTGTCGTAGCGCGGCTCCTCGTCGTGCAGCTCCTCGATCGTCGCGTTGAACCGCGTCGAGAGGATGAGGTCCCGCAGCCGCGGCGACGCCGACCGGTAACTGGTCGCGACCTTGCCGGCCCGTGCCTTCACCCCGAGCAGCCCGCACACCGTGATGATGGAGTCGCTCTCGTTGTCGACCACACCGCGCTTGTAGGCGACCTGCACGGCCCCGGCGTCCAACGGCTGGTCGAGCGAGACCTCGACGTCGAGTTGGTCACCGAGCACAGCGGCCACCTCGCCCAGCGCGGCGGCGTCGGGCGCGTCCACGAACTCGACGTAGTAGTCGCGCCACACCTCGAGGTCGTCGAGCCCCCACGATCGGCCGAGCTCACGGATGTCGGGCTCCGCTACCCCCGCGGAGCGAACCGAGAACTTGTGGATCAACAATCCTCCTGGAGCTGAACGGTCGGGAGCAATTGTCCCCGGCAGCGACCGCGCTCGTGGAAGCACCCAGGCATCCGGGCGGGACCGCACTGCGACACATGCAGCACCCTAGGCGGTGGGTCCTCGCCTGGCCGAATCGGAGAAGGGCGACGCGCGTCACTCGTGAGCGGGAACGTCGTCCCGTCACGCCGCCCTGGCCAGATCCTCGGACAGGTTTCCCTCGAACACGTGACCGATTGACCCCGAACGGGCTATGAAGACAGGCGCGGCGACAAAAACCGCGACCTGTCTGGGGGCCCTCTTGTCAGAGCACGACCTGTCCTGGGCGGACGCCGGTCACGACGATCCCGCGTTTCTCGGCGAGATCTTCTCGCTCGCGTTCGTGCGCGGAGTCGAACCGCTCGACGCGTTGCGCGGCTACCCCGAGGTGGCCTCGGCCTTCTCGCTGGGCGAGTGGACGGTGCTGGCGCAGCCGACCAGCTACCGGCTGGGACACCTGGCGGACGCGCTCTCACGCGGCCCCGGACCGCCTGCTCCCGCTGATCCGCAAGGCGGGCTTCGTTCCGGACGACTCCGACAGGTGGTCGACCCCGGCGCGGCGGGCGAGCTGGTCGCTCAACCTCGAGCGCGGCCGCATGACCGACGAGGAACGCGCCCGCGGTCACCGCTTCGGCCACCTGACCAGAGCACTGGCCGCCGCGTTCCGCGCCGACCTGGCCTGACCGGAGGAGAACCCGATGCCGGACCTGAAGATCCCCGCGGACGGACTGAGCCACACCGCCCTCTACACCGCCTGGGTGCGGCACGTCGAGGCCGGGCAGCCGCACCCGCTCTTCACCGACCCGCTGGCCGGTCACCTCGTCGACGAACTGAGGGACCACCCGCCCTCAGCCGCGTTCATCGCGCAGATGGGCGTCACATCGAGCGGTTTCCCCTCCTACCACGTGGTGCGCACCAGGTTCTTCGACGACCGGATCGCGACCGCGCTGGACGCCGGCGCGCGGCAGGTCGTGACCCTCGCGGCGGGCGTCGACGGCCGCACGACGCGCCTGCCGTGCCCGCCCGGCACCCGCTGGTACGAACTCGACCTGCCGGACATGACCGAGTTCAAGACCGCCCTGGTCGCGCGCTCCGGCCTGACACCGGCCTGTGAGCGGATCGGGGTGGCCGCCGACCTCACCTCGGACTGGACGAACCCGTTGCGCGCCGCCGGGTTCGACGAGGAGCAGCCGACCGCGTGGCTGGTCGAGGGCGTGCTGATGTACCTCACGCCGGCGCAGGGCGACGCGCTGCTGGCCGAGGTGACCGCGCTGTCGGCTCCCGGCAGCCACCTGCTCCTCGAACACCTGCAGGTGTCGATGCTCGGCGAGCAGGGCGCACAGGTGCGGGCAGACCTGGGCAAGCACGGGGTGGTCTTCACGGCGGCACGCGACGACCTGGCGGACTGGCTCGGTGCCGCCGGGTGGCAGGCGAGCGTCCACGCGGGCGTGGACCCCGCGATCGGCCACGGCCGGACCGTCGCACCGGTGCCCGCGGCCTGGCTGGCCGCCGCGACCAGGGTCAGCGCTGCCCTCTGAGAACGGCCCCCGTTGAGCCGACGGACCAGCACCGCGTCCCTGGGCCGTCGGCCGCGTTGACAATTCTGGTTTGCGATGCAAACCTAACTGCATCACAGTCAAGTTTGGGGGAACACCATGACGAGTGATCCGGGCGAACTGCTCGACGAACTGGCCGGCCTGCGCAAGCGCGCCCGCGACGACCGCCACGGGTACTGGTTCCCGTTGCTGCTCATGGGTGTTCTGACCCTCCTGTCGCTGCCGCTGTCCCAAGCCGACCCGAACCCGACCGACCACCTCGTCGACGGCGGGCCGGGCTGGTGGATGAACCCGTTGGTGCACCTCAGGTTGAAGACGGAGGTGGTGCACCCGCTCGGCCTCGCGGTGTACTGGCTCGTGGCGCTGCTCGTGGGCGTGCTCGCAACCGTGTGGTGGTATCGGTGGCGTGCCCAGCGCGTCGGCGTGGAGACGCCGACGGGCACGTACGTCCAGGTAGCACTGTTCGGGCTGGTCGCCGTGCTGTTCGGAATTCCGTTGAGCACCAGCGTGATCCTGCATTACACGCTCTTCTACCCGACGGTCCTCGTCGCCGCGATCGTCATGGCGGTGTTGCTGGGCTTGGCATTGCTCTGCTTCCGCGCGCGGCGGTGGCGGCCGCTGTTCGTGCCCGTCGGCCTCCTGCTGGTGTCGGTGGCGTTGTCGCTACTGCAACTGCCGGACGTCGACATCGATCTCGGGATGGCCGGCGGGGCCCAGTTCATGGCGATCGCGCTCGGTCTGGTGACGCTGGCGTGGATCGAACGCAGCGTGCTGTGCACGGTGATCGCGGTGGTGTTCACGGCCTGCGTGCTGATCGTCAACAATCTGTCCATGGAGAACGACGCTCTGGGCGGCGCCGGTGGCGTGCTGCTGCTCGCGACCACCCTTGTGCTGGGCGGACTCGGCGCGCTGCTGGCAGGCCGGGCCTCGTCGTGACGGAGCACCCGACAGCGGCACTCGACGACGTCGTCCACCAGCGGCACCGGCTGGGGATCCTCACCATCGCGGCGGAGGTGAAGAGGGTGGAGTTCGCGTACCTGAAGTCCACTCTCGGCCTCACCGCCGGCAACCTCTCGCGCCACATCGCGGTGCTGGAGGAGGCCGGGCTGCTGGTGATCGAGAAGGGCTACGAGGGCAAGCGACCCAAGACGTGGGTCAGCGTCACGGCCACCGGACGCCAGGCGCTCGCCACCGAGATGGCCGCGTTGCGGGCGTTGCTGGAACGCCACGGCGACACCCGAAAGGCGTGAAGACCGTTCGGCGTTTCCCTTGGAAAAACTCCAAGCAGTAGAACAAGCAGAGGAACACGGTCGATGCGCCCACGATGAAGGATCCCCGGTGTCGGAACAACCTGAACGCACAACGGTTCTCAGGCACCACGCCCCCGCGTCGAGGTCGCATCTCAGCGAAGCCGACGTGCAGTTCCGGGAGTGGATGCACGAGAACCTCGACCGCGCGGCCGAACACTTCGGTCTCACCGTCGTCGGGAAACCTCGACCCGGCTGGCTGGACCGATCGATCAGCGCTCCGGTGCAACGGAACGACGAGCGGTTGTGGCTACGGGTGGTGTCCGAGGACGGGCAATGGATCGAAGGTGAGTTCTGGACCGGAAATCTCGAAGCGAACTCCTTCGCCGGCCTGTCCAAGCCTCGTGTCATCGACGTTTTCGAGTGGGAGCACGGACGGCACCAACGCGCGGAGTTGATGACGTTGATGCCGGGTACGCCGTGCTCCCGCACCGACGTCCTGCGCCACGCGGCCGACCTCCCGGACGAGTGGTGGGCCGAACTGCGCAGGACGAGCGCGTCCATCGCGGCGACGCCGACCGAGCGCGTCAACGCCGACCAGGCCCTGGTCACCGGCCGGATGCAGCAGCAGTTCGGAAACTCGGTGAACCCCGTTGTGCGCCAGTGGGAAACGGTCCACGGCGATCTGCACTGGGCGAACCTGATGGGCCCTGAGTTCGGTCTGCTGGACTGGGAGTCGTGGGGCCGCGGTCCCGCCGGAACGGACGCCGCCACGTTGCTGAGCTACAGCCTCCTCGTGCCGCAGACCGCCGAGCGGGTGCGCGACACGTTCGCGAACGTGCTGGCGACCGACGCCGGCTTGCTCGCCCAGTTCTACGTCGCCGCCCGGCTGCTGCACCGCGCCGGCAAGGGCGATCACCCGGACCTCGTCGTACCACTCAGGAAACACGTCGCCAGCTTGTGATCATTCCTTGGCTGCGACCAGGGACACAGGGCGGTCCTTCGTCGCGACGGCCGCGGTGATCGCGCTCGTCACCGCCACGATGCCGACCGAAGCGATCGCGACGACGGCCAGGAGCGTCCACGGGACGAACACGACGGTCGTGCCGATCGCCTTGTGGACGGCACCGCCGATGCCGGCCAGACCCGCCCCGGCCACCACGCATCCGAGCACGAGACCGATGATCGCCACCGCGACGGCCTCGGCCACGGCCGTCCCGACCACCTGACGCCGAGTCAGCCCGGTCACCCGGGATACCGCGAACTCGCGCCGCCGTTCGGTCCCGGCGATGACCACCGAGTTCACCACGGCCATCAGCGCGTACAGCCCGGCGAGGCCCATCAGCACCGTCAGGATCTTGACGTTGCCGTCCTGGGCGCTCTCCGCGCGTGCCCTCGCCCAGTCGGACACCGCCCGAACCTCACCGAAGCCCGCCTGCTCGATCCGGCCTGCCACGTCCTCCGGGTCCTGTCCCTGCGCGACCTGGACGACGGTTTCGGTCGGTGCACCCGCCCACACCTGTGCGGGCAGGGCCTGGCGAGGAACCAGGAAGCTGTCCCCCGTCTCGAGGGTCTCCGGCAGTCCTCCGACGACGGTCAGTCGCAGCGGCTGTCCACCGGCATCCCCCACGAGCACCCGGCCGGGACCGATCCGGTCGGCGTGCCGGGCGGGACCGGTGAACACCGTGTTGCCGGTCAGTGCGCCCAGGTCACCTGCCGACGGCGGCAGCGTGTGCGTACGCGCGTAGTCGGCGGCGTCGACCGCGATGATGCCGCTGTAGAAGTTCCTCGTGATCACCCGCTGGTTCTGCGTCCTCTCCACGGTGATCGTGATGTCCACGGCGTTCTGCCGGGAGGCGACCGCCACGCCCTCGATCCCCTGCAGCCGTTCCGCCTCCTCGCCCGTGGAGGTCACCACCAGGTGGGCGTTCACCGATCGCTGCGCCTCCGCGCCACCCGCGGCGGCGAGCGAGCCGAAGGTGCCCGCCAGCCCGAGCAGGAGCGCGACCAGCACGATCAGCGGAGAGGCGGTGGCGGCGCTGCGCCGCACCCCGTCCCGCAGGTTGGCCTGCGCCAGGCCGGCCAAGGTGTTGCCAGGCAGGAGAATCCCGAACAACCAGGCCATGAACGGCACGACCAGAGGGCTCAGCAAACTCATGGCGACCGCGCCGAACATGGCGATGCCGAGCGCGGCCATCATCGCGCCGATCAGGTTGGCGCCCTGCGCCCACACCACCATGGCGAAGGTGAAGGCCGCGAAGGACAAGCCGAAGAACCACCGCGCCGGGGTCATGACCCTGGCCGCCTCGCCCGTCTCCCGCAGTGCCTCCAGCGGCCGGATCTTCGCCGCCCGCAGGGACGCGGTGAACACCCCGGACAGGGCGACACCGATGCCGACGACCCCGGCGACGATCACGGCCCACGTGTGCCACGGGGCGGTGAACCCCTTGGGCAGCAGACCGATCTCCACGAGCAGCCACGTCTGCGCCTGCTCGGCCACCAGTCCGATCGGCACCCCCAGCGCCGATCCGGTGATCCCGAGCAGCAGCGACTCGGACAGCAGCAGCGCCCGCAACTGGCCACGGCTTCCGCCGGTGAGGCGCAGCAGGGCGAGGTCGCGGCGACGCTGCGCGACGGTGAAGCTGAACGTGGAGCTCACGATGAAGACCGCGAGGAACATGGCGAGGAACGCGGTCATGCCCATGACGGTCGCTGCGGCGACGTAACCCTCGCGGATCTTGTCCTCGGCCTGGCGCGGCAGCCCTGCCGGCACCTGGGGAGTTCCGGTGGCCACCAGGATCAGCATCGACGCCTGCACCAGTGCGACACCGACGCCGACGCTGAGAATCGCGCCGACGAACAGTTCCCACCGTTCGCGGAACGTGCTGAACGACATCTGGAACATGGCTCAGCTCTCCAGCCGCGCGAGCCGCTCGGCGACGTCGTGGATGGTCGGCATGGTCACGCGGTCCACGATCTGGCCGTCCGCCAGGAAGATCACCGTGTCGGCGCTGGCCGCGACCGCCGGGTCGTGCGTCACCATGACGATGCTCTGGCCCACTGTCCGCACCATGTTCCGAAGCAGTTCCAGGACGATCTTCGCGGAGTGCGAGTCCAGCGCGCCGGTGGGTTCGTCGGCGAACAGCACGGCGGGACGGGAGATCATCGCGCGGGCGATGGCGACGCGTTGCTGCTGACCACCGGAGAGCTCACGGGGCCGGTGGCTCGCGCGGTCGGCGAGCCCGACGCCGGCGAGAGTCTGCCGGACGTCGTTCTTCGACACCCGCACCCCGGCGAGCTTCGACGGGAACGCGACGTTCTGCTCGGCGGTCAGCGAGCTGATCAGGTTGAAGTTCTGGAACACGAAGCCGATCGTGCGGCGGCGCAGCTCGGTGAGCACGCTGTCCGGCGCCATGGTGATGTCACGCCCGGAGAGCACGACGCGTCCGCTCGTCACCTGGTCCAGCCCGGCCGCGCAGTGCAGCAGTGTGGACTTGCCGGAGCCGGAGGGCCCCATGACGGCGGTCCAGGTTCCCTCCGGACAGCTCAGGCTGACGTTGTCCAGCGCGGCGACACCGGTGTTCTTCGACCCGTACATCCGCGTGACCTGCCGCAGTTCCACAGCCGGGTAACCCGCGTTCGGCACCCCCTGCCGCTGACCGGCGGTGAGGTGCTGATTCCAAGCCATGAAAACCCCCGTGTTCGGTGCAACGTTTGCAGCCAACCGCAAACAGGGGTCGTGGTCACTGTCCTCAACTTCCGAGTTGGAGGTAGTAGAACCTCTACCTCCGAACGGGGAAGTCGATGTTGACTACGGTGGTCTTCGTGTCGACGAGCAGCGCACGCACGATCTGGGAGTCGGTGGGGCTTCCCCGGTTCCTCCTGACCGCGTGGCCGTGGCGCGGCCTGTCGTACGTGCTGAGCACACCGGTGGTCTCGCTGCTCGCCGGCATCCCGGTCGCCGCGCTGGTCCTGCCCTGGTCGTACCTGGCTCTCCGCTTCCTCGGCCCGGACCAGGCCGCGCTGGGCGAGGTGGTGCTCGCAGCCCTGGCCGGCCTGCTGCTCATAGTGCTCGCCGGCCCGCTCGTGGCCCTGCCCGTGGCGCAGGTGGAGCGACTACGCCTGCGCCTGGTCCACCTCGACCCGGCGCCCTCGCCGCACCACCCGGTGAGGGACGGCCGGCTCGGCTGGTTGCGCCGCCGCTACACCGAAGCGGCGACCTGGCGAGAGCTCGCCCACCTGGTCCTGGTGACCCTGGCGATCGTGCCGAGCGCGGCACTGCTCCTGATCATGACGATGGTCGTCTCGTTGATCGTCAGCCCGTTGCTGGTCAGCCCGGACAGTCCGCTCGCTCTCGGGTTCGGACATGCGAGCACCGTGCCGGAGGCGTTGCCGTACGCACTCGTGGGCGCGGTGCTGTTGCCGGTGACGATGTACCTGTTCGCAGGCTTGGCCTCGCTGCACGCGACGGCGGCCAGGGCGCTGTTGTCCGGCGTGTCGGACGAGCGGCTGAGGACCGAACTGGTGGAGGTCTCCCGGTCCCGTCAACGCCTGGTCACCGCCTTCGAGGCGGAACGGCGCCGGATCGAGCGGGACCTGCACGACGGCGCTCAGCAGCGCGTGGTCAGCCTGATCCTGCAACTGGGCCTGGCAAAGCTGGAGATGCCACCGGACTCCCCCGGCACCGAACCCGTCGCCAACGCCCACGAGCAGGCCAAGCTGCTGCTGACCGAACTGCGGGAGTTCATCCACGGCATACACCCGCAAGCGTTGTCAGACCTGGGTTTGCCCGCCGCCTTGCGAGAACTGTCCGACCGCTCGGCCACACCGGTCGCCGTGAGCTGCGCCATTCCGCACCGACCACCGAGCGCGGTGGAGGGAGCAGGCTACTTCGTAGTGGCCGAAGCGCTGAGCAACGCCAGCAAACACAGCGGTGCCACCGAAATCCAGGTGACCGCACACGTCCGGCGCGACGTGCTCACGGTGGAGATCACCGACAACGGCCGCGGCGGCGCCGACGCGAGCCACGGCACCGGCCTCACCGGCCTGGCCGACCGAGCCGCGGCCCTCGGCGGCACCTTGTCCCTGTCCAGCCCGACCGGCGGGCCCACCACCGTGCGAGCGGAGTTCCCGTGCAACAACCGATGATCCGCACCGTCCTGGCAGAAGACGGTGCGCTACTGCGGGAAGGACTGGCGGCGCTGCTCGACAGGTTCGGCTTCCAGGTCGTGGCGTCGGTGGGCGACGCGGAAGCCCTGATCGCCGCTGTGACGGAACACGACCCCGACCTGGTCGTCACCGACATCCGCATGCCACCGGGCTTCTCCGACGAGGGCCTCCGCGCGACCGTGCGCCTGCGCCAGAACCGCCCAGACCTGCGCGTGGTGGCCCTGAGCCAGTTCGTGGAACCCAGCTACGCCTCCGACCTGCTGGACTCGGGCGGCGGAATCGGCGTCGGCTACCTGCTGAAGGACAGAGTCGGGGACGTGCAGGAGTTCATCTCCGTCCTGCACCGGGTGGCAGCCGGCGAAACCATCGTCGACCCACAGGTGGTGCGCACACTGCTGAAACGCAGCAGCACTCCGCTGGCAACCCTGTCGAACCGCGAACGAGAGGTCCTCGGCCTGGTGGCGGAGGCCTACTCCAACGCCGCCATCGCCGGGAGACTCTTCATCTCCGAGGCTGCGGTGAACAAGCACGTCGGCAACATCTTCACCAAGCTGGGGTTCACACCCGGCGACGACCGCAACCGGCGGGTGCTCGCGACACTCACGTACCTGCGGGATGGAGCACAGCCGAACCGTCCGTGATCAACAGCCGACACACTCGACGCAATCAGCCGGTCGTTGAAACGTGCCACTCGAAAATCGTCACCGCAGCGTGCCAGCGCATCCCCCCGGTCCGCTACGAGCCCGCAGACCGATTCTGATTCGCCGACGAGATGCGGACACCCGCACCTCGCCGTGCGCGTTCACCGGTACGCCAGCCGGTAAGCCGTCGCGGCCACGCCGGCGACGGTCGCTCCCACCACGAGCCACACCCACCACGGCGTCGGAGCCCTGTCCTGGAGCGAAAACCGGTATTCCCCCTTCACCTGCACGCCGTCCGGAGGTGTCAGCTCGTAGCTGACGAGGTAGTCGCCTGCCGGCATCGCGGGACGCAACGGCACTGTCAGCACGGTGTCGTCCGCGCCGATCATCGGCTCGGACCACTGCTCGCCCCCACCTGTCACGGCGATCGAGTACGGACCAGCACCCGCGATCGTCCGGTCGAAGGTCAACCGGACGTCTCGCGGTGCCACCGAGATCGTCGAGTTCGTGCCCGGGTTGGCGGTCAGCAGAGCGGGCGACGCCGAGGCTGGTGGCGCCAGGCAGAGGACCAGAAAGAACATCACGAGCAGCACGCGCGTCATGAGATCCCCTTGCGGCGGATGAGGACGAACCCGCCGACGGCCAGCAGCAGTCCCACTGTGAGCAGGCCCACCACCGCACCCCAGGGCACGTCGGAGGCGATCGTGGCGTGGTGTCCGTGCCTGGACGGCTCGGCGAGCGCGACCACCGGTGCGGGACGGTCCGGCTGGTCGTCCCACCTCACCGTGCTGCCGTCGGAGAGGAACTGGGTGGCGGGCATCAGGACGTGGTCGGCATCGGCGGGCAGGGGCCCGAGAGTGACGCCGAAGTCCTCGTAGTGCTCGTTCCCGCCGGGGATTCCGCTGTCGGGCCGGGCGGTCCAGACGACCGCGGTGACGACACCGCCGTCACCGCGCCGCACCGCGGCGTCCCAGCCGGGGACGGGACGGGTGCGTGCGGTCGTGATGCCGAAGGACGGTGACAGCGTGACTTCGAAACGTGTGGTGGACTGCGTTTCCTCGTTCGGCACGCGCAGCACGACGGTGCCGTGCCCGCCCTTCTCCGGCGGGCTGTCCGGTGCGTGCGCGGTCACGTGGGCGACAGCTGTGCCCGTGCCCAGTGCGAACAACAGGGTCAGGCATGCGAGCGACTTGATCAGCATGATGGACCTCGTGGGACGTGGGGCCCCGGCGGGGAGAGCGCCGGGGCCCCGGTGGACGACGGGACTCAGCAGACCGCGTTGACCTCCTCGGCCCTGATGTCCCACGCCTGGTCCTTGGTCTGGCCGTCGACGCTGCCGTTCACGTACCAGTAGTAGTGGCCGTAGTAGCGCTTGCCGAAGTGGATCTCCCACGTGCCGTTCACGCGCGACTTCTGCTTCGAGGCGAAGATGTTCACCTTCTTGCGGGGCTTGATCTCTTGGCGGACCTCGTCCGTCTTCGTCTCCGAGAACGACCACTCACGGGTGTAGCTCGCCTTGATGGACGCCTCGAAGATCTTTCCGAGTTGGACGCCGCCGCTGATCTCCACACCGAACGTGTTCTTCGTGCCGGTGGTGGCGGAGTAGTTGATGACCCTGGTCATCAGGCTGCTCGTGCAGTTGGTCCCGCTGCCTGCCAGCTGACGGGGGCCGCTGAAGATCTGCATGGCACCGTTGGGCTTGAACTGGCAGTAGTCCGCGCTCACGCACCTGTACATCAGTTCCTGCGTGGTCGGTTGGCCGTCGTGCGTGGCGTTCGCGGCCGGCAGGGCGGTGAACACGGCTGTGATCGCCATCGCCAGTGCCGCCAAGACCTTGTTCCTGTTGATCACGTCTTGCTCCTTCAGCTCAAGCCGATTTGGAAGGTGCGGTCACCGGCGAAGGTGAGGTCCGGGTGGTTGCCCTGGAACGGGCCGTCGCGGTTGCCGTCCTTGCGGTAGAGCCACACCCAGCAGGTCGAGAACGCCTGCGCGGAGTTGACCCGGTTGCGCCAAGAGCTGTCGTTGAGGAGCATGAAGTGATCGACTTTGTCGTTCTTCGGGCACGGCTGCGGCACCCAGATCGTGAGCATGTCGCCGGTGTAGCCGGTGCCGGTGTAGATGCGGGCGCCGATGACGTCCGTGCTCTTGCGGACACCGTTCGAACCGGTGCAGCCGAACTTCCCGGTGCTGAACGAGAAGTCGCACTGCTTGGCCGCGCTGGCCGTCCCCGCCGGTACCAGACCGAAGATCGCGGCACTCACGGCCAGCACGGCCGAGACCCTCCGCGAGAACATCGTTTTCATACGACTGAACCCTTCTGTCGAACAGTTGCAGGGGTGTCCGGCGCGAATCACCTGCGCCACGGGAGATCCGCGCCCGAACAGCAGGGCGCAGCCCGATTCGTCGATTCCCGCCGGATCGGATCTCCGATCACTCCGTCGACCGGAGATCCGCGGCGAACGCTAGGAAGAAGAGGGTGAGGTCCTCAACGGAAGTGCCGTCCACCGAAACAAGAACTCGCCGTTGTGCGTCGAATGCCGGTCAGGCTCTGGAACAGTCCAACGCGATCGCCCTGCCCTGCAGCACGTCTCGGACCCCGCTGTAGACCGTGCCGTCGAAGGGCATGCCGAGGTGGACCACAACCCGGTACGGGCACTGCGATTGCACCAGGACGTTCGTGGCGCCGTCGTTCATCCGGGCGTTGTCGATCGGTCGCACGAGCGCGTCGAAGCGGGTGTAGAGGTTCGTGTACCGCACCGCCCCGACCGTGTCGTCCCCGGCGTTCAGACTGCTCAGGAAGTCAGATCCCACCTGCATCTGCTGGCAGGCGACGATTCTCAGGCAGTCGCCACCGCCGAAGAAGTCGGCGATGTTCGCGACGACGGTGCCGTGGTGGGGCGTGGAAAGGGTGACCAGGTTCGCGACTTCTCCCGCACCGCCCTCGTTCTTGACGTACTGCCGGGCGACCAGTCCGCCCTGCGAGTGGGCGACGAGGTCGACCTGACTCGCGCCCGTTGCGGCGCGGAAGTCGTCGACGAACCTGTTCAGATCGCGTGCGGAGACGCGGATGTCGGCCGTTCCCAGCCCCGTGAGCGGGAAGACCGCCACCGGGCGTCCGTCCGCGCGGAGGCGATCGGCGAGCGGCTCGTAGAAGAACGCGGGACCGAACGTGCCCGCAACGACGATGACCGGGCGTGGGACCGCGGCGGCGGCCGGAAGCGCCAGAACCACGGTTGTCATCAGGAGAAGAGAAACGCAGACGGCGGAGATTCGTCGAATCACAAGGCCTCCTTGCCCTGGAACGAGGAAACGCCGGAAATCCCGTGCTCGGGGAGCACGGGAGGAACGAGATCGGCGAATGTGTTCCGGACGCTAACAAGGCCCGCGGGGCGGGAACGCGCTCGTTCCACTCAGCGGCACAACCTGCCGCACCGCCGGGAAAGCGCTTCGCCGGGTCAGGAGACGGCGAAGATCCGGAGCCCTGCGGCGCGCAACGGCGCGGCCACCGCTTCGTCGAGAGCCCGGCTCGTGATGCACGCGTCGACGTGGTCGAGGGAGCAGACCAGATGCTCCCCCGGCCCGTCGAGGGCCTCGGGCGGGACGACGACGATGCCACGCCGGGCGGAGAAAGCGGCACGGCGGCGGGCGAAGGCCTCGGGTTCGGTGCGCGCCAGGAGCCCGTCAGCGCTGACGCCGGCACAGCCGAGCACAGCGAGGTCGGCGTTCGTCTCGGTCTCCCGGTCGGGCACGACGCGGTGAGTCGCGTCCAGGGTTCCTGCGGGTACGACGACGGTGAACCGGTCGGAGTGGCCCGCGAACGGCGCGAGGACGGGGAGCGACTCGGTGTGCACGGTGATGCCGGACAGGTCGCGCCGGGAGACGAGCGCTTCCGCGACGGCACGGATGCCGGGACCGTGGTCGAGGACGATCGTGTCCCCGCTGCGGACGAACGCGGCCACCATGGTGCCCACGGCGGGGTCGGCCCAGTCCGCGCGCGCCGGTCGGGCCGGCGCGGCCGTGCCGGAGGTCGCCGCCGCTCCCCCGCGGACCCGGTGCAGCGCACCGCACTCCTCGAGCGACCGCAGGTCCTGGCGGATGGTCACCTCGGACACGCCGAGCTCCTGCGCGAGCGGTCGCACCTGGACGAACCCGAGCTGCCGGACCACCGCGACGATGCGCTGCCGGCGTTCGGTGACGGTGAGCTCGCCGGGTGCCTGCTCGGTGGCCATACCCCTCCTCGCTCGCCGTCTCGTACGGGCCTTCACATTCGAAGGCGAGGATGTTGAAACCTAAATGTACACTGGGTGAGCGGCGGCTTCAGCACGCTCACAGCCCGTGGCGACGCCAGCCGATGGCGAGGAGGACGGGATGGCGGGACGACCACCGTCGGACCGTGTCCGCAGACAGGGACAGCTCCTGGAGATCGTGGCACGGGCGGACTTCGTCGGCATCGGGGACCTCAGTCAGCAGCTCCGGGTTTCGGAAGTGACGATCCGGTCCGACCTGCGTGACCTGGAGGCCGCCGGGCACGTGCGCCGCGTGTGGGGAGGCGCGCAACCAGCCGTGAGCGAGTCACGCCGAGTTCGCCGCGATCCCGTGGCGGAGGCGGTGATGGCCGCGGCCCTGCTGCGCTCGCACGACACCGTCTTCCTCGGTGCCGGCCGACTTTCGGCCGACGTCGCCGCCGCGGTGAACCAGCGCTCCGACCTCACCGGCATCACGGTCGTCACCGGCGACCTCGCGGCGTGCGAGCAGCTCGCGGACGACCTCGACCGCTTCACCGTGCGCGTCACCGGCGGAACGCTGCACGGCGGGGTGCTGAAGCCGGCTCCAGAAGGCGGACAGCGCGATCGTGTCGACGTGGCCTTCCTCCCGTGCCACCGCGTGGACACCAGCGGCGTGGTGCACCTCGACGAAGACCAGTCGGCCGCCGTCGAAGCGTTCTCCACCGTCTCCTCCGGACGCACCGTTCTGCTCGCCTGCGGTGATGTTCTCGCCGCGACCGGCGGAACGCCCTGGCTCGCACTGGGCGGAGAACACACCCTCATCACCGCGCCGATCCAGAACCGCCGTGCTCTCGAACGACTGCGCGCCACCGGAGCGCAACTGCTCGTGGCAGCGTCCTGAGCAAACTCGACGTCGGCTGTGAGAGCGCATCCACCGTCAGGCCACAGTGGACTGTCGCTGCCACCGCCGGCGTGCGCCTCGATCCAGGCCGACGCGGTTGCGCGCCGATTCGCCCTGCACGAAGATGACCGTTCGTGTTCGAAAGCAAGTTCGCTGAAGATCCCCTGATAGCGCGGGTGCGGCACTTCCTCAACGCTTGCCAGTTCGTCGAAGTCGTGGAGGGCACAGCTGACCTGGGCCCTGAACCGGCCGATCCAGGTCTGCGAGCCCGGTGGCGCGAGCTGCTGCACCTGAGACTGGCGGCGTTGGTCGTACTGGTGCGTTACGCAGAGGCCGAGGACACCTGCCGGCTTGTTCTCCAGTCGGCCGAGGCCGACGACGACCAGACCGCGCGCGCACGGGTCCTCGGGTACGGCTTGGCCACCGCCTACTTCCTGGGCGAGACCGAGAAGGCGGTGGACCGGCTCGACGAGGTCCTGGCGGCCGCGGAGACCATGTCACCAGGGGCCGAGCGGATGTCCACGCTGGTCGCCGCGGCGATCGGGTCCGGCATGATCGGACTGACCGAATTGAGCGACCAGCTGCTGAGCGGTCTCGTGGACCAAGTCGCCGCCGCTCCGGATGGAGTCGTTCCCGCGGGAATCAGCATGTTCCTGCGCGCCCTGATGACGACTCGCCGCTGTCAGCTCGCCATCGAGCTCGAACAACGGGAGCCCGCGAAGTCAGCCGGCCTCTACCGCGGTGTTCTCGACCTGGCAGCCAAGATCGGCGTCGACGTCCACGGCGACAGGGCGCGAGGATCACTGGCTGCGCGGCCCGCCGAGCTGTACCTGGCCCACCTGTGCTTCGCCAAGACAGCGATCGGTGAGACCGCCGACGTCGAGGAGATCGTGCGGTCCAAGTCGGTGACCGGCCTCGTCGACCCCTTCGACGCGGTCGGCGCGACCACGGAGATCATGTGGGGTCTGTGCCGGCTGCGCATCGGCCTGGAGGACGACGAGGTCGACCTCGCCCGCTGGGAAGGCCTGGCCCAGCGCCTCACCGAACTCGCCCACCGCACCAGAACGCTTGTGCTGCAGGCGGAAACGACCCGCGTGCTGCTGGAGGTCAGCCGACTCGGTGGCGACCCGCTCAAGAGTGCGGCGGTCCGGGAACGCCACGAAGCGGCGCTCGACGAGTTGGACTGGACCACGCGGTTGGAGCGGGCGCGGTTCGCGGGTCTGCGATCGCAGGCCATGCGCGACATCATCCGACGCATCGCAGAATGAGCGGCCAGACCGGAAGCCGCGCTAACCGCACGAACGACCGGCAACTCCGGCTCCGGGCGAGGTGGGGTCGTCCGGAAAACCGTGGACGGGCGAGGCGCGGATGCTCTGGTTCACGGCGTGACAGGTCGCCATGACCGCGGTGCGCAGAGCCGGGACGTTGCAGCCGGGCGCCCGCACGACGACGGCGAGCGAAGCGATCACCTGTCCTCTGTGGTCCACCACCGGCGCGGACACCGCGGTGTGCGCCTCCGGCACCGCACAACTCACCACCGCCACGCCCTCGCTCCGCACGGCGGCCAGTCGCGACCGCAACCGTTGAGGACAGGTCGGAACGTTCTCCGGCACCGCGAGCAACTCGCCGGCGAGGACCTGCTCCTGCAGGGCCGCCGGGCCGTTCGCCAGCAGGCACTGCCCTTGCGCGGTCGCGTGCAACGGAGATCGGCTGCCCACGCGGTACGGCATCCGCACCGCGTCCGGCGCTGACAGCAACTCGGTCATCACCGCTTCCACGCCGTCGAGCACACTCAGAACCACGTGCTGCCCGGTAACTCCGTGCAACTCTCGCATGAACGGGAAAGCTCTGGCACGAAGCCCTTCTGCCCGCGGCGCGAGCGTCGCGAGCTCCCACAGACCGAGCCCGATGGTGTACCCGCCCTCGGCGCACCGTTCCAGCGCCCCGAGACGCACCAGCGTCCGCGTCAACCTCAGCACAGTGGACTTCGGCAAGCCGGAACGCGCGCTCAGCGAAGTCAACGACAGCGGCCGCCGTTCCGCACCGAACGTGCGCAGCACCCGGAAAGCCCGTTCGAGCACCGGTTCGCCAATGGTCTTCGTCTCGTTCACGTCCGCTCGCACCTCCATCCGTCCCGAAGTGGTGGTGGCAGCCACACCGTGTTTTGCCGTCGCGTCATCTCGCCCGCGGGTCAACGGGTGCGCACAACCGCGGACCCCGGTGCACCACTCAGCGTGACACTGTCGATCATTTTCGAAACTGTAAGTTCATTGTTTCTGATGTGTCAAGAATTCCCGGCTTCCGTCTCAACTGGGGGACGTTAGACACATGAGGAGCACTCACAGCGCAGTCGTTTACATCGACTAGAAGCCAGATCACCAGCGCAAGAACAGGTACGAGAACTCGTCGACAGGGTTTCACTTTCGAAAGAAAGTTCGTGTTCGCTGCGACGTGTGCCACCCAGCGGCACGCGCCTTGTTCCGGCATGTGCCCCTCAATAGCTTCTCCCGGACGCGGAATCGGCGGCATCTCCCGTCGCCGGGACATCGAGGAGATCCAGGATGTTGTCGACGAGGAAATCAAGGCATCACAAGGCTGCGGCCTCAGCCATCGCACTGTTCTCCATCGGGATGGTGGTCGCGGGCCACGTCGCGGAGCAGACCGCGAGCACGTCAGCGTCCTCCGGGAGGAACAGCGCGGCCGCACTCGAGTTGCAGGAGGAGACAAGGGCGGCGAAGACGATCGCCGGCATTCGCGCCGCCGGAGCCCTGCAGGCCACCTACGACCGAAAAACATCCAGGTACAGCGCCGTTTTCCCAGCCGGGTCGGCCCTGCCTGCACTACCGGCGTCGGTCGACACGGTCAGCACGCCGTGGGACAAGGCGTCGATCGACCGGTTCGGTGAGGTCGTCAAGGCCGGCACCTGGGCGCCGGGGGCGACCGACCACACGTACGTCTACTCGGTCGACGCCAAGACCGGAAAACTCGACCTCCGGACCAGCGCACCGCCGATGGTGGTCGAAGCACTGCCGCAGGAGTTCCGTTCCCTGCTCCAGGTCCGCTACTCCGACAGCGGTGCCACAGAACTGGGACGGACGGACGACCTTTCACCCTTCAAGGGAGGAGCGTCGATCCGCACGGCCGCGAAGACGTGTTCCAGCGGCTTCTCCGTCAAGCACAGGAAAACCGGGCAGCGTGGTCTCATCACCGCGGCGCACTGCTGGACCGAAGGCGTCGAGGTCTTGACCGCGGCCGGAAACCCCATCGGCACGGTGACCGCGCGCAACGCCGAGCACGACATCGCGATGATCACTGGGAAGACCTACTCGTACCGCATGTACGTCGGCCCCCTGAGCGGGAACTCGACCGCGTATCTCAAGGGATCGGGCGATGCGGCCCCGGGCTTCGAGTACTGCGCGAGCGGGCAGTCGAGCGGTACGACCTGCAACCACGTCATGGTCAGGGACGACGTGACGATGTGCAAACAGTTCGACGCGATCTACCGGTGCATCTCCCACCTGGCGGTGTCGACGAACGGCAACTCGGTCTTGGAAGGGGACTCGGGCGGGGCGTTCTACCGCAAGCAGAGCGAGACCGAGGTCTCCGTGCGGGGCACGGTCGTCGGGAAGTACGACGGCCAGCTCTACACGCAGCAGTACGGTACCATTTCCGAGGATTTCAACGTGATCGTGTACGCATACAACCCCTGATCAGCCTTCGCTCGCTGTCAGAGGCCGTCCCGGACGCTCCGCATGATCTCCGAGCGAAACCCTGAGAAGGACGCCCATTCGAGCCGGTCGCTCCACTCGAGTTCGTGAACCGCGGCCTCGTGCCTCTCCTTGAGCATCGCACTCAACAGCGTCTCACCGGCTCGCTCGGCGACCGCCAGGTACAGGCGATAGCTCTCGGCACGTAGCACCAGGGTGGGCATGCCCACGGCCAGATCCGTGACGCCACGGCCGAGCTCCAGCATGGTGCGGAGCTCGGCCGGTCGAGGCTGATCGCCGCCCAGGAACGCACGCAACCGGCACAGCCCCCACATGATCGCCGCGGTCATGTCCAGCGGATCCGGATCGGACCGCAGGACGGGGGAGTCCGGAATCTCCAGCCCTGCTCTCTCCTCCCCCACGGCGATACGGGCGAAGGTGTGGTGCGCCTTGAAGAGCGAAGCCGGTCGTTCGAGCGCACCCGCCTCCACCGGCGACGAGGAACCGTCACCCGTCGCTGCGGAATCGGGGCCGCACCCCGCCTGCTGAACCAGGCAGACCACACTGCGGTACAGCTCGCCGGCACGATCCGGATCACGGGATTCCAGCGCCATGGCCAACTGACAGCGCCTCACGACCATCAGGGCGTGGAGCATGCGCATGACCCCCGGGTGGATCACGCCGGCGGAAGCGGCTCGCGTCACCTGACCGACGACCTCGGAGATCAGCCGATCGCTCAGCTCCGAGAGCCCGATGATCCCGGTGGTGGTCGCGGCGGCGACGAGCGCGAAGGTCCGCTCCGGGCCGGGGTCCATGGTCTCGGCGGCGGCCAGTACCTCGTCGAGTCGGCCCAGGGCTTCGTCCACTTTCCCTTGCAGGAAGGCGGCGGCAATGCCGTATCCCAGAACCCTGATGCGCGCGACGTGGTCGCCATCCGCGTCCGCCGACCGCAGGACGGCCTGACACGCGACTTCCGCTTCGTCGTAGCGAAGAAGGTTCACGAATGCCACCGACCGGATGTACAGCGCCAGCCGCCACCGGGCCCTCTCTACGGGCGAATCGGGTTCAGGGCCGAGGCCATCGGTGCGGTCGACGACTTCAGCGAACCGGCATTCGATCATCATGCAGGCGAGTTGCGCCGCCACCGGGTCCGCGTCTTCCCCGCTTGTGAACACAACAGATCATTGTTCATCATCGATCGCACGGCCGCCAAATACGTCCTGACGCGCCCGTCGACCACCCACCAGGACGCACGAAACCGCTCTCATAGGCGTGGACGCGGTCACGCAAGTCCAGTTTGGACAGAACCCGGCTGACGTGCGTCTCCCCGAGGAACAGCCGCTCCGCGATCTCCGCGTTGCTGGCGCCCTTGGCCAGCAGGACGAAGACTTCGCGCTCCCGGTCGGTGAGGCGGTGCAGGCGCGGGTCAGGAGGCGGCGCTGCCGAGGTGCCGTTCGACGAGGCGGCGCACCACCGCCGGCGCCATGGCGGCGTCACCACGCAGGCCGTCGGGACGACAGGATTTGAATCTGCGACCCCTTGACACCCAGGACACACAGGCACCCTGACCTGCGAAAACAGCTTGTTCCAGAACAGAGGCATTCGGCCAGAGCGTGACTCGGAACCTTCTACTGTCAGTGGCCAGTTCCGTTCGGATTCCCACTGGCGGCCATTTAGCGGGGAGCTGTCTGGCTGAAGTGTGAGCGCGGGGCGTAACGGCAATCGGCGCATGTGAGGTTCCGGCGTTCCTCAGTCCCAGTAATTGAAGAGCGCTTCGCCGAGGGTGCCAGGACGCCAGTACGTGATGTCCTTCGACGAGATGTGGGGCCAAATTGAGGCGTCGAACGGGCCGTTCAGCTCGGACGGCGTGAGCACCTGAGACCCCGGCAGCAGCGCGGCCAGTACAGCCACCAGTTCAGGGGCGTCGACAAACGTCAGCGGGCCCGACTCCTCGACGCCGTCGACAAAGTCGATGGTCCGGGGCTCGGCGAGGGCCACCACCGCTGAGTCGCGCGCGCAGGCCACGGCGACCGTACGCTCGCGGTAGGCGATAAGCCCCTGGTGGAAATTGGGTGTCACGTTGTCGGCGACGCGGAACTCGATCACCTTGCCACCAGTGCTACGGGCAGCTGCGTAACAGGCGCGCCGGAAGCTGCGGACGTCCGTCATCCAGTGAAGATACCCGCGCCCGGTGGCAGTCGGTGCCCGACGCGGCGACTCAGCCGAAGCTGGACACCGTCACTGTCTGTACAAGTGGGCGGGGAGCGTATCCGGCCGCTGTCAATCTACTCAGGTTGCCGATCCCCAACCGCCTGAGAAGGCTGGGGATCGGCAACTCGATCACCGCGCCCGACCGCGATCCGGGCCTCGCGGTTGTTCATGTCCTCCGATCACGGGTCGCCGCACCCAGGGCTGCTGGTTCAGCCGCCTGACCAGGTCCGCCTTCTCGGGTGAAGGCATCTTGGAGGAACTGAGTTGCACTGTGGAGGGACGCTGCCCCTGGACAACACTGTGCGAGCTCAAGAGGCCGGCAGCACGACGCGCCTCAGCAGCTTGCCGCAGCTGCCCTGCCTGCTCGCGCCACGCCGCGATCTCGGCTACAAGTGCAAAAGAGCGAGCACGAGGGCTACCGCTCCCAGGCCAGTTCGAGCGCGCCTGGACAACACATCTGCCTTGAGCAGTGAGCGCGCCGCTCGGCGCAACTCGACGGCAACGCCCTTCCAACGAACGGGCTGAACGCGATGAGGCGCTACTGCGACCCACTCATAGGCTGCCGCCGCATCGCTCAACGTTCCCGATACCGGTCCGTCGATTGCCTTCGACGCCGCGATGAGCATGTCGGCCGCCGCATGAGCAACGTCGTCGCCGCCACTTCCAGCCGACGTGTCTTCGGCTTCAACGAGCGCCTTCATGTGGCGGCGGGCGCTGTGCGTCGCCTCCGCAGCCATGTCCAGTACATGAGCGTTGCGCGACAAACCTGTCGTGTCGTTCAAATCGGCCGGCCCGCGAGTGCTGGCCCATCGGTGCATCAACTTCGGCGCGGACAGATCATGGGCGAGTCGGCCGCCGCCGAACCAGACCCGACCGTCCTCCGAGCTCGCGCTCAAGTCCGCGAACAACGCCACGCGGTAGCCGGTCAACCGGTTCTCCGAATCCCAGCGCGCGTGCACAGACACCAGCGGCTCCCGTTCCAGCAACTCAACGAACTCCGCCGCCGTGGCAGCCTCAGCCGCAGCAGCACGGACCACCAGGCGCAGGAAGTCACGGCTAGGTCGACGCTGTGGCCCGCGGACCGCCTTCTCGACCTCGGCGCGTGATGGACGCACTGCCGCTGTTTTGTTCGCTGGCGACGTCGGAGTGAGTCCAAGACGCTGTTCGACATCCAGGCACCACTGTCGCCAACGGGGCCAGCCTCGGTAGGTGTCGGCAACGGTGCCGTCGCCCCGGACCAGATTCACCGCGAGGTGGATGTGGTCGTTGCCGTCCTTGCTCAGGCCGTGGTGCGCTGCGACCCATCGGCAGCCGGCGCGGCCCTCACCGTCAGGGCTGAATCCAAGTCGGGCAACAGCGTCCTCCGCGAGTTCACGCCAACGGCCATCGCCGAGTTCTCCGTCTTGGCGCGGGATCGACAACGCGACGTGGTAGACGTGCCCGCCAAGCGCGTGTCACGTCGTGTCCGATCATCGATGCATCGATGCATCGATCTCGCGAGCCAAGCGAGCCATCCAACCTCGGTGGCGAGTCGCGAAGACCCCACCAGAGAGCCACTCGGGATCCCACGACGCCACGAGGTGCGGGTTGGTGTGCTCGTTCCGCTTCCCCGGACCGAAGAGGTACTGCAGGAGTCCGTAAGAATCGGCTCCGTACTTGCCTTTCGCCGGCACTTTGGCGATCACGTCTTCGGATCCCGTGACGGGTCAGCCGGGTCGATCGCAGCGAGGATCGTTTGGAGCTCTTCCAAGGTCGCGGTGAAGTAGGCCAGCGCCGCAGGAAGCCCGTCTGGTGCTTGCCCCGTGCTGTTGATCCTTGCGGCCATCTGGTTGAGGTTGGTACCGATCCGGATGAGCCTTGTCTCGACGGTGTCGAGACGTTCCGCCCACCAACGTTGTTCGCGCAGACTCCAACCTTCAGCTGACTCACGCAGTGCCGATTCGACCAGGTACCGCGGAATCGACAGCCTTGCGAGCTCAGCCTGGATCTCAAGACGGTTGTAGGTCGTCATGGTGGTGCGGACGTGGATGCTGACAGGTGAGCCACCCTGCACCCGCCGCTGCCGCCGCTTCTTGTTGTGCGTCATCAGTTCCCCCGAGATGATGCGCGGCGTGTCCCCAGGCACGCCGCTGGTGCTGCCACGACTTCTTGTCGTGGCAAGGGATCGAAGGGAGCGGCACTCCCGGCACCGCTCCCTTCGAGCCTGATTCGCCACACCCAACCGCTACCGAAGGCGGCTTTCTGCGAGCGAACCTTGGCCTTCGACTTCGCGCGTTTCAGCGTGTCCTTCGAGAAACCGGCCTGGTCCCCGTTAGACAACACGTCGTCGACTGCGGCCTCGCCTCCGCAGTCGACGAGGTATTCGGTGAGCCACGCGACGCCGTCCGCACGGTCGTCACCGTCGTCGTGTGCGGGATGTAGGAGAAGGTCGGCGACCGATGTCGCCGACTCTCCCAACCAGTGAATCCTCCCGACGGTGGCCTCGCCTCCATCGTCAGCGGAGACCGAAACAGCCTCGGTGCCTTATGCAAGCGACGGGACAGTCGAGACCGACACGATGTTGGATTTGATGACCGAGAGGACGAAGTTGTCCTCGTCCGCTCCGCACGCCAACACGTGTCGAACAACCTGTGTGTACGCGCCAGCGCCGCCGATAGCGTCGACTGGATCGACGCCTGCCGTTGCCTTCCGGAAGTGCCCAACTCCCAGAATCGCCGCGCCCGTGTGGTGCGCCAGCAGCTTCAGTTTCTCCAACTGCGGGCGCACGACGGAGTTGTCGTTGAGTTGGCCGGACAAGGACGAGTTGAGCGCATCCAGCACGAGCAAGACCGGCTGCCATGCCGCGATCGCTTCACGTGCTGCGTCCAGGTCGAGGTTGACGATCAGCGGTGTCCCGTCGACCGATTCGCCGTAGACGACGTCGACCAGGTGTAGGTAGTCCGGATCTCCGCCGGCTGCGACGAAGCGGACCTTCAGCGTGGACGGTGAGTCCTCTGTGGTCGAGTAGAGGACATGGTGCGGCTCGTCTTTGAAGGCGCCGTCCAGCTGTCCCGTGGTCAGTTTGGCGGCGAGGTCCACAACAACGGTGCTCTTCCCGAGCCCTGGTTTGCCGACCAACAAGGACACCTCGCCAACAGGCAGGTAGTCGTTCCACACGTACCGCGTTTGCACGATCTCGACGTCGCGAATCGCTCGCACCCGCAAGCGCCGGCTCGGCGGTTCATCTGTCATGGCCGGTCCCCCGAACGTGGCCATCGCGTCAGTCCGTTGCCGACAGCTTGCGGATGATCGACTCGGTGTATGCGACGTAACGGCTCCCGAACCTGTCCACTCGTGCGGGGAACTCTCCGCGTGCAACGAGTTCGTAGGAGTAGCTGCGACTCAGGCCGAAAGCCTCTCCAGCTGTCGGCACATCGACGGTCGGCGGCCACTCTGCTTTGATCTCCGCCAAGGTCGGGCGCTTCTTGGGCTGTCGTCTAGTCATCGCGCTCCCCCAGCCGCTCGCGCTCGACCAGGCGAGCCAGGAGGCTGTGGTACGCAAAGATGTTGCGTCCACGAGGCAACCGATCACCTGTTTCCCACCGGTGCACAGTGGACGCTGTGACCTCACAGTCCTGGGCGACCAGCGCCTGACTGAGACCGGCAACGACGCGTAGCTGACGCGCCCTCCCGGTCCTGATCCATTCACGAAGCTCTGCGTATCGCTCCGCCAGAGCCATTCCCCCGATAGCCATGCCATGCACGATAGAATCAAAGACATTGACTATGCCACCGTGATGACATAGCTTGTAGTCGTCCGATTACTCGCGATGAGGGAGGTCGTATCGTTCTGCCGTGCCTCGCCTGCCGAAGAACTTCCAGATCGCCTGGGTCAGCATCGACGAACTGGCACCCGGCGGCTATCTGTCCACGGGGCCGAACACCGCGATACCGAACCGCTTCCAGGCCAACTTCCAGTTGGAGAGTCCACCAGCAGCCGTAGCCCTTGAGGTGTTCGTCGGGACTGACCTTCGTCCCGTCGCGATCTCAGTGAAGGTCCAAGCGAGCACCAAGACTCCAGTCACGACGTCAGTGATGAGGCAGATCCTCATCGACCAACTCGTGCAGCGAGCGGTGGAGGAAGCCACGGTGCCGGCCTCTAAACGAGAGCAATGGCTCGCCACGCTCCCGCCTGGCGCCGTACAACCAACGGACCGCAGCGACGCCGCACCGAGCGCAGATCAACGCACTCGCACGCAAGCCGATGACGATGCCCGGCGCGCCGCATTGATCTACGCGGAAGCCGTGTCCAGGGGCAACAGGGCGCCCGCCGTGGCGGTCGCCAACGTCATGAACCGTTCACGCACGCAAGTCGCTCGGTACATCCGCCGAGCTCGCGAGCTAGGAATTCTTCCCCCTCTGGGCGAGACCGAGGGGGACTGATCGCCAAGGGGAAACATGGGGAATCCGATCAAGAAGATCGAGCTGAAAGACGGGACCATCAGGTACCGGTTCGTGATCGACGTCGGACGTGATCCCGACGGCAAGCGCAAGCAGCTGACCAAGACCTATGACACTCGGAAAGATGCCCGCGCCGAGTACGCGAAGATCAAGCACCAGACCGACGAGGGAACGTTTGTCAGGCCGGACAAGATGACCGTCACTGAGTGGCTCGACATCTGGCTGACGTCGGCGACGATCGATGTCGAGAAGGCCACGGCGTCGAACTACGCCGACGCGCTTCTGCCAGTGCGGGAACTACTTGGCCATCGGCGCCTTCAACAACTCAGCGAAGAAGACGTGGACGGCCTGGTGAGCTGGATGCTCACCTCCGGTCGCAAGCGCGGCGGCAAAGTCGGCAGTGGACTCGGAGTCCGGTCGGTCCAGCTGACTCTCGGCCGCTTCAGGGCCGCGTTGAACATCGCGGTGCGACGGAAGCTGGTCGTGCGCAACGTCACTCAGTACACCCAGATTCCCCGCGAGGCACGCAGGAAGGCAGCAGCGGCTGCAGCTGAGCGAGTGCCCTGGAGTGAGACGGAGGTGAGACAGTTCCTCGCCGCGATCCGGGACCACAGACTGCACGCCCCGGTCCTGCTTTCGCTGATCGGGATGCGCCCTGCCGAAGTGTGCGGACTCCGCTGGTCAGCCGTCGATCTCGAAGCCGAGACGTTGTCCGTGGAGCTCACCCGGACGCTCGTTGACGGCGAAGTCGAGGAGAAAGGGCCGAAGTCCGAGAAGGGCAAGCGCAGGTTGCCGCTGCCCAAGCCGCTGCACGCCGCTTTGAAGGCCATCAAAGCCCGCCAGGCACGCGAGGCGATGAAGGCAGGCGACGCCTACAACCGCTCAGGGTTCGTGCTCGTCGACGAGCTGGGAGCGGCATGGAAGACGGACAAGTTCAGACGGGCGATCTACAAGCTGATGGCCCAGGCGAAGGTCCGGAAGGTCCGGCCTTACGACGCACGGCACGCCTGCCTGACCTATCTGGCCACCTCTGGCGTCCCTGACGTCATTGTCAGTGCTTGGGCGGGACACGCTGACCTGAGCTTCACCAAGCGGGTCTACATCCACCCCAACGCCGAGCACCTGAAAGAAGCCGCGAACCAACTGGACGAGTTGCTCGGCTGAGAAGCAGTACAAGCGTTCGTGAGAAATTGTGAGATGACGGCCCTTAAACGCAGTCAGGGCCTTGTCTCACCGTAGTGATCCAAGGCCCTGACCTGGGCTTTCGCCATACTTCGACCGTCGGGACGACAGGATTTGAACCTGCGACCCCTTGACCCCCAGTCAAGTGCGCTACCAAACTGCGCCACGTCCCGGCCACACTCCCGGTTTCCCGGCGTGCATGAGAAATCCTACAACACCGCGGACAGAGATCAAAAACGACCCCCGCAACGGGCCGCTAGCTGCGGAAATACGGCGGGGACCCGAAGTTCGGGTCCCCGCGTCCCTCGGTCCGACCGATCCCCCGATCCTCGACCGACACCCGAACTATGCGGTGGCGGCGTCTCGGTTGCTACCTCCGAAAGTCGAGTCTTGTCCGTCAACCTTCGGCTTACCGGGCGGTAGGACCGCGGTGACGCTGAAGCCTCCATCTGCCCTGTAGGAGGTGGTCAGGGTGCCGCCTGCCAGGCGTACTCGTTCTGACAGGCCGTGCAGGCCCGCGCCTCCGCCGTCGGCTGACGCCGGTAGGTTGCCTGGGCCGTTCACCACTGAGACTCGTACTGGGGTGGCTCTGTCCACCGTCACCGTCACCGAGGCGCCTGGGGCGTGTTTCGTCACGTTGGTCAGGGACTCCTGGACCACTCGGAAGAGGGCTCTGGAGACTGCTGGTGACAGGGCTGCGTCGCCTGTTTCCGACAGGGTCACGGAGACGCCTGCCACTCGGGCTCTGTCGATGAGTTCTTGCAGGGACGGGTAGGTCGTGTCCGAGTTGAGCAGGCCTAGTGCTGCTCGCATCTCGGACAGGGATTCCTTTGCCAGCGCCCGTAGACGTAGTGCTGACTCGCGGACTGTCTGGTCCGGGGCGGTGGCTGCCAGGGCTGCGGCCTCCACTGCGATGAGGGTGGCGTGGTGGCCTACCGCGTCGTGGATTTCGCGGGCTATTCGGGCTCGTTCCGCGGCACGCGCTGAGGTCTCTTGCGCTTCCAGTTCTGCTGCTCTTGCCCTGCGGGTTTCGTAGAGGGACTGGGTCAGTTCCTTGCGGGTGGTGAGGAGTGCGCCTAGGGCTGTGGGGGCTGCTGCCAGGCCGAAGGCGAAGGTTGTCGCCAGGAGTAGCGGGCCCAGGGGGACTGTCTCGGTCACGAGGACGGGGACGATCGAGGCGGCGGTCAGCATGAGGACCCAGAAGACCTGGACCGGGATCGACTTCTCCTTGCTGCCCAGGCCGTATTGCGCGACGAGGGTGGGGACCCAGCCCAGGCCTCCTGCTACCGCTGGGACGCAGAGCAGGGATGCCAGCCACGGCCAGCGCAGGCGGAGGGGCAGGAGCAACGCTGCGGCTACGGCTGCCCAGAGGGACCACACGAACGGGCGGTCCTGGGTCAGGAGTACTACTCCTGTGGTCGTGCCCACGGTGAGGAGTTCGCGTAATACTGGTTTCACCAGACACCGACCTGGTGGGCGACCAGGGCCGCCTGCACCCGGTTCTCCACGCCCAGTTTGGTCAGGACGGTGGAGACGTAGCTCTTCACCGTCGCCTCGGAGAGGCAGAGTTTCTCGGCTATGGAGTGGTTCGAGCGGCCGGCGGCCACGAGTTCGAGGACTTGGCGTTCGCGGGCCGACAACGAGTCGAGTTGGCGGTTCGCTCGGAAGCCTCGCAGGCGCGGGAGCAGGCGCGCGGTTATTCGCGGGTCCAGGACTGCTCCGCCTGCTGCCAGGTCCATCACGGCTCGGACCAGTGCTTCTGGTTCTGCATCCTTCAGAAGGAAGCCCTGTGCGCCCAGGTCCAGGGCGGTGGCCACGTAGTCGTCGAGGTCGAACGTGGTCAGCACGGCTATCGCGGGCGGAGTGGCCCAGGTTCGCAGTCTGCGGACTGCCTCCAGGCCGTCCACGCCGGGCATCTGGACGTCGACCAGCACCACGTCCGGCAGGTGGGTCAGGGTTGCTTCCACGAGTTCGGCGCCGTCGGCTGCCTCGCCCACGACCTCGACTCGTCCGTCGGTTTCGAGGAGGACTTTGAGGCCCCGCCGCAGCAGGGCCTCGTCGTCGGCTAGAACCACTCGTACGGCCACGAACCCAACCAACCGCACCCCGTCACAAAGGGCAACCAGCCGGTCGGGTCGTCACCCGGAACCGCGGAGAACTACTTCTTGGAAGCGCCGGCCTTCTTCTTCTCGCGCACGCGTACGGAGATGCGGACCGGGCTGCCCTCGAAGCCGAACTCCTCGCGCAGGCGGCGTTCGATGAACCGGCGGTACGACGCCTCGAGGAAGCCCGTCGTGAACAGCACGAACGTCGGCGGGCGGGTCGAGGCCTGCGTCGCGAACAGGACCTTCGGCTGCTTGCCGCCGCGCACGGGCGGCGGGGTCGCGGAGATCAGTTCGGTCAGCCACTGGTTCAGGCGGCCGGTCGGGACTCGGGTGTCCCACGAGTTCAGCGCGGTGCGCAGGGCCGGGGCGAGCTTGTGCACGGCGCGGCCGGTCAGGGCCGAGATGTTGACCTTGTCCGCCCACGGCACGCGGACGAGGCCTCGCTCGAGTTCGCGGACCATCTCGTTGCGGCGGTCCTCGTCGACGAGGTCCCACTTGTTGAACGCCAGCACGCACGCGCGGCCCGACTCGACGACCATCGTCAGGACGCGCAGGTCCTGTTCCGCCAACGGCTCGTGCGCGTCCAGCAGCACGACCGCGACCTCGGCGGTCTCGATCGCGGACTTGGTGCGCAGCGAGGCGTAGTACTCGGCGCCGCCGGAGAACTTGACCCGCTTGCGCAGGCCTGCGGTGTCCACGAAACGCCAGATCTCGCCGTCGAGCTCCACCAGCGAGTCGACGGGGTCGACGGTGGTGCCCGCGACCGAGTCGACGACCGAGCGGTCCTCGCCCGTGAGGCGGTTCAGCAGCGACGACTTGCCCACGTTCGGCTTGCCGACGAGCGCCACGCGACGGGGACCGCCGTGGCCGCCGCCGAAGTCGTCGCGCGGGGTCTCGGGCAGCCTGTCGAGGATCACGTCGAGCAGGTCACCGGAGCCGCGGCCGTGCAGTCCGGAGACCGGGTACGGCTCGCCGAGGCCCAGCGACCACAGCGACGCGATGTCGGCCATCAGCCTGTCGTCGTCCACCTTGGACGCGCACAGGATCACGGGCTTCTTCGACCGGCGCAGGACCTTCGCGACGGCCTCCTCGGTCGAGGTGGCGCCGATGGAGCCGTCCACGACCAGCAGGATCACGTCGGCGGTCGCCATCGCGAGTTCGGCCTGCGCGGCCACGGAGGCCTGCAGCCCGACCGCGTCCGGCTCCCAGCCGCCCGTGTCGACCACGGTGAACTTGCGGCCGTTCCACAGCGCGTCGTACGCGACACGGTCACGCGTCACGCCCGGCACGTCCTGCACCACGGCCTCTCGGCGGCCGATGATGCGGTTGACCAGTGTGGACTTGCCGACGTTCGGCCGTCCGACCACCGCGAGCACTGGCTGTGGCGGCGCCGACTCCTCGCCCTCACCGCCGTCGAGGTCGTCGAAGGCTGACCAGTCGGCCTCGTCCTCCCAGGTGCCGTCCAGGTCCGTCATCGTCTTCCCTCACTCATACGAAGTCCATCGAGTTCGGCGACCAGTGTCGCCAGGCGATCGCGCACCTGCTCGGTGGCAACGCCGAGGGCCGCTCGCCCCTTCCCGTCGGGAAGGTGGAACGGCTCACCGATCAGCACGTCGACCTCGGGCCTCCAGCCCTTGGCCTGATAAGTCCCGCGGCAGGCGATCGGCAGCACCATCGCGCCGGACGTCTTGGCCAGCCACGCGGCGCCGTTCTGCGCGCTCGCCACGTCGCCCTCGCCGCGCGTGCCCTCGGGGAAGACCCCGATCACACCACCGGCTTTGAGCACGGACAACGCGCTGGTCAGCGCAGTGCGGTCGGCCACTCCCCGATTGACGGGGATCTGCCCGATCTTGCCCAGGAGGTAGCCGACGACGCCCTTGAACATCTCCTGCTTGATCAGGAACGTCACGCGCCGGGGCAGCACCCCGAACAGAATCGGCCCGTCGGCCATGGAGCTGTGGTTGGCGACGACGACCACGCCGCCGCTCAAGGGTACGCGGTCGCGCCCGTGCACCCGAATCCGGAACTGCCAGGCGTAGGGAACCCGCCCGATCCAGCGTCCGAGGTCGAACAACCAGGGCACCGTCCCCCTGGGAACGCTCACCCGGTCACCCGCAGCCCACCGCGCTCCACGAGCTCCAGCAACGCCGCGATCGTGCCCGCGAGGTCGAGGTCGGTGTTGTCGAGCACCACCGCGTCGTCGGCCGCCTTCATCGGCGACACCGCGCGCGAGGAGTCGTACTTGTCGCGCCGTTGCACGTCGGCCAGCGCGTCGTCCACAGTGGACGTACGTCCGGCGGCGCTGTCCTGCTTGGTCCTGCGCGACGCGCGGGCTTCCGCCGACGCCGTCAGGTAGACCTTCAACGGGGCGTCGGGCGTCACGACGGTGCCGATGTCACGGCCCTCGACGACGATCCCGCCGACGTGGTCGACGGCGTCCGCGATGATCGCGCGCTGCTGGGCCACGAGCAGTTCCCGCACACGCGCGGTCGCCGAGACGGGCGAGACCGCCAGCGACACCTCGGGCCCGCGGATGTCGGACGACACGTCGTCGCCGTTGAGCGTGGTGCCCGGCTGCCTGGGATCGGTGCCGACGACGAGCACCGCGTTCTCCGCGACCGCCACGACCTTGACCTCGTCGGCCGGGTCGACGCCCGCGCGCAGCACCGCGAGCGCGATCGCCCGGTACATCGAGCCGGTGTCGAGGTAGCGCGCGTCCAGCGCCATCGCGAGGCGCTTGGCCACGGTGGACTTGCCGGTGCCGGCCGGTCCGTCGAGAGCGACCACACCGCGCAACTGACCCTGGCCCACAGCAGCTCCCTCCGAGACACCCACGGCCCACATTGTGCCTGGTGCGGACGCTCACACCGCAGGCGGGACGGTCCACGACGGCTCCAGCGCGACAACCTCGCCGGTGACGCGCCGGAGATCACCCGCCACCAGCGCGTCAGGCGACCCGGCCGGGAACGCCCCGAGGGCGCCGGCCACGACGGTATCGATCGGTGGAATCCGCACAAGGCACGCGAGGCCCGCGCCGATCTGGTGTGCGCATGACCCGATTACCGAAAGGGCTCCAGTGACCACCATCGAACAGCACAGCGCCGTCGAGGCGTTGCTGCACCGCACGCTCGCCGCGCACAAGTCGATGTTCCTCGCCACGGCGGGTTCGGACGGCTCGTGGGTGAGCGGCGTCTACTTCGCCGAGGACGGGCCGCACACGCTCGTGCTCGTGCTGGAGGAGCGCGGCCGGACGCTCAAGGCCATCAAGGAGAACCCCGAGGTGGCGCTGGTCGTGTCGACCGGGTCGCCGATGGAGCCGTTCCTCCAGGCGCGCGGCACGGCCGTGGTGGTCGAGGGTGCCGAGGACGAGGCCGTCCGGCAGCACCTCGTGGCCAAGGTGCCCGAGGCCGGGCCGTTCCTCGCCACGCCGATCCGGACGGTGAAGGTCTCGGTGCCGACGTGGCGCGTCACGGACATCCCCAACGGGTGGCTGCCCGGCAAGGACTTCAGCGCCTGAGGCCGCCGGAGCCCCGCTCGTCGCGGCGGGGCTCCGAGCCGCCCAGGAGGAATCGCCCGCTGCGCGCGTCGACGTGCCGGTTGACGCGGAACCAGTGTTCGCCGACCTCCTCGACCCGCTGGTCCGGGCGCAGCCGCTCGAGCACGTCGGTGGGTCGCCAGCCGAGATGTCCCGCGACCTCGTCGGCTGACCCGGTGCGGCGAACGAGGTGACGCGGAGTGCCGGGCGTGACCTCGAAGTACCGTGGCGCGGCTGCCTGCCTCTCCCTGCTGATCCGTCCGATCTCGTCACGGCCGACCGGCAGGACGTGCGCCTCCCGCGGCTCCACGCCCGGCAGCCACTCGCCTTCGCCCAGGAACGTCTCCCACTGCCCGTCTCCGGCGGCGGGACACCGGATCAGCGACCGCGCGCGGCCGAGGTCGGCGACGTCGCCGAGGTCGTCGAACAGCGCGAAGCAGTAGTGGCCGTCGACCGGCTCGGCCCGCCGCCGGGCCGCGAGCAGGACGCCGACCTCCGCCGGTTCGTCGCGAGAACCCACCGGCACCTGCCGGGCGTCGGCCCTCCGGATCAGCAACTCCACCTCGGCCGCACTGGCCTCGCGGTAGTCCTCGTAGGAGTTCCAGTCCTCCGTGGTCGCGAGGTCCCGGCTCCTGGACCACACACCGTGGCCCTCGTACCTCTGCTCGTCGCCGGCGCTGACGGAGCGGAAGAGACCTTTCGCCCTGCCGATGTCCGGCATGTCGCTCTGGGCCTCGAACAACGCGTAGTAGCGGTAGTCGGCCAGATACGGCTGGAACACGCGATCACCCCCAGGTGAGAACCCGACTTTATCTCCCGAGGTGGTCGGCGCCCCGTCAGGCGTAGGGCGCCGTCAGCTGGGCGAACTCCTCCTCCGAGATGGGCAGGAGGCCCTGGCCGCCGGGCAACTCGACCGGTTGCCAGCCGTCCGGCGTCCACCGCTCGTAGGTCGACCACTCGTGACGGCCGTAGTAGGGGTTGTAGTGGCGCCGCACCACGAAGAGGACCTCGGCGAAGTCGTAGACGTCGTTCCAGTCCTCGAAGACCGCGAAGTAGTCGTTCGCGCGGAGGCCGTACTTCTCACCCAGCCTGCGTGACCGGGCCACCTTCGTGGTGAACGCCCGGTGGTGGACGAACCCGGTCTTGCTGTACTCCTGCACCCGCCAGGACGGCTCCAGGTGCCCGAGCACGTCGGCGGTCCGCCAGACGAGGTCGTCGGAGATCTCGTCGGCCGTGGCCGTGTGGCGAACGAGTTCATGGCTGTCGGGAGAGCGGTCCCAGATCTCGAAGTACCTGGTCGCCGCAGCCTCTTTGGCCCGCATGACCCGGTCGGCGTCCTCAGGGCCGATCGGCAGTGTGCGACTCACCGACGGCACGTAGCCACGCGTCCACACGCCCTTGTGCACGTACGTCTCCCACGACCCGCGGCCTTCGGCGGGGCACCGGACCAGGGCGTGTGCGCGAGCCAGGTCCTCGACATCGGCGAGGCGGTCGAACTCCGCGAAGTAGTAGTGGCCGTCCACCGGTTCCGCTCGGCGGCGTGCCTCCAGCAGCGTCAGGACGCCGGGCTCTTCCCCGTACGGCGACGACGGCTCGGGCCGCTCGGCGTCGATCCGCCGCGTCAGCAGCTCGACCTCGCCCGGCAACGACTCACGGAAGCCGTAGCGGGGGTCGTAGTCGCGGGCGTCCGCCAGGTCGTGGCTGTACGTCCAGACGCCGTGGCCCTCGTACTTCTCCTCGTGAGAGGAACCGAGTGAGCGGTGAAGCCCTTTCGCCTCGCCGATGTCCGCCATGGAGCTGTCCTCGAGGAACAGCACGTAGTAGCGGTAGCCGGCCAGATACGGCTGGAACACGCGATCACCCCCCAGATGATCACCCCACCTTATCGGGCACAACGGGCATCCGGGACGCACACTGGGCCCTCCGGCCTGGAGGCACCCCGATGACGCAGCTGCCCCAGCTCGACGCCCCGCTCTTCCTCACCGACGGCGGCGCCGAGACCACCCTCCTCTTCGACGACGGCATCGACCTGCCCGACTTCGCCGCGTTCCCCCTGCTCGACGACGCCGACGGTCACGCGGCGCTCACCCGGTACTACGAGCGCTACGCGGGCATCGCCGAACGGGACGGCGCGGGCATCGTCCTCGAGACCGCCACCTGGCGCGCCAACCCCGACTGGGCCAGCCGGCAGGGTTATGACGCGGAACGTCTCGAAGCAGTCAACCGCAAGGCCGTCGACCTGCTCCTGGACGTGCGGCAGCGGTTCGCGATCCCCGTCGTCATCAGCGGGTGCGTCGGGCCTCGCGGGGACGCCTACCGGCCCGAGTCGATCATGAGCAGGGACGAGGCGCGCGACTACCACTCCGCCCAGATCCGGATGCTCGCCGGCACCCCGGCGGACCTGGTCACCGCCATGACGCTGACGAACATCCCCGAGGCCACCGGCATCGTCGACGCCGCAAGGGAAGCGGGCGTGCCGGTCGTCATCTCGTTCACGGTCGAGACGGACGGCAGGCTGCCGAGCGGGGACTCGCTGGGCGACGCGATCGAGGCCGTCGAACGCGACACGGACGGCTACCCGGCCTACTACATGGTCAACTGCGCGCACCCGACGCACATCGCGCCGGCGCTCGATCCTCAGGCCTCCTGGGCGCCGCGGCTGAGGGGCATCCGGGCCAACGCGTCGAAGCTCAGCCACGCGGAACTCGACGAGGCCGAAGTCCTGGACCGGGGCGATCCCGACGAACTCGCGGACGACTACCGACGGCTCAAGGCGAGCTTCCCGCAGCTCACGGTGCTGGGTGGGTGCTGCGGCACCGACCACCGGCACATCGACGCGATCAGCCGGGCGTTCAGTGGTTGAGGTCGGTCCTCAACGCCGCCGCCCCGCGCAGGTAGACGTGCTTCACCGACGACCGCGGTAGATCCGTCTCGACGTGCGCCAGCAACCGGATGACGCGCGGCATCGCCCCCGGCACCGCGATCTCGGTCGCGGACAGCAGCGGCACGTCCGAGAGCCCCGCCTGGCGCGCGGCGTAGGCGGGGAACTCGGACACCAGGTCGGGTGTCGCGGTGAGCACCACGCTGATCAGGTCGTCGGCCGTCAAGGCGTTGCACGACAACACCTCCCGCACCAGCTCGGCCGTGGCCTCCAGCAGCAGGTCCCGCGAGTCCGCGTCGATCTGCGTGGCTCCCCTGATCGCTCGCACCGCCATGCGATCGACCCTAGCAGCGGTCCGAAGTGGACCTCAGTGGTCGACGACGATGTTGGGGAACTTCGCGCTCAGCCCGAGCAGGTTCACGACGTAGGCGCCCCAGCCGCCGCCGAGCAGCACCAGGCGCCGCTCCCCCAGCTCCGTCGCCGTCTCGATCAGCACGTGCAGGCCGCTCGAACCGATGAACGTCAGACCGGTGAAGTCGACGACCACGTCGCCGTCCCCCGCCGCGCGGGCGAGCGCGAGCTCCGCGCGCAGCAGGTCGCTGGTGTTCAGGTCGACCTCGCCGGTGAGCGTCACCAACGCGCCTTGGCGACGTACCTCCAACAGGCCTGACTGGGGTTCCATCGTGAGTGCCTCAAGTGTCGGGATGCAGCAGGTCGCGCACCGCCGCGAGCACACGCAGCGGGTGCACCGGTTTCGCCAGATGGGCATCGGCAACGTGAGTGGCCGGCTCGATCGCCGAAACGGCTACGACCGGCACGCCGAACGTTCGTGCCGCCGCCGCGAACCTCGTCCCCTCACCATGAGACGTCAGCAGGTCGACGATCGCCAGTGCCGGTGGACTCTGAAGTGACTCCTCCGCGGCCTCGATCGTCGTCACGAGCGCGACCTCGTAGCCCTCGGCGTGCAGGAACGCGGCCAGCGCCTGGCCGGAGAACCGGTCGCCGTCGACGAGCAACACGCGCGGGCGTCCCGGAGGCGCGGGCAGGTCCGGGACGCCCGCGCGCGACCAGACCCGCACGAGCGCGCTCACCACCGTGCCGGGCCAGGTCGGTTTGCCGGGCCGCACCTGCACCTCGTCGGCGACGCCGAACAGCAGGCGCAGCCCCAGCGGCCGGGCCGAGGTGCCCGCGGCGAGGTCGAACACGCCGTCGTCCTCGATCGTCAGCAGCACGGCGTGGTCACGCGGCTCCCACGTCACCCCGACGACGGACGCCCCGGCGCGCCGCACCGCGTTGTCCGCCGCCTCGGACACCGCGAGCAGCACGTCCCGCGCGTCGTCGCCCTGCAGTCCCGACTCCCCGGCGAGGCCCCGCACGAAGTCCCGGATCTCCGGCAACGACCCTGGTGTCGCCGGGAACCACCGGGTCCGCGGACCCATCACGCGGCGATCGGCGAGGCCGCCAGCAACGGCGTGATCAGCTCCCGCAGCATGGTCGCGTGACGTGTGCCCGCCTCGGCGTGCAACGGTTCGAGCTTCTTGCGCGTGCGGGCGGACATCATGTCGCCGGTCTGCGCGACGGCCAGCCCCGCCGTCACCGCCGCCTCGTCCGCGTCCCCTTCCACGAGGTGGTTGAGCGACAACGCGATCAACGCGAACGTCCGGCTGCGCGCCATGTCGTCGCGATACCCCGTCACGGCCTGACGCAACGCCGTGATGGCCGGCCGCGCGAACCCACGGTCGACGGTGCGTGAGAGAGAGGTGTAAATGGCGCCGGTGATGCCCGAGAGGTCGTGCACGTCGAAGAACGCGGCCCACGGCGCCGCAGCGTCGACATCCGAACGCGCGAACTCGTCGTGCGCCCGCCCCAGCATCGCCAGCGCGGGCACCCGCTGCCCCATCTCGGCGTAGCACCACGCCTGGTTCGCGGCGAGGATCGCGTTGGTGTGGTGGCTGTTCGCGACCATTCCCGCGAGCCGGAACATGCCGAGCGCCTCGGCGGGTCCACCGTGGTGCAGGTGGACCCGCCCCATCCGATAGCGGATGTTCGCCACCAGGTCCTCGTCCTGGGCGAAGTCCAGGGCGAGGAGGAAGTGGCGGTGCGCGGACCCGCCGAGACCGGCGTCGAAGGCGGTCCACCCCGCGAGGGCGTGCAGTTCCGCGATGGCAGCCCGGAAGTCGCGGCGCACGGCGGCACTGGCCGAGTGCGCGAAAGCCTTGTCACACCACGACAACAGAGCCTCCACCTGCGTTCGGCACGACCCACCGCCGTAGCGGTAGTCGACCGCGCGCAACGCCGACGTCATCGCCCTCAGGTGCCTGACGTGCACGAGCCCGACCCGGGAGTGGGGCGGCGGCAGTGAGGGTGACGCGTCGTAGTGCATGCCACGATTTTCAACGCGCGTTCGACAGGCGACCAGGGCCGAACGAACCCGCCGCACAGGGCCCTACGGTGCCAGGTCGGCCAGCAGAAGTCCGCTGCGCGGCTTCGGGGTGAAGTAGGTGCTCTTGCGCGGCATCTTGGTGCCCGCCAGCACTTCCCGCAGCGGCACGGGCGCGATCAGCAACACCGCCTCGGCCTCCACCGAAGGGTCCACGACCGCCCGCACGCACGGGCTCTCCGGGTCGAGCCCGAGCGCCTGGTCCAGCAGCAACGACTCCACCACGGCGTGGTCGATCCCCCGCCCCGCGGGCAGTTCGACCCGCAGCACCTCGTCCGCGCACCGCACCACGACCACACCCGGTTCCGGATCGACGACGTAGGGCAACGACGACACCGTCAGCCCGGCCCGTTTCCACGCCGCCACCAGATCGGAGGCGGTCAGCCCGCTGCCGACGATCGCCCGGTGGATCGGCCCGACCCGCAACCCCGGCCCGGACGTGACGAGCGCCAGCAACCCGGACAGCCCCGCCTCCCGCGCCGCCGCCACCCGGTGGTTGCCGTCCGCGACGAGCAACGGGTGCGCGCCCGCCGCCTCGACGAACGCGTCCTGCTCCGGCCCAGGCCCGACCAGCCACACCCAGTGCCGCCGCCCACCGGAGTCCACGAGCGACACCGCGGGCTCCCCGGTCATGCCGAGCACCAGGTCCGTCAGCCCGTCGTGCGGGGTGATCGGCACCAGCATGGCCGCGCTCGTCGCGATGCCCAGCGACGCCAGCACCTGCCCGCGTTCGGCGACGACGTCCGGGTAGACGTCCTCGGTGTGCTCGATCCCGTCCGGGTCGACCAGGCACAGCAGCCCGCACGCCGTCCCGTCCGGACCGTCCACCCGGTACGGCGCGACGACGTCGGTGACCTCGGTGTACGCCCTGCGGATCAGTGCCGCCAGCTCGGCGCGAGCGGCGGGCAGCGCGTCGAGCAGCCCGGTTCCCGCGGCCAGCGCGGCCGGTGTGCGGTGGGGGTGCTGGACGGCCAGCAGCGTGCCGTGCGGGGCTCTGGCGAGCGCCCCGATCACCTGGCCGGGTTCGGCGAACTCGTCGACGTCCGGGCCGGGCACGCGTTCGCGTACCACCCAGCCGCGACGCACGGGGCGTACACGAAGAGACATCCACGTATCATGATCTGTGTGAACGTAGAGATCACGCCCCTGCCGGGCATCGGGACGCGTCAGGACTTCACCATCCGCGCCGGACGCCGAGTCGGCGTGATCACGTACCGGGACGGCCGGTTCGAGCTGATCCTGTCCAAAGCGACGGATCCCGACTCCTGCGCCGCCTCGATACCCCTGTCACCGGAAGAGGCGAACACGCTCGCGGGCCTGCTCGGCGCGCCGCAGCTCGTCGCCCACCTGCGCGAGGAGACCCGGGACATCGCGGGCATCACGACGCGGCAGCTCCCGGTGACGGCGTTCGTGAACCACACCCTCGGCGAGACCGCCCTGCGCACGCGGACCGGTGCGTCCATCGTGGCAGTCGTGCGCTCCGGCAACGCTCACCCGTCGCCCGGCCCCGACTTCATCTTCGAAAACGGTGACCTCGCGGTCGTCGTCGGTACCGCGGACGGCCTCGACGCCGCCGCTGAGATCTTCCACGGCGGTTAAGCACTGTGCATGAGACGACAATTGCAATGATCCAGCTCGGCGCGGTCTTCTTCGGCCTCGGTCTGCTGGGTCGAGTGGCTCGGCGTGCCGGCATCTCCCCGATCCCGCTCTACCTGATCGGCGGGCTCGCGTTCGGCGAGGGCGGATTGATCCCGTTACACGGCATCGAGGAGTTCACCCACCTCGCCAGCGAGATCGGCGTCGTGCTGCTGCTCCTCCTGCTCGGCCTCGAGTACTCGGCCTCCGAGCTCACCACCGGGCTGAAGAAGTCCTGGATGGCGGGTGTGCTCGACCTGGTGCTCAACGCGGCACCGGGTGCGATCGCGGCGTACCTGCTCGGCTGGGGGACGGTCGGCGCGCTCGCGATGGCGGGCGTCACGTACATCTCGTCGTCGGGCATCGTGGCGAAGGTCCTGGGCGATCTGGGGCGGCTGGGTAACCGCGAGACGCCGGTCGTGCTGTCCGTGCTCGTGTTCGAGGACCTGGCGATGGCCGTGTACCTGCCGGTGCTGACGGCGGTGCTGGCGGGCGTCAGCTTCTGGGGCGGGCTCACGTCGGTCGGCATCTCGTTGCTCGCGATCACCGTCGTCCTGGTGGTGGCGTTGAAGTACGGCCGTTTCATCTCGGCCATTGTGGACAGTCCGGACCACGAGGTGTTCCTGCTCAAGCTGCTCGGTTCGGCGCTGCTCGTCGCGGGCATCGCCTCGCAGCTGCAGGTCTCGGCGGCGGTCGGCGCGTTCCTGCTCGGCATCGCGATCTCCGGGTCGACGGCCGAGAACGCGACGCGCCTGCTCGAACCGCTCCGCGACCTCTTCGCCGCGATGTTCTTCGTGGTGTTCGGCCTGAACACCGACCCGCGCTCGATCCCGCCCGTGCTCGCGATCGCGGTGGCGCTGGCCGCCGTCACGACGGCCACGAAGGTCTTCACGGGCTGGTGGGCGGCGCGTCGTCAGGGCATCGGGAAGATGGGCCGCATGCGTGCGGGGGTCGCATTGGTGGCGCGCGGAGAGTTCTCCATCGTCATCGCCGGCCTGGCCGTGGCGTCTGGTCAGGTGCACAACGACCTGGCGGCGCTCGCGACCGCGTACGTGCTGCTCATGGCGATCCTCGGGCCCATCGCGGCCAAGTACGTTGAGCCAATCGGTGAATTCTTTCAGCGCAGACGGCAAATGGCCTGAAACAACTGCCCCGATGTGACGACTCTCTAGTGAGGGCTAGACGGAGAGTAGGGGCGAAGCGTCATGACCGAACCCGCGGAAGTGGAGACCACCGGCCGATTCCTGGTACTGCTGCAGGAGGACGCCGTCGAAGAGGGGCTGGCCGAACTCGGTGCGATCGCCGGGTTCAACCCGAACACCGGTGAGATCGGCTCGGACACGCTGCAGGTGTTCCCGGAGCTCGGCGTCGCCGTGGTGTCCGGCGACCCGAACCTGCTGCGCGAGCTGAACGGCGCGGCCGACCGGCCCGGCCCGGTCCAGATCGTCGAACCGGAACGTGTCGTGCACGTGTTCCAGGACGACGCCGCACCGGCCGCGGAGGCCGAGGTGCAGGCCGTCGACGAGTCCGTGCTGACCTGGGGGCTGCAGGCGGTCGGCGCGGACGTCAGCACGGCCACCGGCAAGGGCATCAAGATCGCGGTCCTGGACACCGGCTGGGAGAAGAACCACCCGGACTTCACGGGCCGCGCGATCACCACGAAGTCGTTCATCACCGGCGAGGACGTGCAGGACGGCCACGGCCACGGCACGCACTGCATCGGCACGTCCGCGGGCCCGCGCAAGCCCGCCACCCTGCCCGGTTACGGCGTCGCGCACGAGGCCGAGATCTTCGCGGGCAAGGTCCTGTCGAACGCGGGCTCCGGCTCCGACGGCGGCATCCTCGGCGGCATCGACTGGGCGGTCTCGAACGGTTGCGCGATCATCTCGATGTCCCTGGGCGCCGACGTCCCGGTGAACACGCCGTACTCGCAGATCTACGAGACCGTCGCCCAGCGCGCCCTGGCCAAGGGCACGCTGATCATCGCCGCGGCGGGCAACGCGTCCTCGCGCCCGGCCCGCGTCGCGCCGGTGGGCCACCCGGCCCGTTGCCCCAGCATCATCGCGGTGGCGGCGATCGACGTGCTCCGCGCGATCGCGTCGTTCTCCTCGGGCTCGGCGGACAAGATCGGCCAGGTCGACGTCTGCGGACCGGGCGTCGACGTGTACTCGTCGTTCAAGCTCCCGCAGAAGTACTCCCGCCTGCGCGGCACGTCGATGGCGACGCCGCACGTGGCGGGCGTGGCGGTGCTGATCGCGGAGAAGACCGGCGCACGAGGCTACGAGCTGTGGGCACGCCTGGTCGGCACCGCACTGCGCCTCCCCCTGCCGTCCACCGACATCGGCTCCGGACTCGTCCAGGCGCCATGACCGCTTCGGTGGACCAGGTGATGGTCTCCGTGACGGACGGCAGCCTCCCGCGGGTCCTCGACGACCTGCGGGAGGCGGGCCTGGTGGTCGACACGGTCCTGACAGCGCTGGGCGTCGTGACCGGCACCGCCGAGGTCAGGGCCATCCCGGCCCTGCAGGCAGTACCCGGCGTCATAGACGTCGAACGGCAGTGGCGCGTGCAGCTCCCGCCGTACTGACGATGCCGAACGCGTGTTCGATGGAGTTGTGTCCGTGCTGGCCAGATATCGCTACCGGATCGAACCCGCTGTCGCACAGCGGGAGATGCTGGCTCGCACGTTCGGCTGTGTGCGGACGGTGTTCAACGACGCCGTCCGCTGCAGGGAAGCGGCGTACCGCACCGGGGTCGAACTGACGCCGACAGAGGTACAGCGCCGGGTGATCACCGAGGCCAAGACCCGAGGTGATCGGGCGTGGCTTGCGGAAGTGGCGAGTGTCGCCCTGGTGCAGTCGGTGCGCGACGCGCACCGGGCCTACCAGAACTACTTCGAGTCGGCCGCCGGCACGCGCCGCGGCCGGAAGGTCGGCAAGCCTCGGTTCAAGTCCCGCAAGGACAACCGTCAGTCGTTCCGGCTGACCCGCAACGGTTTCACGATCAGGCCGAGTGGACAGATCCACCTCGCCAAGATCGGCGACATGCGGGTCCGCTGGTCCCGCGAGCTACCATCCGAACCTTCATCGGTCACGATCATCCGCGAACCGGACGGCCACTACTACGCCAGTTTTGTGGTCGAGGTCGAACCGACTCCGCTGGCACCGATCGCACACGAGGCCGGCATCGACCTGGGGATCATCCGGTTGGCTGTGGTCGCGACCACAGCAGGTCACCGCATCGACATCACCAATCTTCGAAGCCTGCGCCACAAACTCCGCAAACTGCGCCGACTCGAACAGGCGAGGACTCGCCGAGCCAAAGGAAGCAAGAACCGGGAGAAGGCGCGCCGCAAGGTGGCCGCCCTGCACTGCAAGGTTGCTCGGGCCAGGCTGGACCATCACCACAAGCAGGCCCTCGGGTTGATTCGCGAGAACCAAGCGGTCTACGTCGAGGACCTGAACGTCGCGGGAATGGCCAGAAACCATCGGTTGGCGCGCGCCGTTCACGATGCCGGTTGGGCCCAGTTCGTCCAGTTGATCGAGGACAAGGCAAAAAAGTACGGCCGGACCGTCGCCAAGGTTTCACGCTGGTTGCCCACGTCGAAGACATGCTCCGACTGCGGGTACATCGCAGGCGACATGCCGCTGAACGTCCGCAACTGGATGTGCCCGACCTGTGGCGCTACGCATGATCGGGACTACAACGCGGCCCGCAACATCCTCGCCGCCGGGCGGGCGGAGAGACTAAACGCCTGCGGAGCCCAGGTAAGACCACCCGTCAGGGAACGGCACAGGGCGATGAACCAGGAAGCACCCGAACGCGACAGAGCCGAGCGGGAAACCCCGGTTCTGAAGCTGAGGAGCAAGTCAATAGGCTCTGCGCTGACCCCTTTCACGGCTGATCGAACAAGTGTTCTATGCTGTGCGCGGGGTCACGTCGTTGCGCAGAGAGGAACCTGATCGTGTCGGACACGCTCACCGAGGTGCAGGCAGTCGAGGAGACCGTCGTGGAGACGGCGGCCCCCGAGGCCGAGGCCCCGAAGCCCGTCGAGGCTCCCAAGCCCGCCGAGGCTCCGAAGGCAGAGGCCCCCAAGGCTGAGAAGCCGAAGGCCGGCCGGCCGAAGAGCACGGCGAAGAAGACTCGCACCGTGGAGCTCACGCTCACCGTCACCGGCACCGCCGAGGGCGAGTGGCAGGCCGACCTGGTCCACGGCACGCAGCGCGTCGTGTCGGGCCTGGTCATCCCGGCCATCGCGGTGGCCAAGGCGGCAAAGGAGCTGCACGAGGACATCGCCAACGGCATCGAGTCGGTGCTGGAGGCGGCGCGCGACCAGCACCGCACCCGCATGGAGGAGCTGGAGGCCGAGCTGGCCAAGGTGAAGGCCCAGCTGGCGGAGCTCTCCGAGTAGGACAGCACGACGTCGAAAGGGCGGCCCGCGTGCGGGCCGCCCTTTCGCGTGTCCTGGACTAGCGCGACGGGTCGAGCACGAGCTTCCCGGAGGTCTTGCGGGAGCGCAGGTCCTCGTGCGCCTGCCGCACCTCGCCGAGCCCGTACTCACCGCCGGGAACGGCCTTCAGCTTGCCGTCGACGACGAGCTGGAACAGTTCGGCCATGGCCCGATGCGCCAGCGTCCCGTGCTCGGCGTCCCGGACCTTCAGGGCGTGCGGCAGCCACATGCCCGCAACGGCCGTGGAGTGCACCAGCAGCGCTCCGAGGTCAACCGGCTTCGGCCTCTCCCGCGAGGCCATGCCATAAAACGCAAGCCGCCCGAACGGAGCCAGCGCGACCAGCGACTGGTCAGTGGTGGTACCTCCAGTCATGTCCAGAACGACGTCCACGCGCCGGCCACCGTTGGCTTCCTTCAGCGCGGCGGTCATGTCCTCGGAGCGGGAGTCGATCGCGACGTCCGCGCCGAGGTCGAGCGCCAGCTTCCGCTTGTCCTCGGACGACGCGGTGGCGATGACCCGCCCGGCGCCCCACAGCTTGGCCAGCTGCACGGCGATCGTCCCCACGCCACCGGCGGCGGCGTGCACGACGACCGACTCACCGGGCTCCATGTGGGTCGACTTGCGCAGCAGCAGCCAGGCGGTGGCGCCCTGGACGATCAACGACAGCGCGGTCAGGTCGTCGACGCCCTCGGGAACGTCGAAGGTCGTCAACGCAGGCGCGACGGCCTTCTGCGCGTATCCGCCGGAGTTCTTGGTCAGCGCGACGACGCGGCGCCCGTCCTCGGTCGTGCCGACGACCTCGCCGCCGGGCACCAGTGGCAGGTCCATCTTCGCGAGGTAGGAGTTCTCGGCCTGGTGCGTGTCCGCGTAGTTCAGTCCGGCACGCGAGACGTTGATCAGCACCTCCCCCTCACCGGCTACGGGGTCGGGCAGTTCCACCTGCTGAAGGACCTCGGGCCCGCCGAACTCGGTGATCTGGATGGCACGCACGATCAGTTCTCCTCAAGCGCGATGGAAACGGGGTCCAGGGAGGCGGCGCCGATGCGCGAGCCGTCGGCGTTGCGAGGCCCGGGCGGGTTGCGGAACCCGAACGGCTCCGATGGGCGACCGGCCTGCACGAACCAGGCCTCGCCCGTCCCCGAACCCTCCACAATGGACATGAAGCCGTCCACGACGTCGGTCACCGGGATGATCGGCATGCCGATCTCCTCCAGCGTCGACCGCAGCGGCACGATGATGTTGGTGTCGGCGAAGCCGGGGCACAGCGCGTTCACGCGCACGTCGGGGTAAGCGCCACCGAGCGAACGCACGAGGCCCACGACAGCGGCCTTGTTGGCGCCGTACACGGGGTCGCCGGGCATCGCCATCAATCCGGCCATCGAGGCCGTGGCGATGATCTGTCCGCCGCGCTTGCGCACCTCGGGCAACGCGTAGTGCGCGCCATAGACGACACCATCGAGGTTGATGGCCATCGCACGGCGGTACGTCTCGACGTCGAAGTCGTCGCCCAACGAGCACCCGGTGCCGATGCCGGCGTTCAAGAAGGCGATGTCGAGCCCGCCGAACTCGCGCACCGCGAGCGCGACAGCCTCGGCCGAGTCCGAAGCGACGGTCACGTCGCACCGCACGAACACGCCGCCGATCTCATCGGCAACGGCTTTGCCCTGGTCGGCGTCCACGTCAGCCACGACGACGCGCACGCCGAGCGACGCCAGACGCCGGGCGGACGCGGCGCCGATGCCGTTGGATCCGCCGGTGATGAGCGCGACCTTGCCGGTGAAGTCCACGGGCACCTGCCTCCTCGAATTGCCACATTCCGACCAGTCGGTATGGTCGTCCGCACAGACCTGGACGTCAAGCGGACTGATAGGTACGTTACTAAGCGCTTGCTTAGCTCACCACCTCTCACCGAAATCGAAGGAGGACCCGTGGCCGACAGGGTTGCGATCGTCACCGGCGCGGCTCGTGGCATCGGCGCCGCGGTCGCGCAGCGCCTCGCCGCGGACGGCCTGGCCGTCGCGTTGCTCGACCTCGACGAGCAGGGCGTGCTCGACGGCGCCGACAAGATCGTCGCGAGCGGTGGGCGCGCCATCGGCCTCAAGGTCGACGTGGCGGACGAGGAGCAGGTCAACGCCGCGGTCACGAAGGTCGCCGAGGAGCTCGGCGCACCGACGGTGCTGATCAACAACGCGGGCGTGCTGCGCGACAACCTGCTGTTCAAGATGACCGCGAGCGACTGGGACACGGTCATGAACGTGCACCTGCGCGGCGCTTTCCTGATGAGCAAGGCCGTGCAGGCGTACCAGACGAAGGAAGGCTTCGGCCGCGTCGTCAACCTGTCGAGCACGAGCGCTCTCGGCAACCGCGGCCAGGCGAACTACTCCGCCGCCAAGGCCGGTCTGCAGGGCTTCACGAAGACCCTCGCGATCGAGCTCGGCAAGTTCGGCGTCACGGTCAACGCGATCGCGCCCGGTTTCATCGCCACCGAGATGACCAAGGCGACCGCCGAGCGCATGAAGATCTCGTTCGACGACTTCCTGACCGGTGCGGCGCAGGCGATCCCGGTCGCGCGCGTCGGCCAGCCGGAGGACATCGCGCACACCGCCTCGTTCCTCGTGAGCGAGGGTGCCGGGTTCGTGTCCGGCCAGGTCATCTACGTCGCCGGCGGACCGAAGGACTGAGGGCCATGCGCGCTTTCGAGAACATCGACGAGCTGGTCGCCGCCAAGGGCGAGCACCTGGGGTTCGGCGAGTGGCACGAGGTCACGCAGGAGCAGGTCAACCTGTTCGCCGACGCGACGCTGGACCACCAGTGGATCCACATCGACGTCGAGAAGGCCGCCAAGGGCCCCTTCGGCGGACCGGTGGCGCACGGCTACCTGACGTTGTCGCTGGTGCCGTACCTGGTGCGGGACGTCTACACCGTCAAGAACATCAAGATGGGCGTGAACTACGGCAGCAACAAGGTCCGCTTCCCGCAGCCGGTGCTGGTCGGTGCCAGGGTGCGCGGCGGGGTCGAGCTGCTGGACGTCACGGACATCGCGCTGGGCAAGCAGCTCGTGACCAAGGTCGTCATCGAGATCGAGGGTAGTGACAAGCCCGCGTGCGTCGCCGAGATCGTCAGCGTGATCGTGCCCTGATCAGGGCCTGAGGCTGTGGATCAGCAGGTCCGCGTAGTGCTCGGCCAGCCGTCCGGGCGGCATGTCGCCGTCCGGGCGGTACCAGGTGCCGAGCTGGTGCAACGAGCCGAAGAAGTAGTACGTGGCCACGTCGGCGGGCACGTCGGCGCGGAACGTGCCGTCCGCCTGCCCCTCCTCGACCAGGCCGCGGAACTTCTCGTGGTAGCGCCGCCGTTCCGCCCGCACCTCCCTCTGCTTCTCCTCCGAGAGGTGGTTCATCGACCGGAAGAACACCTTCGCGGCGTCGAAGTCGTCGACGCTGGTGACGATGACGTCGATCGCGGCCTCGCGCAGCCGTTCGGTGACCGGGCCGGTGCTGGACGCGATCTTCTCCAGGTGTTCGGTCTGCAAGCGCAGCAACCGCCCGTAGATCTCGTGCAGCAGGTCGTCCTTCGACCCGAAGTAGTGGTACATAGCGCCTTTGGTGACACCGGCGTGCTCCACGATCTCCTGCACGGCGACGCGTTCGTACCCCTTGTCCGCGAACAGGCGGGTGGCGGCGTCGATCAGTCTTTCAGGCACGGTCACGTTCGGAGCGTACCTCCCGACCAAGGAGAATCCAGGCAATGATCAGCAGCTGGACCGTGGTCGTCGACCGCGGCGACCTCACCGAAACCGAAGTGCTGCACGACGAACGTCCGGAGCTTGCCGAACTGTCGGACTGCGAGGTGTTGCTCCGCGTCAGCCGGGTGGGCCTCACCGCCAACAACGTCACGTACGGCGTGATCGGCGACCTCATCGGCTACTGGCGCTTCTTCCCCGCCGGCGGCGACGGCCAGGGCGTGGTCCCGGTGTGGGGCTTCGCCGACGTCGTCGACTCCACTGTGGACGCACTGCCCGCCGGCACGCGCGTCTACGGCTACCTGCCGATGGCGAGCCACCTCGTCGTGCGCGCCCGACTGACCTCCTCCGGTTTCGTGGACACAGCCGACCACCGCGCCGACCTGCCGGCCGTCTACAACAGCTACCTGGTCACCTCGCAGGACCCGGCCTACGACGCGTCTTTGGAAGACTTGCAGGTCCTGTACCGGCCGCTGTTCCTGACGTCGTTCCTGCTGGCCGACCAACTGGTGGACAACGACTTCCACGGCGCCCGCACGGTCGTCATCTCCTCCGCTTCCAGCAAGACCGCGTTCGGCACCGCCCAGTGCCTGCGTTCCGCCGGTGTGCGGGTCGTGGGCCTGACCTCGCCCCGCAACGTGGAATTCACCGAGAGCCTCGGGCTCTACGACACCGTGCTCCCCTACGACGCTTCGGTGGACGTCGAACCTTCGGTGTACCTGGACTTCAGCGGGTCGGCCGAGGTGCGCTCGGCGCTGCACGACCGGCTGGGCTCGTCGCTGGTGAAGGACATCTCGATCGGGCTGACCCACAAGACGGCGTCGCAGGACCCGCGGTCGGAGTTCTTCTTCGCGCCGGAGCAACTGCGCAAGCGCACCGCCGACTGGGGCTCTGACGGGCTGGCTCAGCGGTTCGGTGAGGCCTGGCGGGGCTTCACGGCTCAGGCCGGTGGCTGGGTCGGCGTCGTGCACCACAGCGGGCCGGACGAGCTGGTCAACGTGTGGCAGGCGGTGCTGGCGGGAAAGACGAACCCGGACAGCGCCGACGTGATCACCTTCTGAACAGCTCCTCCATCAGCGCTTCGCCAGCAGCCCGGCCAGCAGGCCCGCGATGTTGAACGCGTCGTCGTGACCGCGGTGGTGCGTGCCGTCGATCCTCTCCCCGGCGAGCCGCACCGCCTCGGCCATCCCGACCTCCCGGGGCAACGCGTGCACCAGCGCGAACAACGTCTTGACGTTGAGGTGCCGCGGCCCGAACGGATACCGGACCCCGAAGTCCGCACACTGCCGTTCGAACATCTTCCGGTCGTAGTCACCGTAGGAGGCCCACACCCGGCGATCCGACCGGAACTCCTTGCGCAGCACCGCACAGGCCTCCGCGAACGAGACCCCGTCCGCGACCTGCGGGGCGGTCAGCGTCGTCAGCTCGGTGCAGAACGGACTGACGGTGGACCGCGAAGGCCTCACCAGCACGGAGCGCCGCTCGCCCCGGACCCCGGTCGCCACCGAGAGCGGGCAGATCCCGATCTCGATGATCTCCGAGATCTCGCCGGGCGGCGGCGTCCCCTTCCAGCACGTCGACTCCACGTCGACCACCAGGACTTCATCCAGCACGATCACGCGCTGATCGTCCCCCACGCGTCTACTGGAATACGACGACCGGCAGCACCACGATCTCCCCGGTGGCGGCGTTCCACGACTGGACCTTGCCCAGGCAGCGCGCGTTGAACTGGCCCGGCGGCAGCGTGTCGCGCAGGCTTGCGCGGTCGCACTCCACCCGCACCCGGTGCTCCCCGACGGGTGCGATCAGCACCGCCGGGTCCTGGCCCGCGGCGGCCTCGAACCGGCCGTGCAGCGACACGTAGTCGCGGATGTCGTTGAGGCGCCGGGCTTTGGACCGTCGCCACGCGTCGTCCGCGCGGATGGTGGCGGTCGTCAGGTCGACGTCGACCACGCCGTGGCCCGCGCGCAGGCCCGCCAGCACCACGCCGATCACGTCGATCTCCGTGGCCGGTTTCTCGTAGGTGTCGGTGTTCTGCTCGACCACCGAGCCGTCGACGCCGATGCCGAACTCGCTCGGGCCCACCTGGAGCTTGCCGTTCTTGGTGACGGTGATCTGCTTGACGAACTGGCGGGTGACGGCGTCGTCGTAGCGGCCGACCTTGCAGAGGTTGATCATTCGCTGGCCGTGCACGTAGAACAGCAGGCCGGGGACCTCGGGTTCCTGCTCGCGGCGGCGCATCCACTGCCACGCCAGCACGACGACCACGACCAGGGCTACGAGCGTCGCCGCCCACAGCAGGATCCAGCCCCACGAGACCGACCACCAGAGCGTTCTATCGACATCCACGGATCTCCCTCACCGCCTCCAGCAACGACTTCGCGCCCGCCTCCACGAGACGGCCGCCGCTCGCCTGCGCGACCCGGTCCAGCTCCGCCGTCGAGGCCTCGCCGAACCGGATCGGGAACACCGGTACCTCTCCCCTGCCCACGCGCAGGAACTCGTCCACCGACGGGCCCGCGTTGTTCTCGCCGTCGGTCATCAGCACGACCGCCGTCTCGCCGCGGGCCAGTTGCAACGCGCGGTCCAGCGCGGCCCAGATCGCCGTGTTGTCCTGAAGGTCGTCGGACGCCACGACGGACAGCAGCGCGTCGAGGTCCTCCTTGCCCCGCACGGTGATCGAACGCTCCTCCAGCACCGTGCCCGCGAACCGCAGGATCGTCACGGTCTCGCCGACGTAGAAGCGGTCGAAACCGTTGAGCGACGCGAACGCCTCACGCAGGCCGGCGAGCCGCGCCCCGCGCATGGACGTCGAGTAGTCCAGCACGAAGACCACCTGACGGCCGTCGCCCGCGCGATCGTGGAACAGCAGCAGCCGGTCGATCACCTCGGGGCTGTCCGGGAAGTAGAGCGCGGTGCCGAGGTCGGCGCTCAGCTTCTCGTTGCGCACCACGGAGGGTTCGACCGGACGGCGCCAGGTGCGGTCGGCGATCATCTGTTGTGCGGCGGGCGAACGCAGCCACTCGACGACGCGGTCGTAGGCGGCCCGGTGCGCGGGATCCAGCAACATCAACGGGTAGTCCGACAGGACGATGCCGTCCCGCGGGTAGACGATCTCCAGCGGCTCCTGCAACCTACCCGAAGCGTTCAGGGAGAACAGTTCCGACTCGTGCGCGACCAGTCCGTCCACATCGGACCGCCGGACGAACTCCGCGACCGGGTCCGGCACGTCGAACGCCCGTCCGGCGAGGAATCCCTGCAGGCGGTCGCAACTCACGTCCTCGGGCCGCAGCGGCGCACCGGTGCCCGCCGCCGCCGTCGCCACGCCGATCAACGCGGCCATCCCGCCACCGGACACCCGCGGATCGGCCATGCCGTAGCGGAACCGGCCCTGCGCCGCCTGGTCCGCGACGTCCGCCCACGTGGGTCGCTCGCCCAGCTCAGCCCGTTTCGGCCGCTTCACCCCGAGCACCACCGGGGACGTCATGATGCTCGACGCCAGCTCCGGTTCGGCACCGCGCAGCCGCAGGAACCGGGCGGTGGACAACCACGCCAGGTCGAACCCGGCGAGCGACGCACTGGCCTCGACGGTGCCGCGGTGCTCCACCGCGAGGTCGACCCCGGTGGCCTTCTTCAGCTCCGCCAGCACCGGGCCGAGATCGGCCAGCTCGCTACTCGCCAGCACCTTCAACCGGACCGGCGGCGGAGTGCTCGAGGTGCACGCCGTCAGCAGGAGCAGCAGCGCGAGCAGAGCCCTCATTTGCAGTCGCCGACGACGTCGAGCATGTGCTCGAAGAGTTCCGCCTTGGGCAGTTGCACCCTGCCCTTCTCACCGGCCGGCGGCTCCGGCAGCCCGCGACCGGCGATGTGGCTGCCGAAGTCCGTGCCGGTCTCCCCGTTCCACCCCAGCGAGTGGAAGCCCAGTTCGACCGCGCGCTGACGCAGTTCGGGGTCGTTCATCATCAGCTCGCCGATGCGGTCGCCCTCGGGCGTGAACGAGATCAGCTCGGGCGTGCTCTGGTGCTGCTTGTTCGGGTAGAGCAGCACGCGTTCGGTGTCGATGCTCTTCTGCCGCAACTGGTACGCGATGTACTGGTGCTCGTAGATCACCGCGATGACGGCGTGCGTGCGGCCTTCCGGCACGAAGTACTTGGGGGCCATGTCCTCACCGGCCTGGCCCTGCGCGTCGATGAACGGTTTGACCCTGCGCGCCAGTTCCTCCGCGGCCTCGACGGTCTGCGGTGGATCGTCGCCGAAGGCCGTGGCGAAGAACCCGACGAGGGTCGCGCCCGAGTAGGCCTTGCACGGGTCAGGCGACTGCACGAGCACCTTGTTGCCGTTGTTCAGGCCCAGTTCACTCCACTGGTCCTTCTGCTCGTCCCCGGACAGTTCCTTGAACGCGACCATGTCGAGGTTGTAGTAGAGCGGCTTCTCGCTGGAGTCGGACGGCGTCGCGACGTTCGCCCGCTTCAACGCCTCGGCGTACTCGCGGAACGTCGCCAGCACGACCGGGGTGAAGAACGGCCGGTACGGCACGACGTGCTTGCCGGCCCGGCGCGACTTCACGTGCTCGTTCGCCACGTGCCCGGACGGGAACACGAAGTGGTACGAGTCGAGGTCGGGTTTGTTCGCCAGGTCCCGCGACCCGATCGGCGTCACGTGCACCTGGTAGCCGCGCGCCATCAGGATGCGCTTGACCTGCTCGTCCTGGAAGAAGTCGCGCTTGGAGGCGAAGAGGGCCCGCACGACGGTGACAGACCGGAACGGGCCGGTGACGTGCCCCGAGACGAGCAACGTCACCAGCCCGAACACGAACACCGCCAGCGGCGGCACGAACCACAGCAGGAACCGTCTTCGCGGGTCGACGATCTTGAACTCGGGCTCCCGCACGGCTCCCCCTGGAGTCAGACGATCACGGCACCACCGTCGACGACGAGCGTCTCGCCGGTAACGTAACCGCCTGCGGGCGAGGCCAGGAAGAGAACGGCCGAAGCGAGCTCCTCCGGGTCACCGATTCGCCCGGATGGCAGCGTCGCCTGGATCTTCTCCAGGTACCCCGGCGGGTACTGGTCGGTCATCTCCGACTCGAAGAACCCGGGACAGATCGCGTTGACCCTGATGCCCTTGCGCCCGGTCCACTGCTGCGCGAGGTCGCGCGTCAGGCCGAGCAGACCGGCCTTCGACGCCGAGTACGCGGCCTGGGGGATGCCGCCGGTCACGAGGCCGAGGACACTGGAGATGTTGATGATCGAGCCGCCGGACTTCATGACCGAGGCGGCGGCCTGCGCCATCCAGTAGGCGCCGTTGAGGTTCACGTCCATGACGCCGCGGAACTCCTCCGGCGTCTCGCGCGACGCCGGTACGGCCGACGCGACACCGGCGTTGTTCACGAGCACCGCGACCGTGCCGAACTCGGCGGCCGCACGCGCGACCTCACGGCAGTCCTCGGGCTTCGAGACGTCGGCCTGCACGACCAGGGCGCGCTGCCCGGTGGCCTCGACGAGCGCGGCCGTGTCCTTCAGCTTGTCCGCGCGACGGGCCGCGAGCACGATGTCCGCGCCCGCTTCCGCGAGTCCCTTGGCGAACGCGACGCCGAGACCAGAGGACGCGCCCGTGACGATCGCGACCTTCCCGTCCAGCCGGAATTTGTCGAGGATTCCCACTGCTGCCAGAACCTTTCAGCTCAGTCGTTCCAGGATGATCGCCATGCCCTGACCGCCGCCGACGCACATCGTCTCGAGGCCGAACTGGGCGTCGCGGGCCTGCATGCCGTTGATCAGCGTCGTCATGATCCGCGCGCCGGTCGAGCCGAACGGGTGGCCCAGCGCGATCGCGCCGCCGTGCACGTTGAGCTTGTCGATGTCGATGCCCAGCGCACGCTGGGAACCGAGCACCTGCACGGCGAACGCCTCGTTGATCTCGACCAGGTCGATGTCCGAAATGGACAGACCGGCGTGCCCGAGGGCCTGCTTCGTGGCCTCGACCGGGCCGAGGCCCATGATCTCCGGCGAGAGGCCGGAGACACCCGTGGACACGATGCGCGCCAACGGGGTCAGCCCGAGCTCACGCGCCCGCACGTCGCTCATGATCACCACGGCGGCGGCGCCGTCGTTCAACGGGCAGCAGTTGCCGGCGGTGATCGTGCCTTCCGGCCGGAAGACCGGCTTGAGCGACGACACGGCTTCCAGGGTCACCCCGGCGCGCGGGCCGTCGTCGGTCGAGACCACCGTGCCGTCGGGCAGGGTCACCGGCGTGATCTCGCGGGCGAAGAACCCGTCCGCGATCGCCTTCTCCGCGAGGTTCTGCGACCGCACGCCGAACTCGTCCTGGTCGTGCCGCGAGATGCCCATCTGCGTCGCGACGTTCTCGGCCGTCTGACCCATCGCGATGTAGTAGTCGGGCAGCCGGCCGTCCAGGCGCGGGTCGGTCCACGGCGCGTTGGACGCGGCCGTGTCCAGGGTCCGTTGCTGCGCCTCGGCGAACAGCGGGTTGAACGACGGCGCGCCCGCGTGCATGTACCGGGAGACGCACTCGACACCGGCCGAGATGAACGCGGTGCCCTCCCCCGCCTTGATGGCGTGGAAGGCCATCCGCGCGGTCTGCACCGAGGACGCGCAGAACCGGTTGACCGTCGTGCCGGGCAGACCGTCGTGCCCGAGCTGCACGGCGACGCGGCGCGCCATGTTCTGGCCGTGCTCGTCCTGCGGCTCGGCACATCCGAGGTGCAGGTCGGTGATCTCGGACGCCGGGAGGTCGCCCAGCGCGGCCGAGATGACCTGCGCGGCCAGGTCGTCCGGCCGCAACGACGCGAGAGAACCCTTGCGGGCACGGCCGATCGGCGAACGAGCCGTGGAAACGATGACTGCTTCAGCCATGCCGATCTCCTTACAGGCCCAGGTCGCGGCCGATGAGTTCCTTCATGATCTCGTTGGACCCCGCCCAGATCTTCGTGACGCGGGCGTCCATCCACGCGCGGGCGACGCGGTACTCGGTCATGTAGCCGTAGCCACCGTGCAGCTGCACGCAGGCGTCGATGACCTCGTTCTCGATGTCGGCGCTCCAGTACTTCGCCTGCGCCGCCTCGACCGAGCTCAGTTCGCCGCGAACGTGCTGCATGGTCAGCGTGTCGATGAACGCCTGCGAGACGTCCAGCTTCGTGCGCAGCTCGGCGAGCAGGAACTTGTTGTGCTGGAACTTGCCGATCGCCTGGCCGAACGCCTTGCGCTCCTTGACGTACTCCAGCGTCTCCTCGAAGACGCCCTGCGCGTGCGCCAGGTTCGAGATGGCGCCACCGATCCGCTCCTGCGGCAGGCGTTCCATCATGTAGATGAAGCCCTGGCCCTCCTCGCCGATGACGTGCTCCTGGCTCAGGCGCACGTCGGAGAAGAAGAGCTCCGCGGTGTCGGACGGGTGCTGGCCGACCTTGTCGAGCTTGCGGCCGCGCTCGAAGCCGGGCATGCCGTTCTCGACGGCGAACAGCGTGATGCCGCGCGCGCCCTTGGACGGGTCGGTGCGGGCCGCGACGACGATCATGTCGGCGGTGTAGCCGTTGGTGATGAACGTCTTGGAGCCGTTGAGGATCCAGTCGTCACCGTCGCGCACGGCGTTGGTCTTCAGCGCGGCGAGGTCGGAGCCGCCGGACGGCTCGGTCATCGCGATGCCGGTCTTGATCTCGCCGGTGCACATGCCGGGCAGCCAGCGCTGCTTCTGCGACTCGGTGCACAGGTCGACGAGGTAGGGCGCCACGACGTCGCCGTGGATGCCGAGCGACGACGCGACCGCGGCGTTGACGCGGCACAGCTCCTCGGCGAAGACGGTGTTGAAGCGGTAGTCGTTCGCGCCGCTGCCGCCGTACTCCTCCGGGATCTCCAGACCCAGCAGGCCCTGACGCCCGGCCTCCAGCCACACGTCCCGGTCGATCACCCGCTGCTCGATGAACTTCTCGACGTTCGGGGTGATCGTGCGCTCGACGAACGCCTTCGCCGACTCCCGGAACGCGACGTGATCCTCGTTGAACAGCGTCCGCTGCACGACTAACCTCCATACTAAGCGGTTGCTTAGCGCTAAGCGCACGCTTAGCGTGCAGTACGATCCATCACCTGTCAACACGCTGGGAGCCACCCGATGACGACGACCGGACTGGACGGGTTCGCGCTGCTCGACAAGACGTGGAGCACGGTCACGCCCGAGGCCGCCCGCCGGATGCTCATCGCGGCCGTCCAGGCGTTCGCAGGCAAGGGATATCACGCCACGACGACCCGGGACATCGCCTCGTTGGCCGGAATGTCGCCCGCGGCGGTGTACATCCACTACCGGTCCAAAGAGGAACTTCTCTTCAACATCTCGCTCGTCGGCCACGAGACGTCACTGGCGCTGCTGTCGAGCATCGAGGGCGACGGGGCGGTGCAGCGGCTGAAGAACGCGGTGGCGGCGTTCGCGGGCTGGCACGCGGAGTTCCACACGACGGCGCGGGTGGTGCAGTACGAACTGGGCGCGCTCTCTCCCGAACACCACGAGCAGGTGGCGGAGCTGCGCCGGCAGATCGAGCAGCGGATGCGGTCCTACATCGCGGACGGCGTGGAGGAGGGCGCGTTCGACGTTCCCGACCTCAAGGGCGCGACCCTGGCCGTGCTGTCGCTGTGCATCGACGTCGCGCGCTGGTACCAGCCGAGCGGGAAGCGGACTCCGGACGAGATCGGCGCGATGTACGCCGACCTCGTCCTGCGGATGGTCCGGCCTAACTGACCGACTTGCGGCCGTACATCCCGGCCACGACCGAGACGCCGATCGCGGCGACCACGATCTGCACGATCAGCTCGATCCAGTCGATGCCGGGCGTGTCCTGCACGCCGAGCAGGCGCGCGATCCACGTGCCGATGAACGCGGCCACGATGCCGACGATGATCGTCAGCCAGATCGGGATGCTCTGCTTGCCCGGCGCGAACAGCCGGCCGAGCACGCCCAGGATCAGACCGATGACGAGCGCACCGATGATGCTGCCGATGCCCATGACCGCCTCCTCCGCGATGATTTCGGAACTAGGCCGAGATCATCCCTTCAGCGGACGGATCGTGCAGCACGAGGCGTAGCGCGTTCGACCGTTCGGGGTCTACCAGCGGCTGCCGGAGACCTGCGCCATCCACTGGTTGATCGTCGCGGACCAGTCCGTGCCGACGGCCTGCTGGTGCGACACGGCGAACCGGCCGTACGCGTCGCCGCCCGCGCGGAGCAGTCCGGCGCGCTTGTCGGCCTCCAGGATCACGTGCAGCTCACCCGGCGTCGTGACGAAGGTCAGCTCGACCTGCTTGACGCGGCCCGCGAACTGCGGCGGCGGGTAGAACTCGATCTCCTGGTAGAACGGCAGCTGCTGCGGCACGCCGTGGATGCGGCCCTTCTCGTTGTCCGCCTTGGTGAAGCGGAAGCCCATGTGCCCGAATGCCTGGAGCACGGCGTCCTGCGACGGCAGCGGGTGCACCCAGATCGGGTCGAGGTCACCGGGGTCGACGGCGCCGCGGACCTCCAGTTCGGTGCGCAGGCCGAGCTGCATGCCGTTGAGCTGCATGCCGCCCACGACGTTGAGCGGGCACTCGAACGGCACCGGGACCTGGAACGGCAGCGAGATGTTCTGGTGCGGCTGGGCCATGATGCGCTGGCCCACGGAGAACTTGTGGAACTCCATGTTGGTGTTGTACTCGTTGTCGCCGCTCTCGACCTCGACGCGGGTGAGCAGCGCGAGCGTGACGTGGTCGATCTCGGCCGGGTGATCGCCGCCGGCGATGCGCACCTCGCCGGACAGCACCTCGCCGGGCCTGACGTTGGGATTGGTCAGGACCGTGTCGACAGTCGGCCCGCCCACGCCGAACGCGCGCATCATCCTCTTGAACACCACTGCGGCCTCCTGAAGCCCTTGCATGTTTGCGGGGAGTCTGCCAACTGGATCGCCCGTTTGCGGCGAAGTGTTCCGTTGACGCCTCAGTACCCCGATCGGTTCCGTATGGACTTCCGTTGACTTCAGATGGCAACATGCGACCGCCGTCACATACTAAGCGGTCGCTCAGGAGGTTTCCCGTGCTTCTCGTCGCCAACCGGGGTGAGGTGGCTGTCCGCGTTCTGCGTGCGGCTGCTGACCTGGGGATTCGTACCGTGGCGGTGTACGCGGAGGACGACGCTTCCTCGCTCCACGTGACCCTCGCGGACCGGACTGTGGCGCTGCACGGGCCCTCTCCGTACCTCGACGTCGATCAACTGCTGGACGCGGCGCAGGGGTGCGTCGCGGTGCATCCGGGGTGGGGATTCCTGTCCGAGAACGCCGAGTTCGCTCGGGCGTGTTCCGCGCGCGGCCTGGCCTTCGTCGGGCCGTCCGCTGACGTTCTGGAACTGCTCGGTGACAAGCGGCGAGCACGGGACTTGGCCGCGTCACTGGGGATTCCGGTGCTGGACGCGGAACCCGGCTCGTACCCCGTGATGGTCAAGGCGGTCGCCGGGGGTGGTGGCAAGGGCATGCGCGCCGTGCTGCGCGCGGAGGACCTCGACAGCGCGGTCGAGGCGTGCCGGGCGGAGGCGCTGGCGGCGTTCGGGACCGGCGACGTCTACCTCGAACGCCTGATGCTCTCCGCCCGGCACATCGAGGTGCAGCTCGTCGGCACGACGGTGATCGGCGACCGCGACTGCTCGCTGCAGCTGCGGCACCAGAAGGTCGTGGAGATCGCGCCCGCTCCCCTGCTGGACCCGGTGCTGCGCAAGGCCCTGCACGCGGCGGCCGTGGCGATCGCGTCCGCTGTGGACTACCGGGGCGTCGGGACGGTGGAGTTCCTGGTGTCCGGGGACTCGTTCGCGTTCCTGGAGGTCAACCCGCGGCTGCAGGTCGAGCACACGGTGACCGAGATGGTGTCCGGAGTGGACCTCGTGCGCACCCAGCTGCTGCTCGCGTGGGGCGGCGACGTCGACTACACGCCCCACGACCGCGGCGCCGCCGTGCAGGCGCGCCTGAACCAGACCTCAGGTGGCGTGCTGTCGTCGTTCGCGCCGCCGTCCGGGCCTGGCGTCCGCGTCGACACGCACGGGTACGTCGGTTACCGGGTCGGCACGCGGTACGACGGCCTGCTGGCGAAGCTCGTGGTGCACGGCGAGGACCTGGACGTCGCCCTGAACCGGGCCCGGCGCGCGTTGGGCGAGTTCCGCGTCGAGGGCGTGTCCACGAACCTGGAGTTCCTGCGAGGGCTGTTGGCTCGCGACGTCGTCGGCGCCACGACCGACTTCATCGTGGAGGAACCGGTGTCGGGCATGCGGGCTCCGCTGGCCGGCACGGTCGTCGCCGTCGACGCGGACTCCGTCGTGCTGGAAGCGATGAAGATGCAGCACGTCGTGCGGGTGTCCGGCGAGGTGCTGGTGTCGGTGGGCGACACCGTGTCCGAGGGCCAGGTGCTGGCGTCCGGTGCCGGTGAGTCCGCTGAGGACGTTTCTGTCGCGGACCTCGAACACGTGCGCCCGGACCTGGCGGAAGCACTGGTGCGCCACGACTTCGAACGTCCCGACGCCGCTGCTCGGCGGCACGCCCGCGGCGGCCGGACCGCACGCGAGAACATCGCGGATCTCTGCACCGACTTCGTCGAGTACGGCGGCCTCGCGATCGCCGCACAGCGCCGACGCCGGTCTCTAGAGGACCTGATCGAACGCACACCCGCTGACGGCCTGGTGGCGGGCATCGGCGTGGTCAACGGCTCGCGGGTCGTGGCGATGTCCTACGACTACGCGGTGCTCGCCGGCACGCAGGGCCTGCGCAACCACCAGAAGAAGGACCGTCTCTTCGCGCTGGCGCGGCAGGAGAACCTGCCGGTGGTGCTGTTCGCCGAGGGTGGTGGCGGACGGCCGGGCGACACCGACCACAGCATGGTCAGCGGCCTCGACTGCGGCTCGTTCCACGCGTTCGCGCAGCTCAGCGGGCAGGTGCCGTTGATCGGCGTGGTGGCGGGGCGGTGCTTCGCGGGCAACGCGGTGCTGCTGGGCACGTGCGACGTGATCATCGCGGTCGAGGGCGCGAACATCGGCATGGGCGGCCCGGCGATGATCGAGGGTGGCGGGCTCGGGGTGTTCCGGCCGGAGGACATCGGGCCGTTGGACGTGCAGGTGCCCAACGGCGTGGTGGACATCGCGGTCGGTTCCGAAGAAGAGGCGGTGGCCGTCGCCAAGAAGTACCTCTCGTACTTCCAGGCTCCCGCAGGCGTCCCCCACGCGAGCGCGCAGCCTTCGCCCGCGCCGCTGGGGGGACCCCTGGAATCAATTATCCCAGACAGCACCGACAATTCCTGGGCCTGCGAGGACCAGCGCCTCCTCCGCCACACCATCCCCGAGAACCGCCTCCGCGCCTACGACATCCGCTCCCTCATCACGACCCTCGCCGACACCGGCAGCGTCCTCGAACTGCGCGAAGGCTTCGGCAAGGCCATCGTCACCGCCCTGGTCCGCGTCGAAGGCCGTCCGATCGCGCTGATCGCCAACGACCCCAAGGTCAACGGCGGTGCCATCGACGCCGACGCCGCGGACAAGTGCGCCCGCTTCCTCCAGCTCGCCGACGCGTTCGACATCCCGGTCGTCTCCCTCACCGACACCCCGGGGTTCATGGTCGGCCCGGACGCCGAACGCACCGCCACCGTCCGCCACCTGACCCGCATGGTCGTGACGGGCGCGAACCTCACCGTCCCCTTCGGACTCGTCGTCCTGCGCAAGGCGTACGGCCTCGGCGCCCAGGCCATGGCGGGCGGAAGCCTGAAAGTCCCGCAGTTCGCCGTCTCCTGGCCCACCGGCGAGTTCGGCCCGATGGGCCTCGAAGGCGCCATCAAACTCGGCTTCAAGAAAGAGCTCGACGCCATCGCGGACCCCGAAGAGCGCAAGCGGCGCTACGACGAGATGGTCGCGATGGCGTACGAGCACGGCAAAGCCCTCAACGTCGCCTCGGTCTTCGAGATCGACGACGTGATCGACCCGGCCGACACGCGCCGCTGGATCGCCACGGCGCTGGCCCCCTCGACTTCCCGCTCTCCCGGGAAGAAACGCCCGTTCATCGACACGTGGTGAAGGAGAATCCGTGGTCAGCGTCGCCCCTGCGGAACAGAAGACCTTACGCCGGCTGATGGCAGCCGGACTCGTCGGTTCGAGTCTCGAGTGGTACGACTTCTTCATCTACGCGACAGCCGCGGCCCTGGTGTTCCCCAAGTTGTTCTTCCCCGAGGCGACGCCGATCGTGGCGTTGCTTCTGTCGTTCAGCACGTTCTGGGCGGGCTTCATCGCACGCCCGATCGGCGGCCTGGTGTTCGGGCACGTCGGCGACAAGGTCGGCCGCAAACCGGCACTCGTCATCTGCCTCGCGCTGATGGCGGGCGCCACGTTCCTCATCGGCCTGCTGCCGACGACGGCGACCATCGGCGTCGGCGCGCCCGTGCTGCTGGTGCTGCTGCGGTTCCTGCAGGGCATCGCCGTCGGCGGGCAGTGGGGCGGCGTGGTCCTGCTGCTCACCGAGTCCGCGGGACCTCGCAAGAGGGGTTTCGCGGGCACGTTCGGGCAGGCCGGCGTGCCGATCGGTGTGCTGCTGGGCAACATCGCCTTCATCAGCGCCACGACCTCTCTCTCGCCCGAGGCGTTCGCGTCGTGGGGCTGGCGTGTGCCGTTCCTGGCGAGCGCGCTCCTCTTCCCCGTGGTGCTGTTCATTCAGCTCAAGGTCGAGGACAGCCCGGTCTTCAAGGAGATGCAGCAACGCCGTGCGGACGCACCGGCCGTGAAGCACGCACCGCTGAAGGAGGCCCTCCGGACGCACCGCAAGCCGATCCTGCTCGGGGCGGGCCTGATGTTCGCGTCCAACGCGATCTTCTACGTGTCGATCGCGGGCGTCCTGTCCTACGCGACCACCACGCTCGGCCTCAGCCGAGAGTCGGTGCTGGTCGTGAGCTTGCTGTCCTCTCTCGTGAGCATCCCGGTGATCCTCTACGCCGGGCACCTCTCGGACCGCATGGGACGCCGTCCGCTGATCATCGCGGGCACCGTCGGCCTGATCGTGTGGGCGTTCCCGTACTTCCTGCTCGTGGACACGGGCTCGCTGCTGTTGCTGTTCGTCGCGAACACGGTCGGAGGCATCGCGTCCTCTCTCGTGTACGGGCCGATCGCCGCCTACCTGGGTGAACTGTTCGAGGCGCACGTCCGGTATTCGGGTGCCTCTCTCGCGTACCAACTGGCGTCGATCCTGGTCAGCGGCGGCACGCCGTTCGTGATGACGGCTCTGCTGGGCGCGACCGGGACGTCGATGTCGGTGTCGGCGTTCTTGCTGGTCATGGGGCTGTGCACGCTCGTGTCGGTGATCAAGCTGCCGGAGACGCACCAGCCGGAACGGGCCTGATCAGAGGCTGTGAAGGCCCGGCCGGAGGGACAAATCGGGCCTTCACAGTCAAGACCTCTGCGGAACCTGGAGCCGATGCCGTACGTTGGCGCGTCGTGACCACTCTCATGGCGCGCTTGAAGCAGCGGATGCGCAGGTTCGCGCAGAAACCGGGCTCCATCGACCTCACCCCGTTCCAGGCCATGCTCGCGGACGTGGAGAAACACGCGGACGCCTTCAAGGCGTTCAGCGACGAGGAGCTGACGGCCCACGCCGAGAAGCTGCGCGGGGAGAGCACCGACACCGAACTCGTGGCGCTCACCCGGGAGGCCGCCGAGCGCGCCATCGGGCAGCGTCCGTTCGAGGTGCAGGTGCTGGGCGCGCTGGGCCTGCTGAGCGGCCTCGTCGTCGAGATGGCGACCGGTGAGGGCAAGACGCTCGCGGGCGCCATGGCCGCGGCCGGGTTCGCGATCAAGGGCAAGCGCGTCCACGTGGTCAGCGTCAACGACTACCTCGCCCAGCGCGACGCGGAGTGGATGGGCCCGCTCTACGGCCTGCTCGGCGTCTCCGTCGGCTGGATCAACGGCAGCTCGAAGGCCGAGGAGCGCCGCGAGGCCTACCAGCGCGAGGTCACGTACGCACCGGTCAGCGAGATCGGCTTCGACGTTCTGCGCGACCGGATCGTCACGAGCCCCGACGACCTGATCGTGCCCGAGCCCGAGGTCGCGCTGATCGACGAGGCCGACTCGGTGCTCGTCGACGAGGCGCGCGTGCCGCTGGTGCTCGCCGGCTCGACCAGTTCCGAGGCGGCCGACCCCGTCATCGCCGACCTGGTGAAGCGGCTGCGGCAGGAGCTGCACTACGAGATCGACGACGAGGAGCGCAACGTCTTCCTCACGGGTGCGGGCTCCGAGGCCGTCGAGCGCGCGCTCGGCGAGATCGACCTGTACTCGCAGGAGCACGTCACGTCCACGCTGTCGAAGGTCAACGTAGCGCTGCACGCGCAGGTGCTGCTGCACCGCGACGTCGACTACATCGTGCGTGACGGCAAGGTGCACCTGATCAACGACACGCGTGGCCGTGTCGCGAAGCTGCAGCGGTGGCCGGACGGCCTGCAGGCCGCGGTCGAGGCCAAGGAGAACGTCCAGACCACCGAGTCCGGCGAGATCCTCGACTCGATGACGGTGCAGGCGCTGCTCTCGCGCTACCCGACGCGCTGCGGCATGACCGGTACCGCCGTCGCCGTCGCCGAGACGCTGCGGGAGTTCTACGAGCTCGAAGTGCTCGTGATCCCGCCGAACAAGGAGAACATCCGCGAGGACGAGCACTTCCGCCTCTACGCGACGCTGGAGCAGAAGGAGGACGCGATCGTCGAGGAGATCAAGGAGGTCCACACGACGGGCCGCCCGATCCTCGTCGGCACGCTCGACGTCGCCGAGTCCGAGCGGATCTCCTCGAAGCTGCGCGCCGCCGACATCGAGTGCGTGGTGCTCAACGCGAAGAACGACGCCGAGGAAGCGACGATCATCGCGGACGCGGGCTCGTACCAGCGCATCACCGTCTCGACGCAGATGGCCGGTCGCGGTACGGACATCCGCCTCGGCGGCCACGAGGGTGAGGACCACGACCGGATCGCCGAGCTCGGCGGCCTGTACGTGATCGGCTCCGGCCGCCACTCGTCCTCCCGCCTGGACGACCAGCTGCGCGGCCGCGCGGGCCGTCAGGGCGACCCCGGCGGCTCGGTGTTCTTCTCCTCCATGCAGGACGAGCTGATCACCCAGTACGCGCCGGACGCCGAGGACCCGTCCGAAGTGGACAACGACGGCCGGGTGCACGACAAGGGCCTGCTGCACACCTTCGAGCACGCGCAGCGCGTGGCCGAGGGCGTGAACCTCGAGATCCACCGCAACACGTGGCGCTACAACAAGCTGATCGAGCACCAGCGCGACCTGCTGCTCAAGCACCGCGACGTCGTGCTGCGCGGCGACGCGGCGTACGAGAAGGTCGGCAAGAAGGAAGGCGTGTCCGACGAGGTGGCCGGCGAGGCCGCCCGCAAGATCACGCTGTTCTTCCTCGACGACCTGTGGACGCACCACCTCACGTTCCTGTCGGACCTGCGGGAGGGCATCCACCTGCGCGCGCTGGCGCGGCAGAACCCGCTGGACGAGTTCCACCGCGAGGCCATCCCGGCGTTCAACAAGATCGTGCCGGAGTCCTGGGAGCTCACCAAGGAGAAGTACGAGGCGGCCAAGATCACCGACGACGGCTACGACCTCACCGACGCCGGCGTGAAGCGCCCGAGCTCGACGTGGACGTACCTGGTGCACGACAACCCGTTCGGCTCCGGACTGGAGGAGACGATGAAGGGTCTCGTGAAGATGGTGCGCGGACAGCGCCGCTGACAGCTACATCTTCCCGGGGACGACGAGGTCGTCCGCGGGTCTGGCGGGCCGGGGCAACGTCTCGGCCCGTCTGACGTTCACGGGCGCGGTGGCGGCCGCGGTCATCTCGTCGGTCAGCTTCTTGATCTCCGCGAGGATGTCAAGGTGCTGCTGCGACGGCGGAGGTCCCACGAAGTTGGACCTGTCGTGTGCCGTCCGTTCCGCGCGCTCGGCCAGAAGCCGGATGCGGCGCAGGTGTTCGTGCTCCCCGTTGGGGAGCAGAAAGTCCGTCTGCTCCATCACCCGTGCCAGCTTTCGCGTGCACGGGTGAGCAGTCGATCCCCTAGTCGGCTGATTCCAGTTTCTGGACGAGCCAGTCGTGGAAACCGCCGATGTGGTGCTCTGAGGGCACCAGCACTCCGCCCTGCGCGTAGGCACGGGAGGCCATCGCGGGCTGACATCGCTCGCAGGCTTCGAAGTCCTGTTCGTTCACCCGGTGGAACAACTCGACCGAGCGAGAGACGTCACGGCCGGTGTCGACCACTTCCTTGGCGTAGAGCCAATCGCACTCGACGATCGTCCGATCCGCCGCCAGCGGGTACATCCGGTGCAGGATCACGTGGTCCGGCACGAGGTTGACGAACACCTGCGGTTTGATCGTGATCGCGTAGTACTTCCGGTCGCGTTCCTCTTCCAGCGCAGAGAGTTTCTCGAACCCCTCGCCGCCGTCGACGGTGAAACCCTTGATCTCGTCACCGAACTCCGCGCCGTGCCCGACGTAGTACTGCGCCGCGTAGCCGTCGGCGAACTCCGGCAGCACCTCGGTGAGCTCGGGGTGGATCGTCGCGCAGTGGTAGCACTCCATGAAGTTCTCGACGATGAGCTTCCAGTTGGCCTTGACGTCGTAGACGATTCGCCTGCCCACGGACAACTGGTCGATCTCGTAGCCGTCGATGCCGTCGAGTGAGCCCAAACGTTCTGTCACGGCACTGAGGACGTCGTCCTCGAAGCTCGGAGGATTCTCGGCCAGGTTCACCCACACGTAGCCGAGCCATTCGCGCAAGTGCACCTTCGTCAGTCCGTACGCAACGCGATCGACGTCCGGCATCGAGGTGAGATTGGGTGCGGCGATCAGGTTTCCGTCCAACGCGTAGGTCCAGGCGTGGTAAGGGCACTGGAACGCCCGTTTGACGCTGCCGGCCTCCTCGACGCAGATCCGCGCGCCGCGGTGCCGGCAGACGTTCAGGAACGCGTTGAGGCCTCCCTTGCGGTCGCGGGCGATCAGCACGCTCTCCCGGCCGACCTGCACCGTGCGGAAGTCGCCCGCGTTCGGGAGGTCACCCGACTTCACCGCGCAGAACCACATCTTCTCGAAGATGTTCGCCTGTTCGCGCGCGAAGATCGCGGGGTCGGTGTAGTAGCGGCCCTCGAGGGTCCTGATCAGGCTCCCGGTCATTCTCCGCCTCTCAAGCGAGCAGGGTCGAACAGGGCGATCGGGTGCCGCGTGGCCCCGTCGATCGTGAGGTCGGCGAGGATCTCCCCGACGACGGGCGCGAACTTGAAGCCGTGCCCCGAGAAGCCGCACGCCACGGTCACGTCGTGCTCGCGGGCGATGACGAAGTGCCGGTCCGCGGTGTTGGTGTACATGCAGGTCGCGCCGCGCTGGAACGTGCCGGCGAGGCCGGGCATCGGTGACCTGGTGGCGTTCGCCATCGCCTCGACCTCGTGGGCGTGCACCGTGCGGTCGACGGTCTCGGGTGCGCAGATCTCGCCGCCGTGGTGGAACGCGACCTTCACCGCGCCGTCGTGCTCCGGGAAGCCGTAGAAGTTCGTGCCGTCCGCGCGGTCCCAGATGTAGATCGGGAGGTCCTGGAAGTCCTCCAGCGGCGTGAAGTAGAACTGCACCTGACGTTCGATCTCAAACGGGATCTGAAGGTCCCCCAACAACTGCGGCGCCCACGGGCCTGGGCACACCACGACGTGCCCGGCCTCGTACGTGCCACGGGCCGTGGTGACCTTCCCCGCCTCCCAGTGCGTCACCGGCTCCTCGAAGCGCAGATCGGCACCGGCACGCGCGGCAAGCTCCAGGTGCGCCGCGACGGACGTCTCCGGCACGACGAAGCCCGCGCCGGGCTCGTACAGCCCGATCTCGTCGTCCGCGGGCCGCAGCACGGGAAAGCGCTTGCGGAGCTGGGACGCGTCGAGCAGTTCGTGTGTCAGACCGAACTGCTCGACGCTCGCCCGGCTACCCGTGATGGCGCCGCTGTCCTGGTCGCCGACGATGAGCCCGCCGACGCGGTGGAAGATCCGCTCGCCGCTGTCGCGCTCGATCTGGTCCCACATCTCGTGGGCCCGCAGCAGCAACGGCACGTACGCGGGGTCCTCGAAGTAGGCCTGCCTCGTGATGCGCGACCCGCCGTGGCTCGACCCGAGCGCGTGGGCGGGCGTGAACTTCTCCAGTCCCAGCACGCGCTTCCCGCGCTGGGCGAGCCGGTACGCGGCGGCACTGCCCATGCCGCCGAGCCCGATGACGATGACGTCGTAGGTCACCCGCGGAGCCTCTTCATCTCCGGGTCGAACAAGGGCTCCGGCGCCGGACGGGCCTTGACCCTCTGCCCGAAGTACTCGATCTCGACCTCGTCGTCGATCTCGCTGGGCAGCCAGGCGTAGGCGATGTTGAGTCCGGTCGTGTACCCGTAGGCGGCGCTCGTGACGTACCCGACCGGTTCTCCCTGGTGGAACACGGGTTCGCTGCCGAGCACGACGCTGTGCGGGTCGTCGATCGTGAGACAGGTGAGCTTCTTGGTCGAGGTGAGGTTGTGCAGCGACCCCTTGCCGAGGAACTCCTTGTCCTGCCGCACCGCGAACCCCAGCCCCGCCTCGAACGGGTCGTGCTCGGTCGTGACGTCCGTGCCCCACGACCGGTAGCCCTTCTCCAGGCGCAGGCTGTTGAACGCGCCGCGACCGGCCGCGATGACCCCGTGCCGCTGCCCTGCCTCCCACAGCGTGTCCCAGAGCTTCGGGCCCAGGTCCGCGGTGGTGTACAGCTCCCAGCCGAGTTCGCCCACATAGGACAGTCGCAGTGCCGTCACCGGGACGTTCTTGATGAACGCCTTCTGCGCGGTGAAGTAGCCCTTCCGCGTGTCCAGGGTGTGCGGGACGTCGTTGATCAGGTCCCGGGCTTTGGGGCCCCACAGGCCGATGCAGCACGTTCCGGCCGTGATGTCTCTGATGAAGACGTCGTCCGGCGCGTGCCGGGTGAACCAGTCGAGGTCGAGGTTGCCGTTCGCACCGACCTGGAACGTCGTCGCGCCGAGGCGTGCGATCGTCAGGTCGCTGCGCACCCCGCCCTGCTCGTCCAGCAGCAGCGTGTAGACGACCGCGCCGGGCTTGCGGTCGAGGTTGTTGGTCGTCATGCGTTGCAGGAACTCGAGCGCCCCCGGCCCGCCCACCTCCAGCCGTTTCAACGGCGTCATGTCGAACAGCGCCACCCGCTTGCGCGTCACGAGCGCCTCGGCCCCGCAGATCGGCGACCAGAACCGGCTCGCCCACTCACCGCGTCCGGGTACCTCGGCCACCTCGGGCAGATCGGCGTTGGCCTCGTACCAGTGCGGCCGCTCCCAGCCGGACGCCTCCAGGAAGAACGCGCCGAGCTCCTGCTGCCGGCGGTGGAACGGACTCGTGCGGAGCGGGCGCGGGCTCTCCATGGGCTGCAACGGGTGCAGCACGTCGTAGACCTCGACGAAGTTCTGGCAGCTCCGTTCGAGCACGTAGTCCGGTGCCAGCTGCACCTGCTCGAACCGGTTGAGGTCGCTCGAGTGCAGGTCCAGCTCGGGCTGCCCGTCGACGATCCACTCGGCCACCGACCGCGCGACACCGGCGGAGTGCGTGATCCACACGGCCTCCGCGACCCAGAAGCCCTTGAGCCCGGGGTGCTCGCCCAGCAACGGCATCCCGTCGCTGGTGAACGAGAACAAGCCGTTGAAGCCGCGGTCGACACCGGCCTCGGCCAGCGCCGGGATGAGGTTCACCGCCGACTCCCAGGACGGTTCGAAGTCCTCCTTGGTGAACGGCAGCTCCGAACCGGTGATGTCCTGCGCGGCGATCGGCATGGGCTTGTGCCCGTACGCGCCGATGCCCAGCGCCCGGCCGTGCGAACGGAAGTACAGGTCGGCTTCCTGGTGCCGCAGGATCGGCTGCCGCGCCAACGCCTCCGCGTCGGCGTTCAGGTCGCCGGTGAACGCGTACTGGTGGGCCATGGGCACGAGCGGCACGGTCAGCCCGACCATCTCACCGAGCACCGGCCCCCACATCCCGGCACACGACACGACGATGTCAGCGGCGAAGACCTCGGTCTCGGTCCGCACGCCGGTGACCCGGTCACCCGTGGTCTCGACGGCGACGACCTTCTGCCCGAACTCGAACCGCGCCCCGCGTTCGACCGCGCGCCAGGCCTGGACCTCGGCGGCCAGCACCGGCTTCGCTAGGCCGTCGCTCGGGATCAGGAACCCACCGAGCACCTGGTCGCGGTCCAGCAACGGGTGCAGCCGCGCGACCTCGTCCGCGTCGACCAGGCGGCTGTGGACACCCCACGACGTGGCCCAGCCGTGCCGGCGGCTCAGGTCCGCGAGCCGTGCCTCGGTGGTCGCGATCTCCAGGCCGCCGACCTGGTCGAAGCAGCCCAGCGCGGTGTACTTCTCGACGGTGTAGCGGGCGAACTGCGTCATGCTGCGGCAGGAGTTGGTCTGGAAGACCAGGCCGGGGGCGTGACCGCTGGACCCGCCGACCGCGAGGCCCGCCGCCTGGTCCAGCACCGTGACGTCGGTGAAGCCTCTTTCGGTGAGTTCGTCGGCCAGCGCGCACCCGACGATTCCCGCCCCCACGAGCACCACGCGAGGCACTGCACCAGGCATCAGGACACCCCTTCGCCACAGTTGCGAGTAACAGAACTCGTTCCGCTATCAGCAACAAATTGCGGCTCACGGGTCCGGCTGTCAATACCGCCGTTCGCGCGATCAGTGGCCGGGCGTCCGTGGAACCGGGCAAACGCGTGCGTTCCGTGCATGGACTCGATCACCCTGCACACGATGGCGCGCAGGTACCTGATGAGCCGCAACGTCCGCGATGCTTTGCGGGACATGAGGGTGCACCGAGTGGTCGAACTCAGGGAGCACGGCTATCCGGGCTCCCTGAGCGACCTCCTGGCCGGACCACGCCGACTGGCGCTGGGCCCCCTGGTCGGATCAGCCCGCGAAGTAACCGAGCTGCGCCGACAGGTCCGCCGCCGCCGTCGACATGGTGGACACGATCTGGCCGACCCGCTCCCGCGACAACCGGTACGACGGCCCGGACGCGCTCATCGCCGCCACCACCTCACCGCGATGCCCGCGCACCGGCACGGCGACCGCGTGCAGGCCCAGTTCCAGCTCCTCGAAACACGCCGCGTACCCCTTGGACGCGACCTCCTCCAGTTCCGAGAGCAGCCGTGACGCGTCCACGACCGTGTTCTCGGTGTAGGAGTCGAGCGGCAACGACGCGAGGCGCGCGCGCTCGTCCGACGGCAGGTACGCGAGCAGGATCTTGCCGGACGAGGTGGCGTGCAGAGGCGTGCGCTGGCCGATCCAGTTCACGGCGGAGACGGCCGCGGAGCCGCGGGCCTGGGTGATGTTGATGGCGACGCCGGCGTCGTGCACGGCGATGTTGACGGTCTCGCCGAACGAGTCGGCGAGGGTCTGGCAGACGGGTTGACCGAGCTTCGTGAGGTCCATGCGGCCGGTGGCGGCACCGGCCAGCCGGACCACCCCGAACCCGATGGCGTACTTGCCCCTCTCACCGAGCTGTTCCACCAGGCCGCGGGCCTCCAGCACGGAGACGAGTCTGGACACCGTGGACTTGTGCACACCCAGCTCACCAGCGATTTCGGTGATACCGGCCTCGCCCTGGGCCAACAGTTCGAGCACGCTGATGGCTCTGTCGACGGACTGCACCTGAGCTGCCGAGTCGGAGTTGCCCATCGCGCAACAGTAATCGACAGGCAAAACAACCTGCTGGACTATTGACGGCGGGTCTCCTGAGCCGCACATTGTGTTGCGTCATTCGGAACGTGTAGCGCGTCACGCAACGGAGGCCGACGATGATCCGCGCCTGCGCTCTCATGGACCTGCCCCCAGGGGAGGCGGTTCGCATCGTCGGCCCTCACGCGCCGATAGCCCTGTTCAACGCCGATGGGGTCGTCTACGCCATCGACGACACCTGCACCCACCAGGACGCATCCCTCAGCGAGGGCTGGCTGGAAGGCTGCTTCGTGGAGTGCCCGCTGCACGCCGCGAGCTTCGACCTCCGCACCGGCGAGCCCACCTGCCTGCCCGCGAAGAGACCCGTGAGGACCCATCCCGTCCTTGTGCAGGATGGAGAGGTCTATGTCGAGGTCGAAGTGAACAAGGACGTGGCGTGAAGACCATCGCGATCATCGGCGCATCACTCGCCGGTCTGAGGTCGGCGCAGGCACTGCGCCAGCAGGGGTTCGACGGACGGATCGTCGTCGTCGGCAACGAGGTCCACCTCCCCTATGACCGACCCCCTCTCTCGAAGGACTTCCTCCTCGGCAAGGTCGAGGCGGTACCTCTCGCGGACCAGGAGGACCTCGACGCGTTGAACGCGGAGTGGCGCCTCGGCGTGCGGGCGACCGGGTTGCTCTCCGCCGGGGAGATCTCACTCAGCGACGACTCGACGATCGAGGCCGACGGCATCGTCATCGCTACGGGTGGGCTGCCGCGCACGATTCCGGGCACGCACGTCCTGCGCACGCTGGACGACGCGATCAACCTCCGCGAGGCGTTCGGGACGGCGCAGCACGTCGGCATCATCGGCGCCGGCTTCATCGGGGCTGAGATCGCCTCCAGTGCGCGCGCCCTGGGCAAGGACGTCACCGTCGTCGAGGCGCTCCCCACGCCTCTCACGCGCGTCCTGGGCGCCGAGATGGGCGCCGCGTGTGGACACCTGCACGGCGACCACGGATCAACGTTGATCACGGGAATCAATGTTGACTCCGTCAACGTCGACGGCGGAATCAACCTCGCTGATGGACGGATCGTCAACGCCGACGTCGTCGTCGCGGGCATCGGCGCGCGCCCGGCGACGGACTGGCTCGTCGGTGGACCGGTCAACGTCGACAACGGCGTCCTGTGCGACGCGGGCGGCGTGACCAACGTGCGGAACATCGTCGCGGTCGGGGACGTCGCGAACTGCGCGGGGCACCGCGCCGAGCACTGGACGAGCGCGACCGAACAGGCACAGGTCGCCGCCCGCAACCTGCTCGCGGGCGAGACCGTCGCCACGCACACCGGCGGCGGTTACGTCTGGTCCGACCAGTACGGGGTGAGAATCCAGTTCATCGGGCGAGCGACAGACGACGTTCGCGTCGAAGATGGGTCCATCGAGGACAGGAAGTTCGTGGCGACCTATCGAGACGGTGACAACCCCGACGACGTAGTCGGCATCGTGGCCATGAGCAACGCACGACTCTTCACCCGGCTCCGCCGGAATCTGAAGTAACGGTCGTCACGGTTTACCGCCACCGGCGGCCGGATATACCCGAGTGTCCTTCGTGGACACATGATTCAGGGAGGCAGTCCGTGTCGCCGGTGCGGCAGATCATCAACCCCTTCGACCAGAGCGTCATCACCGAGGTCGAGGAGCAGACCCGCGACCAGGCCGTGGCGGCGATCGCCAGGGCGAGAACCGCCTTCGACCACGGCGACTGGCAGCACTCCAGCCCCGAGCACCGCGCCGCCGTGCTGAACCACGTCGCGGACCTCCTGGAACGCGACAAGGAGGACATCGCCCGCACCGAGACGCTCGACACCGGCAAGACGCTGGTCGAGAGCCGCATCGACGTGGACGACGTCGCCGCCGTGTTCCGCTACTACGGCAACCTCGCCGGACTGCTGCACCCGAAGATCGTCCAGGGTGTTCCCGAGAACGTCATCAGCCGCGTCGACTACGAACCCGTCGGCGTCTGCGGCCTGATCGCGCCCTGGAACTACCCGCTGCTGCAGGTGTCGTGGAAGATCGCGCCGGCCCTGCTCGCGGGCAACACGATCGTGGCCAAGCCCAGTGAGATCACTCCGCTCACGACGATCAAGCTGTTCGAGCTCCTGCGGGAGGCCGGGCTGCCCGACGGCGTCGCGAACCTCGTCCTCGGCACCGGGCCCGAGGTCGGCGCGCCCCTGTCCGAGCACCCCGACGTCGACCTGATCTCGTTCACCGGCAGCCTCGCGACCGGCCAGCGGATCATGGCGTCGGCCGCGAAGACCGTGAAGAAGGTCGCGCTCGAACTCGGCGGCAAGAACCCGAACATCGTCTTCGCGGACGCCGACATCGACGTCGCCGTCGACTACGCGCTCACCGCCGCGTTCTTCCACGCGGGCCAGGTCTGCTCGTCCGGTACGCGGCTCATCGTGCACAGCAGCGTCTACGACGACTTCGTGCACGAGGTCGCGCGCCGGGCCGACCTGATCAAGCTGGGCAACGGTTTCGACGAGGACACCGAGTCCGGGCCGCTCGTCTCCGCCGAGCACCGGGCCAAGGTCGAGAGCTACGTCGAGGTCGCCAGGCAGGAGGGCGCGACGCTCAAGGCCGGCGGCAGGCGTCCGGAGGAGGCCGAGCTGCGGAACGGTTTCTTCTTCCGCCCCACCGTCTACGCGGACTGCACCCGGGACATGAAGCTGGTCCAGGACGAGACGTTCGGCCCGATCATCACCGCCGAGCGCTTCGAGACCGAGGCCGAGGCGATCATGCTCGGCAACGACACCGAGTACGGCCTCGCCGGCGGTGTCTGGAGCCAGGACCTCGACAAGGCGCAGCGCGTCGCGAAGAAGCTCCGCCACGGCACGGTCTGGATCAACGAGTTCGGCCCGTACCTGCCGCAGGCCGAGTGGGGCGGCTTCAAGCGCTCCGGCGTGGGCCGCGAGCTCGGCACCGCGGGCCTGCACGAGTACACCGAGCCCAAGCACGTGTACCAGAACCTCAAGCCACAAGCCCAGAACTGGTTCGCACGGGGGGACGCCCAGTGACCGCATACGACTACGTGATCGTCGGTGGCGGAACGGCGGGCTGCGTGCTCGCGGCACGACTCACCGAGGACGAGAACGTCACGGTCGCGGTCATCGAGGGAGGCCCCTCCGACGTCGGTGACGAGAAGATCCTGAACCTGCGCAACTGGATCAATCTGCTCGAGACCGAGTACGACTACGACTACCCGACGGTCGAGCAGCCGCGCGGCAACTCCCACATCCGGCACAGCCGCGCGAAGGTGCTCGGCGGGTGCTCCAGCCACAACACGCTGATCTGCTTCCAGCCGCTGCCGCAGGACCTCGACGACTGGGGCCACGGCTGGACGTGGGACGCGGTCGGCCCGTACTTCGACAAGGTCCAGCTCAACATCATCCCGGTGGTGGAGAAGGACCGGAACCCGATCGCCAAGGACTTCGTGGCCGCCGCGCGGCAGGCCACGGGCGTCCCGGAGATCGACGACTTCAACGCCGCGCCGTTCCAGGACGGCGTGGGCTTCTTCTCCATCGCGTACCACCCGGAGAAGAACAACCAGCGTTCGTCGGCGTCCACGGCCTACGTGCACCCGATCCTGGAGCGCAAGAACCTCACGCTGTTCCTGAACACGTGGACGAGCAAGATCGAGTTCGACGGTGACCGCGCCATCGGCGTGCACACCGACAAGGGTTATGTCGAGGCCGACAAAGAGGTTCTGCTCTGCGCGGGCGCGATCGACACGCCACGGCTGCTGATGCTCTCGGGCATCGGTGACGCCGAGCACCTGAGCAGCATCGGCATCGAGCCGAAGCACGACCTGCCCGGCGTCGGCGAGAACCTGCTCGACCACCCGGAGTCGGTCATCGTCTGGGAGACCACGAAACCGTTGCCGGAGAACTCGGTGATGGACTCGGACGCCGGTCTGTTCATCCGGCGCGATGCCTCCGACCCGCGGCCGGACCTGATGTTCCACTTCTACCAGATCCCGTTCACCACCAACACGGAACGCCTCGGCTACCCGGCGGTGGAGCACGGGGTCTGCATGACGCCGAACATCCCGCGCCCGCACAGCAAGGGCAAGTTGTGGCTCAGGTCCAGCGACCCCGCCGAGAAGCCGGAGCTCGACTTCGGCTACTTCATGAACCCCGACGGCTACGACGAGCAGACCCTCGTCGACGGCTTCCGGATCGCCCGTCAGATCGCCGAGCAGGAGCCGCTCAAGTCGTGGCTCAAGCGGGAGATCGCGCCGGGACCGGACGTCACGAGCGACGAGGCTCTCTCGGAGTACGGCCGGCGTGCGGCCCACACCGTCTACCACCCCGCGGGCACCTGTGCCATCGGGTCCGTTGTGGACGGTGACCTGAAAGTCATCGGACTCGAAGGCCTCCGGGTCGTCGACGCGTCCGTCTTCCCCACCATGCCCACCGTGAACCCGATGGTCACGGTGCTCATGATTGGAGAACGCGCCGCGGACCTGATCAAGGAGGCGTGAGTGACGACAGCGGAAGACAGGCTCAAGGATCTCGGCTACACCTCGGAGTTCAAGCGGGACATGAGTCCCTGGGCGAACTTCTCGCTGGGCTTCACCTACCTCTCCCCCGTGGTCAGCACGTACACGTTGTTCGGCGTGGCGCTCGCCCTGGGCGGCCCGCCGATGATCTGGAGCTTCGTCGTCGCGGGCATCGGCCAGTTCCTGGTCGCGCTCATCTTCGGCGAGCTCGTGGCGCAGTACCCGGTGGCGGGCGGCGTGTACCCCTGGGCACGCCGCCTGTGGGGCAAGCGCTGGGCGTGGATGACCGGCTGGGTGTACATGATCGCCCTGCTGGTCACCATCGCGTCCGTGAGCTACGGCGCCGGCCCTTATCTGGCGACACTTCTCGGCTACACCGCGAACGTCGGCAACACGGTGCTGTGCGCGATCGCGATCATCGTGGTCTCGACGCTCATCAACTACGCCGGCACGAAGGTGCTGAGCTGGGCCGCGATCTTCGGGTTCGCCGCAGAGATCATCGGCGCGCTCGTGGTCGGCATCTGGCTGCTCGTCGACAACCGCGTGCACGGCCTGGGCGTGCTGTTCGACAGCTTCGGCGCGGCCGGCTCCGGCAGCTACCTTCCCGCGTTCTTCGCGGCCGGCATCATCGGCCTCTACCAGTACTACGGCTTCGAGGCGTGCGGTGACACCGCGGAGGAGGTCAAGGACCCCGGCCGCGTCATCCCGAAGGCCATGCGCCGCACCATCTACATCGGCGGCGCGGCGGCCACGTTCGCGTGCCTGTCGCTGCTGCTGGCGGTGCCGGACTTCGGCAAGGTCATCTCCGGCGAGGACGCCGACCCGGTCACGAACGTCCTGACGAACGCGTTCGGGCCGGTCGGCTACAAGATCGTGATCGGCGTCGTGCTGATCTCGTTCCTGTCCTGCACGATGTCGCTGCAGGCGGCGGCCAGCAGGCTCACGTACTCCTACGCCCGCGACAAGATGGTGTTCGGGCACAAGGCACTCGCGAAGTTCAACAAGAAGCGCCACATCCCGCCGTACGCGCTGGCACTCGCCGGGATCATCCCGGCGGCCATCGTGGTCGCGTCGATGCTGTCCACGAACGCGCTGGACAAGATCGTGTCGTTCGCGACGCTCGGCATCTACCTGGGCTTCCAGATGGTCGTGTTCGCGGCGCTGCGGGCGAGGCTCAAGGGCTGGACGCCGTCGGGCGAGTTCACGCTCGGCCGGTGGGGTCTGATCGTCAACGTGCTGGCGCTCGCGTACGGCGTCGCGGCGATGGTGAACATGGTGTGGCCGCGCACCCCGGACGCACCCTGGTACGACAACTACGTCGTGATCCTCAGCGGCACGCTCGTGGTCGGCATCGGCCTGGTGTACATGCTGATCGCCAAGCCGTTCGGCAACTCCGACGCGGCGGCGGGCGACGCCGTACCGGCCTCAGCTCTGCAGACGAAGTAGCCGCAGGGCGAGCTGCACCTCCAGCACGCGGTCCGGCGACTGCCAGTCGCCGAGCAGCGACGAGACCCGGTCGAGCCGTTGCGTGACCGTGTTGACGTGGAGGTGCAGCTCCGCCTTGGCGCGGCTCAGGTTCGCGCCACAGCGGAAGTAGACCTCCAGCGTGTGCACCAGTTCCGTGCCGCGCTCGGTGTCGTAGTCGAGCACCGGGCCGAGCACCGACCGCACGTAGCCCGAGACGTCGGCCCGGTCGCCCAGCAGCACGCCGACGAACCCGAGGTCGTCCATGGTCGCGGCGTCCTTCTCCCGGCCCAGCTGCCGCAACGCCTTCAGGCACCGCCGCGCCTCCTCGTAGGCCGCCGCGATCGCCACCGGTCCCGCGACCGGCCCGCACGCGCCCACCGTCGCGTCCAGCGCCTTCGCCACCTCCCGCGCGACGTGCGTGGACACCGAGGGCAGGGCCAGCACGACATCCCGGCCACGTGACCCGGCCAGTCCCCTGTGGACGGACGCGTAATGCGTCGCGCCGGAAAGGTTTCCATCGGCGACCAGCACGACGTGCGGGTCGGAGAGCTCGACACCGACCCGGCGGGCTCGCGCCAGCAGCCCGGCCGCGTCCCGCCCGTCCAGGACGTCGGTGATCAGCTCACCGCGGACCTTGTTCTCCGCCTCGGCCACGGTTCGCCGCAGCAGCAACAACAACGCCGTCACCGCCGCCGACCGCTCGAACACCCGCCGGTCCGCGTCGGTCAGGTCCGGGCGGCCCGCCAGCACGATCCCGCCCAGCAGCTCCGATCCGGCCAGCACCGCGCACACCCACTCCCCGGAGAGCAGCACGGCGCGTCCGGCGGCCCGCACGGCGGCGGGAGGCACGGTGTCGAGCACCTCGACCGGCCCGCCGAGCAACTCCCCCACCGCGGCGGCGACCTCGGCCGAGGAACCGCCGCGCAGCACCAGGTCCGTGAGCCGGTCGTGGGCCTCCTCGGCCCGTTTCATGGCTTCGTTGTGGGACTGGATCGTCGCGAACAACGACGCCGTGTCGATCGCGATGGCCGCGTGGTCGGCCAGCGACTGCAGCAGCGCGACCTCCTCGGCGGGGAACTCGCGCGTGGTCCGGTCCGCCGCGTACAGCACGCCGATGACCTTCGAGTCGAGCTTCAGCGGCACGCCCAGGATCGCCGTGAGGCCCTCGTCGTGCACCGCCGAGTCGATCGGGTTCGTGTGGTTGAACCGGGCGTCGGCGAAGTAGTCGGACGTCGCGTACGGCCTCGCGGTCTGCGCGACCAGCCCGCCGAGCCCCTCGCCGAGTCCGAGCCTGACCTTCTGGAACAACGGCGAGAACGACCCGTCCGTCACCCGCATGTAGGTGCCGGCCGGGTCGTTCATCGACAGGTAGGAGACGTCGGTGCCGAGCAGCGTCCGCGCTCTGCGCACGATCGAGCGGAGCACCGCGTCCGGATCTCGCATGCCCGCGAGCTCGGACGCGGTCTCGAACAACGCCGCCAGTTCGGCCTCACGCCGTCGTGTCACACTCCAACCCTGTCACGTTCCTCCAGATCCGCACCACGGGTCTCCCGGGCGAACGCGATCGCGACCACGGTGATCACACAGGTGATCAGGACGTAGACGGCGATCGGGAACGAGGACTTGTAGGCCTGCAGCAACGCCGTCGCGATCAGCGGGGCCAGCGCACCGGCCACGATCGACGCCAGCTGGTAGCCGACCGACGCACCCGAATAGCGGACCCTCGTCCCGAACAGCTCCGAGAAGAACGCGGCCTGCGGTCCGTACATCGCGCCGTGCAGCACCAGGCCGACCGTGGTCGCCACCGTGATCAGGACGGGATCACGGGTGTCGAGCAGCGCGAAGAACGCGAAGATCCACGCGGCCATGCCGACGGCACCGACGAGGTAGATCGACCGACGCCCGAACCGGTCGGAGAGATGACCCCACACCGGGATCGTCACCAGGTGCACGGCCGACGCGATCAAAACCGCGTTGAGCCCCACCGACTTCGACAACCCGAGCCCGGTCACGACGTACACCAGGATGAACGCCGTGATCACGTAGTACGACACGTTCTCGGCGAACCGGGCGCCCATCGCGATCAGGACCTCGCGCCAGTTGTGCTTGAGCAGCTCCAGCGCGGGCGCCTTCTCCTCCACGGGCTCCTGGGCACGCTTCGCCTGCGCCGCCAGGAAGATCGGCGACTCGGACACCGACAGCCTGATCCACAGCCCGATCACCACGAGCACACCGGAGAGCAGGAACGGGACCCGCCAGCCCCACGCGAGGAAGGCCTCGTCCGACTGCACGGCGGCAAGGATCGCGAGCACACCGGTCGCCAGCAGGTTCCCGCACGGCACACCGGCCTGCGGCCACGACGCCCAGAACCCGCGCCGCTTCGGGTCACCGTGCTCCGACACGATCAGCACGGCCCCGCCCCACTCACCACCGAGCGCGAAGCCCTGCACGAGTCGCAGCAGCGTCAGCAGCACCGGTGCCAGCACACCCACCGACGCGTACGTCGGCAGCACGCCCATCAGCATCGTCGCGCCACCCATCAGCAGCAACGACAGCACCAGCAACTTCTTGCGTCCCAGGCGATCCCCGTAGTGGCCGAAGACGAGGCCACCGAGCGGTCGTGCCAGGAAGCCGATCGCGTACGTGGTGAACGCGAGCAGCGTGCCCGTCAACGGGTCCGCGGTCGGGAAGAACAGCTTGTTGAACACCAGGGCGGCTGCCGAGCCGTAGAGGAAGAAGTCGTACCACTCGACAGTTGTCCCGATGAGCGAAGCGCCTACCACTTTTTTGATCATCGACAACTCCTCATTGAGCTGACCAGCCGCCATCGACGGCCACTGACGTTCCGGTGACAAAACTGTTGCCGCACAACCACAGCACGGCGTCCGCGACCTCGGAAGGCTCGATCAGCCGCTTCACCGCGCTGCGCTGCAGGAAGATCTGTGACGAGACGTCGGCCTCGGAGATGCCGTGCAGGCGGGCCTGGTCCGCGATCTGCTTCTCCACCAACGGGGTCCGCACGTATCCGGGTGCCACGCAGTTCGACGTCACGCCGTGCGGGGCGCCTTCCAGGGCGGCGACCTTGGAGAACCCCTCGAGGCCGTGCTTCGCGGCGACGTAAGCGGATTTGAACGCGGACGCGCGCGTCCCGTGCACGCTGGAGATGTGGACCAGGCGGCCCCAGCCGCGGTCGTACATGTGCGGCACGACGTGCTGCGTGAGCCGGAACGCCGCCCCCAGCATCAGCTCGACCATCGCCGAGAAGCGCTCGGCGGGGAACTCGTGGATGGGCGCGACGTGCTGCACGCCGGCGTTGTTGACCAGGACGTCGATCTCGTCGGGCAACGCGGCGACGGACCCGGTCAGGTCGACGACGTGACCGACGCCGCCGAGTTCCTCCGCGAGAGGGAGGACCCGGGGGTCGCGGTCGACCAGGTGGACCTTCGCGCCTTCGGCGGCCAGTGCGCGGGCGCAGGCCAGGCCGATGCCGCTCGCGGCTCCGGTGACCAGCGCGCTGTGACCCGTGACACTCGACATAGCCGGAAACGGTAGGCGTCACACGGCGTCATCGACATGTGGTGCGTCCACATAACGCCTGGTCACAAGGTGGCTTTAGCCAACATTTAGCGTCGGGTAGGCATATGTGGCGAAAAGATCGGGTATAGAGGCGTAAGCTCCCGTCACCTGAACGGGGGAAGATCAGTACGAGGGGGCTACACCCATGTCCACAACGCCTATTTACGACGACCTCCTGCGCGAGCTCGAAGGCATCGCACAGGAGGCCGGTCCGACCGCTTCGGAGCCCACGCCCGAACCGGCCAAGTCGTAAGAACTACTTCGGAGGGGCGATCAGCTCGGCCGGCACCGGCTCGTCCTTGCTGATCAGGTCGAACAGCTGCGACGCCTTCTCCTTGTTCCACTGCACGACCGACTGACCGCCGATCGTCGGAGTCCCACCGACCGGCACGGTCCCGCTCGTCGCGTCGCTCATGTTGAGCGCGACGCTCAGCAGGTGCCACAGGTGGTCGTCCTGGTTGACCGACACCGATCCCGAAGCCGCGTTCATCAGCGGAATGGCGCGGAACGGGTTCGCGAGCGTCGCCGGGCTCTTCACCTTCGCGAAGAGCGCGTTCAGGAACTTGCGCTGGTTCTGCACTCGCTGCAGGTCGGCCGTCGCGAACGCGCGGGTCCGCACGAACCCGAGCGCCTGCGGCCCGTCGAGCTCCTGGCAGCCCGCGGGCAGGTCGATGCCCGCCAGCGGGTCCTTGATCGGCTCGTCGAGGCAGAGGTCCACGCCGCCGACCGCGTCGACCATGTCGGAGAACCCGCCGAAGCCGATCTCCATGTAGTGGTCGATCCGCACGCCGGTCGCGCCCTCGACGGTCTGCACGAGCATCTGCGGGCCACCGAACGCGTAGGCCGCGTTGACCTTGTTGCGGCCGTTCTCCGGGATCGCGACGTAGGAGTCACGCGGAATCGACAGCAGCACCGGCTTGGCCGCGCTGTTGTCCGGCAGGTGCAACATCATGATGGTGTCGGTGCGCCTGCCCGCCGCGTCACCGGTGGCCAGCGCGTCCTTCTGCTCCTGCGTCAGGCCGTCCCGCGCGTCCGATCCGACGAGCAGCCACGTGGTGCCCGGCGTCTCCGCGGGCCTGCCCTCGTAGTCCGGCAGCGCGTTGATCCGCGTCAGCGTCGAGTCGACGTAGAACCCGAACCCGACGGTGCCCAGAACCAGGACGAGCAGCAGCACCAAGATGACGCGTCCGGGACGCCTCTTCTTCTTCATCGGCCGCTGCGGCGGCATGGGACGCCGCGGCTGCTGGTAGCCGTGGTGATACCCAGCGCTCATGTGTCGCCAACCCCGATCGCTTTAGTTTCGCTTTGCACCTATGGACGCCGTTCGTCCGTTCAGGTTGCGAGGAAACCTACCTGGGTGGGAGCACCAACGCCTCGAAAAGGCGTTCTGCCTCGGCCGACGGGTCGTCCGTCCAGCCCGTGTGAGCCGGCGAGGTCTGCACGATCGTGCTGCGCGGCGCCGTCAGCCACCGGAAGCGCTGCCCGATCGTCGTCCGGCTGACCGGCCCGGCCGCCGCGCTGCCGTCGCACGAGTTCGTCAGGTGCGCGAGCGCCGACTCGAGCATCTCGACGTCGAGGTGCGGGTCCAGCACCCGCAGCCGGTCACCGTCCACAAAGGTCTTGGCACACAGGAAGTCCAGCGGCGCGCAGTAGACGAGGACGCCGACGTTCATGAACTCGCCCCGCTCCTGCCGCGGCACCGCGCGCAGCAGCGCGTACTCAAACACGTGCGGCACGTGCGGCCTCCAGCGAGTCGACCCAGCCGCGGTTCGCGAGGCGGTAGGTGAAGAAGTCCTTGTAACGCTGCCGCAGTTCTACCGGATCACCCTCGAGCCACTCGTCGGGCACCAGCGCGAGCACCTCGTCGAGCAGCTCCGGCGTGACCTTCGCGGCCAGCTCGCCGTCCACTTCGGACAGCGCGCCCGCGTTCGGCAGCATCGCGTGGTCCGACGAGTCGTAGCGGTACTCCTTGGTAGCCGGACGTTCCTCGCTCCACGAGTAGTGGAAGTACAGCGCGGCGCCGTGGTCGATCAGCCACGGTTCGCGGTGCCACAACAGCATGTTCGGGTTGCGCCAGCTGCGGTCGACGTTGAGCACCAGGGCGTCGAACCAGAGCAGCCGCGTCGCGAGCTCGGCGCCGGGGTCGCGCACGACCGGGTTGAAGTCGAACGAGCCGGGCAGGTAGTCGAGGCCGAGGTTGAGGCCGCCGCTCGCGCGCAGCAGCTCCTGGACCTCCTGGTCGGGCTCCGCGCGGGCCAGCTCGGGGTCGAGGTGCACCAGGACGATCTCGGGTATCCGGAAGCCCAGCCGCCGCGCGAGCTCGCCGACGACGATCTCGGCGACCAGGACCTTCACGCCCTGCCCCGCGCCGCGGAACTTCACCACGTACATACCCAGGTCGTCGGCCTCGACCAGTCCCGGCATCGACCCGCCCTCGCGGAACGGGGTGACGTACCGGGTGGCCGTGACCTCCCTCAGAGAACTCCCTGCCACATTCACCGGCGCATGATCACACGAACGCCTGCCCGAAGCCGAGCCGAATACGGGTGCCTAGGCGCTGTCCTGCAAGTTCGTCTGGTGAGAGACGCGGGCGAGAGTCCCGGAGGCGGTGCCGCCGCAATGCCCTCATACCGGGCGTATTCGGGCGTTGCGGCGGTGCCGTCTCCGGGGCCCTCGGCCGCCGCTCTCGCCCGACGAGACTTACAGGACAGCGCCTAGGAGGCCAGCGCCGCGAAGTACGCGGCCTGACCTGCCTTGTTCGGGTGGTAGGAGTCGGCGGTCGGGCTGACCAGCCCGTGGATCCACGGCTCGTCCGCGCACACGCCGTGGTCCGCAAACGCTTCCCTCACGTCCACGTAGCGCGCACCAGCGCGTTCGGCGGCCCGTGCGACCTCGTCGGACAGCTGGTCGGCGGCGTCGTTGAGCACCTGGCGCTTGGCCCTGGACAGGGTGCGGCACCCGTCGCCGGGCGTGAACAGCCGCGGGTAGCCGACGACGACCAGCTTCGCGTGCGGCGCCGCTGCCTTGATCGTGGCGTAGGTCGTGTCGAGCCGGCCGGGCAGCTGGGAGTGGATGAAGTCCACGGCCGTGGCGGCCCTCTCCGCGCACGCCCGGTCGCCGCTGAGCGTGCAGGTCGTCAGCACGTCGACGAACCCGAGGTCGTTGCCGCCGATGGTGATCGTGACGAACGTGGTGTTCGTGGTGAGCGCCCGGAACTGGGACCTGAGCGACTTCGTGGTCGCCCCGCTGCACGCGACGAACCGGAACGACGGGAACTCCTTGCTCCGCAACGCCGGGTAGGCGTTCGAGCTGCGGCGGCACGAGCCGTCCACGTAGGAACCGGCGCCCGCACCGGACGCGTAGGAGTCGCCGAGTGCGACGTACTCCGGCGCGATCGGTGCGGGTGCCAGCAGGACAACGGCGAGGACTCCGGCCATCAGACTCATGGAGCCGGAGTACCACTGTGGACGGTCGAGCTGAAGAGCGTTAACCCAGTCGGGTGGGCAGCACGCAGACGGGGATCGCGGTCTGCAGCGCCGTGCCGGACGGGGTCAGCCCGCCCGTGGCCTTGTCGACCTTGAACGACGTGACGTTGTTCGAGTTCTGGTTGGCCGCGAACAGCAACGACCCGGTCGGGTCGAACGTGATGTGCCGCGGGTACTTGCCGCCGACCGCCGTGGTGCCGGCCAGCGTCAGCCCGGTGGCGCCGACCGTGAAGTGCGCGATGCTGTCGTGCCCGCGGTTCGACAGGTAGACGTGCCTGCCGTCGGCGGAGACCAGCACCTCGGCCGGGTAGTTCGTCGGACTCCCCGCCGGCACCGTCTTGAGCACCTGACCCGGCGTGAGGATACCGTTCGCGTACGAGCAGGTCACGATGGTCGAGTCGAGCTCGTTCGCCACGTAGGCGGTCTTGCCGTCCGGGTGGAACGCGATGTGCCGCGGTCCGGCGCCCGGCTTGACCTTCGCCTGCGAGACCTGGACCAGCTTCCCGCCGGTGAACGAGTAGACGAACACCGAGTCCGCGCCGAGGTCGACCGCCGCGGCGTACCTGCCGGCCGGGTCGAACACGATGTGGTGCGCGTGCGGGCCCTCCTGGCGTTCCTTGTTCGGCCCGGACCCCTTGTGCTGCACCTTCTGCGTGCGCGCGCCGAGGCTGCCGTCCGCGTTGACCGGGAAGACGCTCAGCGAGCCAGACGAGTAGTCGGCCGTGATCAGGTGCTTCCCGGACGGGTCGAGCGTCAGGTGGCACGGGTCCGCGCCCCCGGTCGCCTGCTTGTTGATCACCTTCAGCGTGGCCGCGTTGATCGCGGTGACCTCGCCCTTGGTGTTCTCGTTGACGGCGTAGAGGAACCTGCCGTCCCGCGACTCGATCACGAACGACGGGTTGACCACGCCGCTGATCACGCCTGTCGTCCTGAGCTGCCCGGACACGGAGTCGTAGGTGCCGATGCCGATGCCCTTGGCGCCACCGCTCCACGTCGTGTAGGCGCCGAAGAACACTCTCCGCGTGGCGGCAGCCGCCTCAGCGGTCCCTCCGGTCATCAGCAGTCCCGCTCCTACGCCCATGGCTCCGAGAAAACGTCGCCGGTCCACACCCACGTCCGCACCTCCGGTAAGACTTTGCGGCGGCGGCGCAGCCCACACTGGCCTAGACCATGACGGCCAGGCAATAGGTGCAATCAAGATTGCGTCTAGCGCAACGGGTCGTTCGAGACCAACCGGGCCTTCTCGGCCTCGAGGTCGTAGGCGGGCGCCGGGAACTTCGGGTCCATCTCGCGCATGGTCTCCAGCAGCAACCGGCTGATCGCCCAGTTCCGGTACCACTTGCGGTCCGACGGGACGGCGTACCAGGGCGTGTCCCGGCAGTTCTTCAGCGCCTGCGTGTAGGCGTCCTGGTACTTCGACCACTTCGAACGGACGTCGATGTCGGCCGGGTTGTACTTCCAGTTCTTCCTCGGGTCGTCCAGGCGCGCGAGCAGCCGTTCCTTCTGGACCTCGGGCGAGATGTGCAGGAAGCACTTGACCAGCGCGATGCCGGAGTCCGCGAGCTCCCGCTCGAAGGCGTTGATCTCCTTGTAACGGCCACGAAGCTCCGCGGCCGTGAGCAGACGTTCTACTTTGGGCACGAGGACGTCCTCGTAGTGGGAGCGGTCGAACGCGCCGATGCGCCCCTTCTCGGGCAACACCTTCTTGATGCGCCACAGGAAGTGCTGACGACGTTCGGCGGGAGTCGGTTTCTTGAACGACGCGATGCGCACACCCTGCGGGTTCACCAGGCCCATGACGTGGCTGACCACGCCGCCCTTGCCGGAGGTGTCCATGCCCTGCAGCACGAGCAGGACCGCGCGGGAGTCCTCCGCGTACAGCGCCTCCTGCAGGCCGTCCAGTTCGGCGCCGGTGGCGACCAGGTCCTCGGCCGCCTCCTTCTTGGTCTTGGGACCGATGGGCCGGCCTGCCGGGTCGAGGGTGGAGAGGTCCACCTCATCGAGTCGCAGGGCATCACGAACCGACTTCTTCGCCATCAACTGACCGTAGCGATTCACCGCCCAGTCCGCCCGCTGTGCACGAAACGTCCACTGATCGGTGAATCTACGCAACGAACTGAGGCAGTACGCAATGCTTCACGGTCGATATCGCTTGTCCTGGACCCTAGCCTTGGAGGATGACCGCCATCGCTGAGCACAACTCCGCGGGAACCACTGATTTGGCTAGCGCTGACTTCGTCGCCTTGGACGAAGAGTGGAGCACGCACAACTACCACCCGCTTCCGGTGGTCATCTCGCACGGCGAGGGCTCGTGGGTCACCGACGTCGAGGGACGCCGGTACCTGGACTTCCTGTCCGGCTACTCGTCGCTGAACTTCGGGCACCGCCACCCCGCCCTGGTGGCCGCCGCCGTCGAGCAGCTCGGCCGTGTCACGCTGACCAGCCGCGCGTTCCACCACGACCAGTTCGGCCTGTTCTGCCAGGAGCTGGCCGCCCTGACCGGCACCGAGATGGTGCTCGCGATGAACTCCGGCGCGGAGGCCGTCGAGTCCGCGATCAAGGTCGCGCGCAAGTGGGCCTACCAGGTCAAGAAGGTGCCGGAGGGCACGGCGGAGATCATCGTCGCCGGGTCCAACTTCCACGGCCGCACCACGACGATCGTGTCGTTCTCGACCGACGACACCGCGCGCAACGACTTCGGGCCGTTCACGCCCGGCTTCAAGGTCGTGAAGTACGGGGCGCTGGACGAGATCGAGTCCGCGATCTCGCCGCGGACCGCCGCCGTGCTGCTGGAGCCGATCCAGGGCGAGGCCGGCGTCGTCGTCCCGCCCGCCGGCTACCTGGCCGGGATCCGCCGCCTGTGCGACGAGAACGACGTGCTGATGATCGCCGACGAGATCCAGTCCGGGCTCGGCCGCACCGGTGAGCTGTTCGCCCTCGACCACGAGGGGGTGCGCGCCGACCTCTACACGCTCGGCAAGGCGCTGGGCGGGGGCATCCTGCCGGTGTCCGCCGTGGTCGGGTCGCGTGCGGTGCTGGGCGTGCTCAAGCCCGGTGAGCACGGGTCGACGTTCGGCGGCAACCCGCTCGCGTGCGCCGTGGGCCGTGGTGTCGTGCGGCTGCTGGCGACCGGCGAGTTCCAGCAGCGGTCGCGTGACCTGGGCGCCTACCTGCACGCGGAGTTGAACAAGCTGGTGGGCCACGGCGTGGCGGAGGTGCGCGGGCGCGGGCTGTGGGCCGGTGTCGAGATCGCGCCCGGCGGGCCGGTCGGGCGTGCCGCGTCCGAGGCGCTGGCCACGCGCGGGGTGCTCTGCAAGGAGACGCACGCGTCGACGTTGCGCGTCGCGCCGCCGTTGGTCATCACGAGGGATGAGATCGACCTGGGTGTGCGGGCGATCGCCGAGGTCGTTCGTCCCGTTTAGGGTGATTCTCATTCGTAGCTAGGTCACAAATGCGGCGGACGAGCCTCCTGGTTCGTCCGCCGCATGCATCATGACTCTTATGGGTGAACCCATTGAGTAAGCAGAGTCGTGCTGAGGCCGCTGCCGCTTTGGGCAGATGGGTCGAGCCTGAAGAGGTCTACGCCGAGGGGCGCGCGTTGCGGTCCTCAGTGGACTTCAAGGCGCACCGCACGATGTCGCTCGCCCGGAAACGCCCGTCGGTGCTGGAGTTCCTGCGCGCCACGAACGAGGGCCGGCTGGAGCACCTGGTCCCGTTGCGGATCGGGCGGATGCTCGAGAACCCGTTCGCGTTCTTCCGAGGCTCGGCCGGGCTGCAGGCCGGTGACCTCGCCGCGGGCTGCTCGACGGGACTTCACGCTCAGTTGTGCGGTGATGCACACGCAGCGAACTTCGGGCTCTACGGCACACCCGAGGGCCAGATCGTCATGGACATCAACGACTTCGACGAGACGCTGCCCGGCCCGTGGGAGTGGGACCTGAAGCGGCTCGTCGCGTCCCTCGTGCTGGCCGGACGCGTCGGTGGCGTGTCGGACAAGGGCTGCCGCGACGCCGCCGAGGACGCGGTGAGCGCCTACCGAGCGGTGATCAAGAAGCTCGCGGAGGTCCCGTTCCTGGACTCGTGGACCGCGCTGGGCGACGAGTCGACGCTGTCGAAGGTGAAGGCCGACGACCTGATCAACGACTTCTCCAAGGCCGCCGAGAAGTCGCGCAAGAACACCAGCGCGAAGTTCGCCGCGAAGTGGACCACGCACGACGGCGAGAAGTGGCGGTTCATCACTAACCCGCCGACCTTCACGGAGGCCACTCCCCCGACCGCCGCGGCCGTGATCGCCGCGCTGCCGTCCTACGTGGACACCCTGCGCGAGTCGCGGACCAACCTGATCATGCGCTACGGCGTGTCGGACGTGGCTTTCCGCGTCGTCGGCACCGGCAGCGTCGGCCTGCGCAACTACCTGATCCTGTTGCACGGCAACGGCTCCGAAGCCCTGGTGCTGCAGGCCAAGGAAGCGCGTCCCTCGGCTTTGCAGCCGTTCCTCGACGTCGAGCCGGCCAAGCACGAGGGCAAGCGGATCGTGCACGGCGCCCGGCTCGTCCAGGCGGAGACGGACATCCTGCTGGGCTGGACGACCATCGAGGGCCGCCACTTCATCGTGCGGCAGTTCCGCAACCGCAAGGGCGAGATCGACGCCACCACGCTCAAGCGCGACGACCTCGACGACTACGGCCGCTTCGCCGGCGCCCTGCTGGCCCGCGCGCACACGCGCTCGCTCGACCCGCGGCTGCTCGCCGGGTACTTCCAGAACGGCGGCGGCAACGACCTCGACGAGGCGTTCGCGAAGTACGCGTTCGACTACGCCGACCAGACCGAGGCGGACCACGAGGAACTGACGAGGCTGGTCAGGACCGGCAAGCTGCCCGCGATCACCGAGGACCGCTGACGCGCCTTCCGGCTCACTCCCGGAAGTTGACCTAGCCTGGCGGTATGAAGATCCGCCGCGCCGCCTCCCCCGACGACGTGTTCGCCGCCGCGCACCTGTTCGACGCGCCGCCGCGGCCGGACGCGACCGCTCGGTTCCTGGCGCAGGATCACAGCCACCTGCTGATCGCCTACCTCGCCGACCAGCCCGCCGGGTTCGTGTCCGGGGTGGAGACCACGCACCCGGACAAGGGCACCGAGATGTTCCTCTACGAGCTGGGCGTGGACGACGCCTTCCTCCGCCGCGGCATCGGCACGGCTCTGGTCGAGGCGCTGAAAGCCCTTGCGGTGGAACGGGGTTGCTACGCGATGTGGACCGGCACCGCCGCGGGGGACGCGGCGGCGCAGGCCACCTACAAGAAGGCGGGCGGGTCGGTCGACGACGGCGCCTTCGTCAGCTGGGACCTGGACTAGGTCCAGACCGGTTCGTCCACTTCGGACACTTTGCCGTCCGCCCGGAAGTGCAGGAACCGGTCGAACGACTTGGCGAACCACCGGTCGTGCGTGACGGCGACGACCGTGCCCTCGAAGTCGTTCAGCGCGTTCTGCAACGCCTCCGCCGACGCCAGGTCGAGGTTGTCCGTCGGTTCGTCGAGCAGCAGCAACGTCGCCCCGGACAGCTCCAGCAGCAGGACCTGGAACCGCGCCTGCTGCCCGCCGGAGAGGTTCTCGAACTTCTGGTCGCCCGCCTGGTGCAGGCCGTAGCGCTGCAGCACCGACATCGCGGCACCCCGGTCCTTGCCGGAGCGCAGGCCCTCGCCGTGCCAGAGGATGTCCACGAGCGTGCGGCCAATCCACTCCGGGTGCTCGTGCGTCTGCGCGAACAGGCCCGCCACGACCCGTGCGCCGAGCTTCCACTTACCGGTGGTGCGCACGTCGTCACCGCCGAGCAGCCGCAGGAAGTGGCTCTTGCCGGAGCCGTTGGCGCCCAGCACCGCGACCCGGTCGCCGAAGAAGATCTCCTGCGAGAACGGCCTCATCAGCCCGGTCAGCTCCAGCTGCTCGCACGTGATCGCGCGAACGCCCGTGCGACCGCCCTTGAGCCTCGGGTGCACCTTCTCGTCCTGAGGGATCTCCGGTGGCGGGCCCGCCTGCTCGTACCGTTCGAGGCGCGCGGCCATGACCCGGTACTTCTGAGCCATCACTTCGGAGGACTTGGCCAGCTGCTGGAGCGTGCGGACGAGGTCCTTGAGCCGTTCGTGCTCCTCGTTCCAGCGCCGGTGATCTTCCAGCAGCCTGTCGATGCGTTTCGCCCGGGCGCCGTGCCACGTCCCGAACGAGCCTGCGTGCGTCCAGGCGGAATGCGCCTCGACCGTGATGACGTGCGTCGCGGCGTTGGCCAGCAGCTCACGGTCGTGGCTCACGACGAGAACGGCCTTGTCGGTGGCCTTCAGCCGTTCTTCCAGCCAGCGCTTGCCGGGGACGTCGAGGTAGTTGTCGGGCTCGTCGAGCAGCAGGACCTGCTCGTGGCCGCGCAGCAGCGTTTCGAGGACCAGGCGTTTCTGCTCACCGCCGGACAGCGTGCGCACCTCGCGGAACCGGGCCCGGTCGTAGGGCAGCCCCAGGGCGGCGACGGTGACGGTGTCCCAGAGGACCTCGATGTCGTACCCGCCGGCCTCGCCATAGGTGGTGAGAGCGTTCGCGTACCGCATCTGAGCGGCTTCGTCGTCGGTGTCCATGAGCGCGAGCTCGGAGTCGTCGAGCTCCTTCGCGGCCTTGCGCAGCGCCTCGGGAGCGACGGAGAGCAGCAGGTCGCGCACCAGGGAGTCGTCGCGGACCGAGCCGATGAACTGGGGCATCACCGCCAGCCCGCCCTGCACGTGCACGCTGCCCTGCTTCGGGCTGAGCTCACCCGACAGGATTCGTTGCAGCGTCGTCTTGCCGACACCGTTCGCGCCGACGAGCGCGACCACGGTCCCGCCGCTCACCTTGAACGAGACGTCGCGGAACAGCTCCCGGCCGTCGGGCAGGACGTACGCGAGCCCGTTCGCTTCCAGATAACCCACGCCGGAGATGGTCCGGGTTCGCCCGGTCCCGGCGCCAGTCAGTTTCGGTCAGCGCAGGCGGAGCGGGTACCTGCGGAGGACCAGCACGCCGCCGGTGACGAGCAGGCACTGGAACGCGGGGCCGAACGCGCCGATCACCGTCAGCAGCACCGTGAGGCCGCCGAAGACGATCAGGAGGGCGTAGAACAACCAGGGGCGCACCTGGCGGTTCATCGTGCGGGCGAATCTCGGCTCGTCCGCGAGCAACCGCTGTTCGATCTCCTCGAGCGAGCGGCGTTCGGCTTCACTGAGCATCGGTGCCTCCGGAGGACGTCGGGACGTCATCATTCCCGCCCGCCATCCAGTGGATACTCGAACGCCGCCGGAGTCAAACCCGAGAAAGCGCGACCAACCGGCTGACAGCTCGCAGATACTTCTTGCGGTACCCGCCGCGCAGCATCTCCTCGGTGAAGAGGTCCGAGAGCGGCTGCCCCGACACGGCGACCGGGATGTCGCGGTCGTAGAGCCGGTCGCCGAACGCCACGAGCCGCAGCCCGACGCTCTGGTCCGGTGCGGGCTTGACGTCCTTGAGGTGCACCGCGGTGACGCCGTCGAGCATCCGCCCGTACTTCGACGGGTGGATGCGGGCGAGCGCCCGGCACAGGTCGTCGAAGTCGTCGAGGGTCGAGCCCTCCGTGTTAGAGGCTCTAACGATCAATTCGGTGTCTGACAGGGGTGACGGGGCATCAGGCAGGCCGCGATGGCGGTAGTCGGGGCCGTCGACGCGGACGACGTCGAACTTCGACGACATCGACTGGATCTCGCGCAGGAAGTCGGCGGCGGCGAAGCGGCCCTCGCCGAGCTTGTCCGGCAGCGTGTTCGAGGTGGCGGCGACGCAGACGCCGGCCGCCATCAGTTCCTTGATCAGGCGGGTGACGAGCATGGTGTCGCCGGGGTCGTCGAGCTCGAACTCGTCGATCGCGAGCAGCTTGTGGCCCGAGAGCCGCTTCACGGCCTCGGGGAAGGTCAGGACGCCGACCATGTTCGTCAGCTCGACGAACGTGCCGTACGCCTTCGGGCCCGGCACGGCGTGCCAGAGCGAGGCGAGCAGGTGGGTCTTGCCGACGCCGAAGCCGCCGTCGAGGTAGAGACCGAGCTTGCCCGTGTCCTCTTCCCGGGAACCGAAGAGCGACCACTTCTTCCGCTTGACGCTGACCCGCGCGGCGAACAGGCGGCCGGCCTCGACGGCGGCGGCCTGGCTCGGCTCGTCCGGGTTCGGAATGTAGGTGTCGAAACTGACGGTGTCGAACCTCGGTGGTGGCACCAGGCTCTCGATCAGTTCGTCGGCACCGATCTGGGGATCCCGGTCGGACAAGCGCATGCCCGCACCCTATCGGCGTGATGGGATGGCTCGGTGGAGATGTTGTGGCCCTCACCGGGCGTTGAGATGACCGACACAGCCCTCGCGGCGCTGTACGGCTATCCGCGGGACCGCGCGTGGGTGACCGCGAACTTCGTGTCCAGCGTGGACGGTGCGGTGTCGGTGGACGGCCGGTCCGCCGGGCTGGGGTCACCGGCCGATCGGCGGATCTACCTGCTCGGGCGCGAACTCGCCGACGTCGTGCTGGTCGGCGCCTCGACCGTGCTGACCGAGGGGTACCGGGGCGCGCGGCGCGCCCGCCCGTTGCCGATCGCCGTGGTGACGGGACGCGGATCGCTCACGCCGGACCTGCCGCTGTTCACCGACACCGCCGTGCCGCCGATCGTGATCACGACCGAGGCCGCCCGGATGCCCGCGCTGCCGGCCGAGGTGATCATCGCCGGGGAGACGGAGGTCGATCTGAACGTCGCCGTCGCCGAGCTCACGGCACGCGGGTTGCGGCACGTCGACCTCGAAGGCGGGCCGCGGTTGTTCGGGTCCATGGTGGCCGAGGGACTGGTGGACGCGCTGAACCTGACGGTCGCGCCGGTGCTCGCGGTGGGTGACTCGGCGCGGATCGCGCACGGTCCGGTGGTCCCGCCGGTGGACCTCGCGCTGGCCTCGGTGCTGCGCGCGGACGACGTGCTGTTGCTGCGGTACCAGCGGCGGAATTCCAGCTGAAGAGGCAGGATGTGCCAGTGACCCTTGCGGACCTACCCGTGACGCCACCTCTGCAGCCGATGCTCGCCACCGCGGTGGACGGGATCCCGGACGACGCGAACCTGTTCTTCGAACCGAAGTGGGACGGGTTCCGGTGCGTGGTGTTCCGCTCCGGCGACGAGGTGCTGCTGCAGTCGCGCAGCGGGAAGCCGCTCAACCGGTACTTCCCCGAGGTCGTCGCGTCGATGCTGGACGTGCTGCCCGACCGGGTGGTCGTCGACGGCGAGCTCGTGGTCGCGAAGAACGACGAGCTGGACTTCGACGCGTTGTCCGAGCGCATCCACCCGGCGGCCTCGCGGGTGACGATGCTGTCCGAGTCGACGCCGGCCACGTTCGTCGCGTTCGACCTGCTGGCGCTGGGGTCCGAGGTGCTGCTGGAGTCGCCGACGATCGCGCGGCGCGAGGCGTTGCTGGGGCTGCCGGGGCTGAACGTGACGCCCGCGACGACGTCCGTCGAGATGGCCCGCCAGTGGTTCACGCTGTTCGAGGGCGCGGGGCTGGACGGTGTGATGGGCAAGCCGTCGGACGGGCCGTACACGCCGGGCAAGCGTTCGATGATCAAGGTGAAGCACGCGCGCACGGCCGACGTGGTGCTCGCCGGGTTGCGCTGGCACAAGGACACCGAGCCCGGCACGGCCGTCGGCTCGTTGCTGCTCGGGGTCTACGACTCCGCCGACGTGTTGCACCACATCGGGGTCTGCGGGTCGTTCAAGGCGGCCGAACGCCGTGAGCTGGCGGCCGAGCTGGCGCCGCTGATCACCACGGGTGATCATCCGTGGGCGGATCCTCAGCCAGGACAACGGATTCCCGGCGAGATCAACCGGTGGCGCGGCAAGCAGGCCGAGTACGTGGCGTTGCGTCCCGAACGGGTGCTGGAGATCCACTACACCCAGACCGAGGGCGAGCAGCCGGTGCGGCTGCGGCACAACGGGCAGTTCGCGCGGTGGCGGCCGGACCGCGAGCCGTTGTCGTGCCGTTACGACCAGCTGGAGATCCCGGCCCGGTACGACGTGGCGTCGGTGTTGAAGGGTGAGCTCCGGGCCCGTTAGACGTCGGGCCTGGCCGAGCGCGTCGCACCGACCGAGGCGATCACGACGCAGCCGACGGCGACCCACTGCGCCGGTGCCAGGTGCTCGCCGAGCAGCAGCAGGCCCGCGACCGCGGCAACCGCCGGTTCCATCGACATCAGGATCCCGAACACGCGCGGCGGCATGCGGCGCAACGCCTCCAGCTCCAGCGAGTACGGGACGACCGACGACATCAGGGCGACCGCGAACCCCGCCGCGAGCACCAGCGGGTCGAGCATCGCCGTGCCGGCCGTGCCGATCCCGAACGGCAGCGCGATCACCGCCCCGACCACCATGGCGAGCGCGAGTCCCTTGCCGTCGGTCGTCTGGCTGCCGAGCTTGGCCGTCACCAGGATGTAGGCCGCCCAGCACGCGCCCGCCGCGAGCGCGAACAGCACACCTGTCCACAACAGACCGCCCTGCACCCCCGTGAGCAACACCACCCCGGTGCCCGCGAGCAACACCCACACCGCGTCGAGCCAGCGTCGTGACCCCGCGACGGCCACTGCGAGCGGCCCGAGGAACTCGATCGTGACGGCCGCGCCGAGCGGGATGCGGGCGAGCGCCGCGTAGAAGCAGAGGTTCATCGCGGCGAGCACGGCGCCGTAGACAGCGACCGTGACGAGCGTGCGGCGGTCGAGCCGCAGGGACGGCCGCCAGATCACGACGAGGACGAGCGCGGCCATGACCAGGCGCAACGTCACCGTGCCCGCCGAGCCGGCGACCGCGAACAGTTGCTTCGCGAACGCCGCGCCGACCTGCACGCTGACGATGCCCAGCAGGACGAGTGCCGTCGGCGGGATGCCCCCCGTCAGACGGGCCGCGGGGAGCCGATCGGCGTGATCCATGTCCCCCATCCTGACTCACCTTCAATTCACCTGACGCGTGCGAGGCTCAGGCTCCCGGAACGTGAACGAGAGTGAGGAAATCTGTGCGTCGCGCTGCCTTGGCCCTACTGGCAGTGAGCGTGCTGACGGCGTGCAGCGCGGGTCCCTCGAACAGGCCGGTGATCGCGGTCAGGGGCGAGGAGAACCAGCCCGTCGACCAGAGCGCGCTCGCCGGGCCGCAGCCAGTGCCCCCGCTGGGCGAGTTCAAGACGGACTCGCTCCCGTGGTCGCCGTGCAACGAGCAGATGAAGGACCGCTTCGGCACCAACGCTCCCCAGGGTGACCAGAAGTACGAATGCGCGCGCATGACCGTCGTGCTCGACCCGCCGGGACGTCCCGGACGCGGCACGCTCGGCATCGCGCTGACGCGCGTCGGCACCGGCAAGAGCGCGCTGGTCGTGGTCAACGACCCCGGCGGTGAGCCCGGCACGCTGAAGGCCGCGCGGCTCGCGGCGGCGTTGCCGAAGGAGCTCCTCAGCACGTTCACGATCATCGGCATGGACAGGCGCGGCACGGGCCGTTCGGACGGCATGTCGTGCGTGCCTCCGGCCACGCGCGCACAGCTCGTCGAGTACGACCCGGCCGAGACCGAGCAGTCGAACCTCGTGGTCGCCGCGGGCGAGGCGTCGCAGGAATGCGTCCTCGACCTGGAAGGCAGGCTGACCGCGTTCGACTCGTGGCGCGCGGCCGCCGACCTCGAACGGCTCCGCGACTACCTGGGCACCGAGCGCCTCAACGCCATCGGCCTGGGCGAGGGCTCGCGCGTCGTCACGACCTACGCCCAGCGCTACCCGAACCGCATCGGCCGCACCGTCCTCGACGGCGCCCCGGACCCGACGCTCGACCAGGTCGGCGTCCTGGAGTCGCGTGCCGTGGCGGCGGAGGCGACGTTCGACGCGTTCGCCCGCGACTGCAAGACCCGCGGCTGCGCCCTCGCCAATCCGCGCGAGGACGTGAACGCACTCCTCACCCAGCTGCGCACCGGACGCGTCCGCGGCGAGTACGTGGACCTGACCCCGGGCTCCGCCCTGAACGCGATCCTGGCGGGCCTCTCCGATCGCGGTCGGTGGCCCGCCCTGGCCGACGCCGTGGTGAAGGCCAGGGCAGGTGACGGCAGCGGCCTGTTCACCCTGCTCGACCCGCTGGTCAACGATCTGGACGAGAACCCGCCGCGCTTCGACGCGGGCCTGATCGTCGGCTGCAACGACACCGCCACCCGCATCCCACCGGATCGGGTGAAGGCACTCACCGCCGACTGGCAGTCGAAGCACAAGATGTTCGGCGCCGTGTTCGCCCGCATGCTGCTGCACTGCAACCCGTTCCCGCCGCCCAAGGCCGAGAAGGTCGACGCCCTCAAGAGCGCGCCGCCGATCGTGGTCCTGAGCACGGCCAACGACCCCTCGACCCCCGCACCCGGCACCGAGCACACGGCGCAGCGACTGCCGGGGTCGGCGTTGATCGGGTGGCAGGGCAGCGGGCACGGCGCGCTGACTCTGTCAGGGTGTGCGACCACGGCGGTGCGGGACTACCTGATCGACGCGAAGGTGCCGTCGAACGGCACCGTCTGCCCGCCCTGATCCGCAGCCGCTCACGGGTCGTGTGGTGCCCACGCGTGAAACGCGCTTCTCTCTCCGCAGCGAAGTGCCCGGCCGCAAGGTCGGCTTCGCGTGCGTGGACGCGTGCTACGGCCTCACCCACGAGCTTCGCCGGCACCTGATCTCAGCCGACGGCACATCTGACCGTCGTGAACCGCAAGCGTCTGCGGCTTGGAGGCCGCGAGGTCGGGCCGCGCTTTCGCAGGCGTCCCCCCGAGCCGGGAACCCCTACATCTCACCGTACTCAGAGGGTCTGACAGAAACAGTCCGGACATGGCACGGGGAGCCTTTCGCGTGACCACGACGCGACGAGGCTCCCCGCCCGAATCTTCGTGTCAGCAGCTCGAACAACAGCCGCAGCCGGGCCCCGTGCACCCGGAACAGCACCCACACGTACCCATCAGGGCCTCCCCGTCCTAAGCCGGACCAGCGCGGGACATCCGCGCACCCCACGGTCCGCCCCGGCACCAGCCCTGGGAACCCCTCTCACCCGAACGCGTGTGGACAACCACCGGGGCGTCGCAGCACGTGATCGCGCTATGCGCCCAGGTCGTCCAGAGCCTTCTGGGCTGCCTCCAGTTCGGCGCGCAACTGCTCCACCCGAGCGAGTTGCTGGGCACGCGCCGCGTTCAGCACGCCCTCGACGATCTCGGCCACCTCGGGCGTGAGCAGCTTCGAGGCCTGGGCCACGGCGGCCGGCGGCACCGGGGTCGGGCGGACCGCCCTGCGGGTGCCCTGCAGCACCTCGACGCTCCACTCGCCCTCGCCCGTCGTCACCAGCGTGATGGTGACCTCGGGGACCGCGGTCTTCGCGGCCTGCTTGCGCGCGGCGGGCTTGGCCGGCGGCGGCGCCTGCTCGACGGGCGCGGGCTTCGGCTTGGGGGCCGCGGGTTTCACCGGCGCCTCCGGAACGTAGGGATGAATGATCTCAGTCTCTCGCGGCGGCTCGGGTGGCGCAGGAGGCGGGGGCGCCGGCTTCTTGCGCGGCGGCGGCTTCTCGAGCGTCAACTCGGCCAGCGAGAACGACATCTCGTCCTTCGAGCCCGTCGGCCGGACCTGGATGAAATCACCCTCCGGCGGATCCGTGACGGCCAGCAGCTTCGCCGACCTGCCCTCCTCCATGCCGACCGCGGCCGCCGTGAACCACACCATCGGCTGAGAGCCTTCGTCCAACTGCGCGCGCAGATCGGCGACGTCCTCCACCGACAGCCCGCTCTTCTTCGCCATCGCGCTGCCTCCCCAATCGAACACCTGTGCCCCAGCATGCCCTACACCCCCGACAATTCTGAGCACCGGGTGGGCAACAAGATCAACAGCAGGGCGTTCAGGCTATGAGAGCGCTCTCACGCCTCCTCGGCGGGCTCGACCTCTTCCGCGCGCAGCTGGTATTCGCACCCGTACTCGACCGCGTACGACAGGTCGTACACGTGCACGATCTTGGGGCCGCCGTGCAGATGCACGTACGTCACGGTCTGCTTCGGGTCCTCGGGAGTGGACGGCAGCGAGTCGACCCTGCCGTCGAGGGGACCGCCGACGTACCGCACCACATAAGGCTGTGACATAGCGACCTCCTCTCGCGTTTCGTCCATTCTACGAGGTCGCCGACTAGATTCGTTCCCGATACAGCCGGTTGGCTCACTCACGCCCCGAACCACCGCACGGCGAGTTCGTCGAACGAGTCCCCATCAGGCATCTCACGCAAGTACATCGGCATGTTGGAGTACACGTGCAACAGCGCGTAAGCCATCACGCGCCGAGGATCCGGCACCCGCCCGTACGCCTCCACCAACGCCCGCCAACACTCGCGGTCGCCTTTCGTCACGAACAGCCCGACACTGGCGAACTCGTACTCGAACGCCCCGCGCATGGCCGGCTCGAAGTCGAACAGCCCGGACAGCACCCCGTTCCGCCGCAACAGATGCGCGCTCATCACCTCGGTGTGCAGCAACACCGTCGGCTCCCGGCCGAGATCCACCGAGCCGAGGAACGCCGGAATCCGCTCCAGCCACCGCGCCTCCAGCCCACGCTTCCGTTGCAGCTCAACACAACCCTGCCGCTGCCGATCGACGAACGCCACCCAGTCCCCCGGCCCCAGCACGGCAGGCGGCTCGATCGTGTGCAGTGCCTTCAGCATCTCGCCGACCCGCGCGCTGACCTCGACATCGGGCACCGCGGGCTCCTCACCGCGCAACCGCGACATCAGCACGTAGGCCCAGTCGTCGAGCAACCCGGTGGCGCGCAACGCGGGGGTGGGCACCGGCAGTTTGCCGTGCACCGCCTCCATCACCGCGACCTCGGTCGGCACCTCGGCGTGGTAACGCGGCGGGAACAGCTTCAGCACCAGGTCGTCGCCGATGGCGAAGACGGGCAGCGACCCCTCCTCGAACCGCACCACGTCACCGCGCAGCCCCAGCCGATCACGCAGCAGTTCGCCGTCGGGCTCCATGCCGCGATCATCACCGATCGGGATCGACGAACGCCACCTCGCCGCGCCCCCAGCACTCGACCATCGAGCGAATCGGCTTCATCCCGTCGTGTGGCTCGCAGAGGTCCAGCAGCTGCTGGACGAGCTCGGGACTCGGCCCGGCGATCGCGGCCTCGATGAACGCGACGAGCGTCAGCGGTCCCGGGTTGCGCATCGCGCGCACGGCGGTCCGGTCCGGGCGCCGGAGTTCCTCGCTCATCGCGGGCAGGACGGAGGCGGGCAGCGGCAGCACCAGGTGCCAGCGCGTCTCCAGGAGCCTGAACAGGTCGTTCGCCAGCCAGCTGTCTCCGTACGACTTGACCGCGGGTCCGGGCACGTACCCGTCCACGCCCGGCAACCGGGTGTAGACCGCGGCCTGGATCCCGTGCTCTCGCACGAACTCGGTCGCCGACATGAGACCGTGCCGCGCTTCTCCCAGTCGCACCTCGTACGTGAGCGACGGCACGCGGACCACCAGTGCGGCACCGAGCCGGAGATCACTGCCGGGCTCGGCACGGGCCAGCACCACCCTTCCGACACTGGACGTGCGCGTCCGCTTCACCCGCCGCGCCGCCTTGAGCGCGGCGAGCAGGCGTTCGTCACCCAAGCGTCCCAGCATCCAGAAAGCGTGCTCCAGCAACGACTCCGCCGTAGCCCTGCGCAGATTGTTGTGCTCCAGGAAGGACACGCAGAAGGTGGTGACCTTGGGGTCATGCCCCGCCTTCCGCAGAAGCAGGCCGACGCACACGTCACCGCCATCAGCGCGATAGCTGTCGTACAGCTGCAACGAGATCTGCGGAACGACCATGCTCTTGCCCGACGTGATCATCGGCAACAGGCGGTCGACGACCTTCTCCGCGGTCTCGTTGGCGCGCAGCACGTAGCAAGCCGTGTAGTACTCCATGAACGTCCGGTGCGTGAAGCCGAACCGCCGCTCGCCGTCCAACGACGTGTCGACCTGCGTGAGCACCCACGCCCGTTCGGCGCAGTAGTCCAGGAACTCCCGTGCCTGCTGGTGGTACGACTGCGCGCACTCCTCCTCGCGCTCGCGCAAGTGAGCGACCACAAGCCGTTCCAGTGTCTTCTCGTCCTCGTCCCCCTGCCCGTTGAGGGCGAAGAAGAAGTGCTGCGCCAGTTCCTGCACGAGGAACTTCGCCAGCTTCACCGATCGGATCACCGACGGCACCTGGCTCACGGCGTCCCACCGCACCAGCATCAGCTCGGAACACTCGCGGTAGACGTCGGCGGTGTTCTCGGGGATGTAGCCCTCGCTCTGGTAGAGCATGCACAGCAGGGAGAGCATCAGCGGGTTCGACCGGAGATCGGCCAGGTGCTCGCTGTCCCGCAGGAACGCCTCCACCCGCGCCGGCGCGTGCACCAGGCCGAACCAGGTGCGCGCGTACTGCGCGACCTGATCAGGCTCGAAGTCCGGCAACCAGTGCACGGGGAACGTCGTGGCGTCGAGCTTCGCCACCGGATAGCTCTCCTGACGGCAGGTCACCACGATGCGCGCCAACGGAAAGCGCGCCGCGAACGCCTCGATCGCCGCCACCGCCGCACGCCGCGCCTGGATGTCGCCGACCTCGTCCAGCCCGTCGAAGACCACCATGGCCTCCCCCGCGGCCAGCAGGTCCGCGACGTGACGGGGGTCCTCCACGCGCTGAGTCAGCGTGCGCAGCTCCCCGGCGATGATCGTGACGAAGTCGCCCGCCAGCTTCTGGTGCTGCTTGAGCTGCACCAGCAACGGCACCAGGGCCGCGCGGTGCAGCAACCGCCGGATGAAGGTGCTCTTGCCCGCACCGGGATTCCCCACCACGACGAACCGCCGGTCGGCCACCTCGTCCTCGCCGACCAGGCGGTCGCCGCACCGCAGCTTGCGCGGCACGTAGATCTGGTCGACGGGAAACCGGAAGTCGGCCTTCGAATGCGGCATGACCAACCGGTCGTGGGCACGAACCGTCGCGGCGCGGATCACCTCGCCCGTGGCACGCGCGGTCATCCACCTGCCGACGTCGGCGGCGAGGCCGAGACGTTCCTCGATGGGCCGCCCCGGCCCGGTGACCTTGATGCGGATCCGGTCGCGGGCGTCGACAGCGCGAAACGGCGCGTTCTGCTCGATCACACCCCACAACGACGAGGCGAGCCCGGCGGACTCCGGGCTCTCCCGCCGGACCGCCCGCTGGAACTCGCGGCGAAAAGCCTCGGCGAGCTCACCCCGGTCCACCGTCTGGTGGAACCTGCCCTCTTCGGTGTGTTCGAGCTGGCACAACAACTCCAGCAGCGAAGCGCAGTCAGGTCCCCGCACGTAGTCCTCGACGCGCCGCCGCACGAGTGCGGACATCGGCACGGACGAGTCGCGCATCCACGAGAGAGCGGTCTCGGCCAAGTCCGCCACCACGGTCGCGATCGCTGTCACACGGACAAGATCGGCATCAAACGGTCGGCTGTTACTCCTGCTTGCGGGCGCGCGAAGGCTGCACCCGCAACGGCTCGCCCGGCATCTTCGGGGTGCCTGTGGGGGTTGCATCGTAGCGACCTGCAAACTTGCAGGTGACCAGAAAGCGTTGTGGCGCAGGTTATCAGGTGAATTTTGGAACGTCTACCGGGTCCGTCTGGGTCCACAGTGGACCTTCTACACGCAGACCCAACGCAACACTCACTCCTTGACGAGAAGCACTTGGCGCACCTGCTCGCGCGTCCACACGTGGTCCGTCGCACGGATGATCTCCGCCTGCTTCATGCCGTCCCCGGACGCCTCCCGCACGGCCTTCTGCAGAGCCTCACGCTCGACGGCGAGCTGGTCCTGTGCACCGCGGTAGGCGGCGGCCCGCTCGGCGAGCACCTTCGCGTGGTCGGTCATGCCCTAATGCTGACACAACGATGTTGGCCCATCAAGTTTGCCAATTAGCTTGGCCATGCCACTTGCGAATGCCAAGTAGCTATGCCAAGCTACTTGCACCACCGACGAGGAGGCACCGATGGAGACCACCCCCAACCCCGCGAAGTGCCTCCGCTGCGGTCGCAAGCTCACCGCCGCCCGCTCGATCGCCAACGGCTACGGCCGCACCTGCAGGGCTCGGATCATCGCCAGCGCCGGCAAGACCGTCGAGCGCGCCGAGTACAAGCCCGTCCAGGTCACCAAGGCCATCGAGGTCATCGAGTTGGGCGGCATCGTCCGCAGCACCCCGGCCCTGTACCTCGCCGTCAGCTCCGACGGCAGCGCCCGGTACGAGGTCGACCAGGTGGCGCGCTCGTGCACCTGCAAGGCCGGTGCCCGCGGGCTCCGCTGCTACCACCTCGCCGCCGCCGAGATCCTCGCAGCGGCCTGAACTCCCCCATCAGCAAAACGGCCCCCGGACGGTGCGCGAACACCGCCGGAGGCCTGGACCGAACACCCTCAAGGAGGTGTCGGCCGTGAGGTCGATTATCCCGAACGCTCGCCGAGTCCGCAGGACCGGCCAGCCCACCACCCTCGCCGCCAGCATGCCGCGCCCGGTCGTCCAGACCGCGACGCGCGGCCCGCTCGGTGACGTCGAGCTCCGCACCCTCGGCGGTGCCAAGTGACCACGATGCTCAACACCCTCCGCCACAGCGGATTCCTCAGAATCGAGTTGCGTGACGACCTCGGCGTTCCCGGCGTCGTCGACCCCGACGACAAGGTCATCTACGTGGATGGGACCCAGTCGGACGACGAGATCCTCGACGTCGTGAACATGGCGATGCTCCAGTTGCTCCGCCCGAAGCTCGCCGCCGTCGACTCCGAGGCGCCGCACATCCAGCCGACCGAGGAAGTCGTCACGCCCCGACCGCAACTGCGCCTCGTGCGCGCCGGTGGTGACCGGTGACCGCAAGCGGCATCGGGGTGGCCCCCGCCATGGGGGCCAACGGCCCGGACGTACGCGAGGAAGCCCGGCAGGTCATCCGCGACCGTGCCGCCGCTGGCCTGCCCGAGTTGAGCGGCAAGCGGCTCGGCACGATGTTCGAGCGCGGCGAGCGCTGGGGACGTGACCGCATCGCCGAGGTCCGCAGGTCGGACGGCGCGGCTCAGCCCGTTGCCGTCCCCGCGCAACTCGACGAGGAGGCGGCACCCGAGGCGGCAGGGAGCGAGCCCGAGGAGACGCCCACCCCTGCCGTCGAGCCGACCGCAGAGCGCACAGAGGACGCGCCCAGCGCGCCAGGCAGGCAGCCGCGGGCGTGGCCGGTACTGCTGCTTGCTCTGCCGGCGTTCGTGGCGATCTGGGGCGGCTGGGTGGGCCTCGGCGAGCTGACCGGGTTCGGTCCCGTGAACCTGCTGCCCGGCATCGGCGACGGCTGGACGATCAACACAGCGATCACGCTCCCGATCGGTGTTGAGGCCTACGCCGCGTACGCGTTGCGCGTGTGGCTGTCGGGCATCGCCCCGACGTTGCTCGCGCGCCGGTTCGCGATGTGGTCGGCGATCGGCTCGCTCGTGCTCGGCATGGCCGGACAGGTCGCCTACCACCTGATGACCGCCGCCGGGGTCACTGAGGCCCCGTGGCCCATCACGGCGTTCGTGTCGAGCCTGCCCGTGGTCGTGCTCGGCTGCGGCGCGGCTCTCGCTCACCTGCTCGGAGCAGACCAGGAACGGTCACGCCACAAGGCGTGACGCACCAAGGAGACGACCGACCAAATCCCCGGGAAGAAATGCAGAACACCCCCGTGCTGACCACGCGGGGGTGTTCTACTGCAGGCTTCAGATCAGGTCGATCTCTACATCCTCGCCAGCGCTGATCGAGGCGGCGACCGTATCGCGAATCTCGTCGCCCTCAACGCCAATGCTCGTCAGAGCAGCATCGACCGCGGGGCGTACTTCTTCGGCTGGCCTGCCAGCGTACTCCTGAGCGACCGGTTCGAGTGCTGCCTTGATCTTCTCGCCGATCATGGCGTACATCTCGTCGAGACCGTCCTGGTTGATCTTGATGTTGAACATCTGCGGCTCCTTCGCCAGCACCGCGGGGTGGTACTGGATCCCCAAAGGAGAACACGCGGCACCGACAAAACGGCGACACGAAGCGCCGCTACCGGCGCCTGCGGGTGCGTCGACGATAGCGGCGGTGGTACTCGCGCCCGTTCGCAACCGGGCGCAACCCTGACGGCTCGGCAGCGACCGCTGCAGGGACCTCGGCGACCACCTGTAGGCGCAACCGAGCGCGGTCCCGTCGAGCCCTCTCGTACCTAGCGTGCGCGTCCTTGCATTGGCGGCAGTCACAGCCGTGCTTGACCCGTCTCGCGTTGGTACCGTGGTCCGGCAGCACGGACGGCGGCGGAAAGCCGTGCTTCTTGGCGAGTTCGGCACGGTCCTTGCGGTCGAGCCCACCCCAGATGCCGTGCGGCTCCCCGCGCCTCAGCGCACCGAGCGCGCACTCGAAGCGAACCGGGCAGGCCGCACAGATCAGCTTGCACGCCAACCGCTTCGCGTCGTTCCCCTTGCCTGCTCTGAGGTGCCAGTCGAGCTCGTCAAACGACCGGCACGCTGCGTGCTCGTGCCAGTCCGGAACCCGGTAAGGGACACGGGGTAGCTCGGCCGTTGGTGAGACAGTCATGGTGCGAGCTACCCCCGATCATTTGTGCCTGAACATTCCCGTGCGCGACGCGCGATCTACCAGATGGCGCGCTCGGCTTCCTTGCGGCTGATCTTCCGCATGTTCGGGTCGTTCACCGGAGCCTTGTCCGCGTCGAACATGAAGGGGCGGCCCGTCTCGGCGTTCTTCCAGAACTCGACCTGAGGCTCAGGATCGGCGCTCTCCGCTGCGTCGATGGCCGCCGCCAACAGCATCGGGTTTCGAGTGAGGTCAGGGTTCGCGTCTCGCGCCGCAGCCTGCGCGCGCTGCGTCGCGAGCTTCACCCAGTGGTCGACCGGCAGCGCGGGCCGAGCGAGCCTGCGACGCCCCGCGATGAGTTCGGCGCGCGTCCAGCCCAGGTGAGCCGACGTCTTGTCGGGCTGGAACGGCGAGCGGTGCTCCGTGCGGCACAACGACTGCACCTCTTCGCCCCACGCGCTCACGCGCTCGTTTCGTTCGCGGGCCAGCCTGAAGAGATCGGTGAGAGCCTTCTCGGCCTTGTCGAGGGCAGCTGCCATCGCGGGCCCGTGCTTGGCGCTGCTCTCCTCGATCTCCAGCCTGAGCGCGTTGCATGCCTTCAGCCTTTCGGCCTGCTTGTGTCGTTCGGCCTTACGCGCGACGGCCTGGGCGCGCAACCGCGCGAACCGGGACAGGCCGCGCTGCTTCTCGATCGTGTCTGCGGTGACCGACTCGTCCCCGGCCAGCACGCGCTCCTCCAGCGCAGTGACCTCGGCTTCCGCGCCGGTTGCGTCCTGCTCGGCGGCCTCGACGTCTGCGGGGGTGACGGCCTCGACCTGCTCGGCTTCTTCGATGCTCTCAACGTCCCAGCTCATGGTGGGCAGATCCTCCGGTCTACTCGTTGTGCACGAATCTGTTGTCCTGCAAGGCCTGCAGGATCTCCGGCCGCAGCCGGTTCACTTCGTCGTATGGCATGGCGGCGAGCTGACTCCGGGTGAAGATCGGGCCGTCTCCGAAGGGTGCGGGCGGGGCGTCATCGACAATCCGGCCGTCGCGGGCAGCGGCCTGAATCTCGTCGGCCTGGGCGGCCAGCTGATCGTCCGACATCGCCGCGAGTTCACCGCGGGTATAGGTGCGTAATTCAGGCGCGGTCACGCGCTGGCCTCCTGGTGGCGTGCGCGGCGTGCCTGCTCAGCCTGCACCGCGTCGGACGGGATGTGCCAATCGCGGCCCTCACGGCGGGCGCCGAGCAGCAGACCGCGGGCAGCGTGCCGGCGCACGGTGCGTGCGCTGATGCCGAGTCGTTCGGCTGCTTGGCTGCTGGTCACGCCTAAACGATCAATGCCGCGTGTCACCCGGATGTCCGCGTGCGGACACGCCTTCAGCGGAACGCGCAGGCAGCCCAGCGGCTTACGCGAGCACGCCCTCATCGAGGTCGTGAATGACGTTGCGAATCCACTGCTTCGACGGCATCGACTTGATCTCGTGCAGGTGGAACTCGTAGTGGTTCCCGCCACGCGTCATTGAGGCGCTCTCGCTGCCAGTGTCGGCACGCTGCGCCGGAGCCTGGCCGGTCGACTGCGACCGGTTCGTCATCTGGTCGATCGCGCGCGTCTCTGCGGCGGTGAACATGTGACCGTTCGCCGGGAAGATCGCGTACTCTTCGCCGCGCTCGCCGACCTTCAGCAGCTGGTTCGCCGCGAACGCGCCACCGTCCGCACGCGGAGACGGCAGCGGCAGCGGCAGGTTGCCTGGGTTCTGGTTCGGGGCGCTGTTGCCGACGATCTCGTTGAGGAAGACGTTGACCCAGCGGTCCCGCATGTTGTCGAGCTTGTTCTGGATGCCGTCGATCTTGCTAGAGGCCAGGTCCTGAGCGGAGATCTTCACTTCTTTGCCAGGCTGCAGCGTGATGACCGCGTTGTTGGCGCCGTCGATCGTGCGCGTCGCGCCGAGCGCCGAGAGCGCCGTGTCGTCCATGTTCGCGATCACCGTCTGAAGCGCCTTCGGTAGCGGGCCCTCCATCGTGGACGCGAGCTCGATCGCCTTCGCCTGCTGCGCCTTCAACGCCGCGGTCTGCGCGTCCGCGCTCTGCTGGTTTGCGAAGTGAGCCAACGCCTCCTTGCCCGCCACGATGATCAGGTTCTGTCCGGCGGCCTCGACCTGCTCCTTGGCCGAGCGCAACTCCAGCTCGGTCGCCGTGCCGGTCTTCAACGTGTCGTTGAGGTTCTTGCTTGCCTGGTCGTACGAGGTGGTCGCCATGCGCAACGCCAAGTTGCTGCCCGCGAGCGTGAGCGACAGCGACAGCTGCTCCTGCATGCGATCTACGAGCGTCTGCGTGGCACGCGCCGCGTCGTACTGGACATCCTTCAGCCGGCCTTGGGCGACCGCGAGCAGATACGACGCCGACTTCGCTTGATCCGAGTTCTTGCCGAACCGCTCGACCGCATACGAGTGATCAGCAGAAGCCTTCGACGCGTCAGCCTGGGCGCGCTGCAGCGTCGTCATCGAGTTCCGCTGCGCCGAGATTTCCTCACGGGCGTACTTCATCGTCGGGATGAACTCTCGCGCGACCGTGCCAACCCAGCTGTACGTGTTCCGCTCCAGCGCCGCAACCATCTCGCCGTTGTCGTGCAGCTTCCATTTCGCCTGCTCTGCGGCGTTACCGCCTGCCATGAGCGACGCAGTGAGCTGTTCCATCGAGCCGAACAACCCGTCGATCGCAAGATTGACACCAACGAAAGTGGCGCCCGCAATCGCACCGTAGGTGCCAAGGAACGACAGCGCCGAGCCGACGCCAGCCACGGCCCCGCGCAGCCGTCCGCCCTTCTCTCCGGCGGTCTGCATCTGATCGCCGAACCGGCCGACCCCGTCACCGACCGCACCGAAGATCGCCGCACCTGCCTTCAGGGACAGGATGGCGCCGACGACGGTGCCGAGCGCGGGCGCCAGCGGGCCCAGAACAGTCAGAATGTTCGACACCACGCCAAGCACGGACGACCCGGTCGAAGCGAGCGCGGGGAACCCGTTCTCCGCCAAGCCTTCTGCGGCGTCGGTCGTCTGGTCGAGCACCTGGCGGGCGCTTGAGAACGCGCCCGCGAAGTTGTTCGACAGCATCGCCAGAAGGCTGCCGCTCGTGCCGAGCAGATCCTCGAGTACGAGGCCGAACTCGCCCGCGTTCCGGCCCGCGCTGGGCGCACCCTCTGAGATCTCCTCGAAGAAGTCCGACAGGCCCGTTCCCGTGTGGGCGAGCAGTGCGTTCAGTCCGGCGACTGCCTGGCCGGATTCCTGCACGCTCTTGCGCATGCCAGGCAGGGCGTTCGTGGCCAGCCGCACCACGCCGTCGACGAGCATCGTCACGGCCGGACCCGAGTCGGCGGCCATCGCCTTGAGCTCGGGACGCATGCGCCGGAACCCGGCCGTCACCTGATCGGCGGCGAGTACCAGCTCGTCCCGCAGTGGTGCCGTGATGTCCTCGGCACCGTCGGCAAGTTCGCTCGCGGTGTCGGTCCAGGTGCGCACCATGTCGTCGCTGGACTTCTGCATCCCGATGGCCAAGCCCGCGAGCAGCAACGGCACACCGAGGAGACCGGCCGCGATCGCTGTGCCAGCCAGGCCACCGGCCGCACCGGCGCCGATGAGCGTGCCGGTGAACGCGAGGGCGCTGCGGTTGCCGCGCTCCGATTCGCGCGTCGCGAGCGCCTCGGCGACCGCCTTCGCCCGCGTCTTGGCCGCGGCCTCTTCGTCCTTCTTGGACTTCGCCTCGACCGCTGCTGTCGCACGCTCGGTGGCGTCGGCTTCCTGCTGCTTGAGCCGGACGGCTTCCTGCTCGAGATGCAGGGTCGTCTGAAGCTGGGTGTCATGCTTGCGCCGGGCTGCAGCGAGCGCCTCGGTGGCGCGGACGAGTTGGGTGTCGGTCGCGTTCTCTTTGCCGCGCAGCGCTTCGAGTGCGGCTTCGGCGACGCGGACCTTGCCGGCCGCGTCCTCCTCGGCTTTGCGGGAGGCCTCGATTTTGCGGGCGTTCGCGGCGGCTTTGGTGGCGGACTTCTCGCCTGCGGCGTCGAGCTTTTCCATGTTCTGGCGCGCGTCGGACGTATCCGCCGTCACCTTCGCGTAGAGCTCGCCCACCAGCAGTGCCACGGGCGTCACGATCAGCCGGGGGTGTCACCCGGACGGGGCTGCGTTCAGTCCTGCGCGCCGAGTTCGGAGGCCATGCGCAGCAGAACAGTACGTGCGGCTTCGCCTGTGGCCGCGACCGTCCACAGGCGATCAGTGAGTCTGCCGTAGAACGCCACGATGTCCGGATCGGTCAGCCGGTCTTCGGCGTGCGCAAGTTCGACGACAACCTCGTCATCGACGATCCACCAGCCGTGAAGCAGCAGGTTCGGTAGCTCGGTGAACCGCGGGATCACGCCAAACCGGACGTTCTGCAGACCAACGACCGAGACGAGCCGGTCGATCTGCTCCAGCTTCTCAGCCTTCGTGAACGGGCCCATGCCGAGCGCGGCCTCGGTCGTGAGGATCTCGATCGTCTTGTCGTCGTCGTACAGCACCTGCTGCCGCTTCATGCGCGCTCGCACCGCCGCGTCAACGTCGTCCGCTGGCACGTCGTGAAGGTCAGCCTGCGTCATGAGAATCCGCCTCGCGCAGGCCGGCGTCTGAAGCAGGCCCGGCACGGCGAGTAGGTCGACAGCGCGGATGACCGAGGACGCGCCTTCCTCGCGTGCGTCGCGGTCCTGCCGAGCGCGATGACCTGAGCGCAGTTGCCGCTGCCAGTTCGCCGCGGCGAGGCGAAGATCGCGCAGTTCGGCCTGCGCCTGGGTGATCAACTCAGGTGCGGCATCGACGGCGTGGTGCCACTGCGACATGTCGGCGTCGCTCGGGAGCTGCTTGCCGTTCTCGATCTTGCTGACCTTGGAGGGCTTCCAGCCGAGCACGGCGGCGAAGTCTTTCGCCGCCGCATAGCCGGCCTGCAACCGCAGCTGGAACAGCCTCTCGGCGAGGTCCCGCTTAGCCTTCTCGTAATCGCCCTCGGTCACGTGCCCCTCATCGACTCAGCTGCGCCGCTCGCCACTCCAGGTAGGGCACTGCGGCTGCAAGCGCCTGCTGCTGGATGGCACGGTAGTGCTCGACCTCGGCGGGATGGTCGATCACCTCCGCTGAGCTGACGCCCGTGTCGCCGAACGTCATGGCCACGGCGGTCCGGTCGTCGAACAACCAGAAGTCCACACGCGGCAACCGCAACCGCTCGGCGTCGGTCGCGGCTAGAACACGGATGTCCTCGCCCGCCTCGACGGCCAGGCCGGTGAACGACAGCTCGAACCGCAGGTAGTCGGTGAGCGGCTCGGTCAGCACCCGCACGCGGCCGACACGACGTCCAGCGGCGGTGAGCTCGGCGACCCACTCGAACCAGTCGGCCATCCACGTGTGGTCGTCTGGTTCGCCGACCAGGAACCGCCGCAGCGGCTCCTGCTCCTCGGGTTCGCTGTAGGTGCCCTGGATCTCCAGGCGCCACGCCGACTCGGCGAACGTGTCGAACAGGGCCTCGAACTCGTCGCGGTCGATGCGGCGTCGGGTCACTGGCCGTCTCGCAGCGCGTCGAGCTGGTCCTGCGGGAGGGTGCGCACGTACTGATCCAGCAGGCCTTTCGGGACCTGGACGGCGGTCTCGTGGTCGGGCAGCCCCAGCTCGCGCATCGTGGCGAGCGCTTCGTCGTCGTCGACACGCCAGCCCTGCACGACGTACGTGTCGTCTTCGGCCTTGAACAGCGTCGGGCAGCCGGTCTTGCCGGACTCGACGGCGATGAGGGTCAGCTTCACGGCGTGCTCCTTGGTCGAAATCGATTTGCAAGCGCTTCGCAACTCGCATTCAACCGGAGGTCACCGGTGCGCCGGGTGGCTCCGAACGGGTGATTACGGACCCCGTGCGGCTAGATTTCTTGTCAGTTTCTCTTCAATTTCGCAATACTTGCCCTGCGGGTGGTGTCGGGCGCTTCCCTCTGGCCGGCTGCCACCCGCAACCCACGAGAGGGGGCATCGTGAACACTGCTGGCCGCACCCTGGTTCAGGCGGTGCAGTGCGAGAACCCCGCCTGTCGCCAGGTGATCATGCGTGTCTGGAACTTCCAGGGCCGCAGGCAGTGCGAGAACGTCTCGTGCTCGTGCGACAACGCCCTCGGCGACGCCTTCCAGTTGGTTCTATCCCGACGTCAGGTCCGAACAACCGCGAGGGCGGATTCGGCAGATCGGCACGCATCCGAGTGACTGGCGAGGTCGTGCCGCTGTACAGGTGGCGGCCGGTCGGCGAGGTCGAGCACGCGTTCTCTCGCTTCCGGAACCGCCGTGGCGCCCGGTGGCTGACGGCGATGTGCCAGTTGCGCACGACGCCGTACGTCGTGGCGCAGTCTGAGATCTACGCGAAGCTTCGCGACGGCGTGGCCGGCAGGTGCTTCACCTGCCTGGCCTTGACGGACGGCCAGGTCGGCTAGGCCTTGCCCCGCTTCGCGCGACGCACCTCGGCACTCCTCGCGGCCATCTTGAGGAAGTGCGCCTTCTTCGCGCTCTCGGCGCGTCGACTGCGCTCGGCGGGGTCCATGGTGCCGTCGGGGTCGACCTGCTTCTCGAACCGGTCGAGTGACGCCTGCCGTGCGGCAGCGGTGCGCGCTGTCGGGTCGGCCGTGTTCGCCCACGAGGTGTGTGCAGCGATGCGGGCACGGAGGGAACGATCTTGCGGCGTCAACTCGGAAGCCATGCGCACCAGCGTTGCGCTTCGTCGGCGCAACGTAAAGCCCTGTGCGTGACACGGGCGCCGCATGCTAGGCGAGGTCGCGTGCTGTGGTGGCAGGTTGTTCACGCGAAGAGGCCCCGGGCGCTCATGCAGCGCCCGGGGCCTCTTCGTTGCGCCGCAACGCTTGCGGGCCTGCTCGTGTGTTCATCTGCCTGACCGTGGTGTCGTCGCTAGCCTGGCTATTCACGGGGTGATGAACATCTGACTTCCGTAACTCGCTTTCGCGGCGTGTACCTGCACTCTGATCGTCAACCTCACGGCACGCGGGGTTGCGGTCGGACCTAGGAGCCGATCGGTCTCGACGGCCACGGAGGTGATCAGCTTGTCGTCCTCAAGCAGGCAGTGCAGAGGATCTTGCCCGGAGTCAGGAGCCCATCCCCTAGGGATTTGCTGGGCACTAGGCACCGTCAGTGCATCGAAAAGCGTCTTGAGTCGGTTGTCGATATCGCCACCATCGATCAACTGACCAGCGTCCCCCGAGCGCTGCATGAGGATGTTCAAACTTGCTCGGAGGTGCAGATACGGGTGTACGACCGAGGCAAATCTGAAGCCGCCTTGGGGTACAAGGTGCTGCCCGCCGTCGTGCGCCGAAGGATCGACAAACTCCGCGACGGAACTCAACCCGGTCTTGTCCCACAGGTCTTTGATCTGGGGATGCAGGGCTAGGCGAATGACGTTCTTAGCCTCCGCGGATCCGGTCGGAGGTAGGTCACCGTCGTAGTACAACGTGAAGCGCATGGACCGCCCTCCCGTGCCGCGTTCAATCTGCGGAACCCTACAGTCCGCACGTCGGGACGACGCCAGACGATCTGACCTCCGATAAGTGACCCTTACCGGCGGCTAGAACTGCCATTCCCAACCGCCGGACGGGTTGACCGTCGGCGGACGATAGGTGATGACGCCACCCGAGTTGCGGGTGTCGAGCGGAAGTTTCCCGCGGTAAGTCGAGGCGGGCGCGAACGGGTTCGTCGGCAGCCATTCCTTCTGGTCCAGGCACATGAACGCGGCGCCGGTCACGAGGGCCGTCTCGGTGACGCCGTCGGGTCCGACGATCGCGAAATCGTGGCCCGTGATCATCCACCCCTGATCCGCCCGGTACTGCGGCGTGGTCTTCACGGTGAACGTGAGCACGACGCGGTGCCCGTGCTCAGGCTTCTCCGTGAACTGGCTGGTGCACGGCGGGTCGACCTCGATCGCGTCGAGCGTGAAGTCGGCCTGCTGAGCTCCCGATTGCTGGTCGCTGAAGCCGGCCGTCTGCCCCTTGGCCTTTACGAGCAGCCCCCGAGGTGAACGTGAGGGCGCCGCAGAACTCGCGGTCGTGGCGGTCGTTGCGGTTGTCGCTGCCGACGACGTGGCGCTCGGTGGCGCAGCGAGCGGCGGCGGGGTGCTCGAGCACGCGGTGAGGGCTGCGGCCATGACGGCCAGGGCGGCGGCGGTTCGGCGCATGACTGCATGGTCGGATCAGAACGCTGGGTCGTTACGTTCCGTAGGGGACGCCACGCACAGAACGGTGCGCACGGCTCAGGTCCTGCCGTATCTGCCTCTCGACCGCGAGACGCTGGGTGGTCCGCTCAGCCGGCAACCAGTAGATGCTCGACAGCAGCTCGCGGCGCCGAAGCCTGCGCGTCCGCGGACGCATGTCCGCCCCGACGAGATCGCACAGCATGCGGTCGAGCTCCTGCGGCTCCTTGCCCTCCGGCGACAGTGCGCGGGCGAGCCACGCGACCTGCTGACGGGTCGGGCGGTGGTCGCCCTTCTCCAGGCGCCGGATGGTCCTCGGATCACACGACAGAAGCTCGGCGAGCGCCTTCTGAGTCAGGCCACGCTCGCCTCTCAGCGCCCGTACGCGGGCCCCGAACTCATCTGCGAGGTGCCGCTTCACCTCGGGCGCGAGAGGGCCGCTCGGAGGCCAGAAAGCGGACTGGTCGCGGGTCACGTCGCGTGCGAGACCCGGACGTCCTGCGTCCGGGTTCCGGGGGCTGCTGTTTTCGATCATCGCGAGTCCTCCTGGGGGTTGTCGGTGGGCTGGTCGAGGAGGTTGTTCAGGTCGTTGTGGACCTTGAGGTGGAGGCGGAGGGGTGAGAGGGCTTCGAGTCCTGCGAGGGTCTGGGTGATGACGAGGGGTGGTTCTTCGCCGGCGGCGCGGGCTTCGCGGGCGCGTTCGTGGAGTGCGTCGGTGGCGGGGATGAGGGCGGCTTCGACGGCGAGGTCCGCGGGGGCGAGGGCTTGGGTGACGTCGAGGGGGACGTTGTAGCGGTTGGCGAGGTGGATTTGGGCGTACAGCAGCCATTCGGCGACGGATGGTTGGCTGGACGGACCCTGCTGTTCGGTCATGCGACGGGTCTCCGTTCGTGGTCGCAGAGTTCAGGCGGCGGCAGGGCTTGAGCCTGCTCGGGCGTAGTGCGGCGACCATCCGAGGTAGACGGCGCCGATGCGGCCGTGCCGGTTCTTGGCTGCAGTGACCTCGATTTCGCCGGGGTGTTCGGGGTCGTGGTGGAGCAGTAGCACGGCGTCGGCGTCGGCTTCGATCGAGCCGGATTCGCGCAGATCGGCGAGCACGGGGCGCCTGTCGGACCGTTGTTCGGAGCCGCGGTTGACCTGGGCGAGTGCAACGACAGGCAAGCCGAGTTCCTTGGCGAGGAGCTTGAGGCCGCGGGAAAAGCTGGCGACCTGTTGCTCGCGTGGTGCGCGCGGGTCGGCGGGTCGGATGAGCTGCAGGTAGTCGACGACGAGCACGCCGAGGCCGCGTGGTGTGCGGACGTGGTCGCGTGCGATCGACCGAATGCCGGCAAGGCTGAGGTTGGCTTGGTCGACGACGCGGAGCGGCCAGCCCTTCATCGTGACGCTGGCTTCACGGAGTCTGCCCCAGCAGTTCTGGGAGAGCCGGTGTTTCGTGATGCGGTCGAGTTCGACGCTGGCGATGTTGGCGAGGACCCGGTCGGTGACCTCGGTCTCGGGCATTTCGAGGGAGATGAGCAGGGCTCCCTCGCCGCGGCTTGCGGCGTGGGTGGCGATGTTGATGCCGAGGACGGACTTGCCGACGCCGGGGCGGGCGCCGATGACAGTGAGCGTGCCTGGGCGCAGGCCGCCGAGCAGGCTGTCGAGCTGGGCATCGCCGGTCGAGAGCGATGGCGGTTCGGGTGCGGCGTAGCGGGTAAGCGCGTTCGCGGCGAGGTCGTCGAGGTCGTGCACGGGCGCGTCGGTCCGAGACCGGATGGTGACGCGGTCGAGGGTCTGCCGCGCGTCCTCGACGACCTCGTCAGCGCTGGCCGTGCTGCTGCAGGCGAGTTGGGCGATGCGCTGCGAGGCCTGGAGGAGTCCGCGCCGTGTGGCTTGCTCGAGCACGCGGTCGGCGTAGTAGGCCGCGTTCGCGGCGGTCGGGCATGCGGACATGAGCGTATGCAGGAACGGGGCGCCGCCAACACGTTCAAGCTCGTTGTGCTGCTCCAACTCGGATCCGAGGGTGACAGGGTCGACGGGCTGGCCGGCCTGTTCGAGCCGCAGCGCGGCGCGGTAGATGGTCTGGTGGTGCGGCTTGTAGAAGTCCTCCGGCCGCAGCGTCTCGACGATGTCGGCGAGCGCTCGCGGGGAGAGCAGCGTGGCGCCAAGGGCCGATTGCTCGGCGCGCTCATCCCACGGTGGCAGGTCGTACTCGTCGCTCACGCTGTCCCTCTGCTCTGCTGTCGGGCGATGGCGGCACGGGCCTGACTGAGGCGCTCCTGCTTGTGTGCATCGGCGGCCTGGCGGTACCAGGCTCGGCGCTGCTCGGGCGGCCCTTCGTCGATCTCGCGCGGCGGCGCGGGTGCGGTCCAGGTGTCGAGGCCGAGGACGTCGTCGGGGTTGAGCTCGTCGTCAGGTATGGAGTCGACGGCCCGGAGGTGACGCCAGTTCGGGTCCTGTGCTGCCTTGAGGCGCAGCTGGTCGTACTGCTTGCGGAACTTCGGCATCGAGAGGATGTTCGTGCGCCAGAAAGGGTCCTGTGTCGCCCAGTCGATCAGCCGCAGGGCCTCGTCGAGGTCGCGACCGTCACGGTCGAGGAGCAGGCGGGCGTCGGTCAGCCACTTCTCGGTGACGGATGCTTTCGAGCCGTTCGCGATCACGCGGGCCCGGAGGTGGTCGCACAGCTTGGCGACCTCTGCTCGCGGCGGCTCCGCCGTCCGCAACGAAAGATCTTCTCTACTCTCCTCTTCTCTGCCACCGGTTTGCGATCCGTTTGCCATAGCCGTTGGCATGGCATTTGCCATCGTTTTGCTACCCCAGCGACGCTCAGCACCGCGGCGACCAGCCTCGCGCCGCTTCTCCGAGAGGTCGTTGACTTCGTTGGCGGACCGCTGGTGCCGCAGGTAGTCGTGAACCACGACGTAGCCGTGTTTCGGCTGCTCGCAGCGTCCACAGTCATGTTCCGGTCGGTGCCAGAGCCCCTGGGCGACAAGCTTTTCGGCGGCGGCACTGTCCACGCCGGCCAGACGGGTCACGATCGTGACCGGGAAGTGCCCGTCCGTGAAGGACTGGCCGGAGTAGCACAGGGAGACGACGTACAGCCATGACGCTGCGGGGTCGTCAAGCTCGGCAAGCTTCGGGTTGAGCGGCAGGTCGACAGACACCCGAACGTAGTTCCGGCTGTCCTCGGGCGCGGCGGCTCGTTGGCGGCTCACGCGGACCACCTCGCGTTCAGTTCAGCCTGCTCGACGGCAAGTCGCTGGCATTTGCCACCGGCTTGCCACATCTGCCGTAGGTCGGCGTCCTGCACCGGGATCCACGCGCCTAGGCCAAGCGCGCGGAGGTGGAGGATGGCGGCGGCAGTAGCCGCAGGAAGCATGGGTTCGTCCTCAGGGTGCGGGTCGAGCGGGTCGCGTCGGCCGTGCGCAAGCACCGGCAGGCGCCAAGATGCGGCGCGCCGGCAGCGCAGAGCTTCGGACGTGGTGTGGTGGTCGTCCATCACGAGCTCCAGCAGCTCGGGGAAGGCGGACCAGGCGGCGGTCAACTCGCCTGGGGTCGCTGGAGTCGGATGCGGTCAGGCTGCGGTGGTGCGGCCCTTGCGGCGGGCTGCGTGCGACTTCAGCGCGAGGCGCGTGAAGTACGCCGTGCGGGCGTTCGCGGCACGCTTGGCGCGTTCCTCGGGCGCCAGCACGCCGTCCGGGTCGACCTGCTTCTCGAACCTGGCCATCGCAGCCCGAACCGCAGGTGCGGTTCGCGCGGCGCGGTCGGGGGTGTTGGCCCACGAGATGTGGGCACCGATGCGCCCGGCGATCGAGTGCCGCCGGGACTTCGGCGCGGGTGTCGGCGTGTCTCCGGTGGCGTCTGCGGGCGCGCCTGTGGGATGCTCGTGACTGAGCACTGTGAACCTCCTAGGTTCCGGTGTAGGGCCCGCTCCGCCGCTGGTTTCTCAGGCCGTGGGGGCGTTGCGGGTGCTTCTTCTCAGAGGCCGCGTCGATTCGCAGTCGGCGCGGCTTTCTGATGTTCATTTTGCACTGCGATGTGGCACCGGAGTCGCACCGATTACCAGCTGCAGCGTCTAGCACAGAGCATCTGACCAGCGGAGACTTGCATCCATGCATGCATGCTGGTCCACTGTGGATAGTGCGCGCGGTTTGGACCAGCGAAATTGCATGAACGCACCAGCCCCACAAGGCAGCCAAAATCATTTGCTCGTGCACACGCACGGCGTGTCGCGACACGCCGTCGACTCACACACGGTCACCGCGCGAAAGCTTCTGCGTAGCCACGCGTGCACGGTGGTCGGCCGCTGAAGCGCCGTAGCGCTCCAGCATCGTGTCCGAGGACCAACCAGCTAGCCGCTTCAGGTCGCGCTCCTGGCCACCGGCGAGCAGGAAGTCGTGTGCCCAGGTGTGCCGGAACCGGTGCGGGAACGCGCCCTCGATGCCTGCGGCTTCGGCCCGCACACGCACGATCTCCCGCACTCCATCTGTGGTGAGTGGGCCGCGCTCGCCGAGGAAGAACGCAGCATCGTGCACCCACCGGTGCCCAGCGCGAGCACGAAGGTAGCGATCGAGCGCGCGAGCAGTACGCGGTCCGAAGTAGACAGGCCTGGACTTGCCGCCCTTGCCCTTGACGATGACCATCTGGTTGTCGAGGTCGAGCCCGGCGACGGTGATGCCGATCAGCTCAGAGTTGCGCACGCCGCAGTCGAGCAGCACCCGCACGACCGCCTCGTCGCGGCGGTCATAGAACCGCTTTCCTTGGCACGCCTTGATGAGTGCAGCGAGCTGGTCGTCCGTCAACACCGGAACGGGCTTCTCTGGCACCTCGGGCACTTCCAGCCCGCGCATCGGGTGCTCGTCGATCACCCCCTCGGCGACGAGCCACCCGCAGAATCTGTGCAGACCCTTCCACCGGGTGCGCACCGTGCCGGGCGCGTGCCGGTCGGCGAGATCAGCCAGCCACGCCAGCACGTTCACGCGCGTCAGGTGCTCGAGGTCGGCAGTCTGGCCAGCGGCGACAAGCCACGCGGAGAAGAACCGCACAGACTGCAAGTAGATGGTGCAGGTACGTTCGCTCTTGTTCTCGGCGCGCAGGTGGCGACGGAACGATGAACCAAGATCCAGCAGCATGTCAGCCATGTCCCAGGTTATCCGGTGAGCGTGCGATGTTGTGGAAGCCACGCGGCACCAGGAAGGGCTGTTTTCCCTGCTCTAGTGCCGTTTTCTGCTAGGCTGCACCCGCAACGGCTCCCCGGGCATCTTCGGGTAGTCCGGCGGGTACGGCATCTCCCCGCGCGGATCCGCCGCGTACCACTCCAGCAACGTCTCGATCCCGAACGCCTCGGAGTCCAGTCCGGCGTGCGGATCGCCGCGCTCCTCCAGGTACTTCGGCACGGTCAGCACGTCGAAGTCATCCGGATCCACAGTGGACAGTTCGTCCCACGGCACCGGCGTGGAGACGGTCGCGCGAGGCGTCCCGCGCACCGACCAGGCGGAGGCGATCGTGCGGTCGCGGGCGGCCTGGTTGAAGTCGATGAAGACGCGCTCGCCGCGTTCTTCCTTCCACCAGGCCGAAGTGGCCAGCGACGGCGCCCGCTTCTCGACCTCGCGGGCCAGCGCGATCACGGCGTGCCGGACGTCGACGAAGTCCCAGTCGGGCCGGATCCGCACGGCGACGTGGATGCCACGGCCGCCGGAGGTCTTGGGGTAGCCGGTCAAACCAGCGTCGGCCAGGACTTCACGCAACACCAGGGCCACCCGCGCGGCGTCGGAGAAATCCGTGCCCGGCTGGGGGTCCAGGTCGATGCGCAGCTCGTCGGGGTGGTCGACGTCGGAACGGCGGACCGGCCACGGGTGGAAGTCGAACGTGCCGAGATTGGCGGCCCACACGATCACGGCTTCCGAGGTCGGGCAGATCTCGTCGGCGGGACGGCCGGACGGGAACCGGACCTGCACCGTCTCCACGTACGAGGGCGCGCCCTTGGGCACGCGCTTCTGGTAGAACGCCTCGCCCTCGACGCCGTCGACGTACCGCTTCAGCACCACGGGGCGGTCGCGCAGCACCGTCAGCAGGAACGGCGCCACGGTGCGGTAGTACTCCACCACCTGCCGCTTGGTGATGCCCCGCGCGGGGAAGTACGGCTTGTCCGGGTTGGACACCCGCACCAGCTGGTCACCGACCTCGAGCTCGATCGCCTTGGAAGCCACGCCAGAACACTAGGGCCTGTGTCGAAGTTTGGTTCGATGAAAGTCGCGCTTGAGGTGGTTCCTGGTGGTGCGGCCGGCAGGCCCGCGTACCGGTGTTGTACGTGGGCCTGCCGGCCGTGCTGCCAGGGGCGGCCTCGGGCCCGGCTGTCGCGGACCAGACTTCGACACAGGCCCTACAGGCCGCGCACGAACGCCGCGAGCGCCAGTTCGAAGCTGTCGCGGTCCAGTTCGCGGGCCACGCCCGGCAGCAGGTGGGCCCGGTCGAGGTGCGGGTAGCGGTCGGTGTAGTCGGCGGGGTCCGAGGAGAACCCGCTCGAGAACGAGCTCAGGGCCGAGCCGAACACGATGTACATCAGGCCCGCGGCGATCATCGTGGCCTCGCGGCGTGACCAGCCCGCGTCGACCAACGCGCCGTGCAGCAGGTCGAGGCGTTGCAGTGACTCGTCGCGGCCTGCGGGGCCGTAGGCCAGGAACGGCACGATGTTCGGGTGCGTCGACAACGCCGCACGGTACGAGCGCGCGCACCTGATCAGGCCTTCGCGCCAATCCACCGAGAAGCCCGAGACGTCGACCGTCGACAGGATCGTCGAGGCGATGTCGTTCAGCAGCTGGTCCTTGGTGCGGACGTGCCCGTACAGCGACGCGGCCTGCACCCCCAGCGACGCGGCGAGCTTGCGCATGGACAGGCCGTCGAGGCCGTCGCGGTCGATGATGGCCAGGGCGACCGACCTGATGCGGTCGGGGCTCAGCAGGGGGGTGCTCGGCCGGGGCATGTGAGTTAACCTAACACTGTTCGGTTAGTCGGGAGGGCCTGTGGATCTAACGCTTTCGGACGAACACCGGCAGCTCAGGGAGCTGGCCCGGCGGTTCACCGACGACCGCATCGTGCCGCACGCCCAGCGCTGGGACCGTGACGAGGCGATCGACCGGGACCTGGTCCCCGCGCTGGGCGAGGTCGGGTTCCTCGGGCTCGGCATCGACGAGCGCTACGGCGGCAGCGGCGGCGACAACCTCGCCTACTGCCTCGTCCTCGAGGAGATCGCGAGAGGCGACAGCGCGGTCCGGGGCATCATCTCCGTCTCGCTCGGCCTGGTCGCGAAGTCGATCGCGAAGCACGGCACCGAGGAGCAGAAGCAACGCTGGCTGCCCGGTCTGACCAACGGCACACAACTGGGCTGTTTCGCCCTCACCGAACCCGGCACCGGCAGCGACGCCGGCAGCCTCGTCACCAAGGCCACGAAGACGGACGACGGTTACCGCATCAACGGCCGCAAGGTCTTCATCACCAACGGCACGTGGGCCGACGTCGCGCTCGTGTTCGCCCGCACCGGCGGACCAGGCCCGAGAGGCATCAGCGCGTTCCTGGTCCCGACGGACACCAAGGGCTTCGAGGCCACCGAGATCAAGGGCAAGCTCGGCATGCGCGGCCAGGCGACGGCCGAGATCACCCTCGACGACGTCGACGTGCCCGAGGACGCCCTGCTCAGCACCGAGGGCTTCAAGCTCGCGATGGGCTCGCTCGACAAGGGCCGCATGTCCGTCGCCGCGGGCTGCGTCGGTGCCGCACGCGGGGCTCTCGAAGCCGCGCTGAAGTACGCCAAGGAACGCGAGCAGTTCGGCAAGCCCATCGCGGGCTTCCAGCTCGTGCAGGAACTCCTCGCGGACATGGCCGTCGAGACCGACGCCGCCCGGCTCCTGACGTGGCGCGTCGCCGACCTGGCCGACCGCGGCGAACCGTTCGGCACCGAGGCCAGCATGGCCAAGCTCTACGCCAGCGAGGCCGCGGTCCGGGTCGCCAACAACGCCATCCAGGTCTTCGGCGGCTACGGCTACATCGACGAGTACCCGGTCGGCAAGTACCTGCGGGACACCCGCGTCACCACCCTCTACGAGGGCACCAGCCAGATCCAGAAACTGCTCATCGGTCGCGCCCTGACGGGCGTCAACGCGTTCGTCTGAAAGGAAAGAAATGGACTTCACGCTCGACGAGGAGCAGAAGGAGATCCGCGACTGGGTGCGGACCTTCGTGCGCAAGGAGATCGTCCCGCTCGAGCCCGAGGTGCTGCGCCGCGAACGCGCGGGACAGCCCGGCCTGACGAGGGACGAGCTGAAGGCGTTGCAGGACAAGGCCAAGCAGGCCGGGTTCTTCGGTGTCCTCACGCCGCAGGAGTTCGGCGGCATGGGCCTGGGCGCGATGATGACCGCGCTCATCGAGGCCGAACTGGGCCGCAGCTTCGTCCCGTTCCGCTTCGGCGGCTACGCGGACAACATCCTGTTCCACGGCAACGAGGAGCAGAAGCAGCGCTACCTGCTGCCGACGATCTCCGGCGAACGGGTCTCGTGCTTCGCGATCACCGAGCCCGGTGCCGGCAGTGACGCCAAGGCCATCCGCACGACCGCCGTCCGGGACGGCGACGAGTGGGTCATCAACGGCGAGAAGACGTTCATCACGCAGGGCAACGAGGCCGACTTCGTCATGGTGTTCGCCGTGACGGACAAGGAGAAGGGCGCCGACGGCGGCGTCACGTGCTTCCTCGTCGACCGCGACATGGGCTGGAAGTCCGAGCCCATCCCGACCATGGGCCAGTGGGGCCCGGCGGCACTGGTGTTCGACAACGTCCGCGTGCCGCACGAGAACATCCTCGGCGAGGAGGGCAGGGGCTTCCACCTGGCGATGCAGTGGATCGGCCAGGGCCGCTACCTGCTGCCCGCCCGTGCGCTCGGCAGCGTCGAGCGGCTGGTCGAGATGGCGATCGAGCAGGCCAAGAACCGCGTCACGTTCGGCCAGCCCATCGCCGAGTACCAGGCCATCCAGTGGATGATCGCCGACTCCGCGGTCGAGATCGAGGCGCTGCGCTGGCTCGTGCTGCACGCCGCGTGGCTCGTCGACCAGAAGAAGGACTCGCGGCAGGCGCAGTCGATCGCGAAGCTCTACGGCGGCATCAAGGCCAACGAGATCGTCGACCGCGTGCTGCAGATCCACGGCGGCATGGGCTACACCCGTGAGCTGCCGATCGAGCGCTGGTACCGCGAACTGCGGCTGCTGCGCATCTACGAGGGCACCGACGAGATCCAGCGCCGCACGATCGCCCGCAACCTGCTCAAGGGCCACGCGAACGTCCGGGGCACACTGGGCTAGCTCTATCTTGGGCTGATGCTCAGCCACGACATCCTCGGCGTCGTCGAACGACAGGTCCGCACCTGGTCGGCCGGCGACGCCGAGGTGTACGCGGCGGCGACCGGCGGCTTCTCCCCCGCGTTCGCCATCCCGTTGCTGCAGCACGGCGGCCCGCAGCTCGGCCTGACCGGCGCCGACATGACCCAGGTCCTGCACGCGGAGCAGTCGTTGTGGCTGCACGGCAAGCTCCCGCCGCAGGGCTCGACGGTCGTCACGAAGACGGTCACGAACATCTACGACAAGGGCTCCGGCGCCCTCGTCGTCAGCACGTGGGAGTCGGAGTTCGCGACCACGCGCTCATCGTGCTTCATCAAAGGCGAAGGCGGCTTCGGCGGCGAACGCGGTGAGACGCGCGAGTTCACCGTCCCCGCCAGGCGCCACGAGATCAGCTACTTCCGGACGAGCGCGGACCAGGCGTTGCGCTACCGCGAGACCGGCGACGTGAACCCGATGCACCACGACCCCGAGTTCGCGCGGCGGGCGGGCTTCGCGACACCCATCCTGCACGGGCTGTGCACGCTCGGGATCACCGTGGGCCACCTGGACTTCACCGAGTTGCACGCCCGCTTCACCGCGCCCGTGACGCCCGGTGACGAGCTGCGGATCGAGCGCTGGCCGACCGGGGAGTTCCGCACGTTCGCGAACGACCGGCAGGTTCTCATCGGAACGGTTCGGTTTTCCGAAGTGGACAGCGGCTGAAATTTCGCACGATCGTGTCATGAGTAGTGCCCTGGCAACCGTGGACTCCGGAATCGAACCGGTGCGCGTGGCGGTGGAGTCCCGTGACCTGATCAGCGCGGCCGGCGTGACGCACCTGTTGAAGAACTCACCGCGCGTGCGGGTGGTCCAGGACCGCACGGACGCGCATGTCCTGCTGGCCCTGGTGAACGAGCTGTGCGCGCAACAGGCCGCACGGCTGCGCGCCTGTGGTTCCGCCAAGATCGTGGTCATCGCCGCACGCGTGCACGACCTCACACCGTCGATCGCGGCACAGGCGGGGCTCGCGATCCCGTTGCGGCGGGCCGACGTCAACGCCGAACGCCTGATCAAGCTGCTGGTCGGCGGCCAGTCGGTGCAGGACCGCACCCCGGTGCTCAACGACCGCGACCTGCAACTGCTGAAGCTGCTGGCCGACGGCGCGACGATCGCGGAGGTCGCCGCACGGTTGTTCTGCTCCGAGCGGACCGTGAAGTACGCGCTGCACCAGCTGCTGGAACGGTTCGGGCTGCGCAACCGGGTGCACGCGGTGGCGTGGGCGCTGCGCTCCGGCCTGCTCTAAGCGACCCCGAAGACGGAGGAGAGCTGCACTCGCCTGCTGATGCCGACCTTGCGGTAGACACGGGTCAGGTGCAGCTCGACCGCCCGTTGCGTCACACCGAACCGTGCCGCGATCGCTCGATTCGTCTCGCCTTCCAGCACCAGCAAGACGATTCGCGACTCGTGCGGCGTCAGCTTGTCCCACGCCGCGCACCGCGTCGGCCGGTGCTGCCGGCCCAGAGCCGCCCTCGCCTGGTCCACCAGCTCGGCCGCCCCGGCGCGTTCGGCGTCGGCCAGCGCGGCCCGGGCGGATCCCAGGGCGAGATGCATGCGGGCACGCTGGTGCAGCAACAGCACGCAGGCCCACACCGGCGGCAACGATCCCGTGCACCCGAGGCGGACCAACATCTCCCGCGCCTCGCCAGGCCGTCCGACGTCCACACAGGACGCCACGAACGCCGCCGCGCCGAATGCCACACACCCCCGCGACGGTGACGCCTGGGCGAGGTCCCGCATCAGCCGGGCGACCTCGGCGTGGTCACCGCCGGCACGGTGCGCCCACATCTCCAGCGCGGTCAGCCAGTCCCGTTCCGCACCCGTGAGCCGAACCCTCAGCTGTGGCGCGAGATCCAGCACCAGACGTTCGGAACCTCGTCGCAGCAGGCCGAGTCCGGTGAGACCGAGCTGTGGCCCGCTCTCCGGCAGCTCCCGCAGCGCGCGTTCGGGATCCTCCGGAACGACAGGAGGAACCGCGTAGCCCAGCAGGTCCTCGTCGCACTGCCACTCGAGCACCACCGCGGCGAACCACTCCCCCGCGACGGCCCGCTGCCGGACGAGCTCGTCGGCCCGGGGCGCGATCCCGCACCGCAGGTGCAGCTCCGCCATCGCCACGGCCACGTGCTCCGCGACCTCCCCGTCCATCGGCTCGCGCAGAGCGGCCCGCAGGCACCTCACCGCCTGCTCCGGCCGCCCGGCGGCCCGATGCACCCGTGCCGCGTCGTGCAGCGCCGGCGCCACCCACGACGCCCCGACGGGTTCGGCGCAGGCCACCACGTGCTCGGCGACGACGACCGGCGGATCACAGCGCCGGTGCAGGACACGGGCGGCGGCGCCGTGCAGGACCTCCCGCGACTCGGGCGTCATCTCGTGCCGGATCGCGTGGCCCAGCGCCGGCGACCGCACGCGCATCGGTTCACCGACGGCGAGACGCGCGTCGGCGAGACGTTCGAACGCGGCCAGGGTGCGGAACGAGCCCATCCCGGCGACCTCGCACAGCACGTCCAGCGACGCACTCCCCAGCACCGCCAGCGCGCGGGCGACCGCCACCGCGTCGGCGTCCAGCACCTCCCAGCTGCGCCGCACGGCCCGCAGCAGGCGTGGCAGCCGCAACCCGGGCAGCAGCGCCGGCAGCGACCCCAGGTCCGTGACCACGTCCAGCACGTCGCTCACCACCCCGGGAGCACCGCCGCTGTACTCCAGGCACAGCGCGGCCAGCTCCGGCGGGACCTCGACGTCGAAACGCCGCCGGACCATCTCCGCGACCGCGCCGGCCCCGATCGGCCGCAACGGCACCCGCACGGCGTCCACGACCGCCAGGACGTCCGGATCACAATCCCCGGCGAGCAGCACGGCTCCCCGGAATCGCGCCAGCCGATCGGCCTCTTCCTCGCTGAGCCGTTCGACGTCGTCCACGACGAGCACGGTGTGACCGTCGACACCACTGAGCGCGCGCATTCCGCGAACCGGCCTCAACCCGCTGCGCACCGCGATTGAAGACGCAACGGACAGCAATGCACTTTTACCCATACCAGTTGCACCATGCACAACGCACGAGCGAGCGCCACCGCTGAGCGCCTCCGTCAGGACGGCGATCTCCCGCTCCCGGCCCACGAGCAAACTGCCTGCGTGGCGCTGTGCGCTGCCGACGAGGCCGGGGCGAAGTGGGGCGACCATGCCGTCCAGCAAATCGCGCGCGGCCCGGCGGGACCATGCAGAAGCACCGGCAGAAGTTCCGCAGGTCTGCCCCTTCGCACAGCATCACCGGCCGAAGCACCCACGGGAAACGCGAAAACTCTTCGACCAATCAATTGGTAATCATCAGATGGCCTCGTGAACCAATTCCGCGCCCATTACGTGATTCCTCGTGTAACCAAGACGAACACTCCAGGGAGTTCCGATGCGGGTCGCGTCACGCACAGTCCTCGACTTCGTCCGGTCCGACGGCTCCACCGCTCCGGTCGAGACCGAGCTGCTCTACCGGTCGGAAGACCCCTTCGCGGTGACGATGAGGTTCCACGTCGGGGACTCCGTCGCCACCTGGGTGATGGGCAGGGACCTGCTCACCGAGGGCATGAGCAGGAGATCGGGTGACGGAGACGTCCGGTTGCGGCCGCACTCGAGCCGGGTGCTGGTGCTCGAACTCGTGTCCGACCGCCACATGACGGTGCTCCGGGTACCGGCGGGCACGCTGCACAAGTTCCTCGACGCCACCCACCGGCTCGTGCCTCCCGGCACGGAGCGGTTCGACGCCGACGCCTTCCTGAGCACCGTCCTACGCTGAGAGGCCGAGCACTTCCGCGAGGTCGTGCTGCAGCCTGGCCATGCCCGGCGACTCGTAGCCCTCGCTCTCGGCCAGCGCCCGCACCCGGTGCCGGACGGCGGCGTCGTGATCACCCACGCGGTCGCAGAGCCCCGCGATCTCGATCAGCACGGCCACCTTGGTCTCCGGGTCGGACAGCGACTCCACGGCGCCGGCCAGCTGGTTCCGCGCCTCGGCCAACCGCCCGGCGGCGACCAGCGCGCGACCACGGGTGTGCCCGGCCATCGACAGCAGGTTCGCCGATCCCCGCCCCAGCAGTTCCTCGGCCTCCGCCACCACGCTCAGCGCCTCGTCGTGCTCACCGGCCGCGGCCAGGGCGTCGGCCAGCCGCAGCACCAGCTGGGCGGCGTTCTCCAGCGCCACGCCGCGGTCGCTGCCCCGCACCGCGCGTTCCTGCTCGACGCACGCCCGGTGCGTCCCGACGGCCTCGTCGAACCTGCCCTGCCGTTGCTGCAACACACCCAGGTACGACATCGTCAGCACCACGTTCATCGGCTCGTGCGCCTCGCGGAACAGTTCGGCGGCACGCCTGGCGTGGACCACGCCCGCCGCGGGATCTCCGTCGCGGCTCTCGATGGCGGACCGGTAGTAGTGCGCCCACGCCGTCTCCGCCAGCGAGCCGCACCGCCGCGCCACCCGCAACGCCTCACGGTGCCACCGCTTGGCCTGCGGCAGGTTCGTGTGCCGCGCCACGTAGACCCAGACGACGAAGTTGAGCTGCTGGGCCTGCTTCTCCCACTCGCCCAGCGCGCCCGCCGCGGCGACGCCCGCCGTGTAGACCTCCAGCCACAGCTCACCCGTGCCGCGGTGGTCGGAGTACCAGTGCATCGCCTTCGCCAGCGCGAGCACGCGCTCGTGCGCACCGTCGGCGACGGCCTCCCGGAACGCGCCACGCCAGTTCACCAGCTCGGCGGACAACCACCTGTCCGCACCCGCGAGGTCCGCGGCGCCCTGGTCGCCGGGCACGAACGCGGACGCGGACCGGGTCGCGGTGTCCAGCAGCCAATCGCGCGTGCGCAGACGATGTGTCTCCACGTCGGGCTCGTCGCTGTGCAGCCGCTCGCGCGCGTAGTCACGGATCAGGTCGTGGAACGAGTACCGGCCGGGCGCGTCCGGGCGCAGGAGGCTCGCGTCGACGAGGTCCTCCAGCACCGTCTCGGCGTCGTCGATCCCGGCGGCCACCGCGGCGAGCGCGACGGACGTGTCCGGGCCGTGGACCAGCGCGAGCCGGCGGAAGAGCGTGGCGGCCTCGGGCGCGAGCAGGCGGTAGGACAGTTCGAACGCGGTGCGGACCTGGACGTCACCGGTCGCGAGCACGCCGAGGCGCGCGCGTTCGTCGGACAGCTGCTCGGCGAGGTGCCGCAACGACGACGTGGTGCGGCCCGCGATGGCGAGGGCCAGCGGCACCCCGCCGCACAGCGCCGCGACCCGGTCCGCCGCCTCCAGGTCGGCCGCGATCCGGTCGGCCCCGGCGGTCGCGGCGAGCAACGCGACGGCCCCGTCGTGCCGCAGTGGGCCGAGGTCGAGCCGGTGCCGGCAGGCCAGGCCCGCCAGGACGTTGCGGCTGGTCACGACCACGAGCGAACCGGGACTGGCCGCCAGCAGCGGCCGCACCTGGGCCTCGTTCGCGGCGTTGTCGAGCACGAGCAGCACGGTCCGTTCACGCAGCATCGACCGGTAGAGCCGCAGACCGTCGGCAGCGTCGGCCGGCATCTTGGCGTCCGGCACGCCCAACGCCCTGAGCAGCCGGGTGATGGCGCGTTCCGCCGACAGCGGCGACGTGTCCATGCCACGCAGGTCGAGGTGCAGGCAGCCATCACTGAACTGGTCAGCAAACCGGTGCGCCGCGTCCACCGCGAGAGAGGTCTTCCCCACGCCCGGAGGCCCGTGCACGACCACAACGTCCAGCACGGCCGACGCTGCCGCACGCCCGATGCACGCGGCTAGCTGTTGTTGCTCTGTTTCACGGCCGATGAGCGTCTCGGCAGGAGGTGGCGCACAGTCCGTGCGTTCGGGACGTGGTTGCGCGACCTCTGACGCCCGTGCGAGCGCCACGAACTCGTCGGCCTCGCCGCCTGTCAGTCCCAGCCCGGCCACCAGCAGGTCGACGGTCTGGGCCTGCGGGGTGTGCACGCGGCCGCGTTCGAGATCGCTCAGCGTGCGGACGCCCAGACCGGTCCGCGCGGCGAGTTCCTCCTGGGTGAGAGTCGCCCGCCGCCGGTAGAACCGCAGGAACTCGCTGAAGGTCGTCGCCCGCATTCCTCATCCCCCGGCCAAGCGCTCCCGCACCTCGGCGGCGATCTCGCGCGTCGCGTCCGTGTCCCACCGTTCGCACGCCGCGAGCGAGTCTCGCAGATGGCGCTGCCACGCGCTGTGCTCGCCCCGTGACTCGGCGTTGTCCGCGAGTGCCCGCAGGATGTCGATCTCCCCGATGCCGTCGCCGATCGCGCGGAACCCGGCGAGCGCCTTGTCCAGGTCCTCGTCCGATTCGGTGAGACGGCCCGCCGCGCGATGGGCGAGGCCGCGGTGCCACAACGTCGTCGCGAGCCACGACGCCATGTGCGCGCGCCGGTAGACCTGCTCGGCCTCGGTCAGCGCCTCGACGGCCTCGTCTGGCCGGTCGATGTCTATCAGCGCGAGGCCGAGCCATCCGAGCGTGCGCCCCAGTGCGGAGAGTTCGTAGATGGTGCTGGCGTAGGCGCGTTGTTCCTTGGCTACTTCTTCGTGGGCGGTCACGGCGGCGATCGGCCGGTTCATCGACCGCCACAGCACGCCGAGCACGGACCGTGCGTAGTGCTCGTCCATCGGCTCGTGCATCGACTCGATCGCCTGTAGGCACACACGTTCGGCCTCGTCGAACTGCCCGAGTCCGCTGTGCGCCGCCGACATGATCAGCCGGATCCAGCCGAGGTGCCCGTTCTCCCCCGACTCGTCGGCGATCCGGACCGCACCGGTCAGCACCTCCAGCGCCGGACCGGGCCGGTGCGCGACGTCGAACAACGCCCAGCCGAGCTGGCCGCGCACCGCGATCTCCTGCCACGGCTCGTGCGCGGAGGCGAGGGCGAGGCGGTAGACGCGTTCCCAGACCAGGCCCGGTTCGATGGCCGCGTAGTGCGACAGGGCGATCACCGCGCGGGCCACGTCCTCGTGCAGCCCCCTGGCCTGGGCCCGTTCGACGATCTCGGGCAGGAGGTCGCGGTGTTCGTCCAGCCAGCGCCTTCCTGTTGCCACGTCGGGGAAAGCCTGTCTGCGCGCCCGGACGCGCCGCGCGTCGCCTGTCTGTCCGAAGAGGACTCCCGCCGCGACCGTGGTCTCCAGGAGCCAGGCGAGCATCCTGCGGTCCGCGTCGTCGTCGGTGGCGTCGATCAGGCCGGTGGCGAACGTCCGCACGAGGCCGTGGATCGCGTAACCGCGGTCATCGGGGTCGAGCAGGCTGACGTCGGTGAGTTCCTCCAGCGCCTGCTCGGCCTCGGCGACGCCGGTGCCGGCCAGTTCAGCGGCGAGTTCCGGGGTCACGTGCGTGCCGACGAGCAGCCCGAGGCGCCGGAACACCAGCCGCGCGGTCTCGGGCAGGTGCGCCAGCGACACCTCGAACGCGCCGCGCACGTCCAGATCTCCTGCGGTGAGCGCGGCCAGGCGGCGTTCCTCGATCTGCTCGACGAGGTGGCCGAGGGGCCAGCGCGGACGGCTGGCGAGGCGGTTGCCGGCGATCCGGAGCGCGAGCGGCGACGTCCCGCACAACCGGACGAGTTCCCGCGCGGTCCCGGGATCGGCCTCCACGCGGTGGGCCCCGACGATCGACGAGAGCAGTTCGAGCGCGCACGGTTCGGTGAGCCCGCCGAGCCGGATCCACGTCGCGCCCGCCAGCCCGGCGAGCCTGCGCTGGGACGTGACGATCGTGAGGCAGCCCGGATCCGCGCGAAGTGTGCGGACCTCCTCCTCCGTGCTCGCACCGTCGAGCACGAGCAGCAGGCGCTTGCCCACGAGCAACGAGCGGTAGAGCCGCGTCTGGCCGTGCGCGTCCTCCGGCACGTGTTCGGCGGACACGCCGAGGTCTTTGAGCAACCGTTGGAGGGGCTGTGCGGAGCCCTCCAGGTCGATGAGCACCTGCCCGTCGGGAAAGCGGCTCTCCAGCAGATGAGCGGCCCTCACGGCGAGGCTCGTCTTGCCGGTGCCCGCCGCGCCGTGGACGACGACCAGCCCGTTAGAGGTTCTAGCGATGGCGTCGAGCTCTGCGTCGCGGCCGACGAGGTCCGCCACGTACATCGGCAGCGACCAGACCGGGCCGGCCGGTGCGACGCGTCCGGTCCTCGCGAGCAGGCGCAGCTCGGTGCGGTCGGGTTCGTCGAGGTCCAGGGCGTCGACCAGGGCCTCGGTCGTGCGGCGCTGGGGAGAACGGGCGCGGCCGCGTTCCATGTCGCTGATCGCGCGGACGCTGACGCCGGACCGCTCGCTGAGCTCTTCCTGACTGAGCCCGGCGTTCTTGCGGTGCTGCACGAGCCGGGCGCCGAACGTCATGTCACCGAAGTTAGTGGTTCAAACTCGTGAGCATCTGCGCACACACCCGAGAGAGGTGCCTGCGCATCACCGTCGACGCCGTCGCCGCGTCACCATCGGCGATCGCGCGGACGAGTTCGTCGTGGTCGTCCATCGACGCGTGCTGGTGCGGCGGGTCGTCGTCCAGCGCACTGCGGAGCAACACCACGCGTTGTTGCACGAGCCGCACCTGCTCGGCGATGTACGGGCTGCGGGCGGCTTCGAGCAGCGTCTGGTGGAACGCGAGGTCCAGCCGGTACGGGAACGGCTGCCCGGCCCGGTAGTTGCGCCGGCTCTCCGCGCACACGTCCTGCAACCGCACGAGGTCGACGTCGGTCCGCCGCGACGCCGCCAGTTCCGCCGCCGCGCACTCCAGCGCCGTCCGCAGCTCGAACAACGCCTTGACGTCCTCGGGGCTGGCGGCGGGCACGAACGCGCCGCGGTGCGGGACCAGCGTCAGCAGCCCCTCGGAGGCCAGGTGCCGGATCGCCTCGCGCAGCGGCCCGCGGCTGATGCCGAGCTGCTGCGCCACCTCGACCTCGTTGACCCGCGAGCCCGGGGCGATCTCCCCGGTGAGCACCTGCTCGCGCAGCACGTCCACGGCCTGTCCGGCCAGGCTGAGGTGCAGTGGGGGTGTCACCTTCGTCTCCTGATCTGGACGGCACCGGCCGTCCTCCCGTTAAAATAGCGAACATGTCAACTGTCGACAGTTGGCAGTTTCAACCCACGGTCTGGAGGGGCGACATGGCGCACGAAGTAGTGGCTGAGGTCTGGCGGGGCGACTTCCTCGAGTCGGTGCACCACGGCACCGTCGTCGCCACCGATCCGTCCGGCAGCCCCGTCCTCTCCGTCGGCCGCCCCGGCGACGTCGCGTTCCCGCGTTCGTCGAACAAGCCGCTGCAGGCCCTCGCGATGCTGCGCGCCGGCCTCGACCTCGACGGCGAACTGCTCGCCCTGGCCTGCGCGTCCCACTCGGGCGAGGACTTCCACGTCGCCGGCGCGCTGCGGATCCTGGCCTCGGCCGGTCTCGGCGAGGACGCGCTGCAGTGCACAGCGGACCTGCCGCTCGGTGAGGAGGCCCGCGCCCGGCACCTCGCCCAGGGCCTCGCCCCCGCCCCGAAGTACATGAACTGCTCCGGCAAGCACGCCGCCATGCTCGCCACCTGCGTCGCCCACGGCTGGTCCACGCACGACTACCTGGACCCGACGCACCCGTTGCAGGTCGCGACCCGCGAGACGATCGAGGACGTGGCGGGCGAGCCCGTCGCCCAGGTCGGCGTGGACGGCTGCGGCGCCCCGATCTTCGCCATCAGCCTCACCGGCCTCGCCCGCGCGTTCGGCCGCCTGGCCAGCGCCGGCGAGGGAACCCTCGAACACCGCGTCGCCACCGCCATGAACACCTACCCGCAGTGGGTGGGCGGCACCGGCCGCGACGTCACCGTGCTGATGGACGCCCTGCCCGGCGTCATCGCGAAGGACGGCGCGGAGGGCGTCTACGCGGTGGGCCTGCCCACCGGCGAGGGCGTGGCGCTGAAGATCGCGGACGGCTCGTCGCGTGCCCGCGCGGTCGTCGTCGTCGCGGTGCTCAAGCGTCTGGGCGTGGACGTGAGCGAGCTCGAGGACCTGGCCACGGTGCCCGTTCTCGGGCACGGCCGCACGGTCGGCGCCGTCAAGCCGTCGCTCGCGGTCGCGAGTTGACCGTCACCTCGGCAGTGAACGCCCGGCACACCGGAATCCCGCTCCCCTGCCGTTAGGCTGGGAGTTATGGGCGATTCGAAGGACGAGAACGAGAAGTTCCAGGAGGAGCTGATCGGCCTCGACCCCCACGACCCCGAGACGAAGGCGTTCGCCGACCATCTCGACAAGATGCAGCGGCAACGCCCCGGCTTCACCGTCGAGGGCTACCTGGAGGGCGTGCGGGACTTCGCGGACTCCGCGAACCGCACGACGGGCCACCAGCGGCTCGTCGCCGTGTTCGTCGTGGGGCTCATCCTGCTGGGCGTGCTCCTCACGGTGTGGTTCGCGCTCGGCGACATCATCGCCATCATCTTCTGACCCAGAACTCTTCTGACCCCGAACTCTTCTGGTCGCAAACGAGAACGAACCCTTAACAGGGTCTTACGGCGCCGCACCCCACACCTCTCCCCGGGAAGCCTCAGAGGCGTACCGGAGTTATAAAGAGACATGGAACCTGTTGTCGGCGCCACCCCCAAAGTCGTGCGTTCCGAAGAGGAATGGCGCGCCCTGCTCGACCCCGCCGAGTTCGCGGTGCTGCGGCAGGCAGGCACCGAGCGTCCCTACACCGGCGAGTACACCGAGACCAAGACCGAGGGCCTCTACGAGTGCCGTGCCTGCGGAGCCGAACTCTTCCGCAGCGACACCAAGTTCGACTCGCACTGCGGCTGGCCGTCGTTCTTCTCACCGCTGGCCGGCGACTCGGTGATCCTGCGTGAGGACCGCGCCCTCGGCATGAAGCGCGTGGAGGTCCTCTGTGCCGCGTGCCACAGCCACCTCGGGCATGTTTTCGAGGGCGAGGGGTACCCCACTCCGACGGATCAGCGTTACTGCATCAACTCCGTCTCCTTGAAACTCGTTCCGTCCGAATAGGAGACTGAGCCTGGGTCCGGCCACCCAGGGCCGGACAGACCTGGGAGGCGCAATGAACTTCTCCACCGCCCTGCGGGGCACCGACGGCGAAGGCTCCGGCGGAGTCGACGGCGGCTCGTCGAGCTAGCCATAAGCCGTGAGAACGACCGGAAGTCCGGCAACCCTAAGGCTTCGTCAACAAGCCTTGTGAGGCTGTGGCGCGGACCACACCATTGACTCACCGAAGCATTTCGGGGCAGTCAGGGGGTGGGTCGCATGGAGCCTTGGGGGTTGTCCGGGCCGGAGTTCCTTCAGCTGTACTGGGTCGCGCTGGCGCTGGCGGTGCTGGTCGCGATCGTCGTCCGGGTACGCGTGCGGGCGGGTCACGGCACCCAGCCCGTGCGCTCCCTGGACATGGACGAGCTCGCCTATCTGGCGGGCGGTCCGAGGCGGGTCGTCGAAACGTCGATCGCACGCCTGCTCACCGCGGGTGAGCTCAGGACTTCACGGCGTGGCACCGTTCAGGCCACGTCCACCACGCAGTCGCTCAACAAGGTGGACCGGGCGGTCATCACGGACTGCCAGCGCTACACCAACCGCACGGTCAATCTGATGATCCCCGCCGTCGCGGGCGACAGCGTCGTCACGAGCATCGGGCAACGCCTCGAGGACATGGGGCTCCTCGTCAACCGGGCCGTGGTCAAAAGCGCGCTGCGCAAGGGATCCATCGCACTGTGGGTGCTGCTCGCGATCGGGGTGGCACGCTGGGTGAACGGCATCGCGCTGGACTTCCCCGTCGGCTGGCTCACGGTGCAGCTCGTTCTCACGGGGCTGTTGATCCTGCTCCTCACGCGAGGCGGCAAGCACGTCCGCAGCGGCAAGGGCAACAGCGTCCTCAGCACCGCTCGTACGACGAGCACCAGGGCGTCGGGCAGCGTGGACGAGGTCGTGTACGCGGGTGCGGCCGGCGCGGTTCTCTTCGGCGGACTCCTGGTCTACCCGGACCTGGCGGTGCGCAGCTCACTGCTCGCGTCCGGTTCCAGTGGCGCCTCCAGCAGTGGTAGCTACGGCTCGTGTTCGTCCAGTTCTTCTTCGTGTTCAAGCGGAAGCAGCTGTGGCGGCGGCGGCGGGGGTGGCTGCGGCGGCGGCGGAGGCGGCTGACCCAGTTCGTTCGGTCCTATTCAGGTAACAACAGGAACCCAGGGGTAGATCTCACGTCGAAGATGCACTGACACCAGTGAGGGGAGTGCTGATGTCCAAGTCTTCGGCACCGCACCGGACCACGTGGTCCGCGGAGGAGATCGGGTTCCTGGCAGGGGGACCGGGCAGGGCGGCCGAGGCCGTTCTCGCCCGGCTGCTGGACGGCGGTCTCGTGCGCGTCTCCCGACAGGGACTCGTGACCGCCGTCCACCAGAACGGTCACGGCGCCAGGACACCGCTGGAGGCGTACGTCCTCGCCGGACTGCACGGGGCCGCCCGCCCGATCCAGCAGGTGGTGCAGGTCGCCAGGGCGAGCAACGAGATGGGCGCGCTGCACGAGAGCCTGGTCGCCAGAGGGCTGGTGCAGCGCCAGTTCCTGAAGCCCCGGGGCGGCAAGACCGCGCTGCGGGTGGTGCTGTTCCTGCTGGCGTTCGTCTCGGTGTTCGTGGCTTTCGCGCTCGACGCCAGGGTGTTCGTGGTGACGGGGATGCTGCTGGTCCTCGCGATCCTGCTGCGCAATCCCGGCAGGCTCACGGCGAGCGGGAAGTCCGTGTGGATGTACGCGTTGAGGAACCCGCGCGCCAGTGCGGACTCCGTGGCGTTGTTCGGTCTGCGGCGGGGCAAGCAGCGTTCGACTTCGTCCACTCCGTACATCGCCGCCGCCAGCAGTTGCGGTGCGTACGACTGGAGCCACCACAGCTGCGGCGGCACGTCGAGCTGTGGTGGCTCCAGTTGCAGCAGCTCGAGCAGCTGCGGCAGTTCCAGTTCCAGTTGCAGCAGTTCCAGCAGTAGCTGCTCCAGCAGCAGTTCGAGCTGCTCCAGCAGTAGCAGCAGCTGCAGCAGTTCCAGCAGCTAGAGGGGGAAAGCCGATGGCAACACCGACAGCGGCGCAGGGGACGTGGCTGTCCGCGGAGGAGGCCGGTTATCTGACGGCCGGTCCCGAACGGGCCGCGGAGACCGTGCTGGCCCGGCTGGTCGACACCGGCCTGGCGCGGGTGTCGCGCGCCGGAAAGGTCTCCGCCGTGCACCAGGACGGCCGGGGCGCCACCACGTCGATCGAGGAGCGGATGCTGCGCCACACGCGGGCCGCGGTCTCGTTCGACTCGATCGTGCGATCGACCGCGGACAGCGCCGAGATGGCGGACCTGTACCGGCAGCTGCTCACCCGCGGGCTCATGCAGGTACCCCGCCGCAACGACGGTTGGTGGTTCTCCCTCGCGGTCGCGGGCGTGTCGGTCGTGCTCGGCTTCGTCGCTCCCGTGTTCTTCCTGGGCGCGCTGATCGGCCTGGGGTTCTTCGTCCGGCAGTACGGCAGGGGCCCGGTCACCAAGGCGGGCCGGGACGCGCTGAGGCACGTGACGGCCGGCGACCGGGTGCACGCGGTGGCGCTGCACGGGTTCTCCGGCAGGGTCCGCGGTCAGAACGTCACCGAGCTCTTCGACCTCCCCCGCAACGTCGTGTGGACGGTCCCACCCAAGGCCAGGGCACGGAGGCGGTCCACTTCGGACCGTCACGGCAGCGGTTCGGCGGCGAGCTGCGGCAGCGGTTCCAGCAGCAGCTGTTCGAGCAGTTCCAGTTGCGGCGGGGGCGGCTGTGGCGGCGGAGGAGGCGGCGACTGATGGTGACGACGACGCGGTTCTCCCCGGAGGAGATCGGTTACCTGGCGGGAGGGCCGACCCGGTCCGCCGAGACCGCGCTGGCGAGGTTGCTCCAGGCGGGCCTAATCCGGGTGTCGCGGTCGGGCGACGTGTCCGCGGTGCACCGCGACCGGCACGGCGCCGCCACCCCGGTCGAGGCGCGCGTCCTGGCGCACCTGGGCACCCCCGTCCGGTTCGACCTGGTCGTGAAGGCGGCGGCGGCGGACAGCGCCGAGATGCGGGCGGTGCACGACCGCCTGCGCGACCAGGGGCTGACCAGGACTCCCGGGCGCTGGTTCCGGACGAGCCCGGTCACCAGAGCGGGAAAGGCCGTGGTGAGGCGCACGCCCCCGATCGGCACCGTTCTCGCGGTGGCGTTGCACGGCTTTCACGGCACTATCGGCGGCCTGCTGGTCGGAAACCTCTTCGCGCTGCCTCACACCGCGGTCCAGTCGCTGCCTCGCAAGGGGAAGGCGGCCGCGGCCGGAACGTCCGGCGGCGCGGGGTGTGGAAGCGGCCACGTCGCCAGCGCGTGTGGTAGCAGTAGTTGTTCGTCGGGCGGCGGCGGTTGTGGCGGCGGAGGAGGAAGCTGATGGCGACACCGACGGAAGCACGGGACACGCGGGTGTCGCCGGAGCAGATCGGCCACCTGGTGGGCGGACCGCAGCGAGCTGCGGAAACCGCACTGGCCAGGCTGCTCGACGCCGGTCTGGTGCGGGTGTCCCGCGAGGGAATGGTCTCCGCCGTGCACGAGACCGATCTCGGCGTCACGACCGCGGTCGAGACGAGCATCCTCGTGAACCTGCGCAAGCCCGCCCGGTTCGACCTGGTCGTGCGGAAGGCCGCGACCAGCGCGGAGATGCGGGCGTTGCACCAGAAGTTGCGGGCCGAGAGGTTGATGCGCACTCCTCGCCCCAAGCTCGGAGCGTGGTGGGTCTTCCTGGCGATCGGGATCGTCCTGGCCCTGGCCGCCTTCCTGGAACCGTGGACGCTCCTCGGCGCGGTCGGGTTCCTGGGGTTCGCCTACTGGTCGTACGGCGCGAAACCACTTACCAGAGCGGGGAAAGCGGCGCTGGAAGGCCTGAGCGCGGACGACAGGGTTCTGACGGTCGCGAAGGAGGGTTTCCGCGGCAGGATCGGCAACCGGGCCGTCGGTGATCTCTTCGGACTGCCGCAGAGCGTGGTCAAGACGTTGCCGCGCAAGAAGAAGCCGAGGCGGGGCAAGGGTCGCGGCGCGGCGTCCGCCGGGGCGGGCTGCGGTGCCGCCGGCGGTTGCGGCAGCAGCAGTTGTGGTAGCAGCAGTTGTTCGTCGAGCGGCAGCAGTTGCGGCGGCGGCAGCGGTTGCGGTGGTGGCGGAGGAGGAGGCGACTGATGGCGGGCATCAAGGACCTGGGTGTCGGCATCGGCTGGCGCTCGGAGATCGACCTGACGGTGGAACGACTGCCCGGCGTGGACTTCGTCGAGGTCGTCGCCGAGAACCTCCACGTCGGACACCTGCCGGAGTCGGTGACGCTGCTGCTCGAACGCGGCGTCCCGGTGCTCCCCCACGCCGTGTCGCTGTCACTGGGCGGGGCGGACCCGGTCGACCTGCACCGGGTCGAGCACCTGGGCGCGGTCGCCGAGGCGGTCGGCGCGCCGATGGTCAGCGACCACGTGTGCTTCGTCCGCGCGGGCGGGCTCGACTCCGGCCACCTGATGCCGGTGCCGCGCACCAGGGACGCGCTCGACGTGCTGGTCGCGAACGTGAAGCTGGCCCAGCGGAACCTGCCCGTGCCGCTCGCGCTGGAGAACGTCGCCGCGCTGCTGGAGTGGCCGGACGGCGAGCTGTCCGAGGGCCAGTTCCTCGCCGAACTCGTCGAGCGCACCGACTGCTGGCTGCTGGTGGACGTCGCGAACCTCTACGCGAACGCCCGCAACATCGGCACGGACCCGGAGCGGTTCCTGGACGAGATCCCGCTGGAGCGCCTCGCCTACGTGCACGTGGCCGGCGGCGAGCAGAACGGCGACATCTACCACGACACGCACGCGCACGCGGTGCTGCCGGAAGTCCTGGAGGTGCTCGACGAACTGTGCTCGCGCGTCGCGCCGCCCGGAGTTCTGCTGGAACGCGACGACAACTACCCGTCCGACACCGAAATCGCGACCGAACTGGCCGCGATCCGTGCCGTCGTGGACAAGCACCGTGGATGATTTCGTGAACGAGAAAGAACTTTTGGTTGCACGCGAAAGGCTTGCCGCCAGACAGACCGAGCTGCTAAATGCACTGCTCGCGAACGGCCCGGCACCGGCGGGATTCGACGAACAACGACTGAACGTCGAACGGCGCGCCTTGCTGTCGAAACGGCGCGGGATCGTGCGCATGCTGGGCCCCGCGGTCGCCGACGAGCTCGGCGACCGCTTCCGGCCGCTCTTCGACGCCTACGCCGTCGAACACCCACGTCAGGCGGGCTCACGCGCGCGCGAGGATGCCGCATCGTTCGCGGAATGGTGTCGCGCCTCCGGTGAACTGTCAGCGAATCGCAAGGCGCGCTGGAAGTTCTGGCAGTCGAACTGACGGGCGAACGAAAAGGGGGCCAGAATCCCCCGTTCGGCCCTGTGTTACCTAGTCGTGATATCGATACGTTCAAAGGGTCGGGGGACCTTTTTCGCATTGCCTTCGCTTTGTCGCGGAAGGCCTTCCGGCCTGCGCGAACCACAGCGCGCAGAATTCGAACCACGAGGGGATTCGAATGCGCGGAAAAACCAAAGTGCTGGGCGCCGTCACGGCGCTCGCCCTGATCGCGGCACCGGCCGCCACAGCCGCGGCCGCTCCACCGGTGGGCAAGGCCCCGCAGAAGGCGGCCGACGAGGTCACCCTCGTCACCGGCGACAGGGTCCTGCTGGGGCAGGACAGGCAGGTCGTCGCGATCCAGCCCGGTGAGGGCCGCGACAGGATGGCCTTCAAGACCGCCCGCACCGCGGACGGTCACCTGATGGTCGTGCCGAAGGACGCGTTCGAGCCGCTGGCGGCGGGCAGGCTCGACACCCGGCTCTTCGACGTGACCACGTTGCTGGAGTTCGGCTACCGCGACCGCATGCCGCTGATCGTGGACGGCCGGGCGAGACTCGGTGCCCGGTCCTCGACCGACTGGTCGGCGCTGAAGTCCGGGGGCAAGGTCTGGCTGGACGGCATCCGCAAGCCGACGCTCGACCGCAGCGTCGCCCAGATCGGCGCGCCGGCCGCCCACCAGAAGGGCATCACCGGCAAGGGGATCAAGGTCGCGATCGTCGACACGGGCGTCGACGAGAAGCACCCCGACCTCGCGGGTCAGCAGATCGCCGAGAAGAACTTCACGACCGACCCCGACACCACCGACAACGTCGGCCACGGCACGCACGTCGGGTCGACCGTGGCGAGCCACGACTCGAAGTACGGCGGCGTCGCACCGGGAGCCCAGCTCATCGACGCGAAGGTCTGCGTCGAGTTCGGCTGCCAGGAGTCCTGGATCCTCGACGGCATGCGCTGGGCCGCCGAGCAGGGCGCCCAAGTGATCAACATGAGCCTCGGCGGTAGCGACACCCCCGAGGTGGACCCGCTGGAGCAGGCCGTCAACGACCTGACGGCCCAGTACGGCACGTTGTTCGTCATCGCGGCGGGCAACTCGGGTTCACCGGGTTCGGTGGGCTCTCCCAGCACCGCCGAGGCCGCGCTGTCGGTCGGCGCCGTCGACCGCGACGACAAGCTCGCCCCGTTCTCCAGCAAGGGCCCTCGCGTTGGAGACAGCGGGCTCAAGCCCGAGGTGACCGCACCGGGCGTCGACATCGTCGCCGCCAAGGCCGGAACCGCTGACCACGTCGCGTTCAGCGGCACGTCGATGGCGACCCCGCACGTGGCGGGCGCGGCGGCGTTGCTCAAGCAGCAGCACCCGGAGTGGACGCCGGCGCAGCTCAAGTCGGTGCTCGCGACCACGGCCAAGCCCGCCGAGGGCGTCAGCGCGTTCGACCAGGGCGCGGGACGCATCGACGTGGCCAAGGCGATCGGCCAGGTGCTCACCGGTGACGTCACGGTCAACCTCGGACTGCAAGAGTGGCCGCACGGCGACGACAAGCCGGTGACCAAGCCGATCACCTACACCAACCCGACGGACGCGCCGATCACGCTCGGCCTCGCGCTCAAGAGCACCGCTCCGGCGGGCCTGTTCTCGTTGGGCGCCACGACGGTCACCGTGCCGGCCAAGGGCACCGCGTCGGTCAACGTCACCGGTGACTCGCGCGCCGGCACCCAGGACGCCGCGTACGCGGGCGAGGTCGTGGCCACGTCCGGCACGCACACCGTCCGCACGCTCGTCGGCATCGACCGCGAGGTCGAGAGTTACACCCTCACGATCGACTCGATCGGCCGTGACGGCGCGGACCCGGCCGAGTCGTTCTCGCTGCTCGTCGGCCTGGACAACAGCGTGTTCAAGTTCGTCGGTGGCGCGGGGGACCTGAAGGTGCGTCTGCCCAAGGGCAGGTACTTCGTCGAGACCTCCCTGTCCAACGGCGAGCGCGGCCTGGACCTGCTCTACCAGCCGGACGCGGAACTCACCCGCGACCTGACGATCAAGCAGGACGCCCGCCAGGCCCAGCCGGTGTCGGTGAAGGCACCGGAGGAGACCGGTGACTTCACGCTCGGCATCATCAGCTTCCGCCGCTCGGTGGGCGGACAGGACCGCCTGGGGGGCTCGCTGCTGATGTTCGGCGGCTTCGACGGCGTCGCGATCGCCCAGGCGGGCGGACCGATGCCGCCCAGCGACCTGTCCTCGCTCGCGATGCTCCAGGCCAACACCACGGCCGACCCCCACACGTTCTACCGGCTCGCCTACCCGGTTCCCGGTGGTTTCCCCGTCGGGCTGAACAAGGCGCCGGCCAAGAAGGACCTGGCCAGGGTCGAGTCCACGATCGGTGGCCTGAAGCCGGACAGCCTCGCCCAGAAGGGCGAACTGCCGGTCACCGCGCTCGGGGTGAGCAGCGGCACCGCCCTCTACCCGGTGGCCGTCGGCGCCACCTCGGTCGACTACGTGTCGACCGAGGACGTGCTCTGGCAGTCAGCGGTGATGACGCGTCACGCCAACGGCGCGCAGGAACGCATCACCTCGCCGAACCGCAAGTACGCGGCGGGCAGGACCTACCGGGAACGCGAAGTCCGGCCGGTGTTCTCGCCGGGTCTGCCCGAGGCGCCGTACGGCTTCGTCGAGCGGTACGGCACGCAGCTCTACGTCGGGCCTCCGATGACGAGCGACGGCACGCACGGCACCGGTTCGTCCACTGTGGACAGCGCCAGGGCCGCCCTGTACCGCAACGGTGTGCTGCTCGGGGAGACCACCACCCCCGGTGGCCTGTTCTCGGGCGTGCCGTTGCCACAGGGTGACTTCCGCGCCGAGGTGAGCCTCGACCGGAGCTCGCAGTTCGAGTTCGGCACCAAGGTGTCCGCGGTGTGGACGTTCAAGTCCAAGGGCGTCGAGGGCAAGATCGAGTCGCCGCCGCTGTCGGTGGTGCGCTTCGACCCGAAGCTCGACGACAACGGCGCGGTACCCGCGGGCACGTTGCAGCGCATCGGATTGCTCACGCAGACGCAGGGCGACGCGGGCAAGGTGCGCGTCACCGGTGTCGAGTACTCGCACGACGACGGCAAGACGTGGCGCCGCGCGGGCGTTGTCGGCAACAGCGCGTTGGTCTACAACCCGGCGAACGCGCGGTGGACTTCGCTGAAGGCCACCGCGACGGACGCCAGGGGTGGAACCGTTGAGATCACCGTGATCCAGGCCTACAAGGTCGGATCCTGATCCCTAGGGAAGGTTGAGAACGAGCTCGGCGGCCGGGACGCGGGTGCCCGTGTAGAAGGGGATCTCCTCACGCACGTGCAGCCGCGCCTCGGTGCCGCGCAGGTGCCGCATGAGGTCGACGATGCGGTGCAGTTCGTCGGCCTCGAACGCGAGCAGCCACTCGTAGTCGCCTAGAGCGAACGACGCGACGGTGTTCGCGCGCACGTCCGGGTAGTCGCGGGCTTCCTTGCCGTGGTCCGCCAGCATCTTGCGGCGGTCGCCCTCGTCCAGCAGGTACCACTCGTAGGACCGCACGAACGGGTAGACGCAGATGTACTTGCGCGCCTCCTCCCCCGCGAGGAACGCGGGGATGTGGCTGCGGTTGAACTCCGCGGGGCGGTGCAGGGCGACCTGCGACCAGACCGGCGTGGAGACCTTGCCGAGCGGCGTGCGGCGGAAGCCCGTGTAGGCGGCCTGCACCTGCTCGATCTCCTCGGCGTGCCACCAGATCATGAAGTCCGCGTCGGCGCGCAGGCCGGCCACGTCGTAGACGCCGCGGACGACGACTCCCTTGCCCTCCAACGCGTCCAGGTAGTTCTGGGTCTCGCTGGCGGCCGCCGAGCGGTCGTCCGGAAGCCTGCCGGGTTCGACCCGGAACACCGACCACATCGTGTAGCGGATGGTGTCGTTGAGCTCGTTGTAGTTGAGGCGCGCCATAGGTCCATCTTGGCACGGGCTTCTCAACGGCGAACGCGGCCCAGCAGGTGTGCTGCGACACGGGCGGCGGCCGAGTCGGCGGTCGCGATGCAGGCCGGCACGCCCACCCCGTGCAGCGTGGCGCCCGCGACGGCGAGGCCCGGCACGTCGGCGATTCCGCGTTCGATCGTGTCGACCAGGTCGACGTGACCGACGCCGTACTGCGGCAGCCCGCCGCCCCAGCGCTGCACCACGTAGTCGATCGGCGCGGCCTTGATGCCCGTCAGCTCGTGCAGGTCGTTGCGGACGGCCTTGACCAGGTCGGCGTCGCTGCGCTGCAGGAGCGCCGTCTCGCCGTGCCGCCCGACCGAGCCGCGCAGGACGACCGGTTCGCCGTAGTGCGACCACTTGCGGCTGGAGAACGTGAACGCCTTGGCGGTGAACGGGGTGATGCGGTCGGAGTACCGCTCCCCCTCCGCGATCAGCACGCCGGAGCGCTGGGGCAGTTCGGTGCCCGGCGGCAGTGCCAGCGCGACGACGGCCATCGAGGCGACCTCGACCTTGCCGTACGCGGCCGACACCTGCGGGGCGATCTCGTGCAGCAGCTTGCGCGCGGACGGCGCCGGGACCGCGAGCACGACGCCGTCGCACTCCAGGTACTGCGGGGTGGCGGCCGAGCCGATCTCCAGGCGCCAGCCGTCGCCGAGCCACGACAGCACGCGGACCGGCAGGCCGAGCCTGATCTCGGGCCTCGCGACCTCGGCGAGCCTGTCGACCAGCGACGACACGCCGTTCGACAGGCTGGCGAACACCGGCGGCCGCGCTGAACGGGCCTGTGGTGGCGCGGGCATCATCGTCGCGGCGGCCGCGAGCAGCGAGCCGACGCCCTTGTCCAGCAGCGTCGCGATCTGCGGCATCGTGGCGCGCAGGCCCAGTTCGTCCGCGCGGCCCGCGTAGACACCGCCCAGCAACGGGCTGACCAGGCGGTCCGCGACCTCGGGGCCGAACCTGTCCTTCATCAGCGCGCCGACCGCGACGTCGCCGCCCGCGAGCTCGATCGGCGGCAGCGTCGGTTCCATCTCGACCCGCAGCGCGCCCTCGGACGACAACATGTGCCGCACCGTCTCGACGCTCGCCGGCACGCCCATGAACGTGTGCGCGGGCAGCTGGTGCGTGCGCCCCGCCGCGTGCACGGACGCCTTCGCGGCCGTCGGGTGCACGACGTGGCCGGTGAGCCCGACCTCGTCGATCAGCTCCTGCGCCTCGGGCTTGCGGTGCAGGAACGCCTCCGCGCCCACGTCGAACCGCACACCCGCGAGCTCGGTCGTGCGCAGCTTGCCGCCGATCCGGTCGGACTGCTCGATCACGGTGATCCTCGCGTCGGGCCCGAGGAGCATGCGCAACCGGTGCGCGGCGGCCAGCCCGGAGATCCCTCCCCCGACGACGGCGACGTGCGGCGCTCTTCCCTGCATTACAAGCTGTGGATCAGTTCGACGGTCCGGGTGATGATCTCCGGATCGGTGTCGGGCAGCACGCCGTGACCGAGGTTGAAGATGTGGCCCGCGGCGGCCTTGCCCTCGGCGTGGATGCGGCGCACCTCGCGTTCGACGGCCTCGAAGCCCGCGAAGAACAGCGCCGGGTCGAGGTTGCCCTGCACGACCGGCTTGGGCAGGTCGGGGTGCGCTCGCTGGAGGCGTTCGACCGCCACGTCGAGCGGGAGACGCCAGTCGACGCCGACGACGTCCGCGCCGGCCTCGCGCATCGCGGGCAGCAGCTCCCCGGTGCCGACGCCGAAGTGGATCCTCGGGACGGTGCTGATCGTCTCCAGGACGCGCTTCGAGTGCGGCAGCACGAACTCGCGGTAGTCGCGCTCGGACAACGCGCCCGCCCACGAGTCGAAGAGCTGCACGGCCTGCACACCCGCGTCGAGCTGCGCGTGCAGGAACGCCGTCGTGATGTCCGCGATCTTGGCCAGCAGCGCGTGCCAGAGCTCCGGGTTGCCGTGCATGAGCGCCTTGGTGCGCTCGTGGTTCTTGCTCGGCCCGCCCTCGACCAGGTAGGAGGCCAGCGTGAACGGCGCTCCGGCGAACCCGATCAGGGCGACTTCCCCGGGGAGTTCCTTGAGCAGCAACCCGATCGCGTCCGCGACCGGCTGGACCTGCTCGGCGTGCAGCTCGGGAAGAGCCTTCACGTCCTCGAGCGTCCGGACCGGGTTCGCGACCACGGGACCGACGCCCGCGACGATGTCGAGGTCGACACCGGCGGCCTTGAGCGGCACGACGATGTCGGAGAAGAGGATCGCGCCGTCGACGCCGTGCCGCCGGATCGGCTGCATGGTGATCTCGCAGACCATCTCCGGGTCCATGCACGCGTCGAGCATGACGGTGCCCTGGCGGAGGGCGCGGTACTCGGGGAGCGACCGTCCCGCCTGCCTCATGAACCAGACAGGGGTGTGCGACGGGGTGCCGCCACTTGCGGCCACGAGGAGGGGGACTTGAGTGCTCATATCTCTTTCATGGTCCCACGTCCCGGCGTGCCGCCGTCACTCGGCCGGATTGCGAGGCATACAGTCAGTTGTGTGACCGAGCCGGAAATCTTCCGCCGGGCGGTGGGGACGCTCAAGTCGGTTCGCCACAGGCCCGAGATCGAACTCACCGAAGTTCGCCCACCGCAGCGGCTCGCTCCGTGGGCGTACGCGCTGACGGCTGAGGTCACCGGCCCGTCGGACGAACTGTCGACCGGAAGGCTCGTGCTGCTGCACGATCCGGACGGCGACGAGGCGTGGGGCGGTGTCCTCCGCGTGGTGGCGTACGTACGTGTGGAGCTCGACCACGAGCTCGCGTCGGATCCCCTGCTGCCCGAGGTCGGGTGGTCGTGGCTGACCGAGGCGCTGGAGCAGTCCGGGGCCGGGTTCACCGCGCTGGGCGGGACCGTCACGCAGACGTCGTCGGCCCGGTTCGGCGACATCGCGGGGCCCGCGCGGACGGACGACCTGGAGTTGCGCGCGTCGTGGACCGCGCTCGACGGGGAACTCGCCGAGCACGGCACCGCTTTCTACGAGCTGATGGCGACGGCCGTGGGGCTGCCACCGGTCGGCGTCACCCTGTTCGGGCAGCGCTGACTCCTTTTTATTCGTCGGCGTCCCTGAGGACGCGCAGGACGTTCGCGCCGGCGAGCTTGGCGCAGTCGTCCTCGGACCAGCCCTTGTCGAGCAGCGCGCCGAAGAGGTTCGGGTACGTCGAGACGTCCTCGAGCCCCTCGGGGAGTGCCTGCACTCCGTCGTAGTCGCCACCGACGCCGATGTGGTCGATGCCGACGACCTCCCGCGCGTGCTCGAGGTGCGCGACCACGTCGTCGAGCGTCGCACCCGGCGCCGGGTGGTCGAGGGCCCACTTCTCGCCAAACGTCTTGCGCTGGTCCATGTCGGCGTGGCTCTGCCCTGCGGCCGTCATGGCGTCACGAAGGGCTGCGTCCCATTCAGCGAACCGGGGCGACACGAAGCTCGGCACGAATGTGATCATGGCCACACCGCCGTTCGCCCTCAGTTTGACCAACACGTCGTCCGGAACGTTGCGCGGATGGTCCGCGACGTGGCGGCACGACGAGTGGCTGAAGATGACGGGCTTGACGCTCGTCTCCAGCGCGGCGTGCATCGTGCTGGGCGCGACGTGGCTCAGGTCGACGAGCATGCCGATCCGGTTCATCTCGCGCACGACGTCGCGGCCGAACTCGGTCAGCCCGCCGTGTTCGGGCTGGTCAGTGGCACTGTCGGCCCACGGCGTGTTGTCGTTGTGGGTCAGCGTCATATAACGGACGCCCAGGCGGCGCAGCGCGCGCAGGACTCCGAGTGAAGAGTTGATGGAATGTCCGCCCTCGGCCCCGAGGAGGGAGGCGACACGCCCGGAGGCGAAAACTTCTTCGGCTTCGGCGGCGGTCGTCGCGATGCCCAGGTGACCGGAGTACCGCTCCGCCAGCTCGTAGACCAGCTCGACCTGCTCCAGCACGGCGGTCACGGCTCCGTCGCCCGCGAGCCTGCCGGGAATCCAGACGGACCAGAACTGCATCCCCAGGCCGCCCTCGCGCATTTTCACGAGGTCCGTGTGCAGGCTGGGATGACGTTCGGTGAGATCGATCTTCGCCGCGGTCGTGTAGACGTCCTCGCCCGTTCCGTCGCCGAACTCGCGAAGAGCCCACGGGAGGTCGTTGTGGCCGTCGACGAGAGGGACACGCTGCAGCAACGCTCGCGCTCGCTCGACTCCAGAACTACTAGACACAACCAACTCCAAGATGTCGTTCTGAGAGGGGCTCGCGTTACACCCCCTATCTAGTTGTCATCCAATCGTGTGACACATGGGGCCATCTGTCACAACTCAATAGGGATAGATACCCGATTGATCGTCCCGTAGACCCGCATGGGCGGCTACGCTGCCCCAGACGACACCACTTTCGGTCGATCAGTGGCGCGGCTGATTGGACGAAAGTCTCCGGTGCCGGTCGGGGGGCACGACCGACTCCAGGGAGGTAGTGACGTGGCTGCCGTCGGCTTAGGTCAGGCCGTTCGTACCACGCCAGCCGGCTCGTTGCCGGCGAACATGGTCCCGCACCCGCGGGAAGAGCTTTTTTCAGTGCTGGTGGTCGACGACCACCCACTGCTGAGGGAGGCGATATCAGCTCGGCTCACCCAAATGGGAGCCGGGACAGTGCATGAGGCCGCATCGGTGGCAGAGGCTCGGGCGCGGGCACTTGCAACCGGTCCTTGCGACCTCGCGATCCTCGATCTGGGCCTGCCGGATGGCACCGGCATCGACCTGGTCACGGAACTCCGTGCCCAGGGCTGGCCCCGCATCGTGGTCCTCGCATCCTCCGACGACCCCTACGCGGTCAGGTCGGCCTTCCAGGCGGGCGCCCAGGCGTACCTCCTGAAGTCCGCCTCTCCGATGGTGGTCACCGACGGGGTGCGCAGGGTTCTCGATGGTGGCGTTTACGCAGATCCGAGCGTGGCACCAGTACTCGCAGCGGGTACTCGGGTGCCGGGCACCGACAACACGCCGCGGGAACTCTCCGCGCGTGAGGTCGAGGTGCTCCAGCTGGTCGCCGATGGCCAGAGCAACAAGGAAATCGGCGAGGCTCTGAGCTTGTCCGCGTTGACGGTGAAGTCTCACCTGTCGCGGATCGGCCGGAAGCTGGGCACCGGGGATCGCGCTCAGATGGTCGCGCTGGCAATGCGTGCCGGCGTGATCCGTTAGATACCGGTTTGAAGCACTGAACCGGCCGAGAACACCTGTGAGTGGTGCGATCGTCGTAGGGTCATCCGCTGTGGATGTACCCGCCGACGAGCCAACCGCACCAACCGGACCAGAACCGGTACCGCTGACGGAACCTGCTGATGGGGTCCCGCCCGTGGTCGCCGATCCAGCTGCGCTCCGGCGAGCCGCTGACGCGCTCGCCGGGGCGAAGGGCCCGGTCGCGGTGGACACCGAGCGAGCCTCGGGCTATCGCTACTCACAGCGTGCCTATCTGGTGCAACTGCGCCGGGAAGGCGCCGGCACCTGGTTGGTCGACCCGATCGCCCTGGGCGGACGGCTAGACCCGCTGGTGCAGGCCCTTGATGGCACTGAGTGGGTGTTGCACGCGGCGTCTCAGGACCTGCCGTGCCTCGCCGAACTCGGGCTGAAACCCGGCGTGCTGTTCGACACCGAGCTGGCGGGCAGGCTGGCTGGGTTCGATCGCGTCGCACTGGGCACGCTGGTGGAACGGCTACTCGGTTTTAGGCTCGAGAAGGGGCACGGCGCGGCCGACTGGTCGCGCCGGCCCCTTCCTGCCGACTGGCTGACGTATGCCGCTCTCGACGTGGAGCTGCTCGTGCAGCTGCGCGACGTTCTCGAAACAGAGCTTGAGCGCCAGGGCAAACTCGCCTGGGCGCTCGAAGAGTTCGAGGCGGTGCGGACGGCGCCATTGCCGCGCCCCCGCATCGACCCCTGGCGGCGCACGTCGGGTATCCACCGCGTGCGCAACCAGAGGCAACTGGCCCTCGTGCGCGCGCTGTGGGAAGCCCGCGACACCGTGGCCCGCGAGCGTGACATCGCCCCCGGCCGAGTCCTCCCGGACTCCGCCCTCATGGAGGCGGCCGCCCGCAACCCCGCCAACGAGGCCGAGCTGCTCGCTCTGCCGGTCTTCCGCGGCCGCTCCCAGCGCCGCATGTCCGGCGTGTGGATGAGCGCTCTGCGCAAGGCAGCGACCCTCTCCAAGGCGGAGCTCCCGGAGCCCGCCGGCCAGCACGACGGCCCGCCCCCGCCCAACCGGTGGGGCGACAAGGACCCGGACGCGGCGGCCCGGCTGGCCGCGACCCGTGCGGCACTGGCGACCATCGCCGAGGCCAACACCCTCCCGGTGGAGAACCTGCTGCTGCCCGACCTGGTGCGGCGCACCTGCTGGCAGCCGCCGGCCGACCTCTCCCCCGAGTCCGTGGCGACGGTGCTGCGCGACGGCGGGGCCAGGTCGTGGCAGATCGACCTCACCCTGGAAGCCCTGGCCAAGGCGCTGACCGCGACGGCACCCACGCCGACGGATTGACGCGGCCTCTCGCGGACCAACTGATATCCGATATATCAGTTGGTCCGCGATATATCAGTTTCCCCGCGCGTTGACGACGCCCCAGATCGCTGCACGTGGTTCATCAGTATCCTCGGTGTATTGATTGTCGAGGTGCACTAAAATCGGCACGTGCCAGTCGATCCGGGACGCCGCGAACGCAAGAAGCAGGTCACCCGCCAAGCACTCATGGCGGCGGCGGTGCGGCTCTTCACCGAACGCGGCTACGACGAGACGAGCATCGCGGACATCACCGACGCCGCCGACGTCAGCAAACGCACGTTCTTCCTGCACTTCCCCGCCAAGGAGGACGTGCTGCTGGCCGACAGCACCAGACGCATCACCCTGGCCGTGCGCGCCATCGAGGAACGCGTCCCCGGCACCCCTCTGCGCGACGCGCTCGCCACGGCGGCGGACCGGATGATCACCAACGCCGCCGAGACCGACCTGCCGGCCGGTCTCGCAGCACTCCGCGCACGCCTGGTGGTGACCACCCCGGCCGTGCAGGCCCGAGTGCTCCACACGACGTTCACCGCCCAGACCCGCATCGCCAAGGCCCTGCGCGACACCTACGCCCTCGACGAGGTCACCGCAGCCGCCCTGGTCGGCGCCCTGATGGGTGCGATCAGCGCCGCGACGGTCACCAGCCTCGAACGCGGCGACGCCTTCGAGGCGACGCAGGCCGCGATGCGCACCGCCGCCTCACTGGCGCTGCGCTGCACCGAGCCGATCAGGCCCGGCAGCTGATCTCCATGCCGTCCTCGACGGGAAACGCGACGCTGACGTACCCGTTCGCCGGATCCCGCACGTACTCGAGGTAGCCGGCCATCGACTCCTGGTCGATGTCGTCCGCGACGACGAGCGCGCCGGGAGCGAGCCGCGGTTCGAGATCACGCAACACCGGCAGGCAGAGCTCCTTCCAGCCGTCGAGCAACACCAGCCCGATCGGCCCGGCCAGATCGGCCAGCGTGCGCCGCGCGTCCCCCGGCAGGATCGTCACGACATCACCGAGCCCGGCCTCGTCGAGGTTCTCCCGCGCGGCGGCGACCTTCTCCGCCGACATCTCCGTCCCGTAGACGTGCCCATGCCCGTTGTCCGCGACGGCCGCCGCCAGGTGCAGCGTCGAGATCCCGAACGACGTGCCGAACTCGACGACGACCTCCGGCCGCCCGGACCTCACCAACCCGTAGAGCAACTCCCCGCCGCTGGCCGAGATGGGCATGTACACCCCGGCCAGCGCGTCCGCACGCTCCTGCGCACTCCCCGTGCGCACCACGTCCCAAGGCGCTTCGAAGTCGTCGTCGCCCCCGGCCGCACCGAACAACCGATCAAGAACTCCGCGCACCCGCGGCTCGTGCAAGGTGATGGTCATGTCGCCAGACTAGACGCAACGTCTCGTCTAGCCTAGCCCTGGTTAAAGTACGCCTCCGGGAGGTGGCGATGGAGAGCAGCACCGCACATCGCGGAAACCGGCACGGCCGCAGCGAGGAAGCCCGCCAGGCGGTCCTGGAGGCGGCCGACGACCTGCTGGCCGAACGGGGCTTCGCGGGCGTGACGATCGAAGGCATCGCGGCCAGAGCCGGTGTCGCGAAGCAGACGATCTACCGCTGGTGGCCGTCCAAGGTCGACGTGCTCCTGGAAGCGTTCACCGAGGACATGGCCGAACACCTCACGCCACCCGACACCGGCGACCTGGCCACCGACCTCCGCGCCCACCTGGCGAACCTGGCCGAGTTCCTCACCGATTCGGACCCCGGCGCCGTCTTCCGCGCCTTGACGGGCCAGGCCCAGCACGACCCCCAACTGGCCACCCGCCTGCGCGACGACCACCTCAGCGCCCAACGCGCCCGCGACCGCCTCCCCCTGCTCCGCGCGGTCGAACGCGGCGACCTCCCCGCGGGCCTGGACCTCGACGCGGCCCTCGACCACCTGCTCGGCCCGATCCACTACCGGGTCCTGGTGACCGGCACCCCGGTCCCCCGGTCCTTCACCGACGACCTGGTCGCCGCCTTCCTGCACCGCCACCGGCCCGACTCGCGGTGATCACGACCAGCCGCCTGGACCTGCTGCCGCTCCAGCCCGGGCACGCCGCCGAGATGGCCGCCGTCCTCTCGGACCCGGCCCTCCACACGTTCACCGGCGGCACCCCGCTCGCCGCCGAAGCACTCGAGGCCCGCTACGAACGTCTGGCCGCAGGCTCCCCCGACCCGGCCGTGCGGTGGCTGAACTGGGTGATCCTCCTGCGCGATCCCGGCTCTCTCGTGGGCACCGTCCAAGCCACGATCACCCTCGCCGACCAGACCGCCGAGATCGCGTGGGTCGTCGGCACGCCGTGGCAGGGCCGCGGCCTGGCCCGTGAAGCGGCCCGAGGTCTCGTCGCCTGGCTGGCCACCCAACCGGTCTGCACGGTGATCGCCCACGTCCACCCCGACCACCACGCCTCCGCCGCCGTCGCCACCTCCGCCGGTCTCACCGCCACCGACGAGGTCCACGACGGCGAGGTCCGTTGGCGCCTCCGCCTCCCCTGACCCTTGCAACGGCTCGTTTGCGGACGAAGTCAAAAGACTCATTGCTAAGCCGCAGCTCAGCGCACGCCTGAAGGACGTGGAGCTGTACCCGGCTGTTGACAGTTGCCGTTGCGAAATATCGGGGCGCGGTGACGGACATATCCCGCCGAGGAGTTGTCCGTCCCTAGGAGAGGCCTCCGTTGAAACCTCATCTCCCCCTCGCCGTGGCCGGCCTCGTGCTGGCCACAGCTCTGAGCGGCGCCACCCGCGCCGCGGCGACGACGGCCGGCACGGCCGAGGCAGGTACCGACCGGCCGTCCGTCCAGCAGTGGATCACCCTCATCACGGGCGACCAGGTGCTGACCGACGACAAGGGCAAGCCGATCCAGTTCAAGCCCGGACCGGGGCGCGAGCACATCATGGTGTCCACGAGAGAGGACGGCGCGCACCACTACGCCGTGCCCGCCGACGTGGAACCGTTGATCACCGAGGGCCGGGTGGACCGGCGGCTGTTCGACCTCGCCCTCCTGAGCCGGCCCGAGTACACGAAGCGCCAGGGTCTCGGGGTGCTCGTGTCGGCCGGCTCAGGTCTGCCGAGCGCGCGCTCGTTCAGCCGCATCGGCGTGGACGCCGTCACGGTGACCCCCGAGTCCGCGCCGGACGTGTGGAAGTCGCTCGTGAACGGCCCCGCTGACCGCGGCGCGAAGACCACGGTCTGGCTGGACGCGGTGCACAGGGCCGCGCTCGACCGCAGCACCGCCCAGATCGGCGCTCCGCAGGCGTGGCAGGCCGGGTTCGACGGCAAGGGCGTGAAGATCGCCGTGCTGGACACCGGCGTCGACAACACGCATCCCGACCTCGCCACGCAGGAGGTCGCGGAGAAGAACTTCACCGACTCCCCCGACAACCAGGACCGCGTCGGGCACGGCACGCACGTCGCGTCCATCGCGGCCGGCACCGGGGCGAAGTCGGGCGGGAAGTTCCGGGGCGTGGCTCCGGGCGCGCGCATCCTCGACGGCAAGGTGCTCGGCGACGACGGATCCGGCTACGAGTCGGGGATCCTCGCGGGCATCGAGTGGGCGGTCGAGCAGCAGGCGGACGTCGTCAACATGAGCCTCGGCGGCGACGACGGCCCGTTGCTGGACCCGATGGAGATCCTGATCAACCGGCTCTCGCAGGAGACCGGCACGCTGTTCGTGATCGCGTCGGGCAACGCCGGGCCGAACTCCGTCGGTTCGCCGGGCAGTGCGGACGCCGCGCTCACCGTCGGCGCCGTGGACCGCGCCGACAAGCTCGCGGGCTTCTCCAGCACCGGGCCGCGCAACGGTGACGGCGCCGTCAAGCCGGACGTCACCGCGCCTGGTGTCGGCATCGGCGCCGCCGCGGCGGGCAGGCTCGGCGAGACCAGGCCCAGCCCCGCGGAGGGCTACATCTCGCTCGACGGCACGTCGATGGCCACCCCGCACGTCGCGGGCGCGGCGGCGATCCTGGCGCAGGCGCACCCGGACTGGCGCGGCGACCAGATCAAGGCCGCGCTGATGGCGTCGGCGAAGCCGGGCGCGCACACCCCGTTCGAGCAGGGTGCCGGGCGCACGGACGTCGCGAAGGCGATCAAGCAGACCGTCACGTCCGGCTCGGTCTCCTTCGGCACGGCGCTGTGGCCGCACCACGACGACGTCCCGATGACGCAGAACGTCGTCTACCGCAACGAAGGCGACCAGCCCGTCACCCTCGCGCTCAAGGTCGACACGACCGCGCCGCAGGGCTTCTTCACGCTCAAGGACGCCTCTCTGACCGTGCCCGCACACGGCACGGCCACCACCACGCTGACCGCGGACACCAAGCTCGGCGGTGACGCGTCCGGCACGTTCAGCGCGTACATCAACGCGAGCGGCAGCGGCCAGTCCGTCGTCACTCCGGCCGCCGTCACGCGCGAACCGGAGCGCTACAGCCTCACGATCAAGGCGATCGGCCGCGACGGCAAGCCCGCCGCGAACTGGGGCGCGAGCCTGCAGGGCGTCACCGGGGAGGCGAAGGGTGCCTTCGCCGGACTCGGCACCGGGCTGGAGACCCTGCGCGTCGCCAAGGGCCGCTACCTGCTCAACGGCCACGAGTGGGTCCGTCCCGACCAGCCGAACCCGTACTACAGCTGGTTCAACGGCACGAACGTCGAGGTCGGCGCGGACACCACGATCACGCTCGACGCCCGCCAGGCCAAGCCCGTCGACATCGGGCTGCCCGGCAAGCCGGCGGAACGCCACTCCTACATCCGCGTCGGCCACAAGATGCCGGAGATGGAGTACGGCTTCGGCCTGCTCGGCGTGCCGCTCGGTTCGCTGAGCACCGCGCACGTCGGTCCCGAGGGCAAGTCCGGCGAGATGAACGAGCTGGTCATCGCCTCGTACACCGGCGCGGACCGCGAGGAGTTCCACGTCGTCGACCAGAACACGACGCTCACGAAGTTCTGGACGGGCTACCGCAAGCAGTTGAAGTCCAAGGACCTCGTGACCATCACGGCCACGGCGGGCGCGACGGCGCCAGGCCGCACCGGCTACCTGCACGCGCAGGCGGAGGTCGGCGACAGCCCGCTGTTCGGGGTCGCGTTCGGGTACGCGCTGCCGCACACGCGGAAGCTGAACCTGCACTCCCCCAACAACACCTGGAGCCTTCGCTTCGAGCAGGACAACGGGGACACCACCGAGGCGTACTGGAACGCGGAGAACGAGCAGTTCAAGCCGGGCCGCACCTACAAGAAGACGTTCAACACCGGCGTCTTCGGCCCGAAGCTGACCGGCGAACGCCGTGTCGGCCTCTACCGCGACGGCGACATCCTCTTCGGCAGCCTGCCGTTCTTCGCCGACGGACAGGGCCGCTCCGGCGGTTCGGTCGTGGAGTCGGGGTCGACAGTGTTGAAGCTCGGCGGCGAGGTGGTCGACTCGACGGACCGGCCGCTCGACCTGGAGACCTTCTTCTCGATGCCGCCGGCTCCGGGCCGCTACGAGCTGACGACCACGGCGAACCGCTCGGGCGTCGCGGCGATCAGCACCTCGGTCACCACGACGTGGGGCTTCGACTCGGCCACGACCTCGGGCGTCACTCAGGTGCCGTTGTCGATGGTCCGGTTCACACCGGAACTCGGCCTCGACGGGACGCTGCCCGCGCACCGGTTCCAGCGGATCCCGCTGACGGTGCAGGGCGGGGCGAGGTCGCTGACCGCGCAGGTGTCCTACGACAAGGGCGCGACCTGGCAGAAGACGCTGGTCTTCGGTGACTCGCTGTTCGTGGTCAACCCGGGCAGGGGCGGCAGCGTCTCGCTGCGGGCCACGGCGGTGGGCAGGGGCGGTGACTCGGTCACCCAGACCGTGATCAACGCCTACCTGACGAAGTAGGCGCGGGAACGGCGATGCGCCCGTGCCAGGGCGCATCGCCGTCGTCCTCTCAGCGCTTCGGGAACGCCTCGTCGTAGACGGCCCGCAGTCCGGGCTCGTCGGGTCCGCTGTAGCCGCACCCCATGACCCGCAGTTCGCTCGCCGCGACCAGGTACTTCCGGCCGACCTCGGGTTCGAACCCCGCGAGCACCGGCGAGTTGGTGGTGTTCCTGACCTCGACGAGGTCCGCCTCACCGGACCAGGCGCCCTGAACCTGCAGCGTCACGACGGTGCCCTCGATCTTCAGCACGGTCGCCTCGAACGCCATCTGCGCGCGCTCCTTCAACACCGCCGCCTCGGGCGCGCGACACCGCACCTCCGGATCGACCGGCTCTTCCGTCAGCACGGCGACCGTGATCTTGCGCCCCTCGGACGTGGTGGTGACGGGCGGCGCCAGCGCCGTGGTGGTGCCCGTCTGCGCCGGAACGCTGGTGGTGGGCCGTCCCCCGCTGTTGTCGGGCAACCCCGAACCGTTCTCCAGACCGGGCTGCGTCGAGGTCGGCAACGCGACGTCCGGCCGCGTCGCCTGCTCCGGCCCACCGCTGTTCAGCACGACCACCCCGGCGACCACCGCGATCACCGCCGCGGCTCCGACGAGCACCGGCAGCTTTCTCGCGGAGAACCTCGGTGCCACCGGAGCGTCGAGCGCGGACCCGGCCACCCGCCGTCGCGCCTCGTCCTCGGGCAGCGGACGCAACGACGCCGCCGGATCGGCACGGCGCATCCGGTCGCGCAGGTCGTCGTCCGTCATGGCCGCTCTCCTTCCGCCTGCTCGTCCAGCAGGGACTTCAACTTCCGGCGTGCCCGGTGCAGGCGGATGCTGACCGCGTTGGCACTCATCCCGACCACCTGGGCGATCTCCGCCGGGCCGAGCTCCTCCCACGCCCAGAGCCGCATCAGCTCGGCGTCCGCGGAGGACAGCCGCGCGAGCGCTCTGGCCAGCCCCGGATCCGGGTCGTCGCGTGCCGGGGCGTGCTCGGGCGGTCTCGCGAGCTGCCAGATCCGCACGAGCAACCGGTCCTGCCTGCGCCGCGCCCGTTCCGCGTTGGCGAGACAGTTGCGCGCCACGGCGTACGCCCACGCCAGCGGTTCGGCCGGCATGTCGTCGCGCCGCCGCCAGGCCACCAGCAACGTCTCGGACAGCATGTCGTCCGCGGTCGCGGCGTCGGTCCGCCGCGCCAGGTACCGGCGCAGCGGCTCGATCAGCTCCTGCGCGACGGCCTCGAAGCCCGTCTGGCGCGGTTCCACGTCCACCTGCTCCACCCCGGGACATGTCCGGCAGGACGCCCGCTCTTTCACCTCGCCCCACCACCTTTGCAACAGGTCTTTTGCGGACGAAGTCCAAAGAGTCATTGCTAAGGCGCAGGTCACGACGCGTGGCCTCACCGACAGTTCAACCGATATATCAGTTAGAGGTTGTAGCGGAGATCAGTTCTCTTCGTGCGGCGCGGGCCTGGTACCGATCACCTCGCGCGACACCTGGGCGTGGGCGAGCCGGCGCACCGCCTTCAGAACGGTGTCGCCGATGAGGGTGCCGACGACCATCGCCTCGATGACGTCGTCGCGCGAACCGCGCCCGGCGATGTAGTCGAGGTCCGCCTGCGCGATGATCTTCAGCCCTTCCAGATAGGGGTCGAGCAGGTCGCGGAAGTGGTCATGGCCGACCGAGCGGGCCACCGACAACGCGGCGGCGAGCATGTGGGTCACGTTCGACTTCGTGACGTCGACGCACTCGGTCTCACCCTGCCGTTCGAAGAACGCCTGGACGTCCGCGACCGCGAGCGGATCGAGTTCGACGGCGCTCGGCTGACTGATCGCCTCCTGCACGGCGCCGAGCTTTTTGTGCAGCGACTCGTCGCGGGTGTCGATGGCGGCGAGCACCTCGCGCACCGACGCGATCGACAGGCCGCCGACGTCCACGAGGGCACGGACGAGCCGCAGCCTGCGCAGGTGCTCGTCGTCGTAGTGGGCCTGGTTCGGGCTGGTCAGCACGCCGGCGGGCAGCAGTCCCTCGCGCAGGTAGTACTTGATCGTCGGCACCGGAACGCCGCTTCTCTTCGCAAGCTCGCCAACACGCATATGGATAGTGTAGCTTCCGGATAGCAGAGAGTGCCGCTATCCATTCAGGGGGTATAGAGATGCTTCGCACAGGGCATCGGCCATTAGTCGTCTTCGGCGGGCTGATGGTGGTTCTGATCCCGATCGCGCTCATCGGGCTGCTGGTCGACGACCGGACCGTGGTCAACTCACCGATCTGGCTCAAGCCGCTCAAGTTCGCCGTGTCGCTCGCGCTCTACTCCTTCACCCTGGCGTGGCTGCTCACGTTCCTGAAGAGGTTCCAGCGCGTCGGATGGTGGGCCGGCACCGTGCTGGCGGCGGCCGGAGCGCTCGAGATGGTCGTGATCGTCGGCCAGGTCATCCGCGGCAGGCGCAGCCACTTCAACTTCGAGACGCCGCTCGACACGGTCTTGTTCTCGATCATGGGCTCCACGATCGTGGTGCTGTGGATGACGCACGCGATCGTCGCGATCCTGTTGTGGCGCACGAAGTTCGAGAGCGACGCACTCGCCTGGTCGATCCGGCTCGGGCTCGTGATCTCGTTCCTGGGTCTCGGCGTCGGATTCCTTATGACGAGCCCGAAGCCCGGCCAGGCCCTCAACGGCGACACGCTCGGCTCGCACACGATCGGCGCTGCCGACGGCGGGGCGTACATGGCGCTCACCGGCTGGAGCACCGAACACGGCGACCTGCGCGTCGGGCACTTCGTGGGCATGCACGCGCTGCAGGTGCTGCCCGTTCTGATCGCACTGCTCGGCAACCGTGCGAACACCAAGCTCACCTGGGTGCTCAGCGGGTCGTTCCTGGGGATCTTCCTGCTCGTGACCTGGCAGGCGTTGCGCGGCCAGTCCCTCGTCCAGCCCGACGGCACGACCCTGCTCGCGCTCGCCGGAATCGTCGTCGCGACCGCACTGGGTGTGGCGTGGGCGCGTGAACCGAAGAAGGAGCTCGTGTCCACATGATCGCCGCCCTGTTCGACCTGACTTTCCTGGTCGCCGCGCCGTTCTGGGCGCTCATGATCCTCGCGCCGAAGTGGTCGTGGACGAAGAGGATCGCCGAGTCCTACCTGATCGTGCTGCCGCCCGCCCTGATCTACATCGTCCTGCTGGTCCCGGAGCTGTCCACGGTGCTGCCCCTGGTCACCCGGCCCGAGCTCGGCCCGCTGGCGGAGTACCTGGCCACGCCCGCCGGCACCGCCCTCGTGTGGGCGCACATGCTCGCGTGGGACCTGTTCGTCGGGCGCTGGATGTACCTCGAAGGGCGGCGGCTCGACGTCCACCCGCTGGTCATGGCGCCCGTTCTGGTGATCACGATCCTGCTGGCGCCGGTCGGGTTGCCGCTGTTCCTGATCGTCCGCAAGGTGTGTGACAGAACGAACAGGGGTACCGCTGTGGTTACTCACCAGTAACTAGGGTTAGAGTTGGCGTTACCGACCGGTAGGGATGTCGCGCAACCCGTCCGGTAGTGGACAGAGTTGTCACCACAAGTGGAGGAGACGCCGTGGCCGCACCAGCAGCGCCGGCACGCGTTCGGAACGTGGTCTTCGTCGACGGCGTCCGGACGCCGTTCGGCAAGGCCGGCCCTAAGGGCATTTTCGCCGAGACGCGTGCCGACGACCTCATCGTGAAGGTCATCCGTGAGCTGCTGCGCAGGCACCCCGAGCTGCCCCCGGAGCGGGTCGACGAGGTCGCCATCGCCGCGACCACGCAGATCGGCGACCAGGGTCTCACGCTCGGCCGCACCGCCGCTCTGCTCGCGGGCCTGCCGAAGTCGGTTCCCGGTTACTCGATCGACCGCATGTGCGCGGGCGCGATGACCGCCGTGACCACGGCCGCGAGCGGCATCGCGTTCGGCGCCTACGACGTCGCCATCGCCGGCGGCGTCGAGCACATGGGCCGCCACCCGATGGGCGAGGGCGTCGACCCGAACCCGCGCTTCCTGTCGGACCGGATCGTCGACACCAGCGCGCTCGTGATGGGACAGACCGCGGAGAACCTGCACGACCGGTTCCCGCACATCACCAAGGACCGCACCGACGCCTACGCGGCGGCCTCGCAGGCCAAGTACGCGGACGCGCTGAAGAACGGCAAGATCGGCCCGGAGCTCGTGCCCGTCGCGACCCGCTCCGCGGAGAACGGCTGGGGCCTCGCGACGGCCGACGAGCCGCCGCGTCCGGGCACCACGGTCGAGGACCTGGGCAAGCTCAAGACGCCGTTCCGCCCGCACGGCCGGATCACCGCGGGCAACGCGGCCGGTCTTAACGACGGCGCGACCGGCTGCATCCTCGCCGAGGAGGAGACCGCGCGCGAGCTCGGCCTGCCCATCGGCATGCGGATGGTCGGCTACTCGTTCCTGGGTGTCGAGCCCGAGGTCATGGGCATCGGCCCGGTTCCCGCCACGGAGAAGGCTCTCGAGCGCGCCGGTCTGTCCATCGAGGACATCGGCCTGTTCGAGGTCAACGAGGCGTTCGCGATCCAGGTGCTCGCGTTCCTCGACCACTTCGGCATCGCCGACGACGACGCCCGCGTGAACCAGTGGGGCGGCGCCATCGCGACCGGCCACCCGCTGGCCTCCTCCGGCGTGCGCCTCATGACGCAGCTGTCGCGTCAGTTCGCCGAGCGTCCGGACGTCCGTTACGGCCTCACCACCATGTGCATCGGCATCGGCATGGGTGGAACGGTCATCTGGGAGAACCCGAACTGGAGTGGCAAGTGACCATCACCGCTGAGGAAGCAAAGGCGATCTTCCCCGACGAGGTCGTCACCGTTGCCAAGACTCGTCTGATCTCGGTACCGGGTCTGGACAAGCCGGTCGCGTTCATCACGATCGACAACGGCCTGGACCACACCCGTCCGTCGACGTTCGGCCCGCAGTCGCTCGTCTCGCTGGGCGCGGCGTTCGACGAGGCCTACGCGGCCTCCCCCGCCGCCATCGCGGTGACCGGCAAGCCGTTCATCTTCGCGGTGGGCGCGGACCTGACCGCCGTCGAGCAGGCCACGGACCGCTCGCAGGGCGTCACGATCGGCAAGCTCGGCCACGAGGTCTTCAAGAAGTTCACCGACTCGGACATCCCGACCTTCGCCTTCGTCAACGGCGCGGTCATGGGCGGCGGGCTCGAGCTCGCGCTGTCGTGCCACTACCGCACGCTGGCGTCGAACGCGGCCGCGATCGCGCTGCCCGAGGTCTTCCTGGGCCTGTTCCCGGGCTGGGGCGGCACGCAGCTGCTGCCGAACCTGATCGGCGCCAACGACGCCGTGACGGTGATCTTCGAGAACGCGTTGAACCAGAACAAGATGCTCAAGCCGAAGGACGCTCTCGGCCTCGGCATCGCGGACGTGCTGTTCGACTCCGCCGACTACCTGGAGCAGTCGCTGCTGTGGCTGTCCGGTGTCGTGCGCGGCGAGATCACGGTGCCCCGCAAGGAGATCGACCGCGGTGACGCGTGGGACGCGGCCGTCGCGCGCGCCAAGGGCATCGTGCACGGCAAGACCAAGGGCGCGGCGCCGGGTGCGCAGAAGGCTCTGGAACTGCTGGAGCTGGCGCGCGAGAACGACCTGGAGAAGGGCTACGCCGCCGAGACCGAGGGCCTCGCGGACCTCGTCATGAGCGACGAGCTGCGCGCGGGCCTGTACTCGTTCAACCTGGTGCAGAAGCGGGCGAAGCGGCCGGCCGGCGCGCCGGACAAGTCGCTGGCGCGCAAGGTCACCAAGGTCGGTGTCGTCGGCGCGGGCCTGATGGCCTCGCAGATGGCGCTGCTGTTCATCCGCCGCCTGCACGTGCCGGTCGTGCTGACCGACATCGACCAGGCGCGCGTGGACAAGGGTGTCGGCTACGTCCACAGCGAGATCGACAAGCTGGCGGGCAAGAAGCGGATCTCGCCGGACGAGGCGAACCGCCTGAAGGCGCTCGTGTCGGGTTCGCTCGACAAGTCCGCGTTCTCCGACGCCGACTTCGTGATCGAGGCCGTGTTCGAGGACCTCGCCGTGAAGCAGCAGGTGTTCGCCGAGGTCGAGGAGCACGTCTCGCCCGAGGCGATCCTGGCCACGAACACGTCGTCGCTGTCCATCACGGACATGGCGTCGAAGCTCAAGCACCCCGAGCGGGTCGTGGGCTTCCACTTCTTCAACCCGGTCGCGGTCATGCCGCTGCTGGAGATCGTGCGCGCCGAGCAGACCGACGACGCGACTTTGGCGACGGCGTTCTCGATCGGCAAGCAGCTCAAGAAGTCCTCGGTGCTCGTGAAGGACGCGCCCGCGTTCGTCGTGAACCGCCTGCTGACCCGCTTCATGGGCGAGGTCATCAAGTCGGTCGACGAGGGCACGTCGTTCGAGGTCGCCGACAAGGCCACCGAGCCGCTGGGCCTGCCGATGTCGCCGATGATCCTGCTCCAGCTGGTCGGTTCCGCCGTCGCGCTGCACGTGTCGGAGACGATGCACGGCGCGTTCCCGGACCGCTTCTCGGTGTCGGAGAACATGAAGAAGTTCGTCGCCGCCGGCAAGGGCGCGGTCTGGCAGTGGGACTCCACCGGCAAGCAGACCGTCGACCCCGAGGTCCAGGCGCTGTGGGAGTTCGGCTCCTCACCGCTGACGGGTGACGAGGTCAAGACGCGCGCGCTGGAGGCGTTGGCCGAGGAGATTCGGATCATGCTCGACGAGGGCGTGGTCGCGGAGGCGCAGGACATCGACCTGTGCATGCTCCTGGGCGCCGGGTGGCCGTTCTGGCTGGGCGGCATCACGCCGTACCTGGACCGCACCGGCATCTCGGAGAAGGTCACGGGCAAGCGTTTCCTGGCACCGGGCGTGGCCTCCGTGCCTGCTTAGTGTTCACAACGTTCAGGGGCGCCTTTCACCACTGGTGGAGGGCGCCTCTGCCGTTCGACCGGACCTCTAGACCTCCGGCACCATCACCGGCTCGTGCAGCTCGGCATTGCCGTCCTTGCAGATGAAGTAGGCGTCGATGTTCGTCGCGCGCAGCGTCACCTCGGAACCGGCCACCAGCTCGCGGTAGCGCGGCAGGTCGGGAAGACCGATGGCGACGGTGTCGAACGGGTGCGTCTGGCGCAGCATCAACGACTTGCGCAGCGCCTCGCCGAACGCCCAGCGGGGAGATTCGTCGTCTCCGGGTACTTCTACCAGCGCGCCTTCGAGGTGACGTTCGAGCGCGGCTCGCACGTGGTCCGCCGTACCCCACGCCGCGATGTCCGTGACAGTCATGTGTCACGTATCGGGATGAATCGCGGGATCATTAGCCGTTCGGATGTTTCGATCAGGTCATGTTCTCGCGTCCTGGTGTCCGGTCAGCGAACCCGGTATCGAATCCGTCCGTACGGTTTTTTGGGCTCCCGGCGCGAATCAGGACGTTCCTCCCTGGTGGAACGCGATCTCCGCGAACTCCCGCACCCGCGCGAGCGTGATGCCCTCGCGCTGCTCCACGGCGAGCGGATGCGCGGTGGGCTCGACCTCGATCAACGGCCGCACGCCGAGCTCCTGCGTGTGCAGGTTCGTCTTGAGGTTGAGCGTCGTGTGCTCGTAGCCGGGCAGAACCGTCGACAGCCAGCCGAAGTACGGCGGCTCGTCCACGCGGGCGGGGTCCTCGAAGACGTCGATCATGCGGGCGTAGTTCGCGGGCGACAGCGACACCCACACGCCCCACTCCAGGTCCTCCTCGGCGTCGCGCACAGGCAGCACGATGCGGCCGCGCACGAAGAAGTGCTCGTTCTCGATCACGCACTGCTCGCCGCCGAGGAAACTGCCCGGCTTGTCCGCGACCTCCGCCGACCAGTACACCGGCGCCGGCATCGAGTAGGCGAACGGAAGGCCGCCGTGCACCTCACCGCAGCACGAACAGGTGAACCCCGGAGACGTCATGCCGAAAGCCTAGAGACCGCTCACACCTGACGGATCGGCACGACCTCCACGAGCCGGCCGACGTCCTTGAAGTCCTTGACGTTCATGGTCAGCACCGGCAACCCCGCGACCGCCGCCGTGGCCGCGATCTGCAGGTCCATCCGGCGCGGCCGCGGACTGCGACCGGCCCGGCGCACCAGCGACGCCATCTGCCCGTAGACCTTGGCCTCCTCGACCCCGAACGGCAGCACCTCGAACGTCTGCAGCGCCGCGTAATACCGTTCCGTGCGCGCGAAACGTTCGACCGGGTCCTCGGTGTCGAGCCCGAACGCGAGCTCCGCGATCGTCACGGCACTCAGGTAGGGCTGGGCGTGCACGTACTCGCCCAGATTCGCCCGCTCGAGCCTGATCAGCACACAGGTGTCGAGCAGACAGCTCAGCTCTGCCACGGGTCTTCCAGCGGGTCGTCCGCGCCGAACACGTCGTCGGCGGCCCGGCGGTCGGCCTCCCACCGGTCCGCGTCGACCGGAGGCAGCGTGCCGAAGAGCACCTGGACGTCTCCGAGCGGCGGACGGGTCACGGCGTCCTCCCGGTACGGCGAGAGCTGGGCGACGGGCTTGTTGTTGCGGGTGACGACGAAACTCTCACCCGCCTCGACGCGCCGCATGATCTCCGCGTTGTCGTTGCGGAGCTCACGCTGGCCGATGGCTTTGAGCTGCTGCATGCCACCAATGTAGCTCAATCCTCAAAAAAGTGCTACAGAGGAGCTACGGGACGCGCGATAGTTTCCGCTCGGCAGTTCTGCGAGAGCGCTTCCACGACTAAGCTGTTCAGATATGAGAACTATTCGCGTCTTGGCTCCCCTGCTCCTGGCCGCGAGTCTCGTGGCGCCCGCACAGGCACAAGCGGAAGAGGCGGCCTGGACAGGCCCCCTCAGCACCCGAGGCCGGTGGATCGTCGACGCCCACGGCGACCGCTTCAAGCTCAAGTCCGGCAACTGGCACGGTGCGAGCGGCACCTACACCGGGTCCGGCGACATCAACGACCCCGCCAACCACCACTCCGGCGAGAAGGCCGACCAGGTCCCGCTCGGGCTCGACCGGGCGACCATGGCCACGATCATCGGTGGTTTCAAGGAGATCGGCGTCAACAGCATCAGGCTGCCGTTCTCCAACCAGATGATCAGGGACACCAACCCCGTCAACGGCCTGAAGGACGCGCAGCTCAACGGAAAGCGCCCGCTCGAGGTCTACGACGCCGTCGTGGCCGAGCTGACGCGCAACAACCTCGCGGTCATCCTCAACAACCACACCACGACCTCGCGGTGGTGCTGCGGCGTCGACGGCAACGAGCGCTGGAACACCAGCCAGAGCACCGACCAGTGGATCGGCGACTGGGCGTTCATGGCCGACCGCTACAAAGCGAACAAGCGCGTGGTCGGCGCGGACCTCTACAACGAGGTGCGCCGCAACGTCTGGGACGACCCGAACTGGGGCTGGGGCAACGACCACGACTGGCACAAGGCCTCGCAGCAGGCCGCGGACCGCCTCCAGCAGACCTCACCCGACCTGCTCGTCATCGTCGAGGGCATCAACTGGACCGGCATCCCCGTCGACGGTTTCGCGCACGGGCGGCCGACGCTGGAGCCCGCGCGGTTCCTCAGCCACACGCTCGCCAACCCCGCCAAGCTCGTCTACTCCGCGCACTTCTACGGCTACACGGGCCCGAACCACAGTGGGGCGACGGGAATCGGGGAGACGACCGACCCGCGTTACCAGGACCTCTCGCCGCAGGACCACATCAACGTCCTGCAGCGCCAGGCGTTCTTCATCACCGAGGCGCAGAAGCACTTCACCGCGCCGCTGTGGATCAGCGAGTTCGGCGTCGGCGGCCGCGGCGAGAACAACCCCAAGGCACGCGACTGGTTCGAGCGGTTCGTGAACCAGCTGGTCGCGAACGACACCGACTTCGCCTACTGGCCGCTGGTCGGCTTCCACACCAACCGGGGTGGCAACGGATGGGCGTTGCTGCACTGGGACGCCGCCGGGAACCGCATGGGCGTCAACGACGGCGACGACTGGCGGGCCGGCGCGTGGAACCGTCTCGTGAACGCGCCGAGCCGCACCGGGCAGATCCCCAACGAGACCCGGTGGAACCAGCTGCTCAAGGAATCCTGCCCGCAGAACGAGAAACTCGTCGGCATCAGCCACACCGGCAACCGCGGGCTGTGCGTCAGCGGTCCACAGTGGAGCAACACGAGCAGGGTCACCAACGAGCAGCACGTGACCAACGACTGGGCGTCGGGCTACACGAAGCTCCAGTGCCCGAACGGAAACGCCGCGGTCGGCTACGCGAACTTCACACTGGTCTGCGCTCCGGTCGCGCAAGGGTCGTCCACCCGCGTCCTCTGGTTCGACCGGGGTGACAACCGACCGGACCAGGGCGGCGACTGGGCCAACGGGCACTACAAGGGACAGTGCGCGCAGGACGAGCACATCGCGGGTGTCGCCTACAACTGGCGCAGGACGCCGGACGCGTTGCTCTGCCGGAAGTGACTCTGTTCAAATCTCATGGCGAAGTGCTCCAGGAAAGCGGCCGCGGGATCCTCGACGTCGAACGAGGTCTTGCGGCCGTTCTCCGTCCGCACGATCTTCTTGTCCGTCACGGTGATCCGCCCGGTGGGCAACGCGAGCGACGCCATCGGCCCGGCGCGGAAGTGCGCCTCCGGCGCGGTCTGGTGCCACCAGCAGGTCGGCACGAACTCGGCGAGCTCACGCGGGCGGCGATCCAGGCGGTAGCAGGGCTTGCCGTCCATCAGCACCTCCACGTCCTCGCCGACGTCGACGAGCCGGAAGACGCCGAACGGGTCGTGCTGGTCCTCGCGTGAGCGCCAGTCGAGCGGGCGCAGCGTGAACGAGCCGAACCCGACGTCGGCGAGCCAGGTACCGTCCACGAGCAGCGCCAGGTGGTCGAGCGGCGGGCCGAGCCGTTGTTCCTCACCGATGGTCCGCGCGGCGAGCAGGTCGACGTGATGTCCCAAGTGCCGCAACAACTCCGCGAACATCCCGTTGAGCTCGTAGCAGAACCCGCCGCGCCGCTGCACCACGATCTTGTCGTGCAGCCACGGGACCTCCAGCACGATCCGGATGTCCATGTGGGTGTGGAGGTTCTCGAACGGGACGCTCAGCAGATGCCGTTCGTGCAGCTCCACCAACGAAGACGTGCGCGAGGCGCCGATGCGCTGTAGGTAGTCGTCCACCGTGCCACGATAGCCACATGGGCGAGGTCAGGATCGGCACTTCGGGATGGGTCTACCCGCCCTGGCGCGGCGTGTTCTACCCCAAGGGCGTCACGCAGAAGCGCGAACTGGCCTACCTGAGCGAGCAACTCGGTTCGGTGGAGATCAACGGCTCGTTCTACTCGCTGCAACGCCCGTCGAGCTACCAGAGGTGGGCCGCGGAGACGCCGGACGACTTCGTGTTCTCCGTCAAGGGCAGCCGTTTCATCACCCATATGAAGCGTCTCAAGGACGGCAACGAACTCCTCGCGAACTACCTCGCGTCCGGCGTTCTCGCCCTGGGCCCGAAACTCGGCCCGATCCTCTGGCAACTCCCGCCCACGCTGAAGTTCGACGCGGACCTGCTCACCGGCTTCTTCGAGGGCCTCCCCCGCACCACGACCGAGGCCGCCGAGATCGCGAAACGCCACGACCACCGCGTCGACCCGGCGCACACCACCACGGACGCCGAACGGCCGATGCGCTACGCCCTCGAAGTGCGTCACGACAGCTACAACACGCCGGAGTTCGTCGATCTCCTGAAGCGCCACGACATCGCGCTGGTGGTCGCGGACGCGGCCGGCAAGTACCCGCTGATCGAGGAGGTGACGAGCGACTTCGTCTACGTCCGGCTGCACGGCCACGACGAGCTCTACGTGAGCGGCTACACCGACGAGGGCCTCGACGCGTGGGCGGAGAAAGTCAGGGTGTGGCGGAAGCGGGGCGACGTGTTCGTCTACTTCGACAACGACGCGAAGGCCTACGCCCCGCGCGACGCGAGAGCGCTCCAAGATCGTCTGGCCGATTGAGCCGAACGGACGCACACTCGTCTCCGACGGAGGTGCGCCCATGTCGACGAAGAGCCTCATCACCGCCCTGGTGATCACTGCGGGCGCGGTCGCCTCCAGTGGGATCGCTGTAGCGCAGAGTGACAAGACCTGCGACAAGGGCGAGTTCTGCGTCTGGTCGGGACCGGACTACACGGGGACCGTCCAGCGCCTCGACGTGGAATCGGCGAACCCCGGCGAGTGCATCACGCTCACGGTGACCGGCAAGTCCTTCGTGAACCGCCTGAGCAGGGACGCGACCGTCTACCAGCGCGAGAACTGCTCGACCGAGGCCGAGTTCACCACCTACCCGAAGCACGGCACCTACGTGCCGGACGCCTACTTCGTGATCAGGGGCCTGCAGGTGTGGGGTCCCTAACGACCGCGACCGACTTTAGTCACCCTATGTAACACCACTCGATCGTGTGAGTACTCACCAGTAGGTCCCCTTTCGTGCCTAAGTTGCCGCCCTATCGAGTGGTGGCAGCTGGAGGAAATGTGACCGTGGCGGGTGAAGCCGGGTTACTCGAACTGATGGCCGGGCGGCTGGCCAAAGACGATCTCACCCCACGTGCGGCAGAACTGGTGCTGGCGGCGTGCCGGGGCGACGCGGCGCTGGAGCGCACGCTCGCCGGCGCGCCCTCCCCGGACGAGGCCCCGCGAGAACGCTCGGACGGCCCCGGCCAGGGGATCTTCGTGTCGGAGATCCGGGTGCGCGGATTCCGCGGCATCGGCCCGCAGGCACGCCTGCCGCTGGCACCGGGTCCGGGACTGACCGTCGTCACCGGCCGCAACGGCTCGGGCAAGTCGAGTTTCGCCGAGGCCGCCGAACTGGCGCTGACCGGCTACAACGCGCGCTGGACCCGAGCACGGCACGACGTGTGGAAGCAGGGCTGGCGCAACCTGCACCAGAGCGACACCGCCGTCGAACTGGACCTCGTCCAGGCCTGCCAGGCGGACCGGACGACGATCCGAAGACAGTGGGCGTCGCAGGACGACCTGGCGCGGGGCGAGTGGACCCAGGACGACCAGCCGTTCGACGCCGCCAGGTGGCACGAGGCGCTGGAGACCTTCCGGCCGTTCCTGCCCTACAGCGAACTGGGGACCGTCCTCGACGCCCAGCCCGAGGACCTCTACGAGGCGATGCACCGCCTCCTGGGCCTGGAAGCGATCACCGAGGCGCAGCAGGCGCTCGCCGAGCACCGCAAACGCCTCGCCGAGATCGTCGCCCGCCCCCACGACCGGCGGGAACGCGTGCGAGCGGAGTTGCTGGCGTCGCAGGACGAACGGGCCCGCCGGGCCGCCGCGCTGCTCGGCAGCGACCACCCCGACCTCGACGCGATCGCGGACCTCGCGCTCGGCGCCGAGGTCGGCAGCGGCACGAACCTGCTGCACCAGATCGTGGACGTGGCGCTGCCGCCCGACGAGGAGGTCGACCGCGTCCGCGAGACGCTCGACCTCGCGCTCGGCGCCGTCACCGTGGTGGCGACGGCCAACGCGCAGGACTCGTTGCGGTGCAGCGAGATCCTGCGCCTCGCGATCCAGTTGCAGGAGTCGGCCAAGGACTCGCACCGGGACCAGACGTGCCCGGTGTGCGACCTCGGCCGGCTCGACGGGATGTGGCTCGGCAAGGCCAAGGAACGCGCCGAGCACCTCGCCAGGGCCGCCGCCGAACTGCACGAGGCCGCCGATCGCCTGGACCTGGCCGTCGCGGCCACGCGGGCGTTGTGCGTGCCGGTGCCCGAGGTGCTGACCGAGGCGCAGGGCGTGCTCGACACGACGACCGCGTTGCAGGCCTGGCAGGCGTGGGAGGACTGCGTCTCGATCGACGACCCAGTGCGTCTCCGACAGGATGTATTCGACCGGTATACAGGTCTCGTACAGGCTGTCGACCAGCTGAAATCGGTTGCCCGCGAGCAGATCGAGCGGCGCGACCTGGTGTGGCGGCCGATGGCCATCGCGTTGTTCGAGTGGCACTCCCAGGCGCAGCAAGCGATTGCGGACGCCGAGGTGCTGGCCGACGTGACGGAGGCGGAGAACTGGATCCGCAAGACCGCGGCCACGCTGCGGTCCGAGCGGATCGCGCCGTTCGCGAAGGAGTCGCAGCGGATCTGGCAACGGCTGCGCCAGCAGAGCAACGTCGACCTGGGCGCGGTGCGGCTCGGCGGCGCCCGCAACGTCGAGCTGGACGTGTCGGTCGACGGCGTCTCGAACTCGGCGCTCGCGGTGATGAGCCAGGGCGAGCTGCACTCGCTGGGGCTCGCGCTGTTCCTGCCGCGCGCGATGGTGGACGAGAGCCCGTTCCGGTTCGTGGTGATCGACGACCCGGTGCAGGCGATGGACCCGTCCAAGGTGGACGGGCTCGCGCAGGTGCTCGCCGACGTCGGGCTGACCCGCCAGGTCGTGGTGTTCACGCACGACGAACGGCTGGTGGAGGCGCTGCGGCGGTTGCGGCTCTCGGCGACGGTCTGGGAGGTCTGCCGCGGCGAGGAGTCCGTCGTGCAGGTGCGGCTGGCCGACGACCCGGTCGGCCGGTGCCTGGGCGACGCCCGCGCGATGCGGATCGACGAGGACCTGCCGGAAGCGTTGCGGGCGGAGCTCGTCGCGTCGTGCTGCCGGGCGGCCCTGGAAGCGGCGTCGCACGCGCGGTTCCGCCGGGAACGGCTCGGCCGCGGAGTACCGCACGCCGAGGTGGAGCGCGTGCTCGAATGCGCGCTGACGACCAGGCAGAAGCTCGCGCTGGCCGTCCTCGACGACCTGGCGGAGCCCTCGAAGTTGTTGCCACACCTGGAGGAGGTCGTCGGATCGTGGGCGGTGGACTTGTTGCTGGCATGCCGGGTCGGCGGCGAGAGCGGAGATTTGGACGTGCTGATCCGCGACACCGAGCTGCTCGCGGGATGGCTGCAGCGATGAGCCTCCCCTCCGACGTCCAGGACCGGCTGACCTGCGTGGCGAACCTGCTGGCGCGCCCCGATCAGCTCGACGGCGTGCGGATCCGCTGCTGTGCCGAGCTGTTGCGCACCGCGGTGGAACGGTCGGTGGCCCGCGCCTGCGGAGCCGACAACACCGACCAGCCCGTGCACGCGTTGCTGCTCAGCCTCCCGTCGCACGTGGACGCCGACGTCGCGCACGACGCCTCCCAGCTGTGGCACGCGTTGAGCCGCGCGATCCGGCACCACGGCTACGAGCTCACCCCGACCGTCGCGGAGCTGACCGGCTGGCACGCCGACACCGCCTTGGTCGCGGCGACTCTCAGGCCGACCCTGACCCTGTCCGGCAACATCGACCTCACCTGAGGGCATTGGTGAAACTGCTGCTGTTCGCGGACCTGCACCTGGACACGCGCTTCTCCAGCGCGGGCCCGGAGCGGCGTCAAGCGTTGCGTGACACGCTGGGCCACATCGTGGACCTCGCGCAGGAATCCGAAGTCGACGCGATGTTGTGCGCCGGCGACCTGTACGAGCACGATCGCTGCTCCCCTTCCACCGCCGAGTTCCTGCGGTCGTCGTTCGACTGCCCGGTGCCGGTGTTCCTGGCTCCGGGCAACGACGACTGGTACGGGCCGCAGTCGGTCTACCAGCAGGTGGACTGGACACCGAACGTGCACGTGTTCTCGTCGGGGTCGATGACACCCGTGGAACTCGCCGACGGCATCACGCTGTGGGGTGCCGCGAACGTCGGCCCCGGTCCGGCGCGGGACGTCCTGGACGGGTTCGCGGTGAACCGGGGTGGCGTGAACCTGGCCCTGTGTCACGGTTCCACGCCCGGCGACGTCGCGATCACCGGGCTGGACCACGCGTTCCTCGGGCACGTGCACACGCCGGAGCACGCGACGGACTACACGTTCCCGGGCAACCCGGATCCGTTGACGCCGGGCGAGACCGGTGAGCGCGGGGCCGTGCTGTGCACGGTGAACGAGGACGGTTCGGTGTCGCGCGAGGTGTTCGACGTGTCGGCGTCGCGGTCGCTCGGCTGGATGGACTCCGAGAAGACGTTCCCGTTGCTGGACTTCGACACCGTCGCCGCGGAACGGACCGTGCGCGGTCAGTTCGTTCGTGACGTGCTCGCTGATCCGTCTTTGGACATGGCGCTGCGTGGCCGCGTGTTGTCGGCCGGCCTGCGGGCGTTGGAGGAACGATGAGGATCGAGTCCGTCACGGCACACGCGTTCGGGCCGTTGCACGAGCGCACGTTGCCGTTGGCGCCCGGTCTGACCGTGGTGTCGGGTGCGAACGAGTCGGCGAAGTCGTCGTGGCACGCCGCCATCCGCGCGGCGCTGTGCGGTGACCCGTCGATGCGGCACCGCCCGTGGGAGGGCGAGTCCTGGCGGGTGGCGGCGACCGTGTCGCTGGAGTCGGGCGAGGTGGTCGCGGTGGACCGCGACCTGAACGCCGACCTGGCACCGGACGGCTCGCGCTGGGTCGGGCTCGACCGCCTGTCGTTCGCCGCCACCGCGTGCGTCGACCAGGCGCAACTGCTGACGGTGCTGGACGCGGCGAACGGCCTGCAGGACCACCTGCGCCGTGCGGCGGCCACCGCGGGCACGGACGGCACGGTGGAGCAGGCGCTGCAGCGGTTGACCGCTCCCAGGGAAGCGTTGCGAGACGCGCGAAACCGCTTGCGCGAGGCCGAAACCGACCTCGCTGTGGCCCAGCGTGAACACACCCGCTATCTCGGTCTGAGCGCGAAGGCACGTTCCGCCGCCGCCGCTCGTGCACGCCTGGCCGTGCAGGAGCACGAGGCGTCGATCGAGTCGATCTCGGCACGAGTGGCTCGGTTGAGCGAACTGCAGGAGCGTTTCGGCGACTCACCGCCGTCCGGGCTCGCCGCGCAGGAGGAACTGACGCACCTGGTGAACCGCGCGCTGGCCGCGTGGCGTGCCGCCCCGACCCCGCGCGTGCTGCCGGGCCCGTCCGCGGAGGCACTGGCGAACGAACTCGCCGCCCTGCCGGGCCTTCCCGTCGGCGAGACCGCGCTGGACGACGAACTCCGCGTCGTGGCCTCGGCGTACGCGACCGCGTCCGCCGTCGCCGCCGCGCACCACGAACGCCGGCCGTCACCGCGGACGAACGCCGAACCGTCCGCGCTGCGCGGGATCGCCACGCGCCTGGACCCGGCCGCCGGTGGCCGCCTGACCACGGCGTCGATCGACGTGGACACCGCCCGCCAGTACCAGGACGAGGCCGCCGCCAACGCCGCCCGCACCCAGGTCGAGGCGGACGTGGCGGCAGCGCGCGTGCAGGAGATCGCGGTGCCGAACCCGTTCCTGCGCAACGCTTTGCTGGCGTTGAGCTGCCTCACCTCGCTGGTGGGCGTGCTGCTCTTCCTGACGGGCCAGCAGATCGCCGCCATAGGAGTCCTCGTCGCCGCGCTGGTGGCCGGTGTCGGCGGCGCGATGTCCCGGGGCAACGCCGCCCAGCGCGAGGCCGCAATGACCTACGCCGCCGAACGCACCGCCACCGCCGCCGACGCACGGGCCGTGCTGTTCACCGCGGACCGCACCCTGGCCGAGGCCGAGGGCCAGCGCGCGGTGGCCGCCGAAGCGGCACGAATCCACGACGAGGCACTGGCCGAATGCGCGTCCCTGGGCGTGCCGGCGGACCGCGAGACGTTGTGGCGCCTGGCCAACCGTCCCGCGTGGGAGGCCGAACACGCCGACCTGGTCTCCGAGGTGGCCCGCACCGAGAAGGCCATCCGGGTGGAACTGGCGGCGCGCGGCAAGCTGGACGCCGCGATGACCGTCCCAGACCTGTTGGTGGACTACGAAACGGACTGCAAGGTCCGCGCCCGCCAGGCGTCGATGGCGGCCCAACGTCCTTTGCTGGCCCAAACCCTCGCCGACCGCCGCCTCGCCGAAGCCACCGTCGCCGAGGCGACCGCCGCCCACACGAGAGCCCTCGGCCTGCTGCGCGAAGCCGTCACCGCGATCGGCGGCACCGGCGACCGCCCGGAAGACCTGCTGCGCGCGATCGCCGAGTGGCAACGAGGCTGGGACCGGCTGCTCCGCGAAGCCGAGGACGAACGCAACGCGTGGGCGGAACTCCAGTCCCTGATCGCGTCCGGCACCCTGGACGACCTGGAAGCCACCCACTCGGCAGCACAAACCCACCACGCCACCCTGCTGGAAGCAGCAGCCCGCTACGCCGCCTGCGACGCCGTGGACCCGTCCCTGGCCCCCAGCGCGGACTCCCTGGCAGCCACCGTGACCGAACTGGCCAGAGCCCTGCCGAGCGTCCCGGACGCCGAGGAGGCCGTCGCCACGGCCACCGCGGTCCTGACAGAGGTGACAGCCGAGGTGGAAGCCATCGACCTGGCCTCCCGCTACCTCACCGCGGCCCGCGAGAAGGTGCACAGCACCATCGCCCCGGCCCTGGAGAACACCCTGCGCACCTGGCTCCCGTCCGTGACCGACGGCCGTTACGTGGACGCCGCCGTGGACCCGTCGACCCTGACCGTGCAGGTGTGCGCGGCCTCTGAGTCGTGGCACCAGGCCTCCCGCCTGTCACTCGGCACCGCGGAACAGATCTACCTGCTGCTGCGCGTGGCCCTCGCCCAGCATCTCGCCACCGAGGCCTGCCCCTTGCTGTTGGACGACGTCACCGTGCAGGCGGACGACGCCCGCACCCGTGCCGTGCTCGACCTGTTGCTGCAGCTGTCCGCGGATCGCCAGATCGTCCTGTTCGCGCAGGACGCGGCGGTGGCCGAGTGGGCGCAGGAACGGCTGGGTGAAAGGGACCTGCTGCACCAGCTCACGCCGGTGGCGGCCTGACCGGGAGAGCGGCCGCCGGTGCGGTGCCCAGGGCCACGTCCTGGGCACCGCACCTCTCGTTCCGGGTGCGTGCTGACGTGAACCTGTCCCGACGGCCACGCGGCTGACCAGCGGCCTTCCGGAAATGTCAGACCCCGTCGCTACCGTCGGCCCATGACCAACGCCGCCTTCCGCAAGCTCACCCCCACCACCGACGAGAAGCTCGCCGACCTGGGCCTGCGTCTCGCGATCCTGGACCGCGCGATCGCCGCCGGGATCGACGCGCGCGCCGCCTCGCCGCCGTTCGGGCCGACCAACGCGCCGGGCCTGCTCGACTGGATCCACCGGGTGGGCACGTTGCGTCAGCTGCTGGCGGCGGAGGGGTGGCAGCGCCTCGACCACTGGAACGCGGGACTGATCAAGCACCCGTCGCGGCCGGTGCTGCTCGGCACCTTGCAGGGCAATCGGGGCACGGGGTCGCCGGAGGCGCCGTTGCGCAGCGACTACGCGAAGGGGCCCGCCATCGCGGCGATGATGCGGGACAACGACCACGACCAGTTCGCGCTGTTCGAGAACGTGCGCACCGAGGGGCTCAAGTTGTGGTTCCTGGTGACGTACCCGCTGCAGCTCGAGGATCGGCTCGTGGTGTTGCGCGAGGTGTCGCAGCCCGAGCCGACGCCGCAGAACCAGATCATCGAGCGGTGGGCGCATCGGATTCCGTTGCCGCCGATGGAGTTCCCGCAGCTCAAGACTCCCAACGTGGACGGGCCGGAGGAGGTGGACTTCCCGATCGCGCTCCGTCGTTAGCGCGACGGCCGGCCGGCGTACCCCGGCACAGGGCCCGGTCACGCGGGCCGAACAGGCACGACACCCCGGTCCGATCGGCGCACCAGGACCCGCCTGGCAGTCCGTTGCGCCGCCAGCGACAATGACCGGATCATGCTCACGCCCTCGCGACTCACGCTCGCCCGCACCCGGCGCGGACTCACCGCCGCCGAGCTGGCGCGGAAGTCGGGTGTGCAGGCGCGAGCCATCGGCGAGTACGAGCGTGGGCAGCGCAGGCCCAAGCCCGCCGCGGTCGAGTCGCTCGCGGGAGCGCTCGGTTTCCCGGCCGAGTTCCTGTCCGCGCCGGCGCCGCCTCGGCCGCAGAACGCACCCCGTGACGCTCAGGTGACGGCGGCGGCGCAGCTCGCGATCGAGTTCAACGGGTGGATCGACCGGCTGTTCGTGTTGCCGCAGCCGAGTCTGCCTCCGCCGCGCACCTCGCCGCAGGGCGTGCGTGACGCGTGGCGGCTTGCCTCCGGGCCCGCGCCGAACATGGTGCAGCTGCTCGAATCCCACGGCGTGCGGGTGTTCTCGTTGCCCGTCGACTGCGCCGAGCAAGAGGCCTTTTCCTGCTGGCACGACGGAACGCCGTTCGTGTTCCTCACGCCGACGGCGACGCCGGAGCAGGCGCGGTTCGACGCCGCCGTTCAGCTCGCCGTGCTGCTCGGGCACGACGAGCAGCACGAGTTCGCCGCGGAGTTCCTGATGCCCCAGCGGCTGCTGCCCGGTACCGACCACCGGCACTGGCACGTCGGCAGGGACCAGTTCACGAAGTGGGCGAACGTGCGCAGCCTCGTGCCGGGCGGCATGATGCGACGCGAGACGTCGAAGCTGCTCACGAAGGTGTTCAAGGTCCTGCGCGAGAACGGCACGACACCGTCGCACGTGGCCAAAGAGCTCAACCTGGGCCTGGAAGAGCTGAACGGGCTGGTGTTCGGGCTCGTGCTGACGGCGCTACCAGGTGGCGGAGAACCAGGACCGAGAGGACGTGCGCGCCTTACCCTGGTCAACTGATCAAGACCTGGGGGAAGTCGTGTTGATGTTCTTGCGGTACCTGCTGGCCGCGCCGTTGCTGCTGGCCGCCGTGATCGGGGTGCCTACCGGGTACCACGTGCTCTCGTCCTACCTGTACCGCCGCGAGCTGCGCGACGGGACGTTCGACTTCGCCGGGAAGTTCCACGACTCCTTCACCGAGACGGCCGTCCTGTGGCCGACGACCCTGGCGGTCGTGCTGCTCGTGGTGTTCTGGTGGATGACGACGGCGTGGCCGAAGATCGCGCTGGTGCCGTCGGTGCCGGCAACGTTCGGTGGTCTGATCTTCGGGCTGCTCGACGGCTGGGAGCACGCGGTGTCGGGAGTCGCGGCGCCGCTGGTCGCGTTCGGGCTCGCGTGGCTCGCGGCGCGGGTCGTGGCGTGGCCGGTCACCGGTGACGTACGGCGGGCCGCTGTCGAGGTCTCCGTCGGGTTGCGTGGTGGCGGGCGGTTGCGGGTCCAGTCGCGACGGTTGCTGCTCGACGAGCTGCCGCCTCCAGTGCACCCGATGAGCCCCATCGGCCGGGTCGCCCTGCGGTTCGACCGGATCAGCAGCGTCGAGGTCGGCGTCGTGCACTCGCCGGCGCCGTGGCGGCTCGCGAACACCAGCGAGCTCACGGTCATGCCGGGTCCGGCGCTGAGGATCATCGGCGGCGGGCAGGAGTGGCTGCTGCCGATCGACGACGCGGCCGACGTGGGCAGGCTCGTCTCGGAACGGGCGAAGGTGCGGGCTACGCCTGATCCCCGACCGCCTCTGGAGAGCGACAGGTGGTCCCACGCCCAGTCGCTGTGGAACCTGGCCGGTCAGGAACCGCCGATCCGCAACACCCGCACGGTCAACCACGGGAACCGCTGGGCCGCGCTGATCATCTCCGCGCTCACGACACCGATGGCGCTCTCTCGGTCTACCGCATCTTCACCGACGGGTGGAGCTACCTCGTCGGCGTCCTCGTGTTCGGGTCTATCGCGTGGATCGCGACGCACCTGTGGTTCCGCCAGGGCACCGTGTACAAGCTCGCCGAGGAGAACCCGGTCTCACCATTGGCCGAGGATCCCGACCTTCACCGGATTCCGGTCACGGGCTGGAGTCCTCAGGTCGTCGTGCTAGGCCAAACGAGCGATTTGTGAAACGGATCGCCCGGCGTACCCGACACTGAGAGTGACGGGTCGCCGAGTCGTGAGGATGCCCCATGACGATGCAGCAACGCACAGAACCCTCGCCTGCCGCCGTTTTGATCGCTGTCGCCGTGCTCGCGCTGGTTCTGACCGTTGCTTTCGGCCCTCTGGGCTTCGTCATCGGGCTCGCGCTGTTCGGATTGATGTTCATCGGCACCAAGAACAAGACGGCTGAGCAGATGGTCCCGACGCGCACCCGTTCGCGTCTTCGCCGGCTGTCGACGGCCGGTCGGATCTCGATCGTCGGCGAAGCGCACCACCAGGACGCCATCGCCGAGGTGGCCAGGCTCTCGACGTCCGGCGCCGGGGACGACACCTCGGTCCCGGCGACGGCGGTGCTCGTGCCGGAGTCCGCCGGCCGCCACGACCGGGCAGCGGTGCGGGTCGACCTGGTGCGCGGCGACGGCACCGCGGTCACCGCCGGCTACCTGCGCAGCGAGCAGGCCGCCGAGTACCAGCCACTGCTGCTCGACCTCGCCGAGCGCGGCGAAGTCGGCTCGTGCCCCGCCCGCATCGTCGGCAGCAGCTCGTACTACGGCGTGCACCTGCATCTCGGCATCCCGCGACTGCTGCTGCTCGACCACGAGGCACTGGGCACGGCACCGACGCTGCCCGCGGAGCACCAGGTCGCCGTCGTCGGCGAGGAGGCCCATCAGCACGTGCTGCACCGCGTGGTCAACGGCCGCACACCCGTGCACGTCATCGCCGAACTCCGTGACAGCCGCATAGTTAAGGGGTCTCACACCGGTGAGCACACGCTCGAGGTTCTCCTCGAGGGCGAGTGCATCGGCCAGCTCACCTATGCGATGGGTCTTCGCTACTGCGACATGGCGCAGGAGTGGCGCGCCCGCACGGGGCGCGCGCTCTGCGAAGCCGTCATCACGAACGAGGGCACGCGCGGTCTTCAGGCGAACTTGCTGCTGCCCAGGTAGTCGGCGAACGTCCGCGGCCCACGGCCGAGAACCCGCTGCACGCCGTCGGCGATGTGCGCCTCTTTCCCCTCACGGATGAGCACGATCAGCATGGTGATGAGGTCCGCGATCTCGTCCGAGTAGCCGTGGCCTCGCAACACCGCCGTGAACTCCTCCGCCGGGATGTCCACGAACCGCACGGGCTTGCCGGTCACCTCGCTGATCCGCGCCAGCATCTCGGGGAACGACAACGCCTCAGGTCCGCTGAGGTCGTAGGTCTGACCGTGGTGACCGGGCTGGGTCAGCCCGGCGACCGCGACCTCGGCGATGTCCACCACGTCGATGAACGGGTGGACGCCCTGCCCGGCGGGAACGGCCAGCTCACCCTGCTCCACGGACGCCGCGAAGATGTCCTCGTCGAAGTTCTGCATGAACCAGGTGGGCCGCAGGACGGTCCACTCCGCACCCGACTCCTTGACCGCTGCCTCGAACGGGTCGTCGCCCGGGGCACCACGCATCGACAGGAGCACGAGCCGGGTGACACCGGCCTTCACCGCGACGCGCACGAAGTCGTTCAGCTGCACGGGGTTCTCCGGCGGCACGACGTAGACAGCGGTCGTGCCAGCGACGGCGGGCTCCCAGGTGTCCTGGTCGGACCAGTCGAACCTCGTGGGCGCGGACCGCGACGCCGGACGGGCGGCGGGACCGAGGAGGCCGGTCACGCGACGGCCTGTCTTGCCGGTGGCGCCGAGCACGAGGATGGAGTCGGGGTTGATGACGCTCGATGTTGACATGGCTAGAGCTAATCAACGTTGACGCGGACGAACCATGTCCCAACAGCCGCCGTTCTTGCTCGTTCGTCCACGTGGTAATCAGTGGGCATGAGTCAGCGTGATCTCGTGGACCTGAGGGACGCCTTGCGCGCGTTCGCCGCTGCCCGCGACTGGGACAGCTACCACACGCCCAAGAACCTGGTGATGGCCTTGTCCGCGGAGGTCGGCGAGCTCACCGACCTCTTCCAGTGGCTGACGCCCGAAGAGGCGCAGGACGCGATGAAGGACCCCGACCTCGCGTGGAACGTGCGAGACGAGCTCGCGGACGTGATGCACTACCTCACCAGGCTGGCGGACAAGCTCGGCGTCGATCTCGTCGAGGCCGCGTTCACCAAGATCGATCGCAACGAACGGCGGTTCCCGACCGGGAGCCTGACACCGGTTCCAGTGGAGAAGGGCGAGCTGTGAGTCTTCAGAACGCGCGGGCGCTGCACGTGCACCAGAAGGTCACGTTCATGGTCAACCGCTACGAGGTGTTCGTCGACGACAACGGCCGGCCGGGCGCGCTGGTCGGTTTCGCCGAGCAGAAGAGGCTCAAGATAAAGGAGCGGGTCACGATCTACACCGACCCGTCGAAGAGCCAGGTGCTGTTCGAGTTCAACGCGCGCAAGGTGCTCGACCTGGGCGGCGGTTACGACGTCACGGACGGCCAGGGCAGGTCGATCGGGTTGTTCCGCAAGGACTTCACGAAGTCTCTGTTGCGGTCCACCTGGCACCTGGAGCAGCCGGGTCTCGGTCAGGCGACGGGGGCGGAGCGGAACAGGTTCCTCGCGGGCTTTCGCCGGCTGTGGCAGTGGATCCCGATCATCGGAGATGCGCCGTTCCCCATGCGGTATCACTTTGACTTCGTCACGGAGAACGGCACGCCCGTGTTCAGCGTCGACAAGAAGACCTGGCTTCGGGACCACTACCTGGTCCAGATCCAGGATCCTGGCGTCGACCGCCGGCTCGTGATCGCTCAGGCCGTGGCGCTCGACGCGCTGCAGTCCCGCTAGGACTCAGAGGTAAGTCAGCAGGAGGAGGATCAGGCACACCAGCAGCACGACGCCGAGCACTGCGGGCAGGATCGACTGCGAGGACGGCGCGGGCTCGCGGGCGTGCCTGCCCCGCCTCCTGCGCGCTCGCCACCGCAAAGGTGCCTCCCCTACCCACTGCTCGTTCATGACGATCACGGTAGGGAGGAACAACCCGAGCTTGACTCACGTCACCCGCTCGCCGGGGTCTCATCACCCGGTCAGCCGCTCAATGAACACGGGGCCACATGCACGACGACATGAAAAAGCCCTGCGGGGAGCGCTTGTGGCGCTCAACCCGCAGGGCAAATTATGTTCGGCGGCGACCTACTCTCCCACACCGTAACCAGTGCAGTACCATCGGCGCAGAAGGGCTTAACTACCGGGTTCGGAATGGGACCGGGTGTTTCCCC
>NZ_JARAYZ010000005.1:0-624537 GCF_033794685.1 Streptomyces sp. ID05-26A
TAGGCCAGAGGTGGAAGACCGGTAACGGTTGGAGCTGACTGGTACTAATAGGCCGAGGACTTGTTACAAAGACGCTACGCATCCACTGTGCGGTTCTGGAAGAACCGAGCGGCAACCGATCGCCGCAGGTAAAATTCCATAGAGTTTCGGTGATCATAGCGTTGGGGAAACACCCGGTCCCATTCCGAACCCGGTAGTTAAGCCCTTCTGCGCCGATGGTACTGCACTGGTTACGGTGTGGGAGAGTAGGTCGTCGCCGAACATTCTTTCCAGAAGACCCTCGAGGGTCGAGCACTCAGGTGCTCCCCTCGGGGGTTTTTTGCGTGCCCTGGATTCCCGCTTGCGCGCTCTGATCTGATGGGTCCATGGACGCAGTCGTGCACGTCACGCTGGAATCGTTCGACGCAGCCACCCACGATCGGCTGGCGGCCGATCCGGTGCGGAACACGGTCGCGCTCACCTCCCTGGACCGCATCCGCCGCTCGCCGGCCACCGAGGAACCGCCGATCCTGATCACGTTCCACGACAACGGCGAAGTGATCGGCTCCCTGGTCCGCACGCCACCGTGGCCGTACCAGGCAGCGGATCTCCCGCTCGCCGCGGTGGAGCTCGCGGTCGATGTCGCCGCCAAGGTCGATCCGGACGCTCCCGGCGTCACCGGTCCGCGGGAGAGGTCTGAGGCCTTCGCCACAGCGACGGGCAAGAACTACAAGGAATCCCTGGCCACCAGGCAGTACAGGCTGACCGCGCTCGCCCCACCGTCGATCGACGGCACGAGCCGCATGGCCACCGAAGACGACGTGGAACTCCTCGCGGCCTGGCGCGAGGCCTTCCTCAGCGAGGCCGTACCCGAAGCACCGGCCGCACCGGCGACCGAAGCTTTGCGCACTTCGCTGCGCCTCGGCCAGGGCCACGCTCTCTGGGTGATCGACGACACGCCGGTCGCCTGGGCCGTCGCGAGCCTCCCGCAGGCCGGCATGACGAGGATCGGCCCGGTCTACACCCCACCCGAGCACCGCAGGCACGGTTACGGCGCCGCGGTCAGTGCGATCGCCACCCAGTGGGCCCTGGACCAGGGCGCCACCGAGGTCCTCCTCTTCGCGGACCTGACCAACCCGACCTCGAACTCGATCTACCAACGCATCGGCTACGAACCACTCGACGACTGGGCGGAGTTCTGGTGGAAGCACTGAGCCACAACGACATCAGGGATTTCCTCGCCGTGGCGGGGAACTTCCTCGACGCCGACCCGGTGAACCACAGCGTGCACCTCACCGGTCTCGACGCCGCGTTGGCGGGCAAGAGGCCGGCGGTCACGTTGATCTCGTTGCACGACAACGGAACCGTCGTCGGCGCGGTGACGAGGATGGAGGGTCGCCCACTGCACGTCGCCGCGATGCCGGCGGTCGCGGGACCGGCGGTGGCCGAGGTCCTGCGCGGTGAGGACATCAACGAGGTGACGGGGAGCCGCGACCGGGTCGAGGCCTTCCGCACGGCCTGGCGCACGGGCGGCCGCGAGACCTACTCCCTGCGCCTGTACCGGCTGGAGGACCTGGTGGTGCCGGACGTCCCCGGCGAGCCGAGGCCCGCGACCCCAGCCGACGACGAACTGGTCACGGAGTGGTGGGTCCAGTTCGTGGGGGAACTGGACGGCCTCCCCCGCGACGAGGCCGAGAAACGGATGCGGGACAGCAGGTGGATGTCCGCGGGCCACGTCCTGTGGCTGGTCGACGGCGTCCCGGTCTCCTGGGCGGCGAGCACCACGCCCCTCTGCGGCGTGTCCAGGGTCGGCCCGGTCTACACCCCGCCCGAGCACCGCAGGCACGGTTACGCGGCAGCCGTCACCGCGGCGGTCAGCCAATGGGCGTACGGAGAAGGTGCCGGCCACGTCGTCCTCGCGGCGGACGTGGCCAACCCGACGGCGAACTCCGTCTACCAGGGCATCGGCTTCCGGGCGTTCTCCGACTGGTCCGAGTACCGCTGGGACTAAGCGAACAGCTCGGGTGCCAGCGGCCGGTTCCGGACGTGCGAGGAGAACACGAGCGACGTCGTCGTGTCGCCGTACCGCTGCATCACCTCGACGAGCTCCTCGAGTTCGGCCATCGACCGGCAGACGACCCGCAACAGCCAGCAGTCGTCACCGGTCACGTGGTCGGCATCGAGAACCTGAGGCAGCACCAGCACCTGCGTGCGGAACCGGGGTGTGTCGAGCGATCGCACTCGCACGCGCACGATCGACTCGATCGGCAGGCCCAGCCGCGAAGGCGACACCACGGCGGTGAAGCCGGTGATCACACCCAGCGACTCCAGCCGCCGGACCCGTTCGGTGACGGCCGGCGCGGACAGCGACACCTCGCGGCCGAGCGCGGTGAACGACATCCGCCCGTCCTGCTGCAGCAGCGACAGGATCTTCCAGTCCACGGCGTCGAGTTCCACCTGGAAATCATAAGCAGATCGACTTGGACGCCTGGAGTTCCTCATGTCCGGAACGGCACTGTCCCAGCAGGATCAACGGCATGACGAACGCACTGCGCTTCCCCGCCGCCGACCCGTCCGCCGCGGCTGCCCACTTCGCCGCCGAGCTCGCGTTCGAGGCCGACCCCGACGACGTGCACCGCGACCTGCTCGACGGCGACACCCGCGGGTACGTCCTCGTGGAGACGCGGGCCCCGGAAGCGTTTGCGCAGGCCCGCATCCCCGGTGCGATCAACCTGCCCTACCGCGATCTGCCGGCCGTCCTCGACCTCGACCCGGACCTGGTCTACGTCTGCTACTGCGAGAGCTTCCAGTGCAACGCGGCGACCAAAGGGGCACTCGCGCTCGCCGAACGCGGCTACCGGGTGAAGCGGCTGTCCGGAGGCATCACGGCCTGGCGGGAGGCGGGCTATCCGGTCGAGTCGGATCAGGTCGCCGGGCCGGGCGTATCGAAGGTCGCGTGTCACTGCTGACCGGAACCCACCTAGGCTCAAGTGCGTGAACGCACCACGCCTGCTCGTTCTGCAGCCCTCCGAGTCGGACCCGCTGGCCAAGCTCGGCGGCTGGCTCGAAGCCGAGGGCATCGAGCTCGATCTCGTGCAGTTGAAGAGCGAGCCCGCGCCGGAGAGCCTCGACGGTTACCAGGGCGTCATCTGCCTCGGCGGCGAGATGGGCGCGCTCGACGACCTCGACCACCCCTGGCTCGCGGACGCCCGCCGGTTGCTGTCGAGCGCCGTGTCGAAGCGGCTGCCCACCCTGGCGATCTGCCTCGGCGCGCAGCTGCTCGCGGCCGCCACCGGTGGCCAGGTCCGCAAGGGCCCGCAGGGGCCGGAGGTCGGTGTGCTGCTGGTGGCGAAACGAGACGCCGCCGCGAACGACCCGTTGTTCGCCGACCTGCCGTTCACGCCCGACGTGCTGCAGTTCCACAACGACGAGGTGCACCTGCTGCCACCCGGCGCGGAGCAGCTCGCGGCGTCCCCGAAATATCCGAATCAGGCGTTTCGGGTGGGCGAGAGCGCTTACGGCCTGCAGTTCCACATCGAGACGACCCCGGAAATCGTCTTGAACTGGGCGGCCAAGGATCCCGATTCGGCGTCCTGTGCGCGGGCTCACCACTTCGACCAGGAGTTCCTCGAAGAGTCGCACCGCGACTTCGAGGAGGTGTGGCAGCCGTTCGTCGCCCGATTCGCGAAACTCGTTCGGGGAGAACTGTTGCCCGCACTCGGTTCGGGCACACAACTTCCGTTGGTGTGACGTTACTTTCGTAGGTTTTAAGACATCCTCCGTTGGCGGTACCGTAATCTCCTGGACAGCTTGTTCGATCCAGCCGGAGGATCACTGTGGATCCCGCTCTTGTAGTGATCATCGTCGTCATCACTGCTCTCATCTTCGACTTCACCAACGGGTTCCACGACACGGCCAACGCCATGGCCACCTCCATCGCCACGGGTGCTTTGAAGCCCAGAACGGCGGTAGCGCTGTCGGCGGTGCTCAACCTCGTCGGCGCGTTCCTGTCGGTCGAGGTCGCCAAGACCATCTCCGGCGGCATCGTCGACGACGCCCAGATCACGCCCGCCATCATCTTCGGCGGGCTGGTCGGCGCGATCATGTGGAACCTCGTCACCTGGTACGCCGGGCTGCCGTCGAGCTCGTCGCACGCGTTGTTCGGCGGTCTGATCGGCGCGGCCTGGGTCTCGTCCGGTGTGGACGCCATCCACTTCGCCAAGGTCGTCGACAAGGTCCTGGTGCCCGCGGTCGTGGCGCCACTCGTCGCAGGCCTGGTCGCGGCCATCGCCACGATCATCGTGTACCGGCTCAAGAAGGCCGCGGACCCGCGCGTCGCGCACACCGGCTTCAAGGTCGGCCAGGTCGCGTCCGCGTCGCTGGTCTCCCTCGCGCACGGCACGAACGACGCGCAGAAGACCATGGGCATCATCACGCTCGCGCTGATCACGTCCGGCTCGCTCGCCCCCGGCTCCGGCCCGCCCACCTGGGTGATCGTCAGCGCCGGTCTCGCGATCGCGGCGGGCACGTACCTCGGCGGCTGGCGCATCACGCACACGCTGGGCCGCGGCCTGACGACCATCGAGCCCGCACAGGGCTTCGCGGCGCAGACCTCGACGGCCACGGCGATCCTCGCGTCGTCGCACCTCGGCTTCGCACTCTCCACGACGCACGTCGCGTCCGGCGGCATCATGGGCTCCGGCCTCGGCCGTGACCGTCGTGGCGTCAAGTGGGGAACCATGGGCAAGATGGCCGCCGGCTGGCTGCTCACCCTGCCCGCCGCCGGCATCGTCGGCGCTCTCGCGGGCAAGTGGGCCTCGACCGGTGCCGTCGGCATCATCGGCGTCGCCGCCATCGGCATCGTCGTGTCGGCCGTCATCTGGATCATGGCGCGGCGCGAGCCGGTCAAGCCCGAGCACATCGTCGACGAGGTCGCAGCCCAGGCCGAGCTGCACAAGGTGGCGGCATGAAGGTGGACTGGGAGGCGCTGCTCCAGGTCTTCGGCGCCACGCTGCTGGTCACGGTTCTGGTCGTGACGTTGTTCGTCGTCGGCATCCGCGCGCTGTCGGGTGACAAGAAGGCTCCCGCGTACGCGAGCTTCGCCGGGTGCGTCGCCGTGGTGCTCTACGGACTCTCACTGATCGTCTTCTAGACGTGTGAGGGCCGGTGCCGGTCGCGGCATTAGGGTTGGCTCACGATGAGCGAACCAGTCCGCCACGCGTCACCAGCAAGATTCGGTCTCACCGAGCCGCGCAGCGAGGAAGTGCTGCGCGCGCTCGGCCTGTGGGCTGACCGCAGGCCCACCGAGGGCTCCGAGCCGGTGCTCTCGGCGTTCTCCCGCTGCCCCGACCCGGACCTCGCGTTGCGCGGCTTGGAGCGCCTCCAAGCTGTCGCCGACTGGGACGCCCTGTCGGCCGCGCTGCACGAGGACGTCGTGGTGCGCGGGCGTCTGCTCGCCGTGCTCGGCTCGTCCACCGCCCTGTCGGACTTCCTCGTCGCGAACCCCGAACGGTGGCGTTCGCTGACCGAGGACGTCGACGTGTCGATGGACCTGGCGGACGGCGATGTGCTGCGCACGGAGTACCGCGCGAAGCTGCTGCTCGTTGCCGCGAACGACATCGCACACGTCGTCGAGGCCGAGTTGCCGTTCGTCCCGTACGACACGGTGGCGGCACAGCTGTCCGATTTGGCCGTGTCCGCGCTACGGGCGTCGTTGAAGCTCGCCGCGGAGAAGGTCAACGGCGCGGACCGCTGCCGGCTCGCGGTGATCGCGATGGGCAAGTGCGGTGCGAACGAGCTGAACTACGTGAGCGACGTCGACGTCGTGTTCGTCGCCGAGGGTGATCTGGGCGTGGCGACCCGGCTCGCGAGCACCCTGATGCAGATCGCCGGCCAGTCGTGCTTCGAGGTCGACGCGGCGCTGCGGCCGGAGGGCAAGGCGGGTGCGCTGGTCCGGACGTTGGACGGGCACGCGTCGTACTACAAGAAGTGGGCGCGGACCTGGGAGTTCCAGGCGCTGCTGAAGGCCCGGCCGGTCGCCGGGGACGCCGAGCTCGGGCAGGCCTACCTCGACGTCGTGCGGCCGTACGTGTGGACGGCGGCCGAGCGCGAGAACTTCGTCGAGGACGTGCAGGCGATGCGGCGCCGGGTCGAGGACCACGTGCCGACGCCGCTCGCCGACCGCGAGCTGAAGCTGGGCCGCGGTGGTCTGCGCGACGTCGAGTTCGCGGTGCAACTGCTGCAACTCGTGCACGGCCGTTCCGATGAGGACCTGCGCATCCAGGCGACGACGGCGGCGTTGGCCGCGTTGGGCCAGGGCGGGTACGTCGGGCGCGACGACGCGGCGGACTTCGGGCGTTCGTACCGGTTCCTGCGCACGCTGGAGCACCGGCTGCAGCTGCAGCGTTTACTGCGCACGCACCTCTTCCCGGCCGACGACGACACGACGGCGTTGCGGTGGCTGGCGCGGTCGGTGGGGCTGGCGGCGGACGGGCGCAAGTCCGAGGGACAGGTGCTGCTCGCGGAGTTCCGCAAGCACGCCAACCAGGTCCGGCGGCTGCACGAGAAGCTGTTCTACCGGCCGCTGCTGCAGTCCGTGGCGGGCGTGCCGACCGAGGCGTTGCGGCTCACCACCAAGGAGGCCGTGGCGCGGCTGGCCGCGTTGGGCTACACGTCGCCGGACGGCGCGTTGCGGCACATCCAGGCGTTGACGCACGGGATGTCGCGGCGGGCCCGTATCCAGGGCGCGCTGCTGCCGGTGCTGCTCGACCTCTTCGCCGGCACACCCGACCCGGACGGCGGGCTGCTCGCGTACCGCAAGGTGTCCGAGGCGCTCGCCGAAACCCCCTGGTACCTCAGGCTGTTGCGCGACGAGGGCGCGGTCGTCCAACGGCTCGCGGTGTTGCTGGGCACCTCGCGGCTGGTGCCGGACCTGCTGGTGCGCGCGCCGGAAGTGTTGCGGCTGCTGGCGGATACCGACGCGCTTGTTGGCGGTGACCCGCACTCGATCGGGAAACCCTTGCGCAGCGCCGTTTCCCGGTACGGCGACGCGGCACGGGCGATCGCGGCCGCACGATCGTTGCGGCGTCACGAGATGCTGCGGATCGCCGCCGCGGACCTGCTGGGGTTCATGCCGTTGGAGACCGTCTGCGTCTCGCTGTCCGAGGTGTGGGGTTCGGTGCTGCAGAGCGCCCTGGACGCGGCGGTGCGGGCGTCCGGTGAGCCCGTGGCCGCGCTGTCCGTGATCGGCATGGGCAGGCTCGGCGGGCACGAACTCGGGTACAGCTCGGACGCCGACGTGCTGTTCGTGTGCCGGCCGTTCGAGGGTGTGTCCGACTCCGAGGCGGTGAAGTGGGCGAGCGGCGTCGTCGAGAAGATCCGGCGGTTGCTCGGCGCCCCGTCGCAGGACCCGCCGTTGCAGGTCGACGCCGATCTGCGGCCGGAGGGACGGCAAGGGCCGCTGGTGCGGACGCTGGAGTCGTACCGCGCGTACTACCGGCAGTGGGCCGAGATCTGGGAGAAGCAGGCGCTGCTGCGGGCTCGTTTCATCGCGGGTGACGCTGCCCTGGGAGCCGAGTTCGAGGCGTTGATCGAGCCGCTGCGCTATCCGGCCGACGGCCTGGACGCGGCGTCCGTGCGGGAGATCAGGCGGATCAAGGCGCGGGTCGACGCGGAACGGCTGCCGCGCGGTGCCGACCCGAGCACGCACACCAAGCTCGGTCGTGGCGGGCTCGCGGACGTCGAGTGGACCGTGCAGTTGTTGCAGCTGCAGCACTCCGGCGCAGTACCCGGCCTGCGCACACCGTCCACAATGGCCGCGATGCAGGCTGCCGTCTCCGCCGGTCTGCTGGCCGCGGAGGACGCCGCCTCGCTGACCGCCGCGTGGAACCTCGCGACGCAGGCGCGCAACGCCGTGACGCTGGTGCGGGGCAAGGCTTCTGATCAACTGCCGACGTCCGGGCGCGATCTCGTCGCGGTCGCGTCGGTGATGGGCCACGAGCCCGGCGGCGATCCGGGCGAGTTCCTGGAGGAATACCGCAGGACCACTCGTCGTGCACGTGCGGTGGCGGAGCGTGTCTTCTACGGTGAGAAACCGTGAAAGCCATCGCGTACGACCGGTTCGGCGACGCCGAGGTCATGTCGTTGCAGGAGCTGCCCGACCCGCTGCTCGGGCCCGACCAGGTCCTGGTGGAGGTGCGTGCGGCCGGGGTGAACCCGGTGGACGGCAAGGTCAGAGCCGGGTACCTGCAGGGGCTGATCCCGCACCACCTGCCGGTGATCCCGGGGTGGGACGTGTCCGGGGTCGTGCGGGCCGTCGGCGTCGGTGTGCACGAGTGGAAGCCGGGCGACGAGGTGCTCGCGTACGCGCGCAAGGACCACGTCCAGTTCGGCTCCTACGCCGAGCTGATCTCGGTGCCGGTCCGGATGCTCGCGCGCAAACCGTCCACCGTGGACTTCGTGACCGCGGCCGCGTTGCCGCTGGTCGGGCTGACGGCGCTGCAGGCGTTGAAGGTCGTCGGCACGGGTTCCGGCGACGTCGTCCTGGTGCACGCGGCCGCCGGCGGTGTCGGGCACGTCCAGGTGCAGATCGCACGTGAGCTGGGCGCTTCACGGGTCATCGGCACCGCGTCGCCGCGCAACCACGAGTTCGTGCGGTCGCTCGGGGCCGAACCGGTCGCCTACGGTGACGCGCTGGTCGACGCGGTCGCGGAGCTCGTCGGAGGCGACGGCCAGGTCGACGTGGTGGTGGACAACGCGGGCGGGCTCGCGTTCGACCAGTCGTTGCAGCTGGTGCGCGACCGGGCGCGGATGACGTCCATTGTGGACGGGGCGCGGGCGCTGGAGAACGGTGTGGTCAACACCTGGGCGAGGCCCGACGCCGGGCAGACGCAGTGGCTGGTGGACCTGGTCGCGAATGGCCGGCTGCGCGTCGAGGTGCAGCAGACCTTTCCGTTGGCAGAGGCCGTGAAGGCGCACAAGCTGCTCGAAGGTGGCCACGTACGAGGAAAAGTCGTACTGACCGTCTGAAATCTTCAGGTATTTCTTCAGGTTTGGGGGCACTCCTCGCGGCGTGCCCCCATTTCTGAACTGTTCAGTCCTCGTCGGAATCGGGGTCCACCGCGGGAGCGCTGGTGTAGACCTCGACCACCCACTCCTCCTCCAATGCTTCCGCGTCGTCGACGTCGGGCACGAGCCGGTTGTAGACGCGGACACCGAGGTCGAGCACGTCAGCGGCTTGAACCGCTTCGAGCGCGTCTGGCGCCGAGTCGAAGATGTGGGTGGTGAGCAGCTGCGGAGCCGTGAATTCGGCGACATCTTGAGACACGCGCGGACCCTAGCGCATTGACGTTTCACCCAATCGAGATGAGACTGGGGCGCGCTCAGCGGGGGAGCTGTAGTTGTCGGGGGTCTAGCAGAGGAAGTCATGCAGCATCGCAGGGTCACGCGCCGAGGAAAGACCGTGATTGCCATCGCGGGCGTGGCTGCCGGGGTGCTCGCACTACTCGGCGTGATCGAATATGCACTGAGCGGCAACAACTCCGCCGCCCAGCCCAACGTCACCGCCACGACGACTACGTCGAACGGCGTCGAAACCCCTGATGGCGCACTGGAAACGACAGAGCCGTCGGCGGAAACGAAGGTCACGACGGGCTCGTTCAAGCAACAGCGCGGCATGCTGACCATAGAGGTCACCCGCGTAGAAGCCGCGAACAGCCGCGTGAAGCTCTTCGTGACGGCCACGAACGCCTCCCAGGCCAGGATGACCCTCCCCGTCGTCGGCATCGCCGTCGTGGACGATCTGAACCGCACCTACGCGGCATCGAGCAGCAAGTGGGACGGCCTCGTCACGCAGGGCACCACGACCTCGGGCACCGTCGTGCTCGACGAGAAGCTCGGCACCGGTGTGAACTCGCTCACGCTGACGTTCGGCTCGATCTCCGGCCAGTTCGCCCCGACCGGCGCCGCGATCACGGTCACCGGAATCCCGCTGCCGAAGTGATTTTCTGACCACACCGGGTACGCCTGGTGCGCGCCGACGGCCTCACCCGCGCCGAGGCGTGAGCCGGAAATGCCTGAGCCGGACGAAAACGGCGAGGAATCGCGCGGCTGATCGCCTAGCCTCTCGTCCGTGAAGTACCTCTTCTTCTGGGGCCACCAGCCCGAACACGACGGCAGCGTCGGCAAGGGCTGCCTGTCGCAGTGGTGGCCGTGCACGTTCGTCGTGGAAGGCCGCTCGTTCGCCTCCGCCGAGCACTACATGATGTGGCGCAAGGCTTTGCTCTTCGGCGACTCGGCGGTGGCCGAGCGCGTGCTGGCAGCCCGCACGCCCGGCGAGGCCAAGGCTTTGGGCCGTGAGGTGTCGGGTTTCTCCGACCCCGACTGGGTTTCCGCGCGACTGCAGATCGTCGTGGAGGGGAACCTGGCGAAGTTCGGCCAGGACCCGGCGCTGCGTTCTTACTTGCTGGGCACGGGTTCCCGCGTGCTGGTCGAGGCAAGCCCGCAGGACCGCGTGTGGGGCATCGGCCTCGTCGCGTCCGACCCGCGCGCGTCGGACCCCGCCCAGTGGCTGGGACTGAACCTGCTCGGCGAGGCCCTGATGCAGGTGCGTGCCCAGCTCGCGTCGTGATCCCGCGCGGGCATGGTCCTTTTCGGATCATGGCGCCCCGCGTGAACCCCGCGGCCGTCCCGCACGTGTTCCAGGCATCAGGGAGAACCGGCAGGGGAGAACTGGTGTTCAGCTATTCGGGACCGGCTCGGCTCATCTACGCGGACGGCAACGCGTTCCACATGGACCGGGTGGATCTGATCGAGACCGTGACCGACGACGGTGTCTGGCAGCTTTCGGGCGCGGGCACGGCCGCCGAGCCCCTCACCGAGGGGGATGCCCGGATCAGGCTGCCGACCGGGGGTGACGCCGACGTCTTCGTCTCCAACGTGCGGCTCAGCGGGTCGTCGTCCACCGTGACGCTGCTCGCCACCTAGACAGGCCGAAGGCCCGGCGGGAACTCCCGCCGGGCCTTCAACGCACAGCTCAACCGATCACACGTCGTAGTAGAGCGCGAACTCGTAGGGGTTCGGGCGCAGACGCAGCGGGTCGATCTCCTCGGAGCGCTTGTACGAGATCCAGGTGTCGATCACGTCCGGCGTGAACACGCCGCCCTCGAGCAGGAACTCGTGGTCGGCCTCCAGGTTGTCCAGCACCGCGTCGAGGGTGGCCGGGACCTGCTTGACGTCGCGGGCCTCCTCGGGCGGGAGCTCGTAGAGGTCCTTGTCGATCGGGGCCGGCGGCTCCATCTTGTTCTTCACGCCGTCGAGGCCCGCCATGACCATCGCCGAGAAGGCGAGGTACGGGTTGCCCGAGGAGTCGGGGCAGCGGAACTCGACGCGCTTGGCCTTCGGGTTGTTGCCCGTGATCGGGATGCGGATGCACGCCGAGCGGTTGCGCTGGGAGTAGACCAGCGAGACCGGGGCCTCGTAGCCCGGGACCAGGCGGTGGTAGCTGTTCACCGTCGGGTTGGTGAAGGCCAGCAGCGACGGGGCGTGGTGCAGGATGCCGCCGATGTAGTGGCGGGCGGTGTCGGACAGGCCCGCGTAGCCGCTCTCGTCGTGGAACAGCGGCTGGCCGTCCTTCCACAGCGACTGGTGCGTGTGCATGCCCGAGCCGTTGTCGCCGAACAGCGGCTTCGGCATGAAGGTGACGGACTTGCCGGCCTGCCACGCGGTGTTCTTGATGATGTACTTGAACAGCATCAGGTCGTCCGCGGCGTGCAGCAGCGTGTTGAACTTGTAGTTGATCTCGGCCTGGCCGCCGGTGCCCACCTCGTGGTGCGCGCGCTCGACGGTGAAGCCCTGGGCCTCCATGTTGAGGACCATCTGGTCGCGCAGGTCGGCGTAGTGGTCGTTCGGGGTGACGGGGAAGTAGCCACCCTTGTACTTGACCTTGTAGCCGAGGTTGCCGCCCTCTTCCTCACGGCCGGTGTTCCACCAGCCGGAGACCGCGTCGATCTTGTGGAACGCGGAGTTGGCGGTCGTGTCGAACTGGACCGAGTCGAAGATGTAGAACTCCGCCTCGGCACCGAAGTACGCGGTGTCGGCGATGCCCGAGTCGGTGATGTACTGCTCGGCCTTGCGCGCGATGTTGCGCGGGTCGCGGCTGTACGCCTCACGCGTGAACGGGTCGTGCACGAAGAAGTTCACGATCAGCGTCTTCTCGATCCGGAACGGGTCGAGGCGCGCGGTGAACAGGTCGGGCAGCAGCAGCATGTCCGACTCGTGGATGGACTGGAAGCCGCGCACGGAGGAGCCGTCGAAGGCAAGGCCCTCTTCGATCGCGTCTGCGTCGAACGCCTTGGCGGGCAGTGTGAAGTGCTGCATCACGCCCGGCAGGTCGCTGAACCGCACGTCGACGAACTTGACGCCCTCGTCGGTGATGAACTTCAGCACCTCGTCGGAATTCTTGAACACCCTCGTCGACTCCTTGACTATGGACAACGGCTTGTCATCACGAGCGACCGTATGTCGGCGGTGTTGCCCGTCCGTCACTCTGATGTTTCGCCAGTGTTAACGGGGACGGTCGAGGGGGCAAGGCGACCTGCCCGTGCTCACCCGTTGAGCACGCCTTTACTCTGGTGGGGTGAGCAGGTGGACCGGTTCGTGGCTGTCTGGACCTAATTCGGTGCTGTCGCCGGGTGACGACTCGAACGACGGCACGCAACAGCGCTGGCGTGGCGAGCGGCACGGCTTCCCCCAGGAGGGGCCCGGCTCCATCGCCTCGATCGGGCGGCGCACGTTCGCCATCCTGGTCGACTTCCTCCTCGCGGCGGGCGTGGCGGCTGTGTTCACCCAGCCTGACCTGCCCAAGAACTGGAGCCTGCTGGCCTGGTTCGTGATCACCACGGTCGCTGTCGCGTTCTTCGGGTTCACCCCGGGACACGCGCTGCTCGGCCTGCGGGTGGCGCGGATCGACGGCAAGACGTTCGTGCACCTGCCGCGCGCCCTGCTGCGCACCGTGCTCATCTTCCCGCTGATCCCGGCGCTGGTCTGGGACGCGGACGGCCGCTGCCTGCACGACAAGGCGGCCGGCACCGTGGTCATCAAGGTCCGCTAGCTCGCCCGGAACACAAAGAAGAGGCCCGCCGCACGAGATGTGCGGCGGGCCTCTTCTTTGCTGGTGGGAGCAGGTGGCGTCAGATGGTGGTGGTCAGCCCCGGCGGCGCATGGCGCGCTGGACGTTGCGCATCTTCGCGCCCGCGGGCATCGGGCCCTTGGGCAGCGCGGCGCCACGGCTCGCCAGTGCGGCGAGGCGGGTCTCCAGCGTGTCGACCTGGGCGGCCGTGATGTTGCGCGGCAGCTTCATCAGCTTCGACTGGAGCTTCTTCAGCGGGACCTGGCCCTCTTCGGTGCCGATGATGAAGTCGTAGATCGGGGTCTCGCCGATGACGCGGGAGATGCGCTTCTTCTCCTGCGCGAGGAGCGGCTTGACGCGCTGCGGGGCGCCCTCGGCGACCAGGACGACGCCCGGCCGGCCCAGCACGCGGTGCACGGCGTCGAGCTGCGTGGTGCCCGCCACGGCGGGGGTGACGCGCCAGCGGCCGCGCAGGTTCTCGAGCGCCCAGGCGCCCGCACCCGGCTGACCGTCCGCCTTCCGGAAGACGTTGCTCTGCACGCGACGGCCGAAGATGATCACGGCCACGAGCGCGCCGAGCGCGACGCCCAGTGGCACGAACATCCAGACCGCGTTGAAGACGATGCCCAGGACCACGGCGATCGCGGTGACGCCGAGGAGCGCGCCCAGCATCATCGGGATCAGCGCCTTGTCCTCGCGGCGCTGCATCTTGAACGCCTCGAAGATCTGTTTGCGCCGTGCACGTGAAGCCGCGCGGCGAACCTTCGCCGCTTCCTTCGCCGCCGCCTTGTCCTGCTTACCTGCCATGTGCCCAGGATACGGCGCGCTGGTCTCGGTGTTGCATCGGCCATCTGCGAGACTGCCGGGCATGGACGCGTTGCTGGAGGGTCTTGATCCGGAACAGCGCGCCGCGGTCGAGGCCCCGCGCGGCCCCGTGTGCGTGCTGGCGGGTGCGGGTACCGGCAAAACGCGCACCATCACGCACCGCATCGCCTACCTGTGCCAACGCGGCCACGTCGCTCCGTCGCAGGTCCTCGCCGTCACGTTCACCAAACGCGCCGCAGGGGAGATGCGCACACGATTGCGCTCTCTGGACGTGCACGGCGCACAGGCCGTGACTTTCCACGCCGCCGCCTCACGCCAGCTGCGTTACTTCTGGCCGCGCGTCATCGGCGGTCCGCGCTGGGAGCTCGTCGACCAGAAGATCCGCGTCGTCGCCCGCGCCGCCTCCCGGCTGGGGATGCCCACCGAGACGGACGCGCTGCGCGACCTGACCAGCGAGATCGAGTGGGCGAAGGCGTCGCTGCTGACGCCGGAGGACTACCCGGCCGCCGCCGCTCGTGCCGCGCGCGACATCCCGGCGCCCGCCGAGCAGATCCTGAAGCTCTACACGACCTACGAGCAGCTCAAGACCGAGGCGCAGCTGCTCGACTTCGACGACCTGCTGCTCTACACGGCGGGAGCGCTGGAGGACAACGCGGAGGTCGCGCAGGAGTTCCGTGACCGCTACCGCTGCTTCGTCGTGGACGAGTACCAGGACGTGACGCCGTTGCAGCAGCGCGTGCTCGACTCGTGGCTGGGCGCGCGCGACGACCTGACCGTGGTCGGCGACGCGAACCAGACCATCTACTCCTTCGCGGGCGCTTCGCCGCAGCCGTTGCTCAACTTCGGGCGCCGGTTCCCCGAGGCGGCCGTCGTGCGCCTCGAGCGCGACTACCGCTCGACCCCGCAGGTCGTGGAACTGGCCAACGACGTGATCAAGTGGGCGCGTGGCCGTCCGTCGGGCTCACGGCTGCAGCTGATCGGGCAGCGGCCGGACGGGCCGAAGCCGCGGTTCCACGAGTTCGACGACGAGCCGAGCGAGGCCGACGCCGTCGCCGGCCGCATCAAGACGCTGCTCGACGAGGGCGTCGCGGCGTCCGAGATCGCGATCCTCTACCGCGTGAACGCGCAGTCCGAGGTGTACGAGCAGGCGCTCGCGTCGCTCGGCATCCCGTACCTGGTGCGCGGCGGCGAGCGCTTCTTCGAGCGCGCCGAGGTGCGCCAGGCGATGATCACGTTGCGTTCGTCGGGTGACGTGGCCGGGAGCCTGCCCGAGGTCGTGCGTTCGGTGCTCGGCCGGGTCGGGCTCACCGACGAGCCGCCGACCGGTGGCAGCGCGCGGGAACGCTGGGAGTCGTTGCTCGCGCTGGTCGAGCTCGCCGAGGAGTTCGCCGCGGCCACGCCCGAGGCCGACCTGCCGCGGTTCTGCGTCGAGCTGGACCTGCGCGTCGAGGCGCAGCACCCGCCGACGGTCGAAGGCGTGACCCTGGCGTCGCTACACGCGTCGAAGGGCCTCGAGTGGGACGCCGTGTTCCTCGTCGGGCTGGTCGAGGGAACGATGCCGATCCAGTACGCCGACGGTGACGAGGCGAAGATCGAAGAAGAACGCCGCCTTCTATACGTAGGTGTCACGCGCGCGCGTGAGCACATCTGGCTGTCGTGGGCGCTGGCGCGTGCCGCCGGTGGACGCAAGTACCGCCGCCGCTCGCGGTTCCTCTACAACCTCGTTCCCGAGAATCACCCGGCCGCGCGGGTATCCGGTGGCGCGCAACGGCCTCCTCTCATGAAGAAGGAGAAGCCGACCTGCCGGGTGTGCACGTCGACGCTGGTCGACGCGCAGGCCGTCAAGCTCGGCCGATGCAGGTCCTGCCCGTCCGATGTGGACGAAGAGCTGCTCGAGTCGCTGCGCCGGTGGCGTGCGGGACGGGCGCGGGAGCTCAAGGTGCCCGCGTACGTCGTGTTCACCGACGCGACGCTGATGGCGATCGCGGAGCAGCGACCCACGGATTCGGCCGGGTTGGTCGCGATCTCGGGCATCGGCGCCTCGAAGCTTGATAAGTTCGGTGACGACGTGTTGGGCCTGGTCCGAGCCGGTGTCGGGTACTCCGCCACCTGATCGGGACAAGTTTCGTTAAATAGGTTGCGAGCCCCAGGTACGGGGTCATAACCTGCTCATGCCGGGTCCGGAGGACCCGTCTGGGGAAGAAGAACTACTACTACATCGCTCTAGCTCTCTGCAGCTGAGCTCTCTATGGAGGAGGTGACCCGTTGTGAAGCTCTCAATGACTTCGCGCGCGTTCGGCCTCTCCATGTCCGAGGGCCTCTGCACGTCCGCAACCGCTCAGGCTTCGTGGCAGCAGTCTGCCCTGAAGCCCGTTGCCTTGCTGACTCGTGAGCGGGCCACCGGACTGCGCGGCACCGCCCTCGGCGGCAGCGAACTGCGCAGCGAGCAGCCGATCGTCGCGCTGCCGGTGATCGATGGCGTCCACAACTACACGAATGCGCTGTCCGCGCATCAAGTGAGAAGGCTCCTGCCGACCCCATAGAGGGTCGAAGGACCACCAGGCTCACGAAAGCCGCGGACTCGTACAGAGTCCGCGGCTTTCGTGTTTTTGCAGTACCCCACACAAGGAGAAACACCTGATGTTGACCGCGACTGTCCCGCTCACCGGCGAGACACTTCCGGACCTCGCGGAGGGGCTCGACATCCCCTGCCGCACCCACAACCCCGACCTCTGGTTCGCCGACGCGCCCGCCGACCTCGAGAAGGCGAAGTCCTTCTGCGGGACCTGCCCGGTCCTCGCCGAGTGCCTCGCCGGTGCGGTCGCTCGTCACGAGCCGTGGGGCGTCTGGGGTGGAGAGATCTTCGAGCGCGGAGTCGTCATCGCGCGGAAGCGGCCGCGTGGCCGTCCGCGCAAGGACGCGGCAGTTGTTCCGGCCAGCAGGACGGAGTCGGCAGCGTGAACACCGTGCAGCTCAACCACAACGCAATGCCCACCTACCTGAACGAGGGCCTGACACACATGTCTCTGAGTGAAGAACTCGTGCGAATACGAATACAAGAAGCCCAGAGGTTCGCTGAAGAGCAACGCCTGGCGAACCGCCTCGCGTCAGCGCAACGTTGGCGCAGGTTGTCGCGATGGGCGGGACGCAGAGCGGCTCGCTTCGACCTCTGACAGTCACGAGCTGAGGCCGTCATCCACGAGAAGGTGGATGGCGGCCTCGGCCGTTCCTCCGTACCGTCCCCTTTGTGCCGCACCACACTCACGACGGAATCGACTGGTCAGCTCGCCTCCACGCGATGAGGCGCTACGGCTCGCTGCAGGCGGAGGCACTGGCCTCGGTCGCACGCAGACTGGTAGCTCCCCTGCCCGACTCACCGGTGGTGATGGACGTGGGTTGCGGCGCCGGCTCCATGAGCGTGCCCCTCGTCTCGGCCCTGCGAGAGCACGGCGGAGGCGTCCTGGTCCTGGTCGACGCCACCCCCGAACTGCTGGACGCGGCCTGCGCCGCTGCCCGGGCGGAAGGCGACGGCGCCGTCTCGGTGAAACCGGTCCTGGCCGACCTGGCCGCAGAAGACCCGCTCTCGTTCGCCGGCCCGGTGGAACTCATCTGGGGTTCCCGGGTCGTCCACCACCTCCCTGACCAGTTGCGCGGCATGAAACGCCTGGTAGAAGCCCTCGCCCCAGGCGGCTGGCTGGCCCTCGCTGAGGGCGGTCTCGAAACCCGCTTCCTCCCGTGGGACCTCGGCGTAGGTTCGCCCGGCCTGCAGGACCGCATGGCGGCGGCCCGCGCCTCGTGGTTCGTGTCGATGCGCGAGAAGATGACCGGCTCGGTCCGCCTCCCGGTCGGCTGGAACGTGGCCCTGGCCGACGCGGGCCTCGGCGAGATCAGCGCCTTCAGCTTCGTCGTCGACCACCCGGCCCCGGCCAAACAGCTGGTGCGCGACTGGGCAGTCGACCGCCTGACCTGGCTGGCCGAGATCACCGACGCTCACCTGCACCCGGCCGATCGGGACGCGCTTCGCCGGCTGTTGAATCCCTCCGACTCGGAGTACGTCGGCGCTCGTGAGGACGTGTTCCTGCTGGAGACCGACACCGTGCACGTGGGGCGGCGCCGGTGACGCCTGGCCCTCGGCCCGCGTCTGGTTCTGGGTCGGAGTCTGGTCCTGCGCCGGTGGGGGCTGGATCCGGGTCGGTGGACTCTGGTGCTGCGGTTGGGGCTGGTTCTGCCCCGGCGGGGTCCGGAGCTGTGCCGGCGGGGTCCGGAACTGCCCCGGTGGCGGCGTGCCACAGGTGTGGGCGGCTGCGTTCCTCCGTTTCTGACCTGGAGTTCCTGGCCTGGTCTTCGGAGCGGACCGGTGGGGTGCTCCGGTGGTTGTGTCAGGTGTGCTCGAAGACCCATGTGCGGGACATCGAGGGCAAGCTGCCGGACGAGTACTGGCGCTGACTCGCCTGGGAACGCGGATCATGCGGATCACGCGGTCGGGTGAAGTGTCGGCGGGTTGTGCGGTAGGCCGGGAGTGGGTTGGCGCCGGGCCACCGGGGTGATGTGGGTTGCCGGCCGGCGCCTGGGTTGAGGGTGGCGTGGGATGAGTTGCTGGGGTGAAGCGGTGTCGGCCGTGAGTGTCGGGTGCTGCCGTCAGGGCGGTGAGGCCCGCATGGCGAGGGTCATGCGGGTGAAGTGCGGAAGTGTGAGTTGGCTAGTGAGTGGGAGCGGGCGCGAGGCGTGAGGTGTCGGCCGTGAGGAGTCCGCGCGAGCCCGGTAGGTGCTGCCTCTTGGGGGAGCCGGCGCGAGCCCGACAGGTGCTCCCGCCTGAATGAGGTAGCGCGGGACGGTAGGTGGCGGCTGTGAGGAGTCCGCGCGAGCCCGGTGGATGCTGCCTCTCAGGGGAGCCCGCGCGAGTTTGGTGGGTGCTGACTCTTGGGGGAGCCGGCGCGAGCCCGATTGGTGCTCCCGCCTGAACGAGGCAACGCGAGGCGTCAGGTGTCTACCTCCTCAAAAAACCAGTGCGAGGCCCCTGGATATGGGCGGCGCGGGCGCGAAGGCGCGGGGCGGTCAGGTCGGGTACAGGTGTGACAAGACCTGTCTGAACAGCGCTGTTCCCCGGCGGCTGCTCACCCGTAACTCCTCGCGGAGTTCGCCCGGCGTGCACAGCCGGGCGTCCACCACGGCGTCGAGGATCTCCACCACGGCGCGTGGGTTCAGCTCCCGCCGGGCCATGTCCAGGGCTGCCCTGGGGGGAGGGGCCAGGCGTAGGCCGTGGCGTTCCACCACGTCTGGTGGGCGGGTGGTGCGTTCCAGCAGGATTCCTGGATTGGCTCTTCGCACATTGCTTCCCGCCAGCACGTGAATGTGTCTGGGCAGGGGAAGTGCCGCTCCTTGGCGGACCAGCGCGTCCGCTCCTGTGATCACCGAAGAAGGGCCTGCGAAAGAAAGGACCGCGCGGAGTCTGTCCAGCCGGGTCGCGGGGGACGGCTTGGTCAGGACGACGCCGGGCAGCAGGCGCTGCCACGACCCGGCGGGGGTGCAGTGGTGCTGGATCTCGCGTGAGGAGATTCCGGATTCGCGCAGTTCAGCGGTGGTGGCGATGTGTGTCATGTGCCCATCGTGGGGCACGGGAAGGGTGTTGAACCGGGGTCAGGGCGAACCTGTGGATAACTTCCCTCGGGTTCACTCGGACGAGTTAGTCGGCGAATCCTGGTTGCCAGCGCGCGACGATTTCGTGCGCTGTCACGTGGGCGTCGAGCTGGCAGAGAATGCCCGTCGCGCCCATTGTCACTCGGTGAATCAGCAGATATTGCGGCGGCAGGTTCAGGGAGCGGCCCGTCTGTGAATCCGGGCTGCGCAGGTCGCCCACCCTTTCCGCCTGCGACTGCAGCCAGCGGCGGGTGAAGTGGAACGACTCGGCGCGCAGCGGTTCGACGAACGGGGCGAGGTAGCCGAGGACGTCCTCGCCGTGCAGTTCCATGCCCTCGCGGATGAAGTTCTCGGTCCGCAGCAGTTCGACCAGGTCGGCGGAGCGTCCGTCGAGGGCCAGCCTCGTCATCAGGCCCAGGGTCTTGGGCAGGCCGTCCGGCAGGCGGGCCACGGCGCCGAAGTCGATCACGCGCAGGCGGCCGTCGTCGCCCAGCATGAAGTTGCCGGGATGCGGGTCGGCGTGCAGCAGGCCCGAGCGGGACGGGGCCGAGAAGTGGAACTCGGCCAGCAGCTGTCCGGCCAGGTCGCGGTCCTCGACGGAGCCCTCGCGGATGATCGACGACAGGCCCACGCCCGAGGTCCACTCGGTCACCATGACCTTGGGCGACGAGGCGATGACCCGGGGAACGAGCACGTGCGGGTCGTTCTCGAAGGCCTTCGCGAACGTGCGCTGGTTCGCGGCCTCGTCGCGGTAGTCGAGCTCCTCCAGGTACCGGTCGCGCAGCTCCTCCAGCAGCGGGCGCACGTCGGTGCCGGGCATGATCGCCTGCAGCAACCGGGAGAACCGCAGCAGCTGCTTCAGGTCGGCGCGCAGGGCCTCGTCCGCGCCGGGGTACTGGACCTTCACCGCGACCTCGCGGCCGTCGTGCCACACCGCGCGGTGCACCTGGCCGATCGACGCGGACGCGGCCGGGTCGTCGTCGAACTCCTGGAAGCGCTTCGTCCAGGACGCTCCGAGCTGTTCGGCGAGCACGCGGTGCGTGGTGCGGGCGGGCATCGGCGGGGCCGCGGTCTGCAGCTTCGTCAGCGCCTCGCGGTACGGCGCCGCCAGTTCGTCCGGGACCGCCGCCTCGAACACGCTCAGGGCCTGGCCGAACTTCATCGCGCCGCCCTTGAGCTGGCCCAGCACCGCGAAGACCTGTTCCGCCGTCTTGGCCGTCACCTCGGCGTTGACCTCGTCGGCCGCGCGTCCGGTCAGTCGCTTCCCCCAGCCGCCGACAACCCGGCCTGCCACCCCGAGCGGGAGGCTCGCCAGCTTGGCGGTGCGCTGCACGGCCTTGCGCGGAATCTCGGTCACTCGGCCATGTTATGTGCGGAGCACTGACAGTCAGGGTGCGGATACCAGCTTCGCCTCTCAGCAACACCGGACGCGAGGTCCAGCTCGAGAGTGGCGTTCAGCACTGGCGGAGGGGTCAGGTCGCGGCCGCGGAGGTAGATCAACGACTCCAGGATCTGCGCCACCGCCAACGCCGCCGTGCCCGACGCCACCAGCACGTCCGACGAGGCGGGCTTGCCGACGAGCTGGGCCGCGATGACGGGCCACGCCGGGTCCTGGTCGGTGCGGTGCAGGTCCGCGCAGTTCAGGCACGAAGAACGGCCAGGCAGGACCAGCGGCCCCACGATCCCCACGCCCTCACGGACGCGCACGGCCAGATGCGGCGTGCGGAACGCCATCAGCGTGCCCACGAGGTTCGGATCGGGGACCAGCGTCGCCGCCAGCACGGTCAGATCCGCGTTGTGCGCGAGCTGAACGCTCGATTCCGCTAGAAGCGAAGTAACTGAAAGTGCAAGGTGTCCGGACCCGTGGACGGCGGCTGTCCCACCCCTCTCGGGAGGTCCGTCGTCGAGCAGGCCGGCGTCTTCGAGTGAGGAGAGAACTTCACCCAGCTGGGTGGGGCTCCCGCCGCGGCTTTTCAGCCTTTCACCCAGTTCAGCGACAGTGTGCCGGCCGTCCATCGTGATCAGTTCGTCGACCAGCGCCTCGGGCAGCGAGTCGATCACGACGGCGTGCTTCGGGTCGGTGCCCACCTGGACGACGCCGGGGGCTCTGCGCACCACTGCCAGTCCGGCACGCACGCGAGGTCTTGTCTCCACGACGGTAGAGACTGGCAGGGGGCGGCGCCCCCTGCCAGCGCAAACGTCAGACCTTGGCCTTGCCGAGGATCCGCGTCATCTTCGTGCCACAGACAGGGCAGGTGCCCTTCGCCATGCGCCGACCATTGGTCTCCTCGACGTTGCCGTCGAAGTCCCGCTTCTCGCGGCACTTGACGCAATAGCCGTTGTAGGACTCGGCCACAGCCCCTCCCTTGCAGTTGTGAGTGCGGACACACTCGGGGACCTTGGCGCGACGGTACCTCTGCAAGCGTGCGAAACCGCGCATGTCGATTCCGCGCGTGTCCAGCCGCCGTTCGGTGGAACTTCACCCGCCGGGTGCGCGCCTGCCGCCGGTTGGGGGCCGAAAATTGTCGGTGGCGACGTTTACGGTGAATCCATGGCCGAACCGCGGGTGGAAGTGCGGCGGAGCCCCCGGCGCCGCCGCATGGTCAGCGCGTACCGGGAGGGCGACACCGTCGTCGTCCTCCTACCGGCACGGATGACCAAGGGGGAAGAGAAGCACTGGGTCGCGGAGATGTTGAGCCGCCTCCAGCGCAGTGAGACGCGCAGGAAGTCCCCTGCGCGCACATCGGACGAAGCGTTGATGGCGCGGTGCGCCGAGCTTTCGGCGCGTTACCTGGACTCGCTGGCGGAGCCGGTGAGCGTGCGCTGGGTGCCGCCCATGCGCACGCGCTGGGCGTCCTGCACGCCGACGGAGGGCACGATCCGCGTGTCCGAACGGCTGCGCGACGTGCCGCCGTGGGTGCTCGACTACGTGCTGGTGCACGAGCTCGCGCACCTGCTGGTGCCAGGGCACGGCAAGGACTTCTGGGAGTGGGTGCACCGCTACCAGAAGACCGAGCGGGCCATGGGTTACCTGGAGGGTCTCTCGGCCGCCGCAGGCTGGGGGATCACCGAGGACTGAAGGACCGCACGAACGCAACGCGCTCGGCGAGGGAAGTCCTCACCGGGCGCGCTGCACGTTCAAGAGCCGATCAGGCCTCTTCAGGCTTGTCGCCCTTCTCGCCGTCCTCGCGCATGGTGCGCTCCAGCTCGGCGATCGGGTCCTCGAGGGCCTTGCGGGTGTTCGTGAGGCGCTCGGCGAACTCCAGGGGGTCGTCCAGGTCCGCGGCCGTCGGGACGAGCTCGGCGTGCTCCCACACGCTGTCGCGCACCTCGACGCCGTGCTGGTCGCCGACCAGCTTCCACAGGGCGGAGGCGGCGCGCAGCTTGCGCGGGCGCAGCTCCAGGCCGACGAGCGTCGCGAACGTCTGCTCGGCCGGGCCGCCGGAGGCACGGCGGCGGCGCAGCGTCTCGCGCAGGGCGGGAGCGCCCGGCAGGCGTTCGGAGACGGCGGAGTCGACCACGACGTCCACCCAGCCCTCGACGAGCGCGAGGAGCGTCTCCAGGCGCTCGAGAGCGGCCTTCTGCTCCGGGGTGGTCTGCGGTTCGAGCAGGCCCGAGCCCATGGCCTCCTCGATGGAGGCGGGGTTCGACGGGTCGATCTGGCCCGCGAGCTGCTCCAGGGCGGAGGTGTCGACCTTGATGCCCTTGGCGAACTCCTCGACGGTGTCGAGCAGGCGCTGCCGCAGCCACGGCACGTGGGTGAAGAGGCGCTGGTGAGCGGCTTCGCGCGCGGCGAGGAACACCATCACCTCGGACGCGGGGCGCTCCAGGCCCTCGGTGAACTTCTCGATGTTCGCCGGCAGCAGGGCGGAGGTGCCCTCGGGGCCGAGCGGCAGGCCGACGTCGGTCGAGGTGAGCACCTCGGCGCCGAGCTGCGCCAGCGCGTTGCCGAGCTGCGAGCCGAACGCCATGCCGCCCATCTGGCCGAGCATCGCGAGCAACGGGCCGGCCGCCTGCTTGGCCTCGGCGGGCATCGCCTCGACCCAGGCGCCGGACATGCGCTGCGCGACCGGGTCGCACAGGCGCTGCCAGGTCGGAATGGTGCGCTCGATCCAGTCGCGCGCGGTCCACGCCTGCGTGGTGCGGGTGCCGGCGGGCAGCGACGTGACCGGGTCCAGCCACATCTCGGCCAGGTGCACGGCGTCGGTGACCGCGCTCGACTGGTCGCCGGCGAACCCGATCGTGGTCGTCGTCGAGGACAGCTGCTGGAACGCGATCTGCTTCGCGAGGTCGTAGTTGACTGGCCCGCTCGACGACCCCGCGTTGCTCAGCATGGAGCCCAGCTGGCTGAGCATGTTGCCCAGCTGGCTGAAGTCGAACGGGTTGTCTCCCGGCTTCCCGCTCTTGTCGTCGGGGTCGTGCGGGCTGAACCCGAACGGCACGTCACTCATGCCTCTACCGTACGCGGACCGACATGGTCGTACGCTGTTCAGCCGTGAGTGAAACCGTCACGACCGCACCCCCGCCCGCGCCCCCGCCGAGGGAACGCGGACTGACGCGCCGGACCTGGACGCTGATCGTCAGCTTCCTGGTGGTGGCGGCACTCGGACTGCTCGGCGGTTTCGCCAGAGTCCCGTACGTCGCGCTGGGCCCCGGCCCGACCTACGACGTGCTCGGCCAGGTCAAGGACACCGACGTGGTCTCGGTCGACGGCCAGGACACCTTCCCCACCAAGGGAACCCTGCGGATGACGACGGTCTCGCTCACCGACGACGTCTCGCTGTTCGGCGCGCTGGGCCTGTGGCTGTCGGGCCGCTACGCCCTGGCGCCGCGCGAGGAGTTCTTCAAGCCCGGTGAGTCGGAGGAGGAGGTGCAGAAGAACAACGAGCTCGCGTTCAGCGAGTCGCAGACCTCCGCCGAGGTCGCCGCGCTGCACTACCTCAAGTATCCGGGCATGGTGATCGCGAACCAGGTCACCAAGGGCAGCCCCGCGGAGAACGTCATCCCGCTCGGCGCCCGCATCATCTCCGTCAACGGCAAGCAGGTGCAGAGCGCCGCCGACGTGAGCTCCGCGCTGGAGAACACCAAGCCGGGCGAGCGCATCGAGGTGGCGTTCGAGAAGGACGGCACCTCCCAGTCGACGCAGCTCACCCTGGGCACCCGCGACGACGGCCGGCCCGCGGGCTTCATCGGCATCTCGCCGGTCGACCGCGCCGACGTGCCGTTCAAGATCAAGATCAGCCTGTCCGACGTCGGCGGCCCGTCGGCCGGCCTGATCTTCGCGCTGGCGATCGTCGACAAGCTGACGCCCGGCGAGCTCAACGGTGGCAAGGCCATCGCGGGCACCGGCGAGATCACGGGAGACGGCACCGTGAAGCCGATCGGCGGTATCGCGTTCAAGATGGTCGCCGCGAAGGAAGCGGGCGCGCAGGCGTTCCTCGTGCCCGCCGCGAACTGCACCGACGCGAAGCAGCAGGCGCCGAGCGACCTCAAGCTGATCAAGGTCGAGAACCTGACGGACGCCGTGTCGTCGCTGGAGGCGCTCAACGCCGGCAAGGACACACCGAGCTGCTGACCGGCGCGCTGTCCGCTCACCGCGAACACCAGGCAACGAGATCACAACCCCGGCGCGATCAGGCGCCGGGGTTGTGCCAGCCTGGGGGACGTGACTAGGGGCGCAGCGTGGCGAGCAGGGCGTCGGTGAGGTTGGGCGCCAGCTCGGGGTGCTCGACGACCTCCTCCGGCACCTCGGCCGTCCCGCGCAGGCGCAGCACGCAGAAGACCGAGCCGTCACGCAGGACCGCGGCCACCATGCGCGCCTCGCGGCGTGACGGGTGCTCGGCGGCGAACTTCCGCGCCGCCTCGTCGTCCAGTTCGCCGTGGCTCAGTTCCGTCTCCGCCTCCGGGGGCAGGACGACGATCTCCTGGGCCAGGGCGCAGCCGGTCACGGCCGGGGGCCACTCGATGCCCGCGAGCGCGTCGCCCAGATCGCCGTCCAGGGAGTCCTGGGCGATCGGGGTCAGCGGGCTCGACTCGGGGTCGAGCTGGTCCCGCAGCTCCGGCTGCTGGTCGAGCAGGTCTGAGGTGGCCACTAGGGCGAAGAGTTGCGGTGGCTGCTCCCAGCCGCCTGCCGCTACGAACTCCTCGACCTCGCGGGCGACCGTCGGAAGGATGACCGCTGGCGTTTCACTCGCTGACACGCATGTCATCGTAAGACGGCGGACTTCACGGGAACCCAGGGCGTCGTCCGTAGAGTTGGACTAAACGTACGTATCGATTTACCGCGATCCAGGAGCGTGCCTCGTGGCCACACGGCCTCCGGTCGGACTGCCGAAACTGTCCCGACGCAGCCGAATACTGCTCATCGTCGGAGTTGTGCTCCTGTTCGGTCTCATCACGGGATCGCGGCTGCTCGACACCTATGTCAACTGGCTGTGGTTCGGCGAGGTGAAATTCCGCGACGTCTACAGCACCGTGCTGCTCACCCGGCTGGGGCTGTTCGCGGCCGTCGGGCTCGTGGTCGGCGGCATCGTCGGGCTGAACCTCCTGCTCGCCTACCGGGCGCGGCCGGTGTTCGTGCCGGTGTCCGGGCCGGACGACCCGGTGGCGCGCTACCGCACCGTCGTGATGCGGCGGATGCGGTTGTTCTCGATCGGCATCCCCGTCTTCGTCGGCTTGATCGCGGGCGCGTCGGCGCAGAACGACTGGGAGCACGTCCAGCTGTTCCTGAACTCGCAGCCGTTCGGCGTGACCGACCCGCAGTTCGGGCACGACATCGGCTTCTACGCGTTCCAGCTGCCGTTCTACGAGTGGCTGCTGTCGTGGCTGTTCATCACGGTCGCGGTGTCGTTCATCGGCGCGGTGATCGCGCACTACCTGTTCGGCGGCATCCGGCTGGCCGGTCGCGGCGGACAGCTCTCCGGTCCCGCGCGGCTGCACCTGGCGCTCGTCGCCGGCACGTTCGTGCTGCTGAAGGCCGTCGCGTACTTCTTCGACCGGTACACGCTGCTGCTGCACGAGAACGAGAAGTTCGTCGGCGCGAGCTACACCGACCTCAACGCGGTGCTGCCGGCCAAGCTGATCCTGCTGTGCATCGCGGTGTTCTGCGCCGTCGCGTTCTTCGCGGGCGCGTTCATGCGCAACGTGCAGCTGCCCGCCATCGCGACCGTGCTGCTGGTGCTGTCGAGCGTGCTCGTCGGCGCGGCGTGGCCCGCGGTGCTGGAGCAGTTCTCGGTCAAGCCGAACGCCATCCAGAAGGAAGCCGAGTCGATCACCCGCAACATCGCGGCGACGAGGCAGTCGTTCGGGCTGACCGACGACAAGGTCGAGACGAAGCCGTACGACGGCAAGCAGAACGTCACCAACGACCAGCTCAAGGTCAACGACGCGGGCACCCTGGGCAACATCCGCCTGCTCGACCCGGCCGTGCTGGCGCGCACCTTCACGCAGTTCCAGCAGCTGCGGCCGTTCTACGGCTTCCCGAACAAGCTCGACGTCGACCGGTACACAGTGGACGGAAAGCTGCGCGACTACATCGTCGCGGTGCGCGAGCTGAAGCTCGACAGCCTGCCGCAGGGCCAGCGCGACTGGATCAACCAGCACCTCATCTACACGCACGGCAACGGCTTCGTCTACGCCGAGGCGAACAAGGTGAACGCGATCGCCGACGAGTCCAACGGCGGTTACCCGGACTTCAAGACCGGTGAGGTCAAGTCCAACGGCGAGATCGGCAACGACCCGAAGGGCATCAAGGTCGACCAGCCGCGCACGTACTACGGCGAGCTGTTCGGCCAGAACGACTACTCGATCGTCGGCGGCCGCCCGGCCGGTTCGGCGGCGGAGTACGACACGGACGCCAAGTCCTACACCTACACCGGTGGCGGCGGCGTCCCGATCGGCAGCCTGTTCAACAAGCTCGCCTTCGCGGCGTACTACGGCGAGCGCAACATCCTCTTCAACCAGTCGATCGCGGACGACTCGAAGATCCTGTTCAAGCGCACCCCGCGCGACCGCGTGCAGGCCGTCGCCCCGTGGCTCACGGTGGACAGCGACCCGTACCCGGCCGTCGTCAACGGCCGCATCACGTGGATCGTCGACGGCTACACCACGCTCGAGAACTACCCGTACGCGCAGCGCACCCAGCTCGGTGACGCGACGAACGACTCGCTCACCGCGGACGGCGTCGTCATCTCGCAGGTCAACAAGCCCGTCAACTACATCCGCAACTCGGTCAAGGCCACTGTGGACGCTTACGACGGCACCGTGAGCCTGTACCAGATCGACGACAAGGACCCGGTCCTCAAGGCGTGGATGGGCGTCTTCCCGGGCACGGTGAAGCCGGGCAGCGAGATCTCCAACGAGCTGCGCCAGCACTTCCGCTACCCCGAGGACCTGTTCAAGGTGCAGCGGCAGATCCTGTCGAAGTACCACGTCTCGTCGCCGTCGGACTTCTACTCCGGTGTCGCCTACTGGGCACCGCCGCAGGACCCGACGATCGACAACGTGACGACGGCCGACGCCCAGCGCGACGCGGCGAGCAAGCGCCGCGACGCCCAGCCGCCGTTCTACGTCCTCGCCGGTGACCCGAGCGACCCGAGCAAGGTCCGCTTCCAGCTGACCAGCCCGCTCGTGCGTGAGAACCGGGAGTTCATGGCGGCCCACGTCTCGGTCGGATCCGATCCGGACAACTACGGGAAGATCAGCGTCCTGCAGCTCAACCAGGACGCGAAGGGCCCGCAGCAGATCCAGACGCAGTTCCTCACGTCCGACAACGTCAGTCGCGAGCTCAACCTGCTGACCCAGCAGAAGACGACGGTCGTCTACGGCAACCTGCTCACGTTGCCCGTGGGCGGAGCGCTGCTCTACGTCGAACCCGTCTACATCGAGCGCGCGTCGAACAACACGTCGTACCCGCAGCTGTCGAAGGTGCTCGTCTGGTACGGCGACCGGGTCGGCTACGCGTCCACGCTGAACGAGGCGCTGGACCAGGTGCTCAGCGGTGCGGGCTCGGTCGTGCCGCCGCCGAGCGACAACAGCAACGGCAACGGCCAGACCTCGACGTCGCCGACGACGCCACCCGCGAACAGCTCGTTGAGTCCTGACCTGCAGAAGGCCATCAACGACATCGACGCGGCCCTGGCCGACATCAAGCGGGCGCAGACGAGCGGGAACTTCACCGAGCTCGGCCAGGCGTACTCGAAGCTGGACGACGCCTCGAAGAGGTTCAAGCAGTACAACACCGGTGCGCCGGCCGCGCCGACGACGGGCCAGTCGTCGGTTGTGCCGAGCCCCACACCGTCTGGCTGACCTACCGATTTGCTTTATCTGCTCCGCCCCGCGTAAGGTTCTAATTACCGACGCGGGGTGGAGCAGCTCGGTAGCTCGCTGGGCTCATAACCCAGAGGTCGCAGGTTCAAATCCTGTCCCCGCTACAAGGCAGAGGCCCGGAACCATCAGGTTCCGGGCCTCTTGCTTTTCGACAACTGAATCCGCTGCTGCGACGGGCCGGCTTTTCGTTCGAAGAAGGCCTGTCCGGCAATCCTCGGCTCCACGACCGGCAGGTAGCGCCTGTGTGGCCCTCTACCTGCGGAAACGTCGTTAGAGGGGGGTGGTGAAAAAGCGGTTTTCGGGGGGTGTAGAGTTCTCCTTACAACAGCAAGACAGCAACACAAGTTAGAAGCGGCGCGGGGTGGAGCAGCTCGGTAGCTCGCTGGGCTCATAACCCAGAGGTCGCAGGTTCAAATCCTGTCCCCGCTACTAAGTTACGCAGGTCAAGGCCACGATCACTTTCGAAGTGATCGTGGCCTTGATCTTTTTGCCATCCAGATGTCATCGAACCAGTCCCGCTCCAAGATCATCTTTGACGTTGCGTGAGGGCTCTACTCCTGGGCGCCATCGGGTTCGTCGGACTCCGGGCCCGCATCTCGGGACTGGTTGGCACGCGCAGACGGACTTCCGGGCCGCCTGCCCGGTCCGGGTGCCGGGGCTGTGTCGAGGCGGTCCTGCCGTGGTGGTGGAACACCGGAACTTCCGGTGCGGCGGTGTGTTCACCTGCCCGCAGGTCTGGGCTCCTGATCCCTGATAGCCCGCGTCAGCCAGAAACTGCACACCTGGCGTGTCCTCCAGCATTGTGACCAGGCCGGAGTCAGCGCAGAGCGCGTGTAACGCGGTGCATCGGCCGCGCGACATCCGCACAACGGTAGTGCCGGTGGGGTGTGGTGACGGGAGTGCGGGCGTGGCGCTGGGGAAGGGAGGGCGTCGGGTTGGATTGCTGGTGACGGTGGCCTCCATGATCGTGTTCTTGGTGGTCGTGCCCTCGAACACGGCTGTTGGGCAGACGAATTCGCCGGTGACCGTCTCCATGAGCGTGTCGGCATCGCCGGTGTCCGTGGGCGACGAGGTGCGGGTCACTGCTGTCGTCGCAGGTCGCGACGCCGTCGGAACACCGACGGGAAACGTGCTGTTCGCTGTTGACGGTCGTGCGGGCACGCGTGTGGCGCTGGTGGATGGCGCGGCCACGTTGCCCTTGTCCGATCTGGACGTCGGAGTCCACACGGTGACGGCCGCCTACGACGGCGACGGCACGTTTGCGGCGGGGGATGCCGGTCCGGGAGCGCGGATCGTCGTGGTGCCCGGCGGCACGTCTCGCTACGTCCCGTTGACGCCTGCCCGGTTGCTCGACACCAGGCCAGGCAGCCAAACCGGCTTCAGCGGCGGCAAGCCGAACAGCGGTGGAGTAGTGCAGCTCCAGGTGGCCGGCCGTGGTGGGGTGCCGGTCAAGGACGTGTCCGCCGTCGTGCTCAACGTGACCGCGACGGAGACCGAAGGGGCGGGCTTCGTCACGGTGTACCCGGCCGACGGGCCGCGACCGCTGGCATCGAATCTGAACCCCGAGTTCGTCGGCCAGACGATTCCCAACCTGGTGGTCGTGCCCTTGTCCGCGTCCGGGCAGGTGGCGCTCTACACCCTCGTGCCCGCACATCTCGTGGCTGACGTCGCCGGGTACTTCACGCCGACCGTGAGCGCGGCGGACGGCCGGCTTGTCCCGGTGACACCGGCCCGGCTGCTGGACACCCGGTCTGACGGACCGCAAACCGGTTACACAGGACCGAAACCGGGCGCGGGCGCCACGGTGGGCCTGCAGGTGACCGGCCGCGGTGGAGTGCCCGCCGACGGGGTGGCGGCGGTGGCGCTGAACGTGACGGCCACCAACACCGGCGCTTCGGGCGGGTACATCACCGCGTATCCGGACGGCGTTTCCCGGCCGCTGGCGTCCAATCTCAACTTCACCCGGGTCGGGCAGACGATCCCGAACGCGGTTTGGGTGCCGGTCTCCAGCGCGGGGCGGATCAACCTGTTCGCGTCGCAGTCCACTGACCTGGTTGTCGATGTCGTCGGCTGGTTCACCACCAGCCGAGCCAGCCAGAAGACCAGCGGGTTGTTCGTGCCCACCAGCCCGAGCCGGGTGCTTGACACCCGCGTGGACGGGCCGCAGAAGGGCTACAGCGGACAGAAGCCCGGCCCGAACGCGGTCGTCGCAGTCCGCGGCGCCCCGATTCCAGCCGCAAGTGCCGCTGCGGTGGTTACCAACGTGACCGGTGTGGACGCCACCGGCACCGGGTACGTCTCCGCCTACCCAGCGGGGCAACCACGTCCCCTCGCGTCCAGCCTCAACCTGGATCTCCCTGGACAGACTCGCCCGAACCTGGTGACGAGTCCCTTGGGCGAAAACGGCACCGTGAACCTTTTCACGCAGTCCGGCACCCATCTCCTTGCGGACGTTGCCGGTTGGTTCACCAACGACCTCGATCCCGCGCCGGCGACGACACAACACACGACGGCTGAGGCGGCACCCGGCACACTGACGCTCCCACCGGATGGGGTCACCGCAGTAACCGGCGACTCGACGACCGGCTACACGGTGCGCTTACCTGCCGGTGCTGCGGTTCCCGCCCAGGGCACCGCGGTCGTGCTCCAGGGCGGTGGCGCTGTCTACCCGAGTGGCCTTGCCGGGCGGGTCACCGCCGTGAAACCGGGCATTGGCGGCACGACCGATGTCACACTGGCGCCGGTGGCCCTCGACGAGGTGTTCCGCGTGCTCGACGTCGGATATGACGGACCTGCCGACCTCATCCCGACCACTACCGCGGCCACGCCCGCCGCCCGCGCGGACGTCACCGCAAGCGACATCGGCGGCGGAGAGACGAGCGTTGAGAACTCGCTCATCGACTTCGGGGCGGGTGCATTCGACTGCGACGTCAGCACCGGTGTCTCTGTGTCGGCGTCGCTGGTGCGGTTCGAGAACACGAGAGTCCACTTCGAACAGCGCGTCGGCTTCGGCGTCGCACCGTACGTGTCGTTCTACGTGCAGACCGAGCCGGTCGTGCGATTCTCCGGCGAGGTGCACGGCAAGGTGACGTGCGAGCTGTCCGCCGCGTTCCGCAACACCCACCGTCTCGTCTGGACACTGCCGACCTCGGTGCCGGTGACCGTCGACCTCGCGCCGGCGCTGCGGTTCGAGGCCACAGTCGCGGGCAACATCACCTTCACGGAACGCTTCTACCGGATGGTCGGCTTCTCCACCAATCCCGACCTGTCGATCCGTACCTACAACGCTGGTTCGCAGGCCACCGAGGACGCCTCCGTCGGCGCCGACGTGTCGGCGTCGTTGCTGATCGGCGCGGACGCGTCGGTCAAGCTGCTGGACGTCGCAGGCGCCGGGATCACCCTCGGCCCGGAATTCAAGGCGTCGGTGGACCAAAGCCGTTGCGTCGAGCTGTCTGTCGCCATCACCGCGGACTTCGACCTGCGGATCAACCTGTGGATCAAACAGTTCAAGTACACCGTGCTCACGTTGCGGCTCGGCCCGTGGACCCTCTTCCGGCAGTGTCCAGGCGGCGGCACCCATCCACTGTCGATCGTGACGGGCGACCTCGGCCCGTACCCGGTGAGCCAAGCCGTCAACGTGCGACTCCAGGCAAGCGGCGGCGTGTCGCCGTACTCGTGGCAGGCGGTGAACCTTCCGCCCGGACTGGCGCTGTCCGCACAGGGCGTCCTCACCGGTACACCCACCGCCGGCGGCGTCAGCACCGCGACGATCACGGTGAGGGACCAGCCAGGCACAACGGTCTCGCGGGATTTCCGGATCACTGTGACCAGCCCGGTGACCGTCGGGCCCACGGCCTGGGCGACCGCGCACGCGCATCTGGTCTACGTGCAGTACCTGGACGTCCAGCCGTACTGCGACGACCGCGACATGGTCTACCGCGCGGATGGACTGCCTCCCGGGCTGTCGCTTGTCGGCGGGTGGGCCTTCGGCATAGTGGCCGTGTCCGGTGTGACCGATGCGCTCGGCACGTACGGTGTCACCGTCACGATCACCTGCCGGGGTCAGACCACCACCCTCCGGGTGACCTTGAAGGTCGCTCCGGCACCCGACTCCGGGCCGGATGGGGTGCCGAACTTCGGTATGTCCGTGGGTAGCAGCGGAAGCACCGGCTACGACCCGGGCTACGCGGGTCCATGGGTGTCGGCCGCACAACCCAGCCCGGACGGCCGCCACATCGCCACGATTCTCGGCGCCACCGGGGTCGTCGCCGTGTACGACAAGAACTCCACCACGATGATCCCGCTGACCTACGGACTCTCCGACTCCGGCATCGGTTATGGCGGCGCCGACTCGAACCTGGCTTGGTCGCCGGACGGCAGGTATCTCGCGTTCGTCTCGAGGGAGAATCTCGACGCGCCCGAACCGGGTGACCCGGATGGCAACCACGGCTGGTACGACGTTTTCGTCTGGGACAGCCACACCGGCACAACCCGCAGGATCACGGACAGCCCACCCTTCGGCTACGGGACCCAGAGCGACACCCCGGTGTGGTCACCTGACGGCACTCTCCTGGCTTTCAACAGCCGCGACCAGGACCACACCGTCGACCGGGTGCGGACTTGGCGCCCCGCGACCAACCAGCTCAGTGACCTGCCCTGCGGAAACGGCCAAGGCTGCCGAGCCGTCGCGTCCTCCACCCCCGGCGCCACGGAGCCGTGGACCGCCGACTCCCAGCACCTCACCATGATGGAACACAGGCCCGGCGACTTCTACGGCGTCACCGGCCTCCGGGTGTGGGATCGAGCAGGTGGTTCCCGCCTGCTCTCCACCGCCGACCGTTACTTCGGTGCCCGGCTCACCCAGGACGGCCGCAAGGCGGTGGTCGAACAAGTGCAGGGCAACATCCGCACGACCCATCTCGTGGACGTGCTCACGGGCGCCGTCATGGAGAACTACACAGCGTCGGTAACCGTCAACCCGGAGGCGGTGGCGCCAAGCGTGTTCTCCCGGTCCGGCGGCCACTTTGTGCTGTGGGCGTGCTTCGACACACCGACCAATCGCTGTGGACCGGCGATCGTGGACACCGACACCGGCGCAACCGACGCAAGCCTGGTGGACATCGGGTCGATTGTCGGCTGGGTCGGGGACACGGCCGTATTCGTGAAGGTCACGAACCAGTACTGCTACACGGCGGTTATACCGGGCGGCATCCGCCGCACTATCGGCTGCTACGGCTTCGACTGGCAGGTGGGCAGCGACGGCACCGGCCTCTATCTGTCCCACGTCACTGCACCGGGCACCGTGGGACTCCGACGAATCGCGGTATGACCGGTCGCGGGCCGAGTTGCGTGGAGGCCGCCAGAGAAAGTGTGCAACCGGTCACGTTGGTTTCAGGTTCTCCGGATGTCAGCAGCCACCCGCTGGTCAGGCCGCCCTTCGGACCTGTTGCGAGTCTTCGAGACGTACTTCTTGAATTTCTGGCGGCCTGTACGCGGCTCACCTGCAGTTTGCTGGGAAATCTGCAGGTCGGCCAGAAGTTGATCGAACATCATCGCTGGTCTCATGACCCAGAGGTCGCAGGTTCAAATCCTGTCCCCGCTGCTGGTCAGATGGCCGGAACCATCAGGTTCCGGCCATCTGCTTTTCTGCCGGGCCCCCGTGCCGGGGGCGAACCCCCGTACCTCGAGCGGGGTCGTTCAGGTCATGTTCTCCGCCCAGTACTGCGCGCACAGCATGCTGGAGCAGATGCGGCCCTCTCCGTTGACGGTGCGGTGCTTGCGGATCTGCTTGCCGCAGACCATGCACTCGTCCTTGCCGGCCTGCTCCGGGATGCCTCCCGTCACCCACGCCCTGGTGTGTGCCGCCACCTTCTTGTGGTCCAGCCACTTCAAGTTCAGGTTCTTCACGGTCCCCGACCTCCGTCGTCCGACTGCGCCGTTCTGGCAATGATCATTTTCCCGGAACATCGGGCGCGGGAAAGGGGTCCGCGCGTACATCACCAGGTCGTGCGACGCTGGACCCCGACCGTCCATTCGGGTGGCTTCGGCCGGTGAGAGTCGTACCGCCGATCGAGTGAGAGCGGGGGGCTTTCGTTTCTGCGAAAGGACTTTTCCATCCGGGATGGACACAGACGGTCAAGAGGCCAAACGCGTGAGGCTCGGAAACTGCCGCTTACTCAGCGGAACTTTTCGTTGCTCCGCATGGCCCATCAGACTAGCCCGGTGATCAGCCACTGTGGACAGAACGGCTGACCATTGTGGACAGCTTCCCCCGGACGTGGGAACGTTGCCGGTGTGTCAGACCTGAATGCGACCGCAGCCGCCCTGCTCGGGCTGCTGCACGACGGACCCAAGACCGGTGGCCAGTTGGTGGCGGAGGCAGGAGACCGCTTCGGCGCGTTCTTCAGCGTGACCCGCTCCCAGGTGTACCGCGAGCTGCCCGCGCTGGCTGACCAAGGCCTGCTGCGCCTCGGCAAGCAGGGACCGCGGTCCAGCCAGCAGTACGTGCTGACTGCCGCGGGCAAGAAGGCCTTCAAGAACTGGCTGCTGTCCGAGCCCGGCCCGGACCACCTGCGCAGCCCGCTCATCCTGCGCCTGGTGCACGCCGGTTCGCTGACCGCGAAGCAGCGTGAATCCCTGATCACGACCGCGCGTTCGACGTACGGTCAGGAACAGGAGAGCGCGAAGAGCGCGGCCAAGACGGCGGAGGACCCCTACGCCAAGGCGGTGGCCGAGTTCGGTCTCGCTCACGCGAAGGCCGTTCTCAAGCTGCTGGACGCCATCCCCACGGCCTGAGCGCGACGGCCACGGACTGACGCCGGTCGCTTTCGGCATCCGCACGGGTGCTGAAAGCGCACGACGCCGGTCCGTGGCCGCTTGCGTGAAAAGAGCACCGGTCGGCACCGGTGGCCGGTGCTGGCGTAATCTTTTTGCGTGAACCCGGACGTCGAAGCAGACATCAAGGACCTCTCCGCCACTCTTTCGAGCATCGAGGCGGTGCTGGACCTCGACGCGCTGCGCGCCGCTGTCGCGGACCTGGAGGCGCAGGCGACCCGCCCCGACCTCTGGGACGACCAGGAGAAGGCGCAGAAGGTCACCAGCGCGCTTTCCCACAAGCAGGGTGAACTGCGCCGGGTCACCGGCCTGCGCTCGCGTCTCGACGACCTGCCGCTGCTCTACGAACTCGCGGAAGAGGCCGAGGACGCCGACGCGGCGGCCGACGCGGACAACGACCGCGTCAAGCTGCGCGAGGAGATCGCGAGCCTCGAGGTGCGCACGCTCCTGTCCGGCGAGTACGACGAGCGCAACGCGCTCATCACCATCCGCGCCGAGGCCGGTGGCGTCGACGCCGCGGACTTCGCCGAGATGCTGCTGCGCATGTACTCGCGCTGGGCCGAGCGCCACAACTACGGCGTCGACGTCTTCGACACCTCCTACGCCGAAGAGGCGGGCATCAAGTCCGCCACGTTCCGCGTCAGCGCCCCCTACGCCTACGGCACGTTGAGCGTCGAGCAGGGCACGCACCGCCTCGTGCGCATTTCGCCGTTCGACAACCAGGGCCGCCGCCAGACGTCGTTCGCCGGCGTCGAGGTCGTGCCCGTCGTCGAGCAGACCGACCACGTCGAGATCGACGAGAAGGACCTGCGCGTCGACGTCTACCGCTCGTCCGGTCCCGGCGGCCAGGGCGTCAACACGACGGACTCGGCGGTGCGCCTCACGCACATCCCGACCGGCATCGTCGTGTCCTGCCAGAACGAGCGCTCGCAGCTGCAGAACAAGGCCACGGCCATGAACGTCCTCCAGGCGAAGCTGCTCGAGCGCCGCCGCCAGGAGGAGCAGGCGAAGATGGACGCGCTGAAGGACTCCGGCTCCAGCTGGGGCAACCAGATGCGCTCCTACGTGCTGCACCCGTACCAGATGGTCAAGGACCTGCGGAACAACCACGAGGTCGGCAACCCGTCCGCGGTGCTCGACGGCGAGATCGACGACTTCCTCGAGGCCGGCATCCGGTGGCGCAAGCAGTCCCAGCAGGGGTAGTCCCGAGCTGGTCGCCGATCTGAGTCGAAGAGCACGTTCAGCCCCGAACGAGGGCCGGACGTGCTCTTTTCGTGAACGGGTCGTGCCTGGTCGGACACGCCGCGTCGAGGTTCGAGCCGCCCTTCCGGGGCTCGAAGTTAACCGGAACGGGGGCTTTACCCCGGCCATGAGTAGACTCGCGCCTCGTGATTCGTCTCGAACACGTTTCCAAGGTCTACAAGACCTCCACGCGTCCTGCGCTCGACGACGTGTCCGTCGAGATGGAGAAGGGCGAGTTCGTCTTCCTGATCGGGCCCTCGGGCTCCGGCAAGTCGACGTTCCTGCGCCTGCTGCTGCGCGAAGAGGTGCCGACCAGGGGACGCGTCTACGTCTCCAACTTCGACGTCGCCAAGATGTCGCGGCGCAGGGTCCCCCGCCTGCGCCAGTCGATCGGCTGCGTGTTCCAGGACTTCCGTCTTCTGCCCACGAAGACGGTGGCGGAGAACGTCGCCTTCGCGCTCGAGGTCATCGGCAAGCCCCGCAACACCATCGTCAAGGTGGTGCCGGAGGTGCTGCAGCTGGTGGGCCTCGACGGCAAGGAGGACAGGTTCCCGACCGAGCTGTCCGGTGGTGAGCAGCAGCGCGTCGCGATCGCCCGTGCGTTCGTGAACCGCCCGCTGGTGCTGATCGCCGACGAGCCGACCGGAAACCTGGACCCCGACACGAGCCAGGACATCATGTTGCTGCTGGAGCGGATCAACCGCACCGGCACGACCGTCATCATGGCCACCCACGACCACGGCATCGTCGACTCGATGCGCCGCCGAGTGGTGGAGCTCGCGTACGGCAAGGTCGTCCGTGATGACGCACGTGGCGTTTACGGCGTTGGCCGTTAAGCGCTCCTAGTCCCCGAAACCCCAAGGAACCCCGCCCCCGATGCGTACCAGCTTCGTGTTCAGCGAGGTCATCACCGGACTTCGCCGGAACGTCACGATGACGATCGCGATGATCCTCACGACCGCCATCTCGCTCGGGCTGCTCGGCGGTGGTCTGCTCGTCGTCCGCATGGTCGACAAGATGCAGGCCAACTACGCGGGCAAGCTCGAGGTCTCCGTGCTGCTGACGAACGATGTCAGCGCCAACGACAAGGACTGCACACAGCAGCCGTGCGCGGGCCTGCGTTCCGCGCTGGAGCAGACGTCCGGCGTCGAGACCGTGGTGTTCCAGAACCGCGACGAGGGCTTCGAGCGCTTCAAGCGCATCTTCGAGGCCCAGCCGGAACTGCTCAAACTCGCGCGTCCCGAAGCCATCCCGGCGACGTTCCGCGTGAAGCTCGAGGACCCGGAGCGCACCGACGTCATCAAGCAGGCCTTCGAGGGCAAGCCCGGTGTGAAGGGCGTCGACGACCAGGGCAAGTTCCTGGAGCGGTTCTTCGAGGGCCTCAACGGCATGCGCGACGTCGCCCTGATCCTCGCGCTCATCCAGGCGTTCGCCGCGCTGTTGCTCATCTCGAACACCATCCAGGTGTCGGCGTTCACCCGCCGCGTCGAGGTCGGCATCATGCGACTGGTGGGCGCGACACGGTGGTACACGCAGCTGCCGTTCCTCATCGAGGCGGTCGTCGCGGGCATCATCGGCTCGGTCACCGCGGTCGGCGGCCTGGTGCTGTTCAAGGCGTTCTTCCTCGACCGGATCACCAGGAACCTCACCGAGTCGGGCATCATCCCGCCGATCGGTTATCTGGACATCCTGATCGTGTCGCCCTGGCTGTTCCTCGTCGCGATAGTCATCTCGGCGACCACCGGCTACGTGACACTCCGCCTCTACGTGCGCCTTTAAGAGTTTTGCCAACCACTTAGACTGGTCGTCATGGTCAAGGAACGCGGGCAGAAGGTCATCGCGTCGAACCGCAAGGCTCGGCACGACTGGTCCATTCTGGACACCTACGAGGCGGGCATTCAGCTCGTCGGCACCGAGGTGAAGAGCCTGCGCATGGGCCGGGCGTCCCTCGTGGACGCCTTCGCCCAGGTCGACGACGGCGAGATCTGGCTGCACGCGTTGCACATCCCGGAGTACGTCGCGGGCACCTGGACGAACCACGAGGTCCGGCGCAAGCGCAAGCTGCTGCTGCACAAGGCGGAGATCGAGCGGCTGATCGGCAAGACCAAGGAGTCCGGTCTGTCGCTCGTGCCGCTGCAGATGTACTTCAAGGACGGGTACGTCAAGGTCGAGATCGCGCTCGCGAAGGGCAAGAAGTCCTACGACAAGCGCCAGGACCTGGCCAAGCGCGACGCGAACCGCGAGATCGCGAAGGCGCACGGCCGCGCCCTGAAGGGCCGCTACTGATGGCACTGGTGGACGTCCACGTCCACTTCATGCCGCCGAACGTCCTGGACAAGGTCTGGGCCTACTTCGACCGCGTGCGCGAAGCCGGGGTCGACTGGACCATCCAGTACCGCACCGACGAGAACGCCCGGCTCACCGCACTGCGGGAGCTGGGCGTCGTCGCGTTCGCACCCCTGCTCTACCCGCACAAGGCCGGCATGGCGCAGTGGCTGAACGAGTGGGTGGCCGACTTCGCGGCACGGGTCCCGGAGGCGGTGCCGACGGGCACGTTCTACGCGGAACCGGGTGCCGAGGCGTACGTGCGCAAGGCCCTGGAGGCCGGTGCGCGCTGCTTCAAGTCACACGTCCAGGTCGGTGCCTACGACCCGCGTGACGCGCTGCTGGACGGCGTCTGGGGCCAGCTCGCGGAGGCCGGTGTGCCGGTGGTCGTGCACTGCGGCGACGGGCCGATGCCGGGGGAGTTCACCGGGCTCAGCGTCTTCGAAGAGGTGTTGAAGAAGCATCCACGGCTGACGGCCGTTCTCGCGCACGCCGGGATGCCGGACTACTCAGGCGCGTTGGACCTCGTGGAGCGCTATCGGAACGTGCACGTCGACACGACGATGGTCGGCGTTCCGTTCACCGAGCAGATGACGCCGCTGCCGCCGGACTGGCGTTCGCGGATCGCGGGGATGGTCGACCGGGTGGTGCTGGGCACCGACTTCCCGAACATCCCGTACCCCTACGAGGTGCAGCTCGACGCCATCCGCTCGTGGGGCCTGGACGCCGCCGCCGAACAGGCGGTCCTGCACGACAACGGCGCCCGTCTGCTTCAGCTGTCGAGGTAGGCGAGCACGGCGCGCACCCGGCGGTGCTCCGAGTTCGACGGCTCCAGGCCGAGCTTCGCGAAGATGTTGCCGACGTGCTTCTCGACCGCGCCGTCGGACACCACGAGCGTGCCGGCGATGGCCGTGTTCGACAGTCCCTGCGCCATCAGGCCGAGCACCTCGCGTTCGCGGGGCGTCAGCTTGTCGACCGGGCTCTTCTTGCTGCGCACCATGAGCTGCGTGATCACCTCGTGGTCGATGCTCGTGCCACCGTCGGCGACCCTGCGCACCGCGTCGACGAACTCCTTCACGTCGGCCACCCGTTCCTTGAGGAGATAACCGACGCCGCTCGCACCGCCCGCCAGGAGCTCCACGGCGTAGCGCTCCTCGACGTACTGCGACAGCACCAGCACCGGCAGCCCCGGATAGCGGCGGCGGCACTCGATGGCGGCCCGCAGGCCCTCGTCGGTGAACGTCGGCGGCATCCGCACGTCCACCACGCACAGGTCCGGCTTGTGCTCGGTGACGGCGTCCAGCAGATCGTCACCGTTCTCCACCGCGGCGACTGTCTCGATGCCCTCGTCGGCGAGCAGACGCTGCACGCCCACCCTCAGCAGCACCGAGTCCTCGGCGATCACCACGCGCACGGCAACTCCGCTCGAATAACGGTCGGCCCACCAGCGGGGCTGACGACGACAACCACACCGTCGATCGTGGCAGCCCGGTCCGCGAGCCCGGCGAGCCCGCCGCCGTGCCTCAGTTCCGCGCCACCCTGACCGTTGTCGGTGACCTCCACCAGCACCCCGGTGTCCACCCTGTTGACCCGCACGGTCGCCTTGGTGCCGTTGGAATGCTTGGTGATGTTCGTGAGCGCCTCGCCGACCGTGAAGTAGGCGGCGCTCTCCACTGATGTCGGAGGACGCGGATCCACGTTGACCTGCAGGTCGACCTCGATCGGCACACGGGCGGCGAGCGCGGACAACGCGGCGTCGAGCCCCCGGTCACCCAGCACCGACGGGTAGATGCCCCGCGCCAGGTCCCGCAGTTCCTTGATGGCGAGCTTCGCGTCCGCGTGCGCCTCCGCGATCAGCTCGGCGGCACCCTCCGGGTCCGAGTCCATCTTGGACTTCGCCCGGCCCAGCCCCATCGCCACCGCCACCAGCCGTTGCTGGGCACCGTCGTGCAGGTCGCGTTCGATGCGCCGGCGCTCCGCCTCGGCCGCCTCCACACCCCGCGCCCGGCTCGACTGGAGACGTTCCGCCTCGATCGCCAGCGCGTCCGCCCGCGTCGGACCGAGCATGGCGCGCGCGAACTTGCCGTGCACCGTGCCGAGCGCCCTCGTGCCGAGAACGGCGAACGGGATCAGCGCCAGCCCGATCAACGACACCGGCAAGGCCGACACGAACGAGTCGATCGTCCAGAAATCACCCACGATCACCGCGAACGGTGCCGTGCCGATCCAGAACGGCACCGCGATGAACGCCGCCGCGATCGACCACATGGCGAGGACGGCGGAGAACTCGAGGATGCCGACCGGCAGGAGCAGCAGGAGGTAACCGAAGTCGCGCCACGTCGCCGGATCCGTGAACTGGGCCTTCCAACGCTGCCACAGCGTGCCCGGCGGCCTCTCCCGGTACGGCTGGGGGATGTCCGTGCGCAGCGCCGCCCTCACCCACGATCGCTCGATCGTCGCGCCACCCCGCACGACGTTCATCGCGAGCCACAGCAGCGGCAGACCCACCCAGATGATCGCCGTCGCGAACCCGACCACGGTCAGCACGACGGAGAGGGTGAACCAGAAGATGCCGGTCACCAGGTTGGTCAGCAGGTAGAACCCGGCTGCGAGCGCGTTCGGTTTCCTCATGACGTCCATGGTGTCGTTCCCGCTGGTCAGAGACCATCTGGCCAGCCATCCGGTCGAAGGTGGGGACAGCCCTACCTGCCTCGGGAAGAACTCGCTGGCCCCAGTCGTTATGCTAGGTGCAACCACTACCAGGGGGTGAACGGTTTCGACTGTGGACGTTGATTCAGGGGAAGCGTGCCGGTGCAGGCGAGAGACCACCGTTAAGCGTCATCGCAAACCAATAAGCGCCACGTCTAACGACAAGCGCACCGCGTACGCTCTCGCTGCCTGACAGCGAAAGCTAGCGGTTGTCGGCCTAGGAGTGCCTTCGGCCTAGTTCCCGGCATCAGCTAGAGGGCTTACCTGCAGTCTCGGTCGCGGAGACTGTTCGGGAAACTCACAGCGACTGGGCCCGTCACACCTGCTCGTTCGCGTGACAGGTGGGGTCAAGCAGAGACACAGCGGACTGCGCACGGAGAAGCCCTGATGAACCGGCACAGGACCCGGGTTCGATTCCCGGCACCTCCACTCGATGGGTGAGTGCTGTTCGTGGACAGCACTCACCCTTTCTCGTTCTCGGGTGTCCTCTGGGGGCCGAGCCCCCAGACCCCCACGCCGGGGGCGCGCCCCCGGACCCCCGGCCGCCTCGTCGCTTCGCGACCTCGGGGCCCATCAGGCGTTGTTGGTCGTCTGGATGGCGGTCAAGGCGTTTAGGAAGTCTTTGGCGTCGAACATTGCTCCTGCTGCTGCTACGCCTGTGGTGGTGTAGCGGGCTGAGAGCAGGCGTTCTGTGGCTTCTACTGCTAGTGGGGCGCTCACGGCGTAGATGTCCTTGCCTGAGGCGGTCATTCGGCGTTCTTCGCCTGCTCGGCGTACTCGGACGTCGATCTCGAACGTCTCCGGCTCTTGGCGTGATCCTGCGGCGGCGAGTCCATTGGCAGCCTCTAGTGACATGTAGTTGGTCACCGAGGGGATTTGCAGGTGGCTGGGGACCGTGACGATGTCGGCCATCGAGAACTCGCCGATCACCTGACGGGTGCTGCTGGGGAAGCCCCAGGTAAGGGTCGGCGGGGTTTCGTCGTGGTAGGTGAGGCTTCCGTTGTGGAAGCGGACTCGTTGGCCGTTTCGGCGGGCTCGGGAGACCTTGCCTGCGGTCAGGGTGCCTGGGCTTGGTTGCCAGTCGCTCAGGTTGTAGGCGATGTGGGCCTCGTCCGCTGTGGTCCAGTCGGCCATGGCGGCGGTGACCAGGAGGTCGCTCAGGCCTCCGAAGAAAGCCATCGCGGGTACTGCGGGGACTGAGGCTCCTCGGGCGAAGGTGTCTGCGTTCGCCTCGATTTCGGCTGCCACGTCCACGTACGGGATGCCGGCTCGTTCTGCTGCGGCCAGCAGCGGTAGGGCCGTGGTGGCGAACGGGCCCGCTGTGTTGATCACTGCTTCTGCGCCGGCCAGGGCTCGGTCGAGGGCTGCCGGGTTGTCGGCGGTTGCTTGTGCGCGGCCGAACGGGAGTGGGGTGTGGCCTCGGTTGCTGAGCTCTGCCACTACGAAAGTGCCGGTGAGGCCGGAGGCGCCGTAGACCGCGATCTTGTGTCCCATGTGATCAGTCAACTCGTGGGGGTGGGCTGGGAACAGTGTCTGGAACGACGTGATGCGTACACTTTCGGACATGCTTGCGTTCGCTGTGGTCAGCGGGATGTTGCACTTCGAGCTGACGGCCACCTACGAGATCTTCACGGCGCCGCAGCTCGACTACGACGTGCGGATTTGTGGAGACGAGACGTCTCGTCTCGGCAGGTTCACGCTGGAACCCGATTTGTCACTCGATCGGCTTGTCGAGGCGGACACCGTGGTGGTGCCGGCGATCGAGGACGTGGAGCAGCCGCTCGATCCGCGGTTGGTCGAGGCTGTGCGGGCGGCGCACGACGGTGGGGCGCGGATCGTGTCGTTGTGCACGGGGGCGTTCGTGCTGGCTGAGGCTGGGCTGCTCGACGGGTTGCGGGCCACTACGCACTGGGCGCACACCGATCAGTTGGCCTCGAGGTATCCGCGCGTTGAGGTCGATCCTGACGTGCTTTACGTCGACAACGGGCAGGTGTTGACGAGTGCGGGCAAGGCGGCGGCGATCGACCTCAGTCTGCATGTGATTCGCAGTGACTTCGGTGCTGCCACTGCCAACACGGCGGCGCGCCGGCTTGTCGTGCCGCCGCATCGGGACGGTGGGCAGGCGCAGTTCGTGCTGGCGCCGGTGCCGTCCGGGGAGGGTCATCCGCTCACCGAGTTGTTCGAGTGGGTGTCGTTGCGGTTCGACCAGATGATCACCGTCGAGGACATGGCTCGGCAGGCCAGCATGAGTTCGCGGCACCTTGCGAGGCTTTTTCGGGCGGTGACGGGCACTACGCCGTTGCAGTGGTTGCACGTGCAGCGGATCCGGCGCGCGCAGGAGTTGCTGGAGATGACGGACGACAGCGTGGACCAGGTCGCGGAGGCGTCCGGGATGGGGACGGCCGCCACGTTGCGGCGGCACTTCCACCGGACCGTCGGTGTGCCGCCGGACACGTACCGCCGTACGTTCCGGCCCGTCGGTGGCAGGTAGGGCCGGGCGTTAGGTTGTCCTGATGAGCAACGGACAGCGCATCGGGGCGCGGGTGTTGCGGCGCAAGCCGATCGACCAGCTGACTCATCCCGGCAGCGAACTCAAGCGCACCATGGGTGTCGGCCACCTCACGATGATCAGCATCGGCGCCACGCTCGGCACCGGCATCTTCGTCGTGCTGGGGGAGGCGGTGCCGCAGGCCGGGCCCGCGATCGTGCTGTCGTTCGTGCTGGCGGGCATCACCGCGTTGTTCTCAGCGTTGTCGTACGCCGAGCTCGCGGGGCTGATCCCCGCGTCCGGTTCCTCGTACTCCTACACCTACGCGACGCTCGGCGAGATCGTCGCCTGGGTCTGCGGCTGGTGTCTCGTGCTGGAGTACGGCGTGTCGGTCGCGGCGGTCGCCGTCGGGTGGGGGCAGTACGTCAACGAGTTGCTGCACCTCGTGACGGGGCTGCGGATTCCGGACGTCCTGAGCCAGCCGCCGGGTGCCGGTGGGATCGTCAACGTGCCCGCCGTGCTGGTCGTGGTGCTCTCGATGCTGGTGCTGCTCGGTGGCGCGAAGGGCAGTGCCCGCACCAACACCGTGCTGGTGTGGGTGAAGGTCGGTGCGCTGCTGATGTTCTGCGCGGTCGCGTTCACCGCGTTCGAGGCGGGCAACTTCGCGCCGCTGTTCCCGTTGGGGCTGGCGGGGATGAGTGCCGGCGCGGCCACGTTGTTCTTCTCCTACATCGGGTTCGACGCCGCGTCGACCGCCGGTGAGGAGGCCAGGAACCCGCAGCGCGACCTGCCGCGCGCGATCATCATCTCGCTGGTCGTGGTCACCGCGCTGTACTGCGCGGTCGCGCTGGCCGCGGTCGGGGCGATGCCGTGGCAGACGTTCGAGGGCACGGAGGCGGCGCTGGCGCGGGTGCTGACGGACAACACGGGGAGCACGATCTGGCCGATCCTGCTGTCGATCGGTGCCGTCGTCGCGATCACCTCGGTGGTGCTGACCGTTCTCTACGGGCAGACGCGCATCCTGTACGCCATGTCCCGTGACGGGCTGGTGCCGTCGATCTTCTCGAAGCTCAGCCCGCGCACCGGTGTGCCGTTCGCGAACACGATCGTCGTCGGCCTGTTCATCGCCGTGCTGGCCGCGCTGGTGCCGTTGGGGGCGCTGGCCGACGCGACGAGCATCGGCACGCTGTTCGCGTTCGGGCTGGTCAACATCGCGGTGATCATCCTGCGGCGCACCGAGCCGGACCGCGAGCGCAGCTTCCGGGTGCCGTTCTTGCCCGTGACGCCGTTGCTGGGCCTGGCCTTCTGCGTCTACATGATGTTCAGCCTGGGGCTGGACACGTGGATCGCGTTCCTCGCCTGGATGGCCCTCGGGTTCGTCGTCTACTTCGGGTACAGCGTGCGGAAGGCGCGGCTCGAGGTTCAGGCCAGGGACTGAAGCTCGCGGGCGAGGTTGCTCCGCGCGGCGGCGTCCCACCGTTGCCGCGCGGGTTCGCTCACGTACAGCGTCTCGCGGTCGAGCAGGGTCTTGAGCACCTTCGCGCGGCCTGCCCTCCACGTCGGGTCGTCGTACTGCGCGTACTCCTGGCGCACGGCCTGGCTGTACCGGTCGTAGTGCTCCGGTTCCGAGCCGAGGATGGCCAGGTCGGCGTCGAGCAGCACGTGCGCCAGCGGGTCGTCGGACGAGTGCGTGATCGTGGCCAGCACCAGCGACTCCACGCGCGCGACGTGCGCTTCGTCCACACCCGCCATGCGTTCCCGTGCCCACGCGGCCGACGCGCGTTCGTCCTCACCGGGCTTGCCGTCGTAGATCACGTCGTGCGCGCAGGCCGCCAGGGCGAGGATCGCGCGTTCCTCCACCGTGAACGCGAACGCGTCCGCCAGCGCCGACGAGTCGCGGACGACGGACACGACGTGGAACGTGTTGTGGTAGGTCCGATGCGGTTCGGCGTAGCGCTCCATCAGATCGCCCGCGTCCGGCGCACCGCCGAGCGTGCGGACCGCGTCGTCCCAGATCCGTCTCACCGCGCCAGTTCCTCCTCGACGACGTCCGCGGCGACCGTGCTCCCGCCCGCCCGCGCAATCATCCGCTGCATGTCCTTCACCCGCGCGGAAATCGCGGAATCCGACGACAGCTGACTCACCAACGAGCGCACTCCCTCCACGGTCACCGTGTCGAGCAGCACACCGAGCCCCAGTTCCTCGACCCGCTGGCCGTTGAGCCGCTGGTCGGTCATGTGCGGCACGACGATCATCGGGACGCCGTGGTGCAGCGCCTCCATCACCCCGCCCATGCCCCCGCGCGTCACGAACACACTGGCATGTTCCAGCACCGCGAGCTGCGGCACCTCGTCGTGCGTCTCGACGTTCATCGCGGGACTCAGGACCTTGCCCTTCGTGACGAGGTGCCACGGCATGCCCCGCGCGGCGTCCGCGCAGACCTGCGTACCCGTCGTCGCGAGCACCACCGGCCGGTCGGGCGGCGGTTCCCAGGTGTCCTGGAACGCGCGACCGGTCAGGCACGGGCCGGTGAAGACGACGCGGTCGTCGAACGTGTGGCCCTGCGGCTGGAACTCCCTGGGGAACAGGGCGATCCGGCGGCGCGCGCCCGAGACGAACTCCGGCAGCGAGCTGCCTATGAAGCCGTGCACCCTGGTGAAGAACCTGATCGCGGCCGGGTCGAACGTGCGCGGCGGCAGCACCTCGGTGCCGAGCGACCAGTGCTCGTTGCTGCTCAGCAGCACTTCGAGCAGCACGTTCGGCACCCCCAGCCGGTGCGCTATGACGCCACCGGACCAGGCCGCGATGTCCCACACGACCAGGTCCGGCGGGTCGTCGCGGAACGTGTCCTCGAGCTGCGGCAACGCCGACTCGGCCTCGGCGAGCGCGAGCCGGGTGGCGTCGTAGAGCGAGCTGGGCAGTTCGTCGGGAAGTGTTGTGGCGCAGGGGATCGCGGTCGCACCGCACTCGGTGACGGCGGCGGTGAACGGCGCGGTGGCGGGGCAGCTCACCCGGTGGCCGCGGCGCACGAGCTCGGCGATCATCCCGAGCGCGGGCAGGAAGTGTCCGCGCTCCGGCATGAGGAAGACCGCGATGTGCGCCATAAGAGTGGTAAACGTTGTTCGATTCCTAATGGTTCATTTGCTCTTGTCCCAGGGGCGCTCCGGCCAGTGGTGCTTGGGGTAGCGGCCCTTGAGCTCGCTGCGGACCCGCAGGTAGCCGTTGCGCCAGAACGACCTGAGGTCGCTGGTCACGGCGGTCGGGCGGCCGGCGGGGGAGAGCAGGTGCACGACCACCGGGACGCCCGCGATGAGCGGCGTGTCGGCCCACTTCATGGCGTCCTGGATGCGGACGGAGAGAACGGGCTGGTCCTGCGTGTAGTCGATCTTGCCCTGGCCTATGCGCTCCGGGGCGAGCTTGTCGAACTCGGCCGCCTCCGGGTACGGCAGCAGGCTCCTCAGCAGCGCCGTCGTGTCGATCTTGGCCAGGTCGGAGCGCTTCTTCGCCTTGCCCAGGTCGATCGCGCGGACCAGGGCCTCGTCGTCGACGCTCGGCCAGTCGCGGGTGCGGTGCAGGAACGCCATCCGCTCGCGCAGGCGCAGTGCGCTGTCGGGCCACTTCAGCAGGCTCAGGCCCTCGGTCTCCAAGCCGAGGCGGAGTGCCTGCTGGGACTTGGCGAGGTCGTTGAGCGGGCGTTCGTCGAGGGTGATCGCGCCGAGTTTGCGGACCTCGTTCGCGACGACGTCACCGGTCCAGCGGATGTCGTCCTCGGTGTGCACCAGGGCCTTCGCGGCGGTGACGGCGAGTTCCTCGTCGGCCGGCGCGGCGAGGCGGACGCGGCCGTGCTTGCTGCCCGGTTCGCGGTCGGCGATCGCGATCGCCAGCCACTTGTGGTGCGAGTCGGTGTGCTCGACGGCCGTGCCGTTGGCCATCAGGTAGACGGTGCTGTTCTTGGAGCGGCGCTTCGCCAGCCGTTCCGGGTAGGCCAGCGCGACGACGAGCGCGGGGTCGCCGTTGCCCGCCGGGTTGGTGCCGAGCTTCTCCAGCTTCTTGGCTTCCTGGCGCCACTTGCCAGGGGCCTTCAGCGCGGTCGCGAGGTCGCTCGTGGAGGTGTGCGTGCTGTCGTCGAGCAAGGCCACGACCTCGGCCGCGGTCCGGTTGCCCGCGAGTGCGCTGCCGTCGATGAGGGCGCGGCCGAGCCGGGGGTGCAGGCCGACGCTCGCGATGCGGTCGCGGCGGCCGGGTTCGAGCGCGCCGATGGCGTCGAGGGTCTCCTGCGCCGCCTTGAGCGCGCCCTCCGGTGGAGCGTCCCACCAGTTCAGGGCGCTGCCGTCCGGTGTGCCCCAGACCGCCAGTTCGAGGGCGAGCCTGGTCAGGTCGGCGGTCTTGATCTCCGGTTCCGGGTAGCGGGGGAGCGTCGAGTGCTCGTGCTCTGGCCAGCAGCGGTAGACGCGTCCCGGTGCCTCACGGCCCGCACGTCCGGCGCGCTGGTCGGCGACCGCCTGGGAGACGCGGATCGTGGTGAGACCCGCGAGGCCCCTGCGGTGGTCCACCCGCGGGACTCGGGCGAGGCCCGCGTCCACCACCGCCCTCACGCCGGGGACGGTGAGGCTGGACTCGGCGATGCTCGTGGCGAGCACGACCCGCTGGTGGTCGCCGCGTTTGAGGGCCGCGTCCTGGGTCTGGGCGTTGAGCTGGCCGTGCAGGATCACGGTTTCCGCGTTGAGCAGGCGCGCGGTCCGGTTGATCTCCTTGACACCGGGCAGGAACGCGAGGACGTCACCGTCCACTTCGGACAACGCCTTGTTGATGGCCCTCGCGACCGTGTTCTCGATGTGCTCGTTGCGCGCGGGCGGGACGTACGTGAGCGCCGTCGGGAACATGCGGGACTCGGTGTGCAGGACCGGGGCGTCGAGCAGGTCCGACAGGCGTTGGGCGGCAACGGTCGCGCTCGTGGCGAGGAGTTTGAGGTCCGGGCGCAGGCCCGCCTTGGCGTCGAGGAGGAGCGCGAGCAGGAGGTCGGCGTCGAGGTGACGTTCGTGACACTCGTCCAGCAGGACCGTCCCCACGCCCTTGAGCTCCTGGTCGTGCTGGAGCCTGCGGACGAGAAGACCGCTGGTCACGACCTCGATGCGGGTGTTCCTGCCGACCTTGCGGTCGCCCCGGACCGAGTAGCCGACGGTGTGGCCGACCGGTTCGCCCAGCAGGCTCGCCATGCGCGCGGCGGCGGCTCTCGCGGCGATCCGGCGCGGTTCGGCCACGACCACCTTGCCGTCGAACTCGCCTTCGAGGGCCAGCGGGACCAGCGTCGTCTTGCCGGTTCCCGGCGGCGCGACCAGCACGGCCGCCCCTCGTTCCCGGAGTTGCTCCAGGAGTTGGGGGAGAACGGATTTCACCGGGAGGTCAGGCAGGTCCACGCCGGTGAGTGTGTCAGGGTGGGAGACATGTGGAAGGACCGCCGCGTTGGTTGACCCGTTGCGAGACCCGGACGACCCGGAGCTGCTCGACCCCTACCAGTCCCGATCGCTCGCGATCCTGGTGGAGGGAGCGCGGCTCGCGTCCGGGGCCGTCCGGTACGGCAGGGTGGGCAAGGTCGGCAGCGCGGCCGTGGTGATCAACCGCGAGAACCCGCTGCCGTCGGGCAACTTCGGGTGCGCCCTGGAAGGGACGTCGGTCGAGGTCGCGTCGACGCTGCTGCAGCTCGAGCACACGTTCGCCGCGGTGGGGCGTGCGGAGGCCGTCGTGTACGCGTCGCCGACCACCGTGGACGAGATCGAGGGCATCGCCGACGACTCCGGCTGGTACGCGGTCGAGGAGTTGCTGACCGTCGTTCATCGAGGGCCCGCTTCGGTGTCCGAGGGGGTCCGGCCGGCGGTCGACGCGGACCTGCCCGGGATCGTCGAGCTGCTGTCCGACGAGCTGGTCGGGAACCGGGAGCGCCTGGGCCGCTGGCTCGGACACCGGTTGGACGACCCGCGGTGCCTGGTGCTGGTGATGGACGACGGCGATCGGATCGGCGGGTTCGTGTCGGGGTTCGCCGAACGCGGTGTGGGCCTGGTCGAGCAGTGCGTGGTGCGTCCGGCGCGACGACGTCGTGGTGTGGGGCGGTCGCTGGTGGTGTCCGCGGTGTCCGCTTTGCGCTCTTCGGGCGCGATGCTGGTCGTGTCCCAGGTGGACGAGGGGCCGGGGGAGCGGTTCGCCGAGGCGTGCGGGTTCGTTGCGGCGTATCCCGTGACTGCTTATGTACGCAGAGTGGATGAGCTGCTCGACTGAGTTACTTAGTTGCCGCGTGACATATCCTTAGCAGGGCTAAGGGAGGCTTTGTGCGCGAGCGGTTGCCCGTCGAAGTGTGGGTTCTGGTGGTGGCGAGCTTCATCATCGCCATCGGGTTCGGGATCGTGGCGCCCGTGCTGGCGGTGCTGGCGAAGTCGTTCGGTGTCGGCAACACCGCCGTCGCGATCCTCGTCGCCTCGTTCGCGTTGGTGCGGCTGGCGTTCGCGCCGATGAGCGGCCAACTCGTCAACAGGTTCGGCGAGCAGCGGATCTACATCATCGGAATCCTGATCGTGGCCGTCGGCACCGGGTTGTCGGGCTTCGCGGCCAGTTACGGCGAGATGCTGACGTGGCGTGCGCTCGCCGGCATCGGGTCGACGATGTTCACCGTGGCGGCGCTCGGGCTGCTGATCCGGATCACGCCGCAGCCGATGCGCGGGCGTGCGTCCGGGCTGTGGGCGGCTGGATTCCTGCTGGGCAACATCCTGGGCCCGGTCGTCGGTGCCGTCCTCGTGCCGTTGGGGATCTGGGTTCCGTTCGTGTCGTACGCCGGGATGCTGTGCATAGCCGCGTTCGTGGTGTGGTTCTTCCTGCGCAAATCGACGTTGGCCGCGATGGACAGGACCAACACCGAGACGCCGATGACCATGCGTGAGGCGCTGCAACACCGTGCCTACCGGGCCGCGCTGGCGTCCGGGTTCGCCAACGGCTGGGCCGTGTTCGGCGTGCGGATGTCGCTCGTGTCGGTGTTCGTGATCGAGGCGTTGAACCACAGCGCGACCGAGGCGGGCATCTCGATGTCCGTGTTCGCCGCCGGCAACGCCGCCATGCTGTTCGTCTCCGGGAAGGTCGCCGACACCTGGGGCCGCAAGCCCATCGCGATCGTCGGCCTGGTCATCAGCGGCCTCGGCACGATCTGGATGGGCTTCACCACCGAGATGTGGGTCTTCATGGCCGCGTCCGTCGTCGCCGGCATGGGAGCGGGCCTGCTGAACCCGCCGCAGAACGCCGTGGTGGCCGACGTCATCGGCGGACGCAAGGGCGGCCCCGTGCTCGCGGGCTTCCAGATGGTGACCGACTTGGGCGCGATCATCGGCCCGATCAGCGCGGGCCTGATCGCCGACTCGTTCGGCTACGAGGCGGCGTTCGCCGTCACCGGCGCCTCGCTGTTGCTGGCCGTGGGCTACTGGCTCGTCGCTCCCGAGACCCTGCCCACGCACGAGGAGGAGCACACGGCCGCCGCAGTGGCGCCGGAGTGCGGCCGCCTCGACGAAAGCGCGGAGGTCCCGACCGGCGAACGCGTCGGTGGCAAGCCCCGTCACCCAGAAGCGTGATTGCGCGCTCAGCTTTCTTTTAGTTTGTGTCGCTACGCTCGTCGCCGTGGGTGGAGCAGAGCGCAGTGCGCGGAAGAAGAAGCAGGCCGCGCGTGCGGTGGTCCAGGCCCGTTCAACGGGCAGTTCCGACCGCACCAAGGTGATCGCGGGCATCGCCGTGGTGGCGGTGCTGGCCGTCGCCGTCATCGGTTACGTCATCTACGAACAGATGAAGCCCTCCACGTCGGCCACCGACGCGATCCCGCTGGCCCCGGCCGATCACACGATCTCCGCGCCGGCCGTCCGCGAGGGCAACACCGTCCTCGTCGGCAAGGACACGGCCACCGTGACCGTCGACGTGTACGAGGACTTCCTGTGCCCGATCTGCGGCACGTTCGAGAAGACCTACGGCACCGACATCAAGAAGGCCGTCGAGGACGGCAAGGTCAAGATCCGCTACAACATCCTCCCGATGCTCAACCGCCTCTCCTCGCCAGAGGGCTACTCGACCGACTCGGCCAACGCCGCCCTGTGCGTGGCCGACGACGGCAAGTTCAACGCGTTCCACGCGGCGCTGTTCAACAAGCAGCCCGAGGAAGGCGAGGCCGGCTACACCAAGGACCAGCTCATCAAGCTGGGCAAGGAGGTCGGCGTGACCTCCGCGACCTTCGAGTCGTGCGTGCAGAACCAGACCTACAAGTCGCAACTGGACGAGCTGATGTCCAAGACCAGCAACGACCCGGCACTCCGCGACCCCGAATCCGGTCGCTTCCGGGGCACGCCCAGCGTCGCGGCCGGCGGCAAGCTCGTCGACCTGGACAACAAGAACTGGCTCGCCGACCTGACCAAGTAGGTCGCTGTCCTCTGTGGACTTGGCGCGCGGTGTGCGTGCGGCTCTCGGGTCGTTCGTGTGCCGCGCGTCACTCGTTCCGAGGGGGCCGTGGTCAGCAGGCGATTTGTGGTTCGGCCGGGTGGGCGGCACCCGGTTCTACCAGGTCGGATGTGGTTCTGGGGGGCCCGATTTTTATCTTGTGGCGGGGGTGTTGTACGGTATAGCCACACGAGAACGACGGGGAAACCCGGTGGGAACGTGGATCTTCAAGGGGCTGTGGCGCAGCTGGTAGCGCATCACACTGGCAGTGTGAGGGTCAGGGGTTCGAGTCCCCTCAGCTCCACTTGAAGAAGAACCCGGCTGGTCCAGCGAATTCGCTGGACCAGCCGGGTTTTTGCTTTTGTCCACTGTGGATGATCGCATTCCCCGGGCGGGTTGAGTCTCACGCTCCTGGGGGAACGGCGATGCTCCGCAGGTTGAACGCGAGGCCGAGCTGTTCTGCCAGTCCGGAGACGGCGATCTCGGCGACCAGGTTTCCGGTGGCGCGGTCGAACCGCTTGATCTTGACCGGCGTCTTGCCGTCGAAGGTCTCCTGGATCAGGTGGATCGACTTCTCCGTGAAGGCTGCCTGGCTGAACGACCTGGTGTCCGAGGCGAGGCCGGTGTCGAACCGCGGCACGGTGACTCCCGATGTGATGTCCGTGCTCATGACGTGGCCGTCGGCGGCCAGCCATTCGAGGTGGCCGTCTCGGGCTGCCTGTGCGTCGTAGGACTTCTGGGAGAACGTTTCGGGGTCGGACAGTTCCTCGCTGATGGGGCGTTTCTGTGCGTCTACGAGGGGGCGTTCGGTGTGTTCGCCGGTCTTGGTGTTCCAGGAGACGATGGTCGTGTGAGGGTTGCCGTCTCCGTCGGTGTAGTCGGAGAGGAACGTGATGACGCCGTTGTGGCAGGGCACGTGGCGGTTGTGGTCTCCCGCGTTGAAGGCCGCTCGCCAAGTGAGGGCCTTTTCGCGTCCTTCGGTTGCCGGGTAGAGCTGGGAGAGCAGTTCTGGTTCGGCGGAGGTGTCGAAGTTCGAGCGCATGCCGGGGACGGTGGCTGATGCCGCGAGGTGCGTGCCTGGCTGAGTGGCGATTCCGTTGAGGACGCCGTCGCACAGCGCGTTCATGTAGTAGTTGCCTTCGACCTGGTAGAGCTGTGAGCCTGTCGCGGTCGTCACGGCCACCTGGTTGGTGTAGCCGGATTCTTGTTCGGAGAAGCCCTCGTTGTAGACCGCGAGGAAGCCTTTGTCGTCGGGTAGCGCGAAGGCTGACTGTTGTAGAGATGACTTCTTGTTCTCGAAGCTGGTCAGGCCGTCCTTGTTGAGGATGTAGTCGCGTGTGTCGTCGCTGAAGAACAGACCGCGGCCTGACCACGCGATGTGCGGCTCGCGCATGCCGTTGGTCTCTATCAGTTTCTTGCTGCCGTCTGCGCCCACCAGAACCAGGTAGGCGGGGCGCTTCTTCGTGTCGTCCGAGTCCGGGCTCAGGTAGAACGCCAGGACTGTGTCGCCCAGCGTTGCCTTGTCGGGCTTGACGATTTCTGTCGCGGTGTCGGGAGTGGTGCAGGCCGTCAATGCCAGAACGGCGCCGGCGGCGAGTGCGGCTAGTCGGGGCACGGGCACCGTTGAGTCCTCTCGGAAAGGGTGGGCGGTGCGGCTCGCGCTGGGCGGGCCGCACCGCCCACTGGGATTTGTCAGCTGCGGGTGCTGTAGATGACGGTGCTGACGTCGTTCTTGATGTCGTCTGCGTGCACGGCTGTTCCGCCGTTGTGGTCGAGATCGATGTTCGCGGCCATGTAGGCCCGCCACACCAGTTCGGCGCTGTTCAGCTCGTGGTCGCCGTTGTGCTTGTTCTTGTTGGAATGCGTGTCGAACGGCTTTGTGCGGAGCTTTCTGTAGGCGTGGTCGGCTGCCGCGTCGCGGTTGGCCTGCGTGGTCTTGACGTACATCTTGTGGACGGGGCCGCACTTGGTGAGCGTGGCCGCTGTGCGGGCCTGGCTCTTGCTGCCCTGTCCGGGCGCCTCCACGACGGTCTTCGTCGTGTAGTGGATGCCGACGTGATTGCGGGTTCCGAGGGCGAGCTTCGTGTAGGAGTGGAAGATGTCGCCCTTGTAGCGCGAGTTTCCGACCGTCACCTTCGTGGTGCAGTCACTGTCGGAGGAGACGCCGGCCTCCGTGGCCTGTGCGGGTGTGATCAGCAGACCGGTCATCGCCATTCCCGCCGCGATGGACGAGGCGAGAAATCGCCCGAGTTTCGACATGTGCACCCCCTGCTCTCGATGTGGTGTCGTCAGCTGCGGGTGCTGTAGGTGACGGTGCTGGTGTCGGCCAGGATGTCGTTGGGGTACACGCCGGTTCCGCCGTTGTGGTCGAGTTCGATGCCCGCGGCCTTGTAGGCCCGCCAGACCAGTTCGGAGCAGTTCAGCCGCAGCGTCGAGTTGATCTTGTTCACGGCGAAGTCGATGTCGTAGGACTTTCCGCGGAGTTCGTTGTAGGCGTAGTTGGCTGCCTTGTTGCGAGTGGTCTGCTTCGCCTTGACGTACATCTTGTGGACGGGACCGCACTTGTTCAGCGTGGCGGCCGTGCGGGCCTGGCTCAGGCTCTTCGGTCCAGGCGCCTCCACGACGATTTTCGTCGTGTAGAAGATGCCGACGTGGTTGTGGGGGACGACGGTCTTGGCGAAGGAGTGGAAGATGTCTCCCTTGTACTTCGAGTTTCCGACCTTCACCTTCTTGCTGCAGTCGGCGTCGGAGGCAGTGCTGAAATCCGCGTCCGGCGTGACCGGCTCAGCTGCTTGCGCGGGTGCGACGAGCAGGCCGGTCATCGCCATTCCCGCCGCGATGGACGAGGCGAGAAATCGCCCGATTTTCGACATGTGAGAACCCTCTCTGAATACCCTTGCTGGTTGTCGAGCGAATTGCTCTCATCGGCAATTTCTCCGATGTTGCGAATACTGACACATGTCGGAATATGGCGGGTACACGCCGGGAATACGAGATCGGGTCTCGACGTATACAGTACGTCGAGTCGAGGGGGCGCGATGAGGTTTGGGATTCTGGGACCGCTGGCGGCGTGGCGTGAGGGCGAGGAAATCGACCTCGGCACCCCCAAGGCGCGAGTCCTGGTGGCGGCGTTGCTGAGCCGCGTCGGGCGCCCCGTCTCGGAAGATCAGCTGGCGATGGCCCTGTGGGGGGACGAGCCGCCGAAGAGCGCCACCAAGAACATGCAGACCTACGTCCATCGGCTCCGCCGTCAACTGGGTGATCCGGCTCGCGTCGTGCGGAGGGGTGCCGGGTATCTGATCCAGGCGGACAGGAACGAGCTCGACGCCACGACGTTCGAGGACCTGGCTCAGGCGGGGCAGGTGGCGGAGACCGCCGACGCACTGGACGAGGCGTCGCGGCGTCTGCACGAGGCGGTGCGGCTCTGGCGGGGGCCCGCGTTCGCGGGCATGGCCGAGGTGCCGATGCTGGCGGCGGAGGCCGCGCGGCTGGACGAGGTCCGCCTGTCGGTGTTGCAGTCGAGGATCGCCGTGGACCTGAAGCTGGGACGTCACGCCGAGTTGCTGGGTGAGCTGGCCGCGCTCGTCCGCGCTCATCCGTTGCGAGAACGGCTTCGCGCCCAGCTGATGCTGGCGTTGTACCGCTGTGGCCGCCGGGCGGACGCTCTCGCCGAGTACACGCGGGCCCGTACGACGCTGATCGAGGAGACCGGCCTGGACCCGGCCGAGGAACTGCACGAATTGCAGCGGCGGATCTTCAGCCAGGACCCTTCCCTCGACCTCGCTCCCCGCGTCGTGGTCACGTCCGTGCACGCGCCGAAGCTCCCCACCCCCGCCGAGCTGCCGCTGGACATCCCGGACTTCACCGGCAGGGACGACGAGGTGGCCGACCTGAAAGCGGCCCTCACCGCGCCGAGACCGGGTGCGGTCGCCGTGGCCTGCATCGCGGGGCTGGGAGGCCTGGGCAAGACCACGCTCGCCGTGCACGTCGCGCACGCGATCGCCGAGCGTTTCCCCGACGGCCAGCTCTACGCGGACCTTCGTGGCGCCTCCGCCGAACCGTCCAGGCCGGAGGACGTGCTCAGCCGGTTCCTGTTCGCATTGGGCATCAGCGGCAGCGGCATCCCCGCTTCCCTGGACGAGCGCGTGGCGTTGTTCCGGAGCTGCCTCGCGGGTCGCAGGATCCTCGTGCTGCTCGACAACGTGGCGGGGGAGGAGCAGGTGCGGCCGCTCCTGCCGGGGCAGCCCGGCACGGCGGTGCTGCTCACCGGACGGGTGCGGCTGGTCGGGCTCGAGGGCGCCAGCCTGCTGGAGCTCGACGTCCTGCCGTCGGCCCAGGCCATGAACCTGATGCGCGCCATCGTCGGCGACGACCGCGTCCAGACCGATCCGAGCGCGGCCCAGGAGATCATCCGGTTGTGCGGCCACGTGCCGCTGGCGGTGCGGATCTCGGCGGCAAGGCTGCTCAGCAGGCGGCAGTGGTCGCTCTCCCACCTCGCCGACGTCCTCGGGGAGGAACGGCACCGGCTGGACGAACTCGTGGCGGGCGACCTCGACGTCCGCGCGGGGTTCGAGATGAGTTACCGGATGCTGCCGGCGGGCGCGCAGCGTGCTTTCCGGCTGGCCGGCCTGCTCGACGCGCACGACTTCGCGTCCTGGGTGGTGGCGGCGCTGCTCGACCTGCCGGTGCGGCAGGCGGAACGGGAGATCGAGACGCTGGTCGACGCGCATCTGCTGAACCTCACCGGGACCGACGAGACGGGCAGGCTCAGGTACCGGTTCCACGACCTGATCCGGTTGTACGCGAGGGAACAGGCGCGGCGCGAGGACTCCGAAACAGAGCGTCGTGCCGCGCTCGCACGGGCTTTCGGCGCGTGGCTGGCCCTGGCGGAAGTCGCGTCGGAACGCGTCCCGGGCCCCTGCTACACGCTCATGCACAGCGACGCGGCACGCTGGCGGCTGCCCGCGGCCGTCTCCGGTGCGCTGCTGGCCGACCCGATGGCCTGGTTCAGCGCGGAACACGCCGCGTTGATGGCGGCGGTCGCCCAGTCGTGCCAGGAGGGACTGACCCAGCTCGCCTGGGACCTGGCGGGGGCCACCGAGACGTACCTCAACGTGCGCGGTGTGTACGACGGCTGGCAGCGCATGCACGAGCAGGCCGTGGTGCTCTGCCGGCAGACCGGCGACAAGCGGGGTGAGGCCGTGCTGATCCGCGGTCTCCTGCAGGTCACCACGTGGAACTCACCGCCCGGTCCCGGACCCGCGATGACGCGGATGCGGGCCAGCGCTTCACAGCTCCTCGAACTGTTCACCGCGCTGAACGATCCACGCGGGACGGCCGACGCCCTGGCGACGCTGGCCTGGAGCATGACGGCCGACGGGAACAGCACCCGGACACTCGGCCTGGCGGAGCGCGCGCTGCGGATGGCGACCGACGCGGACTACCTCGAAGGCCAGGCGCGGGCCTATCACGTGATGGCGATCATCCACGGCGAGGACGACCCCCACGGGGCGCTCGCGGTGCTGGAGAAGGCGACGACGGTCGCCGAGAAGCTCGGCAACCCCCACTACACCACGACGGTCACCCAGTTCCTCGGCGCGGCGAAGTCGCTCTCCGGTGACGTCACGGGCGGCAGGGAACTGCTGGAGAGCTCGCTGGAAATGGCGCGGCGGTTGAACTACCGCTACCTGGAGACGTTCTCGCTGCTCTACCTGTCGAAGCTGTTCGCCATGGTGGGGGACGAGCGAGCCAGGGCGACCGCCGAGCTGACGCTGGCCTACAGCGAGGACGGCAACTTCGGCCACTACCTCGCTGACGCGCTCAGCATTCTCGGACAGCTGGACCTGGCGGAAGGCGACGTGCCCGCCGCTGTCAGCGCGTTCGAACGCTCGGTCCGGGTGTGGCGGACTCGCGGCTCGATTCCTTATCTGGCAAGGACACTGCGCGCACTCGGTGACGCGTACGGTGCTGCCGGCGAGGACCAGAAGGCCAGGGCCGCCTGGGAAGAAGCCCGCGAACTGTTCCTGGGGATCTCGCACGAAGAGGGTTGGAGAACGTTGGACGCCCGGCTCGGCTGAGAGGTCAGCCTTCCAGGTACGCGAGAACGGCCAGGACGCGGCGGTTGTCGTCGTCGGACTGTTCCAAGTGGAGCTTCGTGAAGATGCTGCAGATGTGTTTGCTGACGGTCTTCTCGGTGACGACCATTCGTGCCGCGATCGCGGCGTTGGAGCGGCACTGGGCCATCAGGGAGAGGACTTCCCGCTCACGTGGGGACAGCGTTCCCAGGTCGGGATCGGCCGAGCGGTGGGTCACCAGTGCGGAGATCACGTCGGGGTCCATGACCGTTCCGCCCGCGGCCACCTTCCGGACGTCGGCGACGAACTGGTCCACGTGCATGACCCGGTCCTTGAGCAGGTAGCCCACTGCCCCGGTTCGGTCGGCGAGGAGTTCCCTTGCGTAGAACTGTTCCACGTACTGCGACAGCACCATGACCGGCAGGCCGGGGATCTCCTTGCGTGCCTCGGCTGCGGCGCGCAGGCCCTCGTCGGTGAACGTCGGGGGCAGGCGCACGTCGACGACGGCGATGTCGGGGCGGTGCGCGGTCAGGGCTTGGATCAGCGACGGGCCGTTGTCCACGGCTTCCAGGACCTCGCAGCCGTTGGCCTCGAAGATCCTGATCAACCCCTCGCGGAGCAGGGCCAGGTCTTCGGCTATGACGATGCGCACGGCAACGACATCCTTATCTCCGTGGGCCCTCCGTGTGGGCTGTGGATGGTCATGGTGCCGTCGAAGGCAGCCAGGCGGCGGGCGATGCCGCGCAGGCCGGTGCCCGCGTTGGTGTCCGCGCCGCCGCGGCCGTTGTCGGACACCCGCATCGTCAGTTCTCCCGCGCTCCCCGTGAGCACTTCGATGGTGATGTGGCCGGCTCCGGAGTGCTTGATGGCGTTGGACAACGCTTCGCTGACGGCGAAGTAGGCCGCGGACTCGACCGGTGCGGGCAGTCGTCCTGGCAGGCGGGTCGTCACGGTGGTCTCGACCGGGTTCACCAGCGCCAGGGCTTTCAGGGCGCCGGCCAGGCCGCGGTCTGCGAGGACCGGCGGGTGGATGCCGCGGACCAGGTCGCGCAGTTCGGTCAGGGCTTCGGCGGTCGCCGTCTGGGCGTCGGACAGCATCTGTCGCACGGCCTGTGGATCGTGGTCCAGCACCTGTTTCGCGAGGCCCAGGCTCATTCCCAGTGAGACCAGACGGGCTTGCGCGCCGTCGTGCAGGTCTCGTTCGATCCGGCGCAGTTCGTTGGCCTGGGTGTCCACGGTCTCGGCTCTCGTCGCTGCCAGGTGTGCGACGCGGGCTCGTAGCCGGGCCTGTTCGGTGGGGCCGAGCAGGGAGCGGATCAGGCGGGCGTTCAGCTTCGCCAAAGAGGTGGAAGTGCTGAACCAGAGCAGGAGGAGCACCGGGCTCAGCGGGACCAGGATCAACGACTTCTGGACGTCGTCGAAGAAGAACGGGTGCAGCAGGGAGGCCACGCCGAGGAGGAAGAGCAGGAGGGACAGGCCGCTGGTGAACCAGAAGGTGATCGCGTTGACCACCAGCCAGGTCCAGTCCCGCCAGCTCGCCGGGTCGCGCAGGATCGTCCGCAGTCGCGTCGGCCACGTGGTGCCGGGAGCGGACAGGTAGGAGCGGGGGATCGGTTCGCCGAGGCGGTCGGCGGCCCAGTGGCGGTGCAGGTCGGCGAACCAGCGGACCACGGGTGTCACCAGCAGGGCCAGCGGGATGCCGGCTCCCAGTGCGACCAACGGGATCGACGTGATCCAGAGCGTGGCCAGTGCGGCGCCCGCGGCCGCTCCCAGCAGCAGCACCAGGGACCAGCCCAACTGGCTCAGCCGCAGGACCATCGGTCATCACCACCTCGTTCGCCCGGTCCACGATCATGGCCGGACAGGTGTGTTCGGCACAGGGGAGCTAGCACCACTGTGTCGGCAGGGGACTTGGCACCCACTCGGAACGGTGGCCCGCCGGATCGTTGACAAGGCCTGGAATTCCTAGGGTTCTCGGCATGGTCAATCACATGAATCCATTGCGCCGCAAGAAGATCGCTGCATCCGCCGCGGTCCTGCTGGCTGCCTCGCTCGCCGCGTGCTCGGCACCGGCCGCCGAGAGCGCGCCCTCGTCCACCACTCACAAGGTGACGAACGCCGAGCACGAGGTGGTCTTCCACGTGGTGGACGGGAAACTGCCCGCCCTGGTGCTGGACGCGGGCGGTGGGCTGAGCTCGTCGTACTGGAAGGACCTCGCGCCGCGGCTGGCGAAGGCCACCGGGTCGAAGGTGATCACCTACGACCGTGCCGGTGAGGGGGAGAGCGACGAGGTGTCGGGGCCGTGGCGGGTCGAGAACGCCGTGTCGGACCTGGAAGCCGGGCTCAGGGAACTGGGGGTGACCGACGACGTGGTGCTGGTCTCGCACTCGATCGCCGGTGAGGTCGCCACGAACTTCGTGAACAAGAACCCCGGCTGGGTGTCCGGTGCGGTCCTCGTCGACGCGAACGTGCCCGACTTCTTCACCGACGGGATGCTGACGGCGTTCGCGCCGGTCATCGAGAAGCAGAAGGCCGACCTGCTGGCCCAGCCGTCCACGAAGAAGAACCGCCAGCTGCTGGCCGTGATGGCCGACTACGCACCGGTCCACCGCGTCTTCCACCGGCTCGCCTGGCCGAAGGACGTGCCGGTGACCGCGATCGTCGCGTCCCAGACCCCGTTCGTCGACTCACCCGAGGCGGCACAGCTGTGGCGGGACGGCCAGGCGCGGTTCGCCCAGGCCGGACCGAACCGGAAGCACGTGGTCGCCGAGAACACCTCGCACGAGGGGATCGTGACCGAACGCCCGGAGGTCGTCACCGGTGCGGTGGACGATCTCCTGAAGATCATCCGTTAGCGGCCCGCAGCGCAGTGGCCAGCCACTGCAGGTCTTCGGTGGCGTCCGGCGCGCTGCGTTGTCCCCGGACGCGGCCGACGAGGACGCGATACCGTTCCGCGCCCGCGTCGATGCCCGCTTCCAGGGATGTCAGCACCGCGTTCAGATCGGCGTCCCGGAACATGGTGGAGATCAGCTCGGCCGCGGCGGGGGTGTCGGGGCTGATGCCGTTCTCCCTGGCCTGTGCGACGTTGTTCACGACCTGCCGGGCCCACCAGATGGTCGCGCCGGGCGGTGCCTGCTGGCCTGGGATCGGGGTGTTGAGTGCCAGGAAGGTGCCCAGGCGGGTGCGGAAGTCCGGGTCCTGCACGAGTTCCGCCAGCTCGATCCAGGCGTTCACCTGGTCGGGCGTGGGGTCTTCCGGCAGGTCGATGCGGAGTTGTCGCACCTTCTCGCGGAGTGCCGGGTCGATGTCGAGGCGGTCGAACACCTCCGCCTTGAAGTCGTCGATGATCTGTACGCGTTCAGCGGTCGAGAGCCTTGCCAGCCGGTTCATCAGTGCGGTCTCCTCGAGGGTGGATCGGCGTTGCGACACAGTGGACAGAACAGCCCGGCTCACCTTCAGGGCGCGGATCTGCGCGTCGATCGCGGTCACGTGGGCCTCGGCGACCTCGGCGAACGATGCGCCGCGTTCGAGCACGCGGCGCACGTCGTCCAGTCCCAGGCCCAGCTCGCGCAGGGTGTGGATGAGCTCGACGCGGACCACGCACGCGGCGTCGTAGAGCCGATAGCCGCTTGCCGAGCGGCCCGCCGGGGTGATGACCCCCTCGTTCGACCAGAAGCGCAGCGTGCGGGCCGAGATGCCCGTACGGCGTGCCAGCCGGCCGATGGTGAGGAGGTCGGTGTGTTCGTCCATGGGATGAATCCTCGACCTTGCAGCCGCTGGAAGGTCAAGGGGTGCAGCCGACGCCTTTCCTGAGGTGCAGTTCGGCCCGGACGGCGTCGAGGTACGTGCAGCCGTCACGCTCGTTCGGTTCGATGGCGCCGCCTTCGTGCCATTCGTTCCACGCGTACAGCAGCACGATGTTGTCCACTGTGGATGGGCGGGTGGAGGCGTCGACGTCCGCCCTGACGTCGGCGAGGAGTCTGCTGAACGCGGCCGGTGACTGGTCCTCGTACCAGCGGAAACTGGCGTGCAGCTTGGCCCTTGCCTGCTCGGGTGTGTCGGCCGGGAGGACCGGGTCCGGTTTGCTGATGCCGATCCTGGGGCGTTCGTCGAAGTCGGAGGTGGCGCAGCGGATCAGGGAGTTCGGGATCGTGGCGAACCAGCGTCGTTCCGCGGCCACGTAGTTCTCGTACGAACCGGTGGCGCTCCAGCGGCCGGGGCAGTAACTGCCGTCCAGGCCCTGTTCCGGCTTGGGCGCACCGTTGTCGGTGGTCATCATGATCATGACCTCTTCGCCGAGCCGTGTCCTGGCACGGGTCTTCACGGCGTCGGAGAACTGGCGGACCGCCGCGTTGTCGATCGTGTTGTTCTCGCTGGTGTCGTTGGGTTTGCCGATGCCGCGGACGTCGCAGAGCTGGAGGATCGGGCGGCCGTCGTTGGCGCGCAGGATGTTCGGCTGGCTCAGGTAGTCGTCGACGAGGATCTCGGCGGCCCTGTCGATCTGCTCGGCCGGCATGCGCAGGGTGCCGCCCGCGCCGCCGCGCCAGGGGTGGATGCAGGGGAGGACGGTGAACTTCAGGTCGGCGCGGTTGCTCGCGGCCAGGAACGCGCGGAGTCCGGCGGCGTACTGCTCGGTCGCGGCGCCGGGGTTCCAGTACCAGTAGAACGCGAAGTGGTCGAGGCCTGCGCCCGCCGCCTGGGCGATCTGCCGTTCCAGGGTCTCCGGCCTGGAGTCGTCGTAGTAGCCGATCGAGGGCTTCAGGTGGGAGAAGTCCTCGTCGGGCCAGTGCTTCACCGCCTTGGGGTTGCGGTCGTGGGCGTGGCGGACACCGCCCCACCAGTCGTCCTTGGCGTCCGGGCCGTAGTACTGCTCGATGCGGTCCATCATCGAACGGTTGCCGTTGGCGTCGAACGTGCCGAAGTAGATCGCCCCGGCGCGGATCCACCTCGGGTACACGTGGCCCAACGGGCCGTCGACCTTGTCGTAACCGAGGGCGCGCATCGCGTCCAGTTGTGAGGCGAGCACCGGTCGCCAGGAGTTGGCCAGGCCCTCCTTGCGCACGCGGTAGAGGATCTCCGTGCCGGGTCGCGGCGTGGAGAACGCGTGCCCGATGACTCCTTCGTAGTGGAACTGCGGGGTGGAGCCGGACGTCAGGTCGTCCCGTTCTCGCACGGACGCGGTGAGCAGGTACGCGCCCTGCTTGCGCAGCCGGAAGATCGGTTGAGAACCGTCGAACGCCTGCCGCTGGAGGTAACCCACCCGTGCGTCGGCGCGCAGGCGCATGCCGTGCCGGCTGACCGCCGCCTGCATCTCGGCCTGGGACAGCGTCCAGAACATGCCCTGGTCGCCGGGCGTCGACAGCTCCAGCAACGGCACCGGATCGGTGACCTTGTTCTCCGAATTCGCACTCGCCGCGGCGGGCGGTGGAGTGGTCGAGGTCAGCGTTGCGAGTGATGCCGCAACGGCGACCGCTGTCAGCAACGAGAGGTGTTTCCGCACGGTTCGCATCGTGCAGCAATCGAGGTGGAGGTGGGTGGGGGAGCGGGGATTCGGCGACTGCGGTTGCCCACCTCCGGCACGTGCCGAACGGCACCCCGCGGGGCATGACCTGTGGCGTCCGGAGTGGCCGGTCGGGACTCCTGGGCACGGCGGTGGCGTCCCTAGCGTCGACGGCGTGACGGACAACAAGATCTTCTTGCCGAGGTTCGGTGCTGCGTGCGGGGTCGTGCTCGCGTTGTCGATCGGGGTGCCGGGGGCCGTGGAGGCCTTCACCGGGGAGACCGCGCTCACCAGTGCGGTGATCGGGCTGGGGACGGCGTTCGGGGCGCCCGCCGTGCTGGCGTTCCACGGGCATCAGGCGCACGCGTCCGGGCGGTTCGGGGCGTTCGCGTTCGGTGCCAACGTGCTGGGGCTGGGGGTGTTCACCGGGGTGGCCTTCGCGTTGAACCTGGTGATCTTCTTCCTGGAGCCGGGCGGGCTGGCGCCGCTGACCCAGGTGGTGGTGAAGGCCGGGTCCCTGGTGTTCGTGGCCGGCACCGTGTTGTTCGGGGTGTCGATGGTGCGAGCCAGGGTGTTTCCCGTGGTGCCGGCGTGGGGGTACGGGATCAGCTTCGTGTTGCTGGCCGTGTTCGCGGTGCTGCCGGACACGCCGGTCTCCGCGGTGGTGCACGTCGTGTGCGCGGTGGTGCTGGTGTGGCTGTCGAAAGCCGTGTGGTCGGCGCGTTCGGCACTAGCCTGAGCGGCATGTACACCTCGCGGCCGGCGTTCTGGGTTTCGCCGGTGATGTGCGCCGCCGTGCTGGTCGCGGGGGTGTACGCCGCGCTGTCCGGGCTCGGTGACACCAACGTGCCGTTGCTGGTCGGTGGGCTCGCGGTGCTGGTGGTCGTGGACCTCGCCGAGTTCCGGCGGTATCCGGTGCGGACGCCTCGGCGGGTGGCGGCGGGGTTGTTGGTGTCGCGGGCCGCGCTGTACGTCGGACTGGCCGTTGTGGACGGATCCGGGCTGGCGCGGCTGTTGTTGTTGCTCGTGCCGTTCACGGCCTACTTCGCGTTCGGGCGGGGTGTGGCGATCGGGCTTGCTGTGGCCTGTCTGGCGGTGGCCGTCGTGAGCACCCCTGGCTGGTACGCGCACGTCGAGCAGGTGTCGGACCTGGTGATGTTCGTCGTGGGGCTGGTGCTCACGATCACGATGGCCGCGGTGGCGGTGCGCGAGCGCGACGGCCGGATCCGGTTGCAGGAGTCGCATCGGACGGTCGCGGAGCTGTCGGCCGCGGCGGAACGGGCGAGGGTCGCCAGGGACCTGCACGACGACCTCGGGCACCACCTGACGGCGATCGTCGTGTTGCTGGAGAAGGCTTCCGCGTTCCACGAGCGCGCACCGGACACGGCGAAGGCCGCGGTGCTGGACGCCGAACGGTCCGCGCGGCGGGCGTTGGGCGAGGTGCGCGAGTCGGTCCGGTCGCTGCGGTCGTTCCACCTGCCGGCCGCCCTGGACGAACTCGTTGCGGGGCAAGGAGATGTGACGCTGACGGTCAGCGGTTCGCCCGAGTCGCACGACACCGGCTCGCTGCACGCGTTGTACCGGGCGGCGCAGGAGGGCATCACGAACTCACGCCGGCACGCCGCCGCCACGCGCATCGACGTGGCGGTCGAGCTCGACGCCGAGCGGGCGCGGCTGACCGTGGCCGATGATGGACGGGGCATGGGCGCTGCGGCGGAGGGGTTCGGGTTGCTCGGGATGCGGGAACGGGTCGCGCTGGCCGGCGGGCGGGTCGACCTCGCCAGCACGTCGGCCGGCACCCGGCTGACCGTCACGATTCCCGTTGCGGGGACGGCATGACGCGCGTGCTGGTCGTCGACGACCAGCGGCTGATCCGCGAGGGCATCGCGTCGTTGCTCGGACTGCAGCCCGGCATCGAGGTCGTCGGCACGGCCGCGGACGGGCACGAGGCCGTCGAGCAGGCGGTGGTGCTGGCGCCGGACGTGGTGCTGATGGACGTGCGGATGCCCGGCCTCGACGGGGTCGAGGCGGTGGCGTTGCTGCGCAGGCGGGCACCGGCCTGCAAGGTCGTCATGCTGACCACGTTCGACGACGAGGACTACGTGGTGCGTTCGCTGCGTGCGGGCGCGACCGGGTACCTGCTCAAGGACCTGCCGTCGCAGGAACTCGCGGCGGCGGTCAAGCTGGCCGCGGCGGGCGTGGCCCAGTTCGACCCGGCCGCGGCGGCCCGGCTGGCGGCAGTGCTGGAGCGGTCGGACAGTCATCGCGAACCGCTGACCGTGCGCGAGGTCGAGGTGTTGCGGCTGGTCGCTGTCGGGGCCACGAACAAGGAGATCGCCGAGCGGCTCTTCCTGTCCGAGGGCACGGTGAAGAACCACATCTCGCGCATCCTCGGCAGGCTCGGGTTGCGGGATCGCACGCAGGCCGCGCTTTATGCGCAGTCGAATGGACTTGTGTAACGAGGTGCGGCGATGGCCGCGATGTGGCGGCCATGACCGTTTTCTCGAAGCTGGCCAAGGAAGCCGCGATCGTGGCCGGTTTCCTGTTGGCGGTGTCCGCCTGTGGCACTGAGGCACCCGCGAATCTTGCTGCCGACGTGTCCACCGCGACGACCACCACGACCACGACCATCACGACGATGACCGCGCCGCCACCGGTGACGGTGGAGTCTGTTGTGGACGGACGCACGGTGTTGTTGTCCAACGGTGCCAAGGTCGTGCTCACCGGGCTCGCTCAGCCCGGTGAGTGCTGGGCGGCGTCGGCCGTTGAGTTCGCGACGAAGACGTTGGTGGGCAATCCAGTCCAAACCGCAGTGCTGAGCCTGCCGGCTCAGACCATGACGTCGAGTCTGATGCTGGCCGATGGCAAGGACTACGCGGTACTCGCGGCGAGTCAGGGTGTCGCTCGCGCAGTCGCCGGTGTGAACTCGGCAATCGAGGTCGCGGAGACCACCGCCAAGCAGGCCTCGCTCGGGTTCTGGGGACCGTCGTGCGGTGGGCTCGACGTGAAGCCCGCGCCCGCACCGGTGGCACCGCCGGTGGCGCCGAAGCCCGCACCGCAACCCGTTGTGCCGCAGCCGAAACCGCAGCCGGCGCCCGCGCCACCCGCTCCGGCGCCCGCGTACTACGCGAACTGCTCCGCTGCGAAGGCCGCCGGTGCGGCGCCGCTCTACCGGGGCCAGCCCGGCTACGGCTCGCACCTCGACCGCGACGGTGACGGCGTGGCCTGCGAGAAGTAGCTAGAACCCGCGCTCCAGCACCTGCCGCGCCTCCCGCACCTCGCGGTCGGCCTCGGCCTCCTCGAGGGCGCCGGGGAGTGGGTTGGTGTCCTTCTCGGCCACCCACTCCTCGGGCTTCGGACGGTCGGGCAGCGCGTTCCACCTGTCGCTCATGGCTCCAGTGTGCCCTGACAAATCGGTGGCTGCCGGTGTCAGCGGGATGTCAGCGGCGCTCGGAATTCTCTGGCTCGACGAAGCTCCCCCCGACCAGGCCGGGGAGCCTGTGGAGCGAAGAAGGTCAATCGTGCTGAAGAAGTTCACGTTCGTGGCACTGATGGGTGCGCTGGTCAGCGCGTCCTTCGGTGCCGGTGTCGCCAACGCGGCGACCGACCGCAACGGGTCGTGTGAGACCGGGGAATTCTGCCTCTACTACAACAGCGACAACGCCGGGTCGGTGTCCGACTTCGCCGGCTCGATCGCCGACTACGGTGACTCGCAGCCGAGCTGCTACGACTTCAAGAGCGCGGGCAACGGGCAGGGCGTGTGCGTCAAGAACAACGCCGCCTCGGTCTGGAACAAGACCAGCAAGGCCGTCACCGTCTTCTACAACAGCAACTACGGTGGCGCGAAGCAGACGTTCGCGGCCGGCGCCAAGGGAAACCTCAAGGCCGAGCTGAAGAACGAGAACGCCTCGCACCGCATCGGTGACGCCGGCAACGACCCGGACCCGTCGCCCGGCACCTACCCGACTCCGGCCACCAACAACGAGCCCTCCCAGGCCGTTCGTGCGCCGCAGGCGAGCAAGCGGACCGCGTTCGTGCGCACGCAGATCTCCACGCTGACCGGTGAGAAGCAGTGCTACGTGGGTGACTACCGCTCGGGTGAGTCCTCGACGAGCAACCACAACACCGGCAACGCGCTCGACTGCACCATCTCGAACGCGATCGGCCAGTACCCGAACGCCACGCAGAAGGCCCAGGGCTGGAAGCTCGCCTACTGGCTGCAGAAGCACGCCGTGAAGCTCGACGTCCGCTACGTGATCTGGCAGGGCAAGATCTGGAGTGTCGCCCGTGCGTCCGAGGGCTGGCGCAACTACACCGCCGGCGGCGGTGTGACCGGTGGTCACTACGACCACGTCCACGTCTCGATCCAGAACCCCTACGGCGACTGATCTGAGCCGTTGACAAGGCGAGCGCACTCCGGTGCGCTCGCCTTGTCGGCATTTCAGGACCTGAGGTCGTGCACGATCAACGACGCCGAGAGCAGGCGGATGTCAGTCGGGTCGGCCGGGTTGTAGCCGGTGAGCTCGGCGACGCGGCGCAGCCGGTAGTTGAGCGTGTTGCGGTGCAGGTGCAGCTCGTCGGCCGTGCGGTGGCGGTTGTGGTCGCTGTTGATGAACGTCCGCAGCGTGTGCAGCAGGTCGGGGTGCTCGGCCAGCCGGTCCATCACGCGTGCCAAGCGCTTGCGGCCCGGGCCGGGGCGGCAGAGCTGGTACTCGAGCAGCACGTCGTCGAGGACGTACGCGCCGGGCGGGCGGCCCAGACGCTGGGCGAGTTCGGCGATGTCCGCGGCCTGCCGGGCGGCCGCCGGGATGTCCTCCCGGCTCTCCGCCGCCGCGATTCCGCCTGTCAGGCCGGTGCCGGCGGCGGTGAGGAGGTTGCGGACGAGTTCGGCGGCCACCTCCATGTCGTTGTCGATCTCCTCGGCTGACGTCGGCAGCAGCACCGTTCCGCCGTCGTGGTCCAACGCGGAGAGGGCGTGCTTGGGCAGTTCGGCCCGTAGCCGTCGCACCAGCCCATGGACGGCCAGGCGTGCGTCGGCGCCGTCGGCCACTGACGGTGCCTCGACGCGCACGGCGACCACGACGTGGTGACCGGACAGTTCCAGCCCGATCCGTTCGGCGAGCGGCTCGGCCTCCCTGCCGGTCAGCAGGGCCGCCACCAGCGCACGACCGGCTTCGCGGCGTTCGGCGTGCAGGGCCTGCTGCTCGGCGAGGTACGACCCGGCGACCGCGGGCACCGCGACGCTCAGGTACCGCAGCAGCGCCGGCACCGTCGCGAGCAGGTCCGGAATCTCCTCGGGCTCGGCGACCGCGGCCATCGCCTCCCAGCCGACGGTCGCGGCGACGTGGTAGGTGCTGAGCACGATGTCGAGGGGGACGCCCTGCTGGGCGCGCCGGACCGCCGTGGCGATCTGCATGTCCAACTCCTCGGGCGCGGGTGGCCGCTGTTCTCGCAGTGCGCGCAGGAAGACCTGCAGGTGACGGGTCACGGCCTCGGTGATCTCGCGGTCGACGAGCTGGTGCGGCAGCTGCCGGTACGTCGCCGATCTGGCGAAGAACGCCTCCAGCACCTTCTCGGCGATGCGCGGGATCTGCGTCGCGGCACGGTCGTAGAGCGGTGCGGCGGGGTTCGGGGCGGGGATGTCGACCACCGCCAGAGGCTTGCGCATCCGTCGGCCGCAGGCGATAGCCCGATCCGGTCCTTCTCGGCTGGCCGAGTGCACGAAAGAGGGACGCTCATGTTGTGCACGTGCCCGAAGGTTTTGACCCTATCGAGTGACGACAGGTGGGGTCGGCCACCGCGCACAGCCACAATCGGATGTTGTGAGCGGCGTCGAGGAATGCATGAAGTTGTTGCTGCGCAGGGGGTTTCAACGGACCGTGGTGCGTGATCGCTTCACGTGCGTCAACGCTGTGATGTTCAGACGGGTGTGGCGGGGCACCAACGAGACGGTGCTCGCGTACTCGGAGTCGGAGGCCCTGGCCTATCGCGTGGCCGAGGGCGACGCGGACCCCACGGACCCGTTCGTCGTGGATCCCGACCTGACGATGTGGCAGTGCGGGGGCGAGTTCCTGGACGTCGCGGGGCAGCTGCTGGAGTTACCGGCCGTGCCTGGTCACTCCGCTTTCGGGGGGAAGTAGTAATCTCTGCTGGTGGGTGAGACCGTCCGGATCGGAGTGTTCTACGACGGCACGTGGTTCGCCTATCTGAGCGACTTCTACGCGACAGCGCACCCCAGGGGAGCGCGCGTTTCCCTCGACGGCCTGCACGACGCGGTGCGCTGGTACGTCCACACTGAGACGGGTCGTCCGCTGGACGAGTGCGTGGTCGCCGAGGCGCACTACGTTCGCGGTCGCATCGACACCCCCGCTGAGTCGTTCGACCGGGCACTGGCCGCGGCCGGCATCACGCGGCACGACCTGCCGCTGCACAACGGCAAGGAAAAAGGCGTCGACGTCCTGCTCGCGCTGGAGGCGTGGGACCGGGCGATGACGGTGCCGCTCGACTGGGTCGTCCTGCTGACCGGTGACTCCGACTTCTCCCCGCTCGCGTCCAGGCTGACCGAACGCGGTGTGCACGTGATCGTGCCGGTGGTGGACATCAGGACGGTGCAGGCGCCGCCCGCCTGGACCCCGCGCACGGCCGCACCGCTGCGGGCCGCGACGCCGTTCACGCCCGGTTTCGACGAGCTGTTCGCCCCCGGTGACCAGGCCGACTACCCGCTGCGGCGCGCGTTCGTGCGGTCGTCGCAGGCGGTGGCGTCGCCGGTCGGAGCGCCGCGCGGACGCCGCAAGGGCACCGTGGCGACGTGGAAGACCGGGCAGGCGCACGGCTTCATCACGGACACGCGCGGCGGGTCGTGGTTCGTCTCGCGCGACGAACTGCCGGCCGGGCTGACGCTGCTGCTCGCGGGCACGCCGGTCTCGTTCACCGGGTCACCGGCCCCGATGCCCGGCCGCAAGTACCCGAGGGCGCAGGCCGTCCGGCCCGAATGACTTTTGTCATCCGGATGTGGTGACGCCGCTTCACTACTGGCGCGAGCCCGCGCCGACCAGGCTCAACGCCATGGAAACGGTGCTCGAAGTACGGGGAGCGCGGCACAACTACGGTGCCACGCAGGCGCTCGACGGCGTTGATCTCGACGTCGGCGCGGGGGAGTGCGTGGCGCTGCTCGGGCCCAACGGCGCGGGCAAGACGACGCTGGTGAACCAGGTGATCGGGCTGCTGCCCGCCAAGGCAGGTTCGGTGCGCGTCCGCGGTGGTGATCCGCGCGTCGCGTCGACCCGCCGGCAGCTCGGCGTGGTGCAGCAGTCGCTCGGGTTCCCGAACACGCTGAAGGTGTCCGAGCTGGTCACGGGGGCCGCAGTGCGCGCGGGGAAGCCTCGTGCGGCGGCCGGGCCGGTGATGGCGGAGCTCGACCTGACCGAACTGGCCGGGCGGCGCGCGTCGAAGCTCTCGGGTGGTCAGAAGCAACGGCTGCAGCTCGCGATGGCCCTGGTCGGCGACCCGGCGTTGCTGGTGCTGGACGAACCGACCGCGGGCCTCGACGTGCCCGCCCGCAAGCGGTTCTGGCAGATCCTCGCCGAACGGCGTGAGCGCGGGACGGGCGTGCTGCTCACCACGCACCTCATCGAGGAGTCCTCGGCCGTCGCCGACCGCGTCGTCGTGCTCGCTCACGGCCGGGTGCTCGCCCAGGGCACGCCCGACGAACTGGTCGCGAAGCTGCCCGACCGCACGGTGATCGCCCGGACGGGTCTCGGCTTGGAGCGCCTCCAAGCGCTGCCGGGTGTCGTGTCGCTGCGCAACGACGGTGACCACGTCCACCTCGGCACGCGGGCACCGGAGGCATTGCTGCGGGTGCTGCTCGTGGAGGACCCCGGCCTGACCGACCTGCGGGTCGAGGGCGCCGGGCTGGAAGAGGCAGTGGCCGGTCTGATCGAGAGGGGTGCCGCGTGATGAACACCAAGGTCTTCGGTGTGGAGCTCACGGACGAGCTGAGGGGTATCGTCCGCGAGCCTGCCGCCCTGTTCTTCTCGATCGTCATGCCGGTCGCGTTCTTCGCGCTCTTCGTGTCGCTGTTCGGGAAGTTCAGCGCCGGCGGGGTGTCCGCGGGCACCACGATGCTCGCCACGTTCGGCACGTTCGGCGCGATCTCGGTGGTGCTGATGAACCCCGGCATCGGCGTCGCGGCCGACCGGGAACGCGGCTGGCTGAAGTCCAAGCAGGTGTCCGCGGTGCCGATCGGGGTGACGCTCGCGGCGAAGGTCGTGGCGGCGCTGCCCTACGCGGCCGGGGTGCTGATCGCGATGACGGTGACGGCGGCGCTGACCGGTTCGCTGAACGCGCCCCTGCCCGCGTTGCTGCGGCTGCTCGTCGTGCTGCTGGTCGGCTCGCTGCCGTTCGCGTTGCTGAGCCTGGCGATCGGGTTCCAGGTCGGCGCGGGTGCGGGTGCCGCTCTGCTCAACGCGCTCCTCATCCCGACGTCCGTCGTGTCCGGACTGTGGATGCCGCTCGACATCATGCCGGCGTTCTTCTTGGACGTGGCGCGGTTCCTGCCGAACTACCACCTGTCCCAACTCGCTCGTGCGCAGCTCACCGGTGGTCCCGTGTTCACACATGTGCTCGTGTTGGTGGGCTTCGCGATCGTGGCTGCGGTGCTCGCGGCCGTGTCGTATCGTCATGCGCGGTCATGAGAAAAAACGTGGGGGTCTCCCGCTGGTTCCACCTGATCTACCTCGGGAACCTGTTGTGGGCGCCGGTGTTCGACCCGGCCGTGGACTGGGCGGACTGGGCGCTCGTCGCCGCCGTGGTCGTGGCCTTCGTCCCGATGTACGTGCTGTCGTGGAGCCGTCCTGAACTGGTTCGCCGCTGGTGTCTCGTGCCGACGGTCGTGCTCGGCGCGCTGGCGACCCCGTTCAACGCCGGCGCCGCGGTGCTCTTCGTGTACGCGGCGGTGTTCGCGGGCCTGTCGGAGTCGCGCCGGGTGGCGATGCGGTGGTTCGTCGGCCTGTCCGCGCTGATCTGCGTGTTCGGCGTGGTGTCGGTGGTCGAGATGCCGTACCGGGTGTGGGCGCTGCTGCCGTCGTTGATCTTCCTGTGGGTGGTCGGCCTCGTGCAGGTCGAGTGGGCCGAACGAGAGCGCGAGGGCTCCGACCTGCGCATCCGCACCGCACGGGTCGAGCACCTCGCCACCCTCGCCGAACGGGAGCGCATCGCCCGCGACCTGCACGACCTGCTCGGCCACACGCTGACCGCGATCATCCTGCGTGCTCAGCTGGTCACTGCGGACCCGTCGCGGGCGAAGGAGGAGGCGGCGGAGATCGAACAGGCGGCCCGTGCGGCGCTGGGCGAGATCCGCGACGCCGTCACCGGGTGGCGCAGCGCGTCGCTCGAGACCGAACTGGAGGCGGCGCGTGCCGCGTTGTCGAGCCTCGGCGTCGAGGTGACCGTGCACAGGGATCCGGAGCTGGTGATCGTCGGCTCGACCGAGCACGAACTGGCGCTCGCGTTGCGGGAGGCCGTGACGAACGTGGCCCGGCACGCGCGCGCCAAGAAGTGCCACATCGGCGTGGAGGCCCGCGACGGCGAACTGCGGCTGGTGATCGCCGACGACGGTGTGGGTGGGCATGCGGTGGAGGGCAACGGGCTGACGGGCATGAGGGAACGGATCGCCGCACTGGGCGGCCTGGTCGCGCGGACGGTCTCGGCGGGCACCACCGTCACGATCGCCGTCCCGCTGAAGGTGGCGACGTGATCAGGGTCGTGCTGGCCGAGGACCAGGCGATGGTGCGCGGGGCGTTCGCCCAGCTGCTCGACCTGCAACCCGACGTCGCGGTCGTCGCGACCGCGGGCGACGGCGACGAGGCCCTCGCGGCCGTCGCGGAACACCGGCCCGACGTGCTGCTGACCGACATCGAGATGCCCGGCCGGACCGGCCTGGACGTCGCCCAGGCGCTGAGCGAGCGCGGTGACACGACCCGCGTCCTGATCTTCACGACGTTCGCCCGCAGCGGGTACCTGCGGCGCGCGATGGACGCCGGGGTCGCGGGGTACGTGCTGAAGGACGCGCCGATCGCGGACCTGGTCTCGGCGCTGCGCCGCGTCCACGCCGGCGAACGCGTCGTCGCGCCCGAGCTCGCGATGGCGGCGTGGGACAGCGCGGATCCGTTGACGCCGCGCGAACGTGAGCTGTTGCAGGAGGTCACGACCGGCGCCAGCAACGCCGACATCGCGGCCCGGCTCAACCTCGCCGAGGGGACGGTCCGCAACTACCTGTCGACGGCGATGGCGAAACTGGGCGCGCGCAACCGTTCGGAAGCCGCCAACACGGCTCGTGAGCGTGGCTGGCTCTAGTGGTGTGGCTCGGAACGTTGCCGGGGGAATTCGCGGTCAGACGGGTGCATCGTGGTGTCGCCCCCACGTCCTCGTACTGGTTGTACGGGGGCGTGGGGGCGGCGCCGCGAGGCGCCCTGCTGAGCGTGGATTACCTCGCCAACGGTCCGGGTCGCACCACTAGCCCTTGCGCCGCACCATCTCGTTGATCCAGATCGGCGCGAACGGTGACGTGCAGTTCGGCGGCGTCGGATAGTCCTTGAGGACCTCCAGGCGTTCGCCGATCTCGATCGCCCGCGCTCGCAGCGAGGGGTGTTCGATCCCGATCTGTGCCAGGCAGTGGTTCTGCGCCCACTGCAGACGCTGCGGGGCGGCCTTCATGTCCTTCTCGACGAGGTCGAGGAGACCGTCGAGGTCCAAGCCCTCGGGCTGCTTCGCGACGCGGTCGATCGTCAGCGCCCAGCCCGCGCTCGCGACCACCGGGTCCGGGTCGTCGAACCACAGCACGCGCAGTTCTTCGGCGTGCGGGTTCTTCTTCACCACGTAGTTCACGAGCCAGTCGTGCACCTTGGGGCGCTTGGCCTCGCGCAGCATCACGTCGAGCTGGTCGTGGGAGAACGCCTTGGGGCGGCAGATCAGCAGCGCCAGCAACCTCGCCGCCGTGTCGCCCGTTGCCCACAGCTCCAGCGCCAGGTCCTGCCGGGTCTTGAGGCGTTTCGCGATCGCGCGGAGCTTGCCGAGGTTCACGCCGTGGTCGTCGCCGTGCTTCTCGTTGACCGCACGGGCTTTCGGATCGTCGAGCGCGGCCAGTTCGGCCAGCAACTCCGCCACCGTGTCGTCCGCCACCGCTCGACCTCCCGTTCGCCACCGACGCCCGACAGCCTACGAGCCGGAACGCCGGAAGGCGGGTTGTGCCTCCGGCAAGAGGCACAACCCACGTGAGGGGGCGATCAGCCGATGGTGAAGAGCTGCGCGCGGTGGGTGACGCAGGTGTCCTGGTGCAGGATCGACTTGTCCTCGAAGTCGCGGTCCTCGATGTCGAGGCACAGGCCGCTGTGACGCGCCCGGAACTTCTTCGCGCCGGAGTCGGTGGTTTCGACGAGGAACTGCTGGTTCCACTTGGTGGCACTGCAGGTGTACTGGACGGCGTCGGCGGTCCGGTCCTGGCTCGAGTCCCAGATGTCGATGCACTTGCCGCTGTGCGCCACCTTGATCCGCACGGCGCCGCTGCCGTCACCGACCTCCTCGAGCGCCCACTGCTGGTGCGACTTCGACGCGTTGCAGGTGTACTGCAGGATCGCGGCCTTGTCGGAACGGCTGCCGTTGGCGACGTCGAGGCACTTGGCGCTGTTGGAGTTGCGGAGCAGGTCGTAGGTGACGGCCGCGGACGAGGTGCTCGCGCCGGCGAACGCCACCGCTGCGGCGGTCAGCGCGATCGCGGCGCCGGTACGGCGAAGAAGCGTCCTGGACATTGTGCCCTCCGAAGGTCTGGCTGATCTGTTGTGGACGACCTAACCCGTCCGGTGTTCGGCAGGGATTCGGGAACTGTGTGATCGGCTGCTCAGGGGAGTGTGGTCAGTGGAGTTCGGACTGCTCGGCGATGTCGAGGTCCGCGTGGGGGACCGGGTCGTGGACATCGGTCACGCCCGGCAGAGGTGTGTCCTGGCGGTGCTGCTGGTGGAGGCGAACCGGCTGGTGCCCGTCGACGTGCTCGTGGACCGGGTGTGGGGTGAGGACGTGCCGCATCGGGCGCGCAACGCCGTGGCCGGGTACGTGTCGCGGCTGCGGCAGGTGCTCCCGGGCGTGCGGATCGTGGGCCGTCAGGGCGGGTACGTGCTGACCGCCGACCCGATGTCCGTCGACCTGCACCGGTTCGAGTCGCTCGTGCGTCGTGCACGAGTGGAATCCGATGCCGTTGCGCTGCTGGACGAAGCACTCGGACTGTGGCGCGGTGAACCGTTCTCCACTGTGGACACACCGTGGCTGGCAGGCGTGCGGACGGCGTTGGAGGCGAGGCGGTTCGCGGCGTTGCTCGACCGCAACGATCTCCTGCTGCGCCTGGGAGGGCACGCGGAACTGCTGGCGGGCCTCGAAACGACGGCGGCGGCGTTCCCTCTGGACGAACGGCTGGCCGGGCAGGTGATGCTGGCGCTGTACCGCTGCGGGCGGCAGGCCGACGCTTTGCTGCGCTACGAACGGATCCGGCTGCGACTGGCCGACGAACTCGGTGCCGATCCCGGGCCGGAGCTGCGGGCGGTGCACCGCCGGATCCTCACGGCGGACTTGGCGCCGCCCCGGTGGATGCCCGCGCCGCCGCGGTCGTTCGTGGGGAGGGAACGTGAGCTCGCCGCGCTGGACGCGGTGGCGGACAGGCAACTCGTGACCGTGACGGGCACGGCCGGAGTGGGGAAGACCGCGCTGGTGCTGCACTGGGCTCATCGGGTCGCCGAGCGGTTCCCGGCCGGGCAGCTGCACGTGAACCTGCACGGGTTCGGGCCGGGCGGGGAGGTGGCGCTGCCCGAGACCGCGCCGGGCCGGCGCCTGGTCGTGCTGGACAACGCCAGGGACGCCGACCAGGTCCGGCCGCTGCTGGCCCGGTTCCCCGGCTGTCTCGTGGTGGTGACCAGCCGCGACCGGCTGACCGGCCTGGTCGCCGTGGACGGCGCGCACCCCGTCGCGGTGGGCCTGATGTCCACAGAGGACTCACGGGCGTTGCTCACGGCGAGGCTCGGCGTGCTCGGCGACTCGGCGGCCGAGATCGTCACGTGCTGCGCCGGCCTGCCGCTCGCGCTGACCGTCGTGGCCGCGCGCGTCGCCTGCACCGGGTTCTCGTTGCGGGAGATCGCCGCCGAGTTGCGCGGCGGGCTCGACCCGTTCGACGGCGGCGACTCGGCGACGGACCTGCGCCGCGTGTTCTCCTGGTCCTACGACGCGCTGGGACCGGACGCGGCGCGGCTGTTCCGGTTGCTCGGCCTGCACGCGGGCCCGGACATCTCCGTCGAGAACGCCGCTGCCCTGTCCGGAACGCCGCTGGTCCGGCCGTTGCTCGCCGAACTCGCCCAAGCGAACCTGCTCGCCGAACACCGCCCCGGCCGGTACTTCCTGCACGGTCTGCTGCGCGCCTACGCCGCCGAACTCAGTCGCTCAGCGCCGCGACCACAGGGCACTGATCGCGCACGCCGTTCTCGGCGACGTCCAGCAACGCGAGCCGCACCCGGTCCAGATCGTTCATCCGCTGCTCGATCTCCGCGACCTTGCCGGTGATCACGTCCCCCACGTCGGGCGTGGTGGAGGCGGAGAGGAGCTGCTCGACCTCGGTGAGCGTGAAGCCGAGCCGGGCCGCGCGGCGGATGAACCTCAACCGCTTCAACGCTTCCTGGTCGTAGTGGCGGTAACCGCCGTGGGACCGGGTGGTCGGCACGACGAGGCCGCGGCGCTCGTAGAACCGCACCGTGCTGATGCCCACCCCGGCGGCCCGGGCCAGTTCGGATATGCGCACCACCGGAAACTACCTCCGCAGCAGCGCGCGCAGCTGCGCCACGCCCCAGAACAGTTCCAGTGCCAGGAACACCGCGATCGCCGGCGTTTCGCCCTGCCACAGCGCCCACGCGAACCAGCAGCTGAACAGTGCACGGCCGAGGGTGTCCGCGGTGATCAGCAACCGTTCGGGACGGAGCCACCGGACGATCGACCACATCACCACGACCGTGCCGAACAGCGTGGCGAACATCCGTGTAGCGGTGGTGTGGGGCGTGCCGAGCAGGTCCATCGCGAGTGCGCCGGTCCAGGGCGTCACGAACGCGACGCTCGCCACGAAGTCGTACAGCGCACCGGCTTTGCCCCAGCGGGCGACGTGATCATCTCTGGTCATGCCGATCACGATGGACTCTGCACCGTGGTGCAGAGTCAAGTCCGCTTGCGGGTCAGCCAGAGATAGCCGGTGCCCATCACGACGACGACCACGCCCGCGCCCCACAGGGTGAGGATCCCGAGACCGCGGTGGTCGCGGCGGATCTGGTGCGAGTGGACGCCCTCGGCGTCCCCGATGTCGTACGCGGGCACGATGTCGCCGGGGCCGAGGTGTGCCGGGAGATCGACGTCCAGTCGGACCTCCTCGCGGATCACCTCGCCGTCCTCGCTCGTGAACCTGCCGTCCGGGCTGATGCAGCCGGTGCGGGGAGCGCAGGAGAAACCCTCGCCGACCACGTAGGTGCCGGGCCTGCCGATGTCCAGGGCGGCCACGGCACCCAGCCACGCGCTCTGCGCGCAGAACAGCGCCAGCAGGAACCCCACGACCACCGACGCACCGACCACGCCACGGTGTGAATCGTCCACCCGCCACCCCCTGTCCCCACTAACGTTGCCAGGCGAGGGTTCGTTGAGCCGAGGGGGACGTGTGACCGGCCAGATCGTCCGCCACGCCGGCCTGATCGAGGCCGTGCGCGTGCGGTTCGCGGCCGTGCACAAGGCGAGCGCGGTCGTCGTCGGCGACGAGACCGTGTACGGGCGGCTGTGCCGGTGGGTCATCCACCCCGTCCTGGAGAAGCACGCCCGGCAGGACGAACTGGTCGCCTACGTCGAGGAGAACCTGCGCCTGATCGTGGCCGGGCTGTACGACCTCTACGGCGTGCGGGCGCCTCGGCCGGACCTCGTGCGCGAGGCCGCCGTGCCGTCGCTGGTCGAGCCGGTCGAGGACTCGGCACGGGCGGCGATGGAGCAGATCGGGCCGTTGCGGGACGTCCTCGACGACCTCACCGGGCTGCCGGACGTCATCGCCGCGCACGCGATGACCTGGTACAACATCTCGGCCGAGCAGCAGGACATGGCCGACGAGCTCGAAGACCTGCTGGAACTCGACGCGCCCGAGTGGACCGGCGCCGAGGAGCACCTGCGGTTGATGGGGCACAACATCGACGCGATCCGGGGGCTGAGCTCGGTGTCGGCGGCGTTCGGGGAGATCACCGAGAGCGTCGGGGTGCTGGTCGCGCAGACCCGGCGGCTCGTGCGGGAACTCGTGATCGGCCTGGCCGTGGCGCCGACGGACGCGACGCTGTGGCGGCTCGCGTGCCGGATCGCGGTGTACGGGGTGGCGCTCGACGCCACCCTCACGCACCTGGAGGACCGGCTCAACGGGTAGCGGCCTGGCGAGCGCGCCGGCGGGCGAGCTGCGGCAGGAACCACATGTAGACGCCCGTCCCCATCAGGACGAACAGCGGCAGCAGCGGCACGTACGACACCCAGATCGCCTCGGCGTTCACGGTGAGCGCGACCGCCGTGAACACGACGGTGGCCATGAAGACCATGCTCACGACGCGGTGGAACTGACGGATTCCCTTGCTGCCGGCCATTTTCCTCGTCCTCCCGGTTGTTGGTGAGGACAACGGTAAGAGCGCGGGCTCAGCGGTGCTTCTCGATTCCTGACCGGCTAGTACGCTCGGGCGCCATGCAGTTCCAGTCCCCGGTGCTGGTCGGTCGTGACGAGGAGACCTCAGCACTGCGGGCCGCGGTCACACGGGCCGAGCACGGTCGCGGTGGCGCGATGTTCCTGGTGGGGGAACCGGGCATCGGCAAGTCGCGACTGGCCTCCGAGATCGCGGGGCACGCCTCGCGACGCGGATTTCGCGTGCTCAAAGGACGAGCGAGCCGTGCGGTGCCGCTGAGGGCGTTGTGCGAGGCCGTGTTGTCGGCTTTTCGCAGGGTGGCGCCGGACGAGGAGCAGCTCGGCGCGTACCTGCCCGTGCTGGTGCGGATGACCCCGGACGCGCCCGCCGGTGTGCCGGACCCGGCCGTGGTGCGGGCCGAGGCGGTCCTGCGGCTGGTCACGGCCGAGAAGACCGTGCTGGTGCTCGAAGACCTGCACGAGGCGGACGGCGAGACGCTGGCCGTGGTGGACTACCTGCTCGACAACCTCGCGGACGAATCCGTGCTGCTGGTGGCGACGTTGCGGCCGCATCCCGACGGTGCGCACCGGCTCGCCGACGAGGCCACCGCGCGCCGGGTGGCCGGGACGGTGAGGCTCACCGGGCTGACCGGGGACGAGGTGGCCGAACTCGCGCACCACTGCCTCGGCGAACCTGCCCCGGACGACGTGCTCGCCCAACTGGTCAAGGTCTCCGACGGCGTTCCGTTCGTCGTGGAGGAGCTCCTCAACGGCGACCTGCGGGCCGTGCCGCCCACGGTCGCGGCCGCCACGTTGCAGCGGGTCGACGCGCTCGGACCGGAGTGCGTCGCGGTGCTCGAAGCCGCCGCGATCTTCGGGCGGACGTTCCCGCTCGACGTCGTCACGGCCGTCGCGGGCAGGTCGGCGGACCTGTTGCAGGCCGCCGAACGCGCGCAGCTCACCGAGGGCCCGCAGTTCCGGCACGCCCTGACCGCCGACGCCATCACCGGCCGGATGACGCCGACCGCACGGGCGACGCTGGCCCGCCGCGCCGCGCACGCCGTGGAGGCGTTGCGGCCCCGCGAACTAGAGCTCGTCGCCGAGCTGTGGGAGGCGGGTGGCGAGACCGCGAAGGCCGTGGGGTGCCTGGCGAAGGCCGGACGGCAGGCCGCCGCGCTCGGCCGGTTCGGCACGGCCGTGGAGCTGCTCGAACGCGGCCAGGCGCTGACCGCGGATCCCGATCTCACCGCCGACCTGCTCGACGCGCTCGCCGCCGTCCTGCCACTGGCCGCGGTCGTCGTTCCGGCGGACGACGGCGCACGGGCCTTCGCACTGGGAGAACGGCTCCAGCAGGCCCTCACCGCGGCGCACGCCGAGCCCGAACGCCGTGCGGCCGTCCGGCTCGCGCAGGCCGGGGTCGCCGCCGTCGCCGGTCAGTGGGAGCGCGGCCTCGACCTGCTGGCGGCGACGAAGGAGACCACCCCGTCCGTCGACGTCGTCAAAGCGGCGCTCCTGCTCGGCCTCAACCAGCTCGACCTCCTGCCCAAGGCCCGGGCACTGGCCGAACGCGCCGCCGCCACGGGCACACCGGAGGTCGTCTGCGAAGCACTGGAGGTCCTCACCCGCTGCACGAGAGGGCAGGACCTCGCGGAGGCGCGGCAGCACATCCAGCGCTGGCTCCACACGGCCGAACAGCACGGGCTCGCGGCGTGGCGGCTGCGGGCGTTGCTGGAGCTGGGGATCACCGACAAGTACCTGACGATCGGCGTCGACACCCTGCTGGCCGCCCGCCAGGCCGCGCTCGACACCGGGGCGATCGTGATCCTCATCGCCGCCGACCTGCACCTGGGTGGCACCTACCTCGTGCGCGGTGAGTACGAGGAGGCCGCGCGGTACGGGGCCAGCGCCGGGGAGGCCGCGCGGAAACTGGGCCTGCACGCGCTCGAAGCACTCGCCGTCGCGATCGAGGCCGGCATCGCGTCCATGCACGGCGATCGCAGGGCGACCGACAGGGCGCTGGCGTGGCTGCGTGAACGCGGCGGTTCGGAGGAGATCTGGTCGTACAGCTCGGCTGTCTGCGCGTTGATGGAGGAGCGGTACGACCGGGCGCTGGCCGAGTTCGACGAGGTGGAGAGGGCTGTCACGGAACCGCGCATCCTCCGCGGCACCTTCTACCAGGGGCCGCGGCTGCTGGTGCGGGTCGCGCACGGCCTCGCGGGCCGGCCGGAGTACGAACGGCTGGCCGAGTCGCACCTCTCCCAGGTCCGGTTGCACCGCACGTACTTCGCGTGGAGCCACGCGATCCTGCTGGGTCGCGAGGGCCGGACGGCGCAGGCCGACGCGGCGGCGGCCGAGGCGCTGGAACTGAGCGCCGGTCTCGGCCTGCCCCGTTACCTCGGCCTGCGGCTCGCCGGGCCGAGAGCGCTGGCGGACGGCTGGGGTGAGCCGGTGCGGTGGCTGCGTGAGGCCGAGGAGTACTTCCACCGGACCGGCGTGCCCGCCGTCGCCGCCGCCTGCCGGGCCGTCCTCCGCGAGGCGGGCGCACCGCAGCAACGTCGGCGCCGCGACCACGACACCGTGCCCGCCGAGCTGCGCAAAGCCGGCGTCACGGTCCGCGAGTACGAGGTGCTGAGGCTGGTCGTGGAACGGTTCGGCAACGCCGAGATCGCCGAGCGGCTGTTCCTGTCCCCGAGAACGGTCGAACGCCACGTCGGGAGCCTCAAGTCCCGCACCGGCTGTCAGAGCCGGGCTGACCTCATCACCCACGCCCGCCCGCTAATTGGGGGCTCTGCCCCCATGTGAGCGGCTCGACCAGCGGGAAGACTCCCCGAGCAGACCGGCGGCGCTGGACTCGGAGGGGTGTTCAGCGCCGCCGTCACGCATGTCGCAAAATCTCCTGGCGCGAGATGTCGATTTCCGCCATCTCCCGTTCGACGCACTGATGACAGCAAGCGCGAACACCGAGGAGAACTCCATGCGCACCCTGATCGCCACCGCTTTCGTCTCCCTCGACGGCGTCATCGAGGCGCCCGGTGGCGAGCCCGGTCACCGCAGCTCCGGCTGGACCTTCAAGGACATCGAGTTCGACGAGGCCGCCTACGAGATCAAGGGCCGCGAGCAGGAAGAGGCCGCGGCGATGATGATGGGCCGGGTCAGCTACGAGGCGTTCTCCCCGGTGTGGCCGACGCTCGACTACTTCCCGCAGTACAACGCGATGCCGAAGTACGTCGTCTCCAGCACCCTGAAGGACGACCAGCTGGTCGACAACTGGGGTGACATCACGATCCTGCGGTCCCTGGACGACGTGGCGGCGCTGAAGGAGACCGAGGGCGGCCCGATCTCCCTCCACGGCAGCGCGACGCTCAACCGCAACCTCTCCGACGCGGGCCTGATCGACCGCTACCACCTGCTGGTGTTCCCGGTGCTGCTCGGCGCCGGCAAGCGGCTGTTCAGCGCGACCGACAAGGACAAGCAGCAGCTCAAGGTCGTGGAGAGCGAGTCCTACGGCAACGGCATCCAGAAGCTCGTCTACGACGTCGTGCGCTGAAGTTCGCGTTCCGGTTCCAGCACCGGCTTCTTCGTCGGGGTGAGTTGCACGAGGACGATCGACCCGATGAGGACCAGCGCGCCGACGAGTTGGAACGCCGACAGCGTCTGACCGAGGAACACCAGTCCGAGCACGGTGGCGATCAGCGGGCTGCAGAAGCCGAGGAACGACAACCCGATCGCGGGCACCCGGTCGGTGCCGCGGAACCAGACCGAGTAGCCGAACAGGGAGCCGAGCACGATCAGGTAGCCGAAGCCGAGCACGTTGGTGCCGGTGATCGTGCTCGGGAGGCCCTCCAGCAGGAAGAGCGCGGGCAGCAGCACGAGCCCGCCGGCCGTGAGCTGCCAGCCGGTGAACAGCAGGACGTTGACCTCGGCCGGGCGCTTCCAGCGCTTGGTCAGCACGATGCCGGACGCCATGCTGACCGCGCCGCCCAGCGCCGCCAGCACCCCGACGAAGTCCAGCTGTGCCGTGGCTTTCAGCACCAGCAACGCGACACCGGCGGTGGCGGCGAAGCAGGCGAGCACGTGGGGGAGCCGGATCTTGTCGCCGAGCACCAGTGCCGCCAGCCCCAGCATGATCACCGGCTGGACCGAGCCGACCAGGGCCGCCACCCCGCCGGGCAGCTTGTAGGCGGCGACGAAGAGCAGGAAGAAGAACGCGCCGATGTTGAGCGTGCCGAGCACGAGCGCACGCCACCACCAGATGCCCGTGGGCAGGATCCGGCCGAACAGCAACAGGATCAGGCCCGCTGGCAGCGCGCGGACGACCGAGGCCAGCAACGGCCGGTCGGGCGGCAGGAGCTGGGTGGTGACGATGTAGGTGCTGCCCCAGATCATCGGCGCCAGCGCCGTGATCGCGGAGTCGGCCAGCAGCCGGTTGCCCTTCATGGTCGTGCCCCCGTCACTTGTCGGTGCCGAAGAACCGGTCGCCGAAATCGCCGATGCCGGGCAGCATGTAGGCGTTCTCGTCGAGCCGTTCCTCGATCGCCGACGTCACGATCCGCACCCGCGGGAAGCGCGAGCACACCGCCTCGATGCCCTCCGGCACCGTGATGAAGGTGACGAAGACGATGTTCTCTTCTAACACTCCCCGGTCGAGCAGCACTTGAATCGCCTCGTTGGCGGTGCCACCGGTGGCGAGCATCGGGTCGAGCAGCAGCACGTGCCGTGACGCGATGTCGTCCGGCAGGTTGGAGTAGTAGAGCTTCGGGAGCTTGGTCTCCTTGTCCCGCTGGATGAGGATCTTGCCGATCCGCGCGCCCCGCACGACCGCGCGCAGCCCGGCCTCCATGCTCTCGCCCGCGCGGATGATCGGGACGCCGACGAGCTTCTCCGCGAACCTCAGTCCGTGGTAGGTCGCGCCGACCGGGGTGGTGACGTCGTGCGGTGCGAACGGCAGCAGGCCGAGGCCGGCCTCGATCAGCAGCCGGTTGATCCGCTCGGTGTAGAAGACGAAGTCCTCGCGGGACACGTCCCGGTCGCGGACGATCGTGTGCATCGCGCGCAGCTGGTCGTTCTGCGGCAACAGATGCACGTTCTTCTCGAGGTAGGCCTCGATGGAGATCACGAGCACTCCTTGACGGCGGCCACGACCCCGGCGAACGAGTCGACGAGCCAGGTGGGGTTGGCGCTGAGCAGTTGGTCGACGCTGTGCACGCCGTAGGAGACGCCGACGGATGCCATGCCGGCTCCGTGCGCCATCAGGACGTCGTGCGTGGTGTCCCCGACCATGACGGCGTTCCCCGGTGCCACGCCGAGCTTGCGCAGCACCAGGAACCCCGACTCCGGGTCCGGCTTGGGTTTCGAGACCTGGTCCGCGCCGACGACGACGGAGAACTCCTCGCGCAGACCGGCGGCGGTGAGCAGCGCCTCGGCGTTCACGATGAACTTGCTCGTCGCGACGGCGAGCAGGAAACCGTCCTCCCGCAACGACTGCAGCCCGTCGTACACGCCGGGGAACACCAGCTGCGTGGCCATCGGCAGCACGATCCTGCGGAACGTCGACTGGTAGAGCTCGACGCAGGACGCGACGACCGGTTCGTCCTCGGGGAGTCCGAGCACCTTCGCGAACGCGGCCGGCAGCGGCAGCCCGATCGTGCCGCGGATGGTCGCGGAGTCCACTGTGGGCAGGTCGAGCTGGGTGAACACGGCCGCGAACGTCGTGACGATCCCGCGCGGGGTGTCGACCAGCGTGCCGTCCAGGTCGAAGATCGCGCAACGACTCATGACGAGAACTCCTTCGCGTGGGCGGCGGCCAGCTCACCGGCGACCTCGGCGGTGCTGATCAGCACCGCCATGTTGGCCTTCGCGGAACGGCCCTCCGTCGCCCGGTCCACTGCCCGCATGAGGTACTTCGTGATCGCCTGCCCCGACACGCCTTCGCGTTCGGCTCGGGCGACGGCCTCGGTGATCACCGCCTCCACCTCGGCGCCGTCGATCGCGTCCGCGTGCTTCGTCGGTGTGGTGACGAGGAACGAACCGGGATTGCCAAGCGCCCAGTGGTTCTCGATCGCCTTCGCCAGCACCAGCGGGTCGTCGACGCGGTGCGGGGCGCGCAGACCGCTGGACACGCAGTAGAACGCGGGGAAGTCGTCCGAGCGGTAGGCCACGACCGGAACGCAGTGCGTCTCCAGGAACTCCATCGTGAGCCCGAGGTCGAGGATGTTCTTGGCACCCGCGCAGACCACCGCGACCTTGGACCGGGTGAACTGCACGAGGTCCGACGAGACGTCCATCGTCCGTTCGGCACCTCGGTGCACGCCGCCGATCCCGGCCGAGGAGAAGAACTTCAGCCCCGCCAGTTCCGCCGCGATCACCGACGACGCGACGGTCGTCGCGCCCATTCCACCGCGGGCCAGCACGATCGGCAGGTCGCGGCTGCTGACCTTCGGGATCCCCGGTGTGGACGCGAACCTCTCGATGTCGGTCTCGGTGAGGCCGATGAGGATGCGGCCGTTGTCGATGCCGATCGTGGCCGGCACCGAGCCGCTCGCCCGGACCGCGTCCTCGACCCGGCGGGCGGTCTCGGCGTTGTCCGGGTAGTCGAGGCCGTGCGTGATGACGTTGGACTCCAGCGCCACGACGGGCTGCCCCGCCGTGATCGCCTCGGCCACTTCCTCGCTGTAGACAAGGGGAATGTTCATCGGCACCTCAGTAGCTCGGGGTCTTGCGCAGGAGGTGGTGACGTTCCACGATCTCCGGCGCGTAGACCTGGTCCTGCCACGCCTGCGGCCCGACCGGCTCCAGGGCGATGGACACGACGCCCTCGTCGCAGCCGAACGCCTTGGTCACCGCCTCGGTGATGGCCGTGACCAGCTCGGACGCCTGCTCGTCGTTGAGCGGTGCAGGGAAGTGCTTGATGTTCACGTGCGGCATCGTGTGCTCCTCACGACCGGCCTCCCGCGATGGCGAGGGTGACGGCCTTGGTGACGGCCGCGATGAGCTCGGCCATCTGCGCGTCGGACAACAGCACCGGCACCTGGGCGATCTCCTGCTGCACGGCCGCGGTCTGCTCCATGGACGCCAGCAGCTCGTCGATGTCGGGCTCGCGCAGCAGGCTGTAGTGGTCGGCCCGCAGCTCGACGACGGTCGGGTCGGTGACCGAGAAGCCCTCGCTGCCCTCGATGAACGAGTAGTCGTCGCCCTGCGCCTTGAAGATCGTGAGCGGCGCGGTGATGGTGCGCTCGGCCAGTTCGCTGAAGGTGTACTTGAAGGAGAACGTCTCGGTGACGATCTTGATGATCCGTCGCACGAGCTCGCTGTCGAGGTCGCGGAACTCCGCGCTGATGAACGCCGCGAAGCTGTCCTCGTCCTTCGCGACCTCCAGGCACTTCGAGAGCCGCGCGTCGGTGATGCTGCCCGCGAACACGGAGAAGAGGATCGTCACGAACGCGCTGTTGTCGTACGACGCCTCGTCGCTGTCCCGCTCCGAGCGGACCTTCGGTGATCCAGGTGCGATCAGGTGGAGGTTCGCGACCACCTCGCCCGCCTGCTCCAGCTGGTAGGCCGCCTCGAACGCGACACGCGCGCCGAAGGAGTAGCCCCACAACGTGTACGGCCCCTCCGGCTGGACCTTCTTGATCGCCTCGATGTCGGCGGCGGCCATCTCGCGGATCGTGCCGTACGGCGTCTCGCCCTCGTTGATGCCGTGCGCCTGCACGCCGTAGAACGGGCGCTCCGAACGACTTGCGAGCGTGCGCAGGTTCATCGGGTAGCCGCCGAGACCGGGCCAGCAGAACACCGGCACCGCGTCCCCGTTGGGCTGCAACGGGACCAGTCGTGAGATCGGTCCCTCGTGCAGGCCGTCGACCCGCCGGGAGAGCTGCTCGATCGTCGGCGACTCGAAGAGCACCTGCAGGGGGAGGCTCGTGCCGAAGTCCTTGTTGATGCGGTTGACCAGGCCCACCGCGATCAGCGAGTTGCCGCCGGTCTCGAAGAAGTCGTCGTGCGTCGAGACGGTCTCGCGCTTCATCAGCTTCTTCCACATCTCGCTGATGCGGCGCTCGGTGATGGTGCGCGGAGCGACGAACGGGCGGTCCTTGTCGTCGACGTCGGTCTTGTCCGACGCCTCCAGGGCCTTGACGTCGATCTTGCCGTTCGCGGAGAGCGGCAGCCTGTCGAGCACCACGACCTTGTTGGGGATCATGTAGTCCGGCAGGAAGTTCACCAGGTCGTCCCGGATGAGCTCGGCCGGGCCCTTCATGTGGACGACGTCCTCCTTCATGCCCGGGCTGCGGCGCTGCTCGTAGGAGACCTTGCCGCCCAGGAAGAAGTACGACGGACCGCCGTCCTCGCCGAGGTCGTTCAGGATGCCGTTGATGCGCTTGGCCGACGGCAGGTCGTTGTCCGACTTCGAGCTGTAGCCCGACGACATGAAGCCGAGGTCCACGTCGTTGGCGGACAGGCGGTGCATGGTCCGGCCGAGGTCGACGTACCGGCGCCAGTCCTCGGCGGACCGGCTGACGGCCGTGACACCGAAGCTCGCGCGCTCGTAGACCGCCTGGTTGATGGCGATGACGTGCTTGCGCAGCACCAGTTCGTCGGACACGCGCTCGAACTCGCCGTCCGCGTACCGGTACTGGCCGCCGGGCAGGTTCGCGACGCGGCCGGGGTGCGTCTGGACGTAGACGTCGACGTCGTCCTCGCGGATGCCGGTGTAGGCGCACAGTTCGAACGTGCCGAGGTAGTAGTCCTCGTCCGCGACGTCGAGCTGTTCCTTGGTCTCCGGCGTGTACGCGGCGGCCGTGATGTCGAGGCCGTAGCCCGGCAGGACCTCTTCGAAGAGCCCGACCATGTGGCCGGTCTCGATCTCCAGGACCTCCTGGATGTTGTTGAGGTAGACCGACTCGATCGCGGCCTTGCGCCCGATGAAGTGCAGCTTCGCCTTGGCCTCGAAGCTTTCCGGCAGCTCCGAGATGAGCACGAGCTGGTGGCGCAGCGGGTGGTAGTAGTACAACCCGGCCGGCAGCCCCGCGATGTGGTGCAGCTCCAGGTGGAGCTGGGTCGCGTAGAGCGAACCCGGTGACGCGTAGCCGTACTTGGGCAGCAGCCGCTGGTCGCTGAAGTGCGCGCCGAAGTAGCGCAGGATCTCGCCCAGTTCGGAGACGTGGATGGTCTTCGGGTCCTTGGAACCGGCCCCGATCGGCTTGCGTTCCAGCAACCGCTGGAGGTCGGCGTCGGTGACCTGACCGCCCTCGTAGAAGCGGTAGGACTTGCGGCTGAAGACGACCTTGCGCTGCAGGCAGCTCGCTTCCTCGCCGGGCAGTTCGAAGCTCCGCCGGCCACCGAGGTCGTCGCGCACACCGGGGTTCGACAGTTGTGCGCGGACCTGCAGGCGGCTCGACTTCGACTGGTGGTGCGACCCGGAGTTGCCCTGGTCCATCAGGGCGGCTTCCTTGGGGTTCAGCTCTACGCACGCGATCAGGTTCTGGAACCCGGTGCGCTCGTCCTCCTTGACGATCACCGCCGCGTTGCGCACCCAGTCGTGCGTCTCGATCGCGAGCCGGATCTCGTCCAGTTCGACGCGGTAGCCGCGCAGCTTCACCTGGCTGTCGGCGCGCCCGGCGAACTGCACGGTGCCGTCGAGGTTCTGCGTCACGAGGTCGCCGGTGCGGAACATGCCGTCCACGAACCGTTCCTCGGTCAGCTCCGGCTGGTGCAGGTAGCCGCGCGCGACCTGGACGCCGCCGATGTAGAGCTCGCCGATCTCGCCCGGCGTGACCATGTCGCGGTTCGCGTCGAGCACCAGGTACGTCGTCCCCGCGACCGGCAGGCCGATCGAGATGGACTTCGGGGCTTCGGCGAGCTCGGCGGGGTCGACCACGTGCGACGACGAGTTGATCGTCGTTTCGGTGGGGCCGTAGAGGTTGATGAGCCGCACGTTCGGCATGTCCGCGACGAACGCCTGGGCGAGCGTGCGGGACAACGCCTCACCGCCGCTGAAGACCTGCTTCAACGACGTGACGGTGTGGAACTCCTCGGTGTCGATCAGCGCCTGGAGCAGCGTCGGCACGCACTGCAGCGTCGTGACACCCTGCTCGCGCATGGTCTCGATCAGCATCTCGGGGTCGCGGTAGATGCCGGGACGCCCCATCACCACGGTGCTGCCGACCGCGGGGGCGAGGATCTCCCACTGCGCGGCGTCGAAGCTCATCGGCGTCTTCTGCACCACGCGCTTCGTGCCGTCGATGGCGTGCGCGTCGTGCAGCCACAGCATCTGGTTGACGATGCTGCGGTGCTCGATCATCACGCCCTTGGGCCGGCCGGTGCTGCCCGAGGTGTAGATGATGTACGCGAGACTGGTGTGCGAGGGGGAGAAGCCGTCGTCGAACGCCTCGTCGCAGTCGTCGAGGGTGACGATCCTCGTGGTGCTGGGCGCGAGTTCGGTCAGGCGCTGCTTCAGGGCGCGCTGCGTCACGACGACCTTCGTGCGCGAGTCCTCGATCATGTAGCGGAGTCGCTCTTCCGGGTACTCCGGGCTCAGCGGCAGGTAGGCGCCGCCGGCGCACAGGATTCCCCACGCCCCGACCACGAGGTCCAGCGACGGTTCCAGGAACATGCCGACGCAGTCGTCCTCGCTGATGCCGAGGCGCCGCAGGTGCGTGGCCAGCGCGGAACTCTGTTCGAACAGTTCGCCGTAGGTGATGCTCTCTTCACCGAAGACGACGGCCGTGCGATCGGGGTGTTCCTCGACCTGCTTGCGCAGCAGGTCGGGAAGGCAGCCGCCGTCCACTTCAGCTTCGTGCGACATCTCAGAAATCCCCCAAGCGGTCAGCGGGCATGAGTGCGTGCGAGCGCGTTCTTGGTTAGTTGAAGAACGTATGAGTGACGGCTCGAAACCCACTGGAGTGATGCGCCTGGTGGACAGCCGCAGAGGTCTACCAGAACCGCCTTGAACCACACCGGAATTCCACCCGCTGAGACGGTGGTTCGGTGGCGAATGGTTGCCGCACTGTCCACAATGGTGTTGGGTTGACGCCAACTTCGAGGGCGGGGCCACGAGGATGAATGTGCTCGAGTACGTAGCCGATCGCTGGGATCGGCTGTCTTTGCAAGCGTTCCTGCACGTCAGTGCCGTGGTGCAGTGCACAGTCCTGGCAGCGGTGCTCGGGGTGGCGATCGGCGTCGCGGTGTACCGGAGTCCGGCCGGATCCGCGCTGGCCACGGCGTTGGCGAGCACGATTCTCACCATTCCGTCGTTCGCTTTGCTGGCGTTGCTGATTCCGGTGTTCGGCCTGGGCGCGGACACGACGGTGGTCGCTTTGGTGCTTTACGCGCTGCTGCCGATCGTGCGCAACACGATCGTCGGACTGGCCGGTGTGGACCCGGCTGTGAGTGATGCCGCAAGAGGGATTGGGATGAGCAGATTCGGGGTACTCACCCGCGTTGAGTTGCGGTTGGCGTGGCCCGCGATTCTCGCCGGAATGCGCGTCGCCACCCAGATGCTGATGGGGATCGCGGTCATCGCGGCCTATGCGAAAGGGCCGGGTCTGGGTTCCGAGGTGTTCTCCGGGCTCGCGAACGCCGGCAGCGCGAACTCCATGAACCAGGCCCTCACCGGAACGATCGGCGTGGTGATCCTCGCCCTGCTGCTCGACGGCGTCTACGTGCTGGTCAACCGTTTCACCGTGTCGAGGGGCGTCCGTGGCTGAGGCAGGCATCGAAATCAGGCTCGACCACGTGACCAAGCGGTACGCGGGGCAGAAGGCCCCCGCCGTCGACGACTTCTCGATGGTCTTGCCCGCCGGGCAGATCGTGGTGTTCGTCGGGCCGTCCGGGTGTGGCAAGACCACGACCATGCGGATGATCAACCGCTTGATCGAGCCCACGTCCGGCACGATCACGATCGGCGGTGAGGACGCGCTGAAGATCGACCCGGACGATCTCCGGCGACGCGTCGGCTACGCGATCCAGCAGGCCGGGTTGTTCCCGCACTTCACGGTGGCGCAGAACATCGGGATCGTGCCGGGGTTGCTGGGCTGGGACAAGAAGAAGACCGCCGATCGAGTCGACGAGATGATGGACCTCGTCGGGCTCGACCCCGGCGAGTTCGGCGCGCGCTTCCCCCGGCAACTCTCCGGCGGTCAGCAGCAACGCGTCGGTGTCGCGCGGGCGCTGGCCGCCGATCCACCGGTGTTGCTGATGGACGAGCCGTTCGGCGCGGTCGACCCGATCACGCGCGGGCATCTGCAGGACGAGTTGTTGAGGCTGCAGAACGAACTCCGCAAGACCATCGTGTTCGTCACGCACGACTTCGACGAGGCCGCGAAGCTCGGGGACAAGATCGCGGTGCTCGGCGACCGGTCCACGATCCTGCAGTACGACACCCCGGACGCGATCCTCGCGAACCCGGCGGACGACACGGTGGCCGGATTCGTCGGCGCCGGCGCGTCGCTGAAGGCGTTGACGCTCATGAGGGTCCGAGATGTCGAACTGGGCCAGACGGTCACGGTGCGCGCGGACGCCGATCCGTCCACTGTGGAGACCGGCGACGCCAGGTTCGTGCTGGTGCTCGACCAGCGCGACCGGCCGGTGCGCTGGGTGCGCGCGACCGAGCTGAAGCGGGCGACGTCGCTCGCCCGCATCGGCCAGCCGGTGCAGGACTCGGTGTCGTTGCAGTCGACGCTGCGGGACGCGCTGGAGGCGATGCTCACCGAGGGCGGCCGTGCCGTCGTCACCGGTGGCCGCGGCGAGTACGTCGGCACGATCGACCTCGCGGCCGTGACCGAGGTCGTCCAGCAGTTGCGGTCGAACGCGTGACGGCCGGGCGGATCCGGTTCTGGGCGCAGCCCGTCGTCGTGCTGCTGATCGTCGGCGGTGTGCTGGCGTGGGTGTTCGGCGGTGAGCTCACGGCGACCGAGAAGAGCACGCTCAACGCGACGTCGTTGCTGACGGCGCTGCGCGACCACCTGGCGATGACGGTCGTCGTGACGGCGATCGTGGTGGTGGTCGCCGTGCCGGCCGGGATCGTGGCCACCAGGCCGTGGGCACGATTCCTCGCCCCGGTGTTCCTGGCGATCGCGAACGTCGGCCAGGCCGCACCCGCGCTGGGTGTGCTGGTGCTGTGGTTCCTGGTCACCGGGGCTTCCGGCGGACTGTGGGTGGCCGCGTTGCCGCTCGCGTTCTACTCGTTGCTTCCCGTGCTGCGCAACACGATCGTCGGCATCCAGCAGGTCGATCCGTCCCTTGTGGACGCAGGGCGCGGCATCGGCATGTCGGCGTCGGGCGTGCTGTGGCGCGTCGAGTTCCCGTTGGCCACACCGCTGATCCTGGCCGGCCTGCGCACGTCGCTGGTGCTCGCGGTCGGCACGGCCACGTTCGGCCTGTTCGTCAACGCGGGCGGGTTCGGGTTGCTGATCGACACCGGCTACAAGCTGAACCTGATGAAGGTCCTGGTGACCGGCTCGGCACTGGCGGCGGGTCTCGCGCTGCTGGTCGACTGGGCGGGCGCGGTGATCGAGCAGTGGTTCGGCCCCAAGGGGGTCCGATGAAGAAGCTCGTGCTCGTGCTGGTGTTGTGCCTGTCCGGCTGCGGTCTGGACGTCAACACCGCGTTGCCCTACAAGGTGTTGCCGGGGTCCATCAAGCCGGACCAGTCGCTCCAGGGCGTCGAGATCACCGTGGGGTCCAAGGACTTCACCGAGAACATCCTGCTCGGCTACCTGGCCGAGATGGCGTTGTCCGCGGCCGGTGCCGACGTCGTCGACCTGACCGACCTGAAGGGCTCGCAGACCGCGCGCCAGGCCCTGCTCAACGGCGAGGTCGACGTCACCTGGGAGTACACCGGCACCGGCTGGATCAACTACCAGGGCAACGAGCTCCCGGTGCCCGGCGGTGAACAGGCGCAGTACGACGCGACGAAGAAGGCCGACCTGGAGAGGTTCGGCGTCGAGTGGCTCGCCTACTCGCCGTTGAACGACCAGTACGCGTTCGCCGTGACCGAGGACTACGGCTCGAAGCACGGCCTGAAGACCACGTCCGACCTGGCGGCGTTCCTGAACCAGAATCCGGACCAGGCGGTGTTCTGCCTGGAGACGGAGTTCACCAGCCGCCAGGACGGTTTCCCCGCGGCGCAACGGACGTACGGCTTCCCGACGACCGAGGTGAAGAACTTCGGCATCGGCACGATCTACTCGGCCGTGGCGGGTGGCACGTGCCCGGTCGGTGAGGTGTTCACGACCGACGGCCGCATCGCCGCGCAGAAGCTCCGCGTGCTGGAGGACGACAAGAAGGCCTTCCCGCAGTACAACGTGGCGCCGACGGTGCGAGCGGAGTTCCTGAAGCGCTACCCGCAGATCCGCGGGCCGTTGGAGGAGGTGAGCGCCGCGTTGACCAACGAGCAGATGATCGAGCTGTGCCGTCAGGTCGACGTGGAGGGCAAGGACGCGGGTGTGGTCGCCCGTGACTGGATGGTGTCGAAGGGGTTCATCTCGACGGCCTGACCACTGCGGTCGTCAGGAGTTCTTGCGGTCGGTGTGGCCCAGCGAACGTTCCGGTGCCAGCCGGTCGCGCACGAGCTGCTTGAGCACGGCGAGGTCCGGGAAGCCCTCCTGCTCCTTGCGGGACCACAGGGTCTCGCCGTCGAGTCGCACGTCGAACACGCCGCCGGTGCCGGGGATCAACGCGACCTCGCCCAGTTCGGCGGTGAACGTCGTCAGCAGTTCCTGCGCGGTCCAACTCGCACGCAACAGCCAGCGGCACTGCGTGCAGTACTCGATCTCGAGACGGGGTGTTCTCACGCCTTAGTAGTAACAGACGGTGTCGCGCCCGCACCCCAGTTGGCCAGCAGTTGCAGGCCCTCGGCGGACGGGGTGCCCGGTTCGGCGTGGTAGGTGCTGAGGAACATGCCGGGCTCGTTCGGCATGCGCAACGTCTCGTACGACAGCGTGAGCTCGCCCACCAGAGGGTGCTTGAGCACCTTCGTGCCGAAGCTCTTCTCCTTGACCTCGTGCGCGGCCCAGAGCTGCCGGAAGAGCTCGCTCTTCAACGAGAGCTCGCCGATCAGCGCGGCCAGTTCCGGGTCGTTCGAGCAGCAGGCGGCGTCCGAGCGCAGGAACGCGACGATGTCGGCGGCCTTGGTCTGCCAGTTGACGAAAAGTCCCTGGTACTCGGGTCGCAGGAAGATCATGCGTGCCCAGTTGCGGTCGCGCGGCGCCAGCTGGCCCCAGTCGCCGAACAGGGCCGCGGCCATCGGGTTCCACGCGAGGATGTCGGTGCGCCGCCCGCCGATGTACGCGGGTACGGCGATGCCTTCGAGCAGGTGCCGCAGCGCCGGGCGGACCATCGACCCCGGGTCGGCCTTCTTCCTCGGCGGCTTGCTGCGGGTCAGGTTGCCCAGGTAGTCGCGCTCGGCGTCGGTCAGGCGCAACGCGCGGGCGATCGCGTCCAGGACCTCCGTCGAGACGTTGCGGCCGTTGCCCTGCTCGAGGCGCGTGTAGTACGCGACGGAGACGCCCGCGAGCTGCGCCAGTTCCTCGCGGCGCAGGCCCGGTACGCGGCGGGTGCGGCCGTACCGGGGCAGGCCCACGTCGTCGGGGGACAGCCGTGCGCGGCGGCTGCGCAGGAAGTCGCTCAGCTCGGTGCGCGGATCGACGGTCATGGACCCGAGTATCCCCGCGCCGTCCACGACGTGCCTGCTACTGCTGGTGGTAGGCACGGCAGACATACGAAAAGCAGGTGACTGGGTAACCCCCTCGGACCGGAGCACTGTCGACATCGACACGACGAACCGAGGAGAAACCTGATGAGCACCGTCGCTGCCTACGCCGCTCCCGCACCCAAGGCACCGCTGGAGCGCACCACCATCGAGCGTCGCGCGGTCGGCGCGCACGACGTCCTGATCGACATCAAGTTCGCGGGCATCTGCCACTCCGACATCCACCAGGTCGACGAGGGCTGGGGCCAGGGGATCTTCCCGATGGTGCCGGGCCACGAGATCGCCGGCGTGGTCGTCGAGGTCGGTGCCGAGGTGACCCGCCACGCCGTCGGTGACCGGGTCGGAGTCGGCTGCATGGTCGACTCGTGCCGCGAGTGCGAGTTCTGCCTGCGCGGGCTGGAGCAGTACTGCGCGAACGGCAACACGATGACCTACAACGGCATCGACCGCCGCGGCGACGTCACGTACGGCGGCTACTCGCAGCAGATCGTGGTCGACGAGAACTACGTCGTGCGCATCCCGGACGCGTTGCCGCTCGACGTGGCCGCGCCGCTGCTGTGCGCCGGCATCACGCTCTACTCGCCGCTCAAGCACTGGGGTGTCGCGCCGGGCAAGAAGGTCGCCGTCGTCGGCCTCGGCGGGCTGGGCCACATGGGCGTCAAGATCGCGGCCGCGCTCGGCGCCGAGGTCACCGTGCTGTCGCAGTCGTTGCGCAAGAAGGACGACGGGCTCAAGCTCGGCGCCCAGGACTACCGCGCCACCAGCGACCCGGCCACGTTCACCGAGCTGAGGGGCAAGTTCGACGTCATCGTCTCCACGGTGTCGGCCCCGCTGGACTTCACCGCCTACCTCGGCCTGCTCAAGACCGACGGAGCCCTGGTGAACGTCGGCGCGCCCGAGGAGCCGATCTCGATCAACCTGTTCGGGCTGCTCGGCGGACGCAAGACGCTCGCCGGGTCGATGATCGGCGGCATCGCCGAGACCCAGGAGATGCTGGACTTCTGCGCCGAGCACGGCTTGGGCGCGGAGATCGAGCTGATCACCGCCGAGGAGATCAACACCGCCTACGAGCGCGTGCAGTCGAGCGACGTGCGGTACCGGTTCGTGATCGACACCGCCACGATCTGAGTTCGCGGCCGTGCCCGCTCACTGGGGCGGGCACGGCTTTCCGGTCGCGTACGCCGTCGTGGCGCCCGCGATCACCCTGTCGAGCTGCAGGAGCGTCTCCTGCAGCTCCTCGATCTGCTGGACCACGGACGAGCGGTGGCCGTGCAGCTTGGACAGCACCTCCGGCGCCGCCACCCCCGTCACCACGCACGGCAGCATCTCCAGGATCGACGCGCTGGAGATCCCGGCGCCGTAGAGCTGCTGGATGAGCCGCACCCTGGCGACGGCGTTCTCCTCGTACCGCCGCTGCCCGCTCTCGCTGCGTTCAGACGCGAGAAGGCCCTGCTCCTCGTAGTAGCGCAACGCGCGCACGCTCACGCCCGTGCGTTCCGCCAGCTCACCGATGCGCATGAGACCTCCGCCACAAAAGCTACCTCTGACGTCAACGTCAGGTTCCTAGCGTAGCTCTCATGCTTCTCAGCAGCTACCGACTCGGAAACCTGACCCTGCCGAACCGCCTCGTGATGGCGCCGATGACCCGCGCACGGGCCGTTGACGGCAAACCGACCGAGGCCACGGCCACCTACTACGCGCAGCGCGCCACGGCCGGACTCATCGTCACCGAAGGCGTGCACCCGAACGCGGTCGGCCAGGCCGGTCCGTTCATGCCCGGGGTCCACACCGACGACCAGGTCGAGGCCTGGCGCGTGGTCACCGACTCCGTGCACGCCAACGGTGGCCGGATCTTCGCCCAGCTCATGCACGGTGGCCGGATCGGGCACCCCGACGTCGCAGGGCACCACCCCGTCGGTCCGTCGGCGATCGCGGCCGGCACCGAGGTCTTCACCCCGTCCGGCATGGCGTCCGCGCCCGTCCCGCGCGCCCTGGAGACGGCGGAGGTGGCCGAGCAGGTCCAGGCGTTCGCCGACGCGGCACGACGGGCCGTCGACGCCGGGTTCGACGGCGTGGAACTGCACGGCGCCAACGGGTATCTGATCCAGCAGTTCCTGTCCTCCAGCGCGAACGAGCGCACGGACGGCTACGGCGGCTCGACCACCGGCCGCATCCGGTTCGCCGTCGAGGCGGTTGAAGCCGTGGCGGACGCCATCGGGCCGGACCGCGTCGGCATCCGGCTCTCACCCGGCGGCGAGATCCAGGGCATCGTCGAGGAGAACGTGCCCGTGCTCTACGGCGAGCTGCTGAAAGCGTTGCCGGACATCGCTTACGTCCACGTGCTGGCCACTGTGGACGACGAGGCGCTGATGGAACTGCGCAAGGCGTGGCCGACCGCGTTCATCCTCAACCCGGGCGGCCAGATCGGTCCGGTCGAGAGCACCCAGGAGCAGGGTGAACGCTGGCTCGCGAACGGCGCCGACCTGATCAGCTACGGCCGCGCCTACATCGGCAACCCCGACCTCGTCGAACGCTTCCGGCTCGGCCTGCCGCTCGCCGGCACCGACCGCGACACCTGGTTCCAGACGCCGAACGGGTACGTCGACTACCCCGGCTATCAGCACTGAAGCGCACGCAGCAGGTGGTCGACGAGCCGTTCGAGGTAGTCCGGCTCGACCTCGGCGCGGCGCACCGACAGCCGCCAGTAGACCGGCGCCGCGACCAGGTCCAGCGCGATCTCGAAGTCGAGGTCCGCGGGTAGTTCGCCCCGGTCGACCGCCCGTCGCAACGTCACCGCGCCGAGCGCGCGCCGGGGTTCGCCGATCGTCGCCGCGATCGCCTCGGACAACGCCGGGTTGCGCACGGCCTCGGCGGTGAGGTCGGGCAGGATCGTGGCGAACCGGGGGTGCGTCAGCCAGTCGTGCACCGCCGTGACGGTGGCCAGCAGGTCGCCGCGCAACGACCCGGTGTCCGGCACCTCGGCCAGTGGCACGGAGAACTCCGACAGCGCCGCGACCACCATGTCCTGCTTGGACGGCCACCGCCGGTACAACGCGCTCTTGCCGACCTCCGCTCGCTTGGCCACGGCCTCCATCGAGAGCCGGCCGTAGCCGTGCAGGGCGAGTTCGTCGAACACGGCGTCGGTGATCGCCTGCGTCACCTGGGGCTGCAGGACGGCGGCGCCGGTCGGGGTGCGCTTGGTCATGGCGCACATCATAGGACTGGACGAGACGGTCCCGTCCCGCCTAATGTGACGGACGGGACGGGACCGTCTCGTCCATTTCTTTCGGAGGGCTTCCGTGGACCTCATCCCCAAGGCACTGCAACTGCTGCTGGACAAGGACATGATCGGCTTCGCGGGCCTGTGGGCCGAGGACGGCGTGGCGGAGTTCCCGTTCGCCCCGCCCGGCTGGCCGGCCAGGCTGGAAGGCCGCGCGGCTGTCGAGGACTACGTGCGCGACTACCCGCAGATGCTCGACATCCAGGGCTTTCCGAAGCAGGTCGTGCACCACACGACGGACCCGGACGTCGTCATCGCCGAGTTCGACGCCGAGGGCGTGGTCGTCGCGACCGGCAAGCGCTACCGGACGTCCTACGTCGTGGTCGTCACGACCCGCGACGGCGAGATCGTGAACTACCGCGACTACTGGAACCCCCTCCTCGCGCAGGAGCTCGCGTGACCACGTTGATCATCGGCGGCACCGGCACGACCGGCGGTCGCCTCGCCTCGTTGCTGCCCGAAGCGCGGATCGGCACCAGGAAACCTCTGCGGGACAACCACGTCCGGTTCGACTGGGACGTGCCCGCGACGTTTGAGAAGGCGCTGGACGGGATAAGAAACGTCTACCTGATCCCCCCGATCGGGGTCGTCGACCCCGTTCCGGTGGTCGAGTCGCTGCTCGCTCGAGCGCGGCTCGTGCGGCGAGTGGTACTGCTGAGCTCGTCCGCGGTGCCGGAGAGCGCCACGGGGATGGGCGCTCTCCCCGCACTCGTGCGCGCCCTGCCGGAGTGGGCGGTGCTGCGCCCGTCCTGGTTCATGCAGAACTTCACCGGCGAACACCAGCTCGCGGCCGGTGTCCGCGCGGGCGAGATCGTGACGGCCACCGGTACCGGCAGGGTCGGGTTCGTCGACGCCGCCGACATCGCCGCGGTCGCCGCGAGAGCGCTGACGGATCCGTTGCCGCACAACACGGATCACCTGATCACGGGCCCGGAGGCGTTGAGCTACGCCGATGCCGCCGCGATCATCACCGAGGTCACCGGCAAACCCGTGCGGCACCGTTCGGTCAGCACCGCCGAGATGACCGTACGCTTCGCCGCCGCGCTGCCCCGCGAGTTCGCCGCGCTCCTGGCCGGGCTCGACGAGGACATCCGCGGCGGTGCCGAGGACCGGGTGACCACGACCGTGCTGGACGTGACGGGCAGGCCCGCGGGGTCGTTCCGGGACTTCGTCAGGCGAACGTTGTAGCTCAGCGGACGGACTCGCACGGAACGACGAAGAACCAGTCCTGGGGCTCGTGCTCCAGCCGTGCTTCCGGGGCCCCGGCGGCACAGGCCGCACGGGCCCTCGCCAGGCTCTCGTCCCACGGAACACCCGTCAGCACCGTGTCCGGCGTGCGCAGGTGGACGAAGACGCTGACCACCACGAGCGCCCCGATCAGGTACCGGCTGCCGGCCACCACCACGCGTTCCCACGTCCTCGCCGGCGTCGCGTCGAGGCCCACGAAGATCGCGGTGAACAGGAACAGGCACGGCGCGATGCTGTAGCGCTGCCCGGCCATCACGGCGTCGGGTGCCTGCACCTGCAGGGCCGCCGACCAGTTCAGCACCAGGCACGCGACGATGACGATCACGCTGTACGCACCGGAGACCAGCACGAGCGTCCGCCCGGCCCGGTCGCCGAACCGCAGGCCCGCCACGATCGGCACGACGGCGACCAGCAACGCCGCGAGGATCAGCAGGTTGCCCTGCGCCGGGTAGAACTGGCTGACCCGTTCCGACCCCGTGAACGCCACCACGGGCACCCGCAACAGGCTCGCCAGGAACACCTGCACGGGGTCGATCGCGTCGTGCGAGTACGGCGTCCGGGAAGCGAACACCATCGTCAGGCCCTGCACGACCAGCGCGCCGAGGAACGCGATCGGCACGACCCTGCGCGGCTGGAAGAGCCGCACGAGCGCGATCGGCGCCAGGATGAACACCAGCGGGCTCGACAGGGCGGCGAGGACCACGAACACCGCGATCGGCACGCGCGGGGCGTTGCGCCACAACAACGCCCAGAAGACGCCGTACAGCAGGAACCAGTGCAGGTTCGCCATGTTGTTCAAGGTCTCGGAGTTGCCCGCAGGCAGCACGACGACCAGGGCCGCGAGCGCGAACCGCAGCGGCGACGACCTCAGGTACGGCTTCGAGGCCGCGAACGTGATCAGCGCGATCGACGCCCGCAGTGCCGCGGCGCAGATAGCGAACCCGGCGGCCGTCCACTCGATCGGCAGCAACGCGACCAGTTGAGCGACCATGCGCGGCAACGCGTGCAGGTAACCGCCGTAGGGGTCGACCAGGTTCTCCAGCACCGGCGAGCGCACCGCGTCGACCACGAACCGGGCGCCGTCCTCGGCCCACAGGTGGTCGAGCCGGGACCAGCCGGCGGGGATGAGCAGCAGGAACGCCATCGAAGCCACGAAGGCGGCCGTCATGCCCAGCCACGTGAGCTCGTGCCGCGGTTCGTCCGGCAGAGGCACGACGCTGTCCGCGAGAGCCCCTGTCCGTTGTGCTGTCACGACCACCATTCGGTCCCCCATGTCCGATTTCGACCTCGGGAGAACGTATCCGGTCAGCGCCGGACGAGATCCGGCAGGCGCTCGTACTTGGCCCACTGCTCAGCGGTGACCTGGGTGATGGGGGACGAGTTCAGCGTCGCGATCTCGGGGGACCCGACGATCCACAGCTTGCCGTCGAGCAGCAGCCCGACCTGACCCGCGGGGTTGGCCACCGCGGGCGCTCCGGCCGGGACGGTGAACGCGACCTTCAGCGCGTCGACGCCCTGCGGCCGGGTGCCGAGCACGCCCTTGGCGAACTGCTGGGCGACCGAACGGCGCTCGAAGCGCATCACATTGGCACCGACGACGACGTCGAGCGTGCGTTCCGGGGAGGGCACCGCGAAACCGTTGAGCGCCTTCGCCTCGTTCGCGGTGGCGCAGCCCTTGAGGCCGACGGCGTCGATGCCGAAGTGGGAGATGTTCGTCGGACCGGCCGGGCCCTCGAAGGTGCCGCGCAGCACGTCGAGCGCCACCCGTCCGCACGGGTCCTTGGCGTTGGCCGGCGCGTGGCCCTCCGGCGTGCGCAGCAGGCCGGGACCTTCCTTCCAGGGACCGGGGATCACCACGGGTTCGAACGGGTGGCGGGTGAAGTCCCTGTTCCAGAAAGTGATGGTGGTGCCGTCGTCGGTCTCGTGGGCGATGGCGAACGAGGCCACCGCCTCGATCCACATCCAGTCCGCGCTGAACGCCTCGACGACCGAACGGGTGCGCGGCTGGTTGTTCGACGCCGCCGGCTTGAAACCCTGCGGGCCGAGCGCCTCGACGCCCTTGGAGAACGTCGGGTCCTTCGAACGCAGCACGTACTGGCCGGCGCCGTTCTGGTGCGAGGCGAGGCCGGTGGTGTCCGTGAACATCAGGTACACCCAGCCGTCGAGGTAGATCGCCGTCTGCTGGCCCGCGCCGTAGGTGTTCTCGCGGAAGTTGTCCCCGGCCGGGGCGACGATCGACTGACCGCCGGCCTCCCGCTGCCACGTGATGCCGTCCTTGCTGGACGCGACCCCGACCGCGCTGCCGTTCGCGTGGTTGTCCCTCGCCGCGCCCGTGTAATACATGTAGTACGTGCCGCCGATTTTGATCAGCGACGGGTCGCACGTGTGGATCGCGTCGAAGCTGCCGCCGCTGCCGGAGAACACCGGGACCGCCGTCGAGAACGGTCCGTTGATGGCAGGGCCGTCGCTGTAGAGGATGTCGTCGCCACCGGGCGGCGCGGCGCTGAGCTGGCTGCACCACCACGCGCGCACACGGCCGCCGTCGAGCATGACGGCGGGCGCGTAGTTGTACGGCGCGTCACCGGCCCCGGCGATGACCGTGCCAGGGCTCTGGCGGCCGTTCTCGACGCCGAGCCGGATCTTGTTCCTGAGCGGCGCCGCCTGCGGTGGCTTCTTCGTCGACGTGGGGTTCTGCTGGTCGAGCTGTGCCCCGACCGGGTCGCCGACCGCTGCGTTGGTGCACGCCGTGACCGCACCGAGCAGTGCGAGCGCAGCGAGTAACGCGAGAGGTCGATTACTCAGGGGCACTCACCCATCATAGTGATCAACTCCTCCGTCCGGGTGAAGTCCGGATCCTGGCTGCCCGCACGAGCGCGAAACCGCTGACCAGGAGCACGAATCCCGCCGCCAAAGGCACCAGTGGGGACGCACCCGTGTTCGCCAGCCGCTGAGGCCGGAACGCGAGCGGCGGCACCAGGTCCTGGGGTGTCTGCGCGACCGGCGGCGGACCGGCGGGACCAGCCTGTGGAGGCAGCACCGAGCAGGACGAACCCAGCGTGAGCGTGAGGTCGTCGAGCTTGTCGCCGGCCCCGTAGAACCCGGCGAACGCCTCGGAGTTCGTGAGCGTGGCCTTGACACCTGTGACGGTGAGCACACCGGCGTCGTTCGTGGTCTTCGCCGCGGCCAGGTCCAGGTCCGCCAGTTCGACGCCGATCAGCTTCGTCGGCTTGCCGGGCGTGGGACCGCTGGTGACGAGTTCGACGTTCGCCGAGAGCCTGCCCTTCGCGTCCTTCACACTGACCGCGGGGTTCGCCAGGTGGATGGTGAAGAAGTGGCCGGGGTACGTGAACGTGATCGTGCCGCCGAACGCGACGTCGAACTGCGTCTTCGACGTGTACCGCGCGTCCCGGAACGGGTACTGGTGCGCGCCGGTGGTGACGCCGTTCGTGTTCGGGGAGGCGTCGACGTCGGTGACGATCGCGCCGTTCGTGCCGGTGATGCTGTTGCCGCTGCCCTTGCCGACGTAGTCGCGGAAGCTCTTCTTGAAGCCCCACAGCAGCGTGCCCTGGGTGACCGCGGTGACGTCGCACTCGGCCGCTTTCACGGTGTAGGTGGCGCCGGCCGTGCGCTTGGAGGTGAGGCCGGTTGCGGTCAGGGTGTGCGTACCGGGTGCGGCGTTGGTGGTGATCTCACCCGCGATGCCGCCGTCCTGACCGGCCGCGAACGTGCCCCGGTCGTCGAGGCCGACCTGTTCGCCGGGGCTGAAACCCTTGCCGGTGAAGGAGAGCGTGCCGTTCTGGGAGATCTCGGTCCGGGCCAGCGTGAGGGTGGGCGCGGCGACCGGGTAGGTCAGGGTCGCGGGAGCCAGTGCCGTGTTCGGAGGCAGGGAGCCGTTCAGCGCGGTGCTGCCGGCCTCGGTCAGCTTCAGCTCTGCCCGGAGCGTGGCGTTGTTGCCGTTGAAGGCGGGCAGACCTGCCTTGATGTCGGCGAACGGCACCGTGACGCCGTTGACGTCGACTCGCAGCGTTTTGCCGTCGAGGTCGGCGCGGGGGTTGGTGATGCGCACGTTCGGCGTGGCGAAGTCGATCCTGCCGCCGAACTCGTGGGTGTTCCGCGTGCTGCTCCGGTACGGCCAGGTCTGGCCGACGGTGCCGTCGCTCGGGGTGCCGTTCCAGTCCGGCACCACCGGCCAGCTCAGGCTGCCCTGGCGCGGTGACGACGGCGAGGTGACGCCGGTGAACTGGAGCGGGACGACCAGGTCCTTGCTCGTGTCCGGGTTGTCCCAGCTGAAGATCATCAGGTAGAGCTGTTCGGTCGCGGCGCTGAACTCCTCGCTGCCGACCTCGTAGGTGGCCTTGACCGTCGGCGTGGCCTGCCAGGTGCCGTCGGGCTTCAGGCTGATGCCGACCGCCCAGTTCTCCTTGAGCAGCTTGGAGTACTGACTCGTGGTCGTAGTCCTGTCCCGCCAGCCGTCACGCTTCGGTCCGACGCGGACACCCCAGCCCTTCCCGTCGTTGAACTTCGGGTCGAACCCGGTGCCGGACACGGTGATCTTGCTGCCGGCGGGGTCGAGCGCGCTGACGTTCGGCGACACCGTCACCGACGGTGTCAGCTGTTCCTGCGCTGTGGCGGGTGTTGTTGTCGCCAGCGTTGCCGCCGCCGTGAGCGCCGCGAGCGTTCTACGCATCGGTCTTGCCCCTTCTGAACCGCAGCCACCACACGAGACCTGCCGCGAGCAGCACGGCGGCACCGACGCCGCCGGGGACGAGCCAGCCCGGTCGTTCGTCGGGGCTGGTCTGTGCAGCGGGCTGGACCTCAGGCTGAGTCGTGGTCGTCGTTGTTGTCGTGGTGGTGGTCGTGGTCGTCGTCGGGGTGGTCGTGACCAGGGCAGTGGTCGTGGTCGGTGCGGGTTGGATCGGTGTGGGTTGGTCCGGTGCGGGCTGATGCGGGACGGGCTGGTTCGGGACGGCGAACCTGATCGGTGTGAACGTCTCGTTGTTCGCGTTCACGACACCGTGCGCGCCGATGGTGATGACACCGCACGTGACCTTCGTGCAGTCCACTTCGGACACAGCGCCGTCCCGCCCAGCCGCTTTGAACCGCGCACCGGGCACGTTGAGCTGCGCACTCCACGTGCCGTCAGCGTTCACCGTCCCGTTCGCCGCGTGCTCGGTCTCGCCGCCGGGGAAGGAGATGAACCGCTGGTAACCGTTGTTGTCCTTGGCTTCGCGGTCCTGGACGTACCGCATCGTCGTGCCGGACGCGCCGCCCTGGCTGGGCCGCCACAGGTCCGAGACCCAGCCGAAGAACACGTAGACGCCGCCGTAGCCGTTCTTGACGGACTGGAAACCGGTGCCGCGCAACGAGAGCGTGGTGGCGTAGTCGGGGTCGGCACTGGCGGGGGAGGCGGACACCCGCGCGCTCTGGGCGTGGGCAGCGGGGGCGGTGAGGACGAGCAGCGCCGCGGCCACCGTCAGCGATCCCCGTCGCGTGGTTGCGGCTGAAGGTGTGCGCAACGATCCCCGCCGAGCGTTCGCTGTCGAAGGCTTGCGCAGGGGTCCCCTCCAGGGGGTCCCCTTGCTTTTATTCTTCCAGACAGCACCGACAGTTTTCGGCCTCACGATTCCCCTCTCCACGGCAGCACGACCGGTCGCCCGGTCCGCGGATGCGCGAACACCTCGACCCGATGCCGGTACACCTCGCTCAGCAACTCCCCGGTGAGCACCTCGTCCGGCGGCCCGTTCGCGACGATCGCGCCCTCGGACATCACCGCGACCCGATCCGCGTGCGCCCCGGCCATCCCGAGGTCGTGCACCACCACCAGCACCGCGTTGCCCCGAGCCGCCTGGCTCGTGGCGGTCCGCAGCACCAGTTCGGAATGCCGGATGTCCAAGGCCGCGGTCGGTTCGTCCAGCAGCAGCACCCCGGCTCGTTGGGCGAGCACACGGGCGAGCGCGGCACGGGCCTGTTCGCCGCCGGACAGCGTCGTGAACTTCCGTCCCGCGAACGCCGTCATCTCGGTCTGTGCCATGACCTCGGCTACCACGTCCTCGTCGTCGTCCCACGGAGCCCGGCCCATCCTGACCACCTCGGCCACCGTGAACGGGAACGACAGCGTGATCCGTTGGAGCAGAACGGCCCGGCGCTGGGCGGTTTCGCGCGCGGACCACTCGTCGAGCGGTTTTCCGTCCAGCCACACCGAACCCGCGTCGGCCCGGACGTCGCCCGCTAGCACTGCCAGCGCCGTCGACTTGCCCGCGCCGTTCGGCCCGACCAGCGCCAGCACCTCGCCGGAGGCCACGGTGAGGCTCAGGTCGCGCAGGACCTGCTGTCCGCTTAGCCGGACGGACACGTTCTCGCAGAACATCTCCGGCTTCACGCCCAGCCACCCGCCTGCTGCCGCGTCCTGCGGAGCAGCCAGAAGAAGAACGGCCCGCCGACGAGCGCGGTCAGCATGCCGATCGGGAGGTCCACGAACGTGATCACCCCGCGGGCGCCCAGGTCCGCGGCGACCAGCAGCAGGGCGCCGCCGAGTGCGCTGGCCGGCAGCAGCACGCGGTGGCCGGGTCCGGCGATCATCCGGATCAGGTGCGGCACCACGAGTCCGACGAACCCGATCACGCCGGTGAACGACACCGCGGCCGACACCATCAGCGCCACCAGCACGATCGACCCCAGCCGCAGCAGTTCGACGTTCACGCCGAGGTGCCGCGCCGGGCGTTCGCCGAGGGACAACAGATCGAGCCTGCGCGCGAGAACCGCGGCGAGCACGACGCCGACGACCGCGAGAGGCAGCACCGTCCAGACGTAGCTCCACCGTGCGCCGGCGATGCTGCCGAGCTGCCAGAACACGATCTGCTCGCGCGCCTGCTGGTCGCCGAGGAACGTCAGGAACGCGATACCCGCGCCCGCCACCGCGTTGACCGCGACACCGGTCAGGATCAGCGTGACCACCTCGGTGCGCCCGCCCGACCGTGCGAACGAGTACACGAGCAGCGTCGCCACCAGTCCGAACGCGAAAGCGACGACCGGCGTCGTGAACTGGCCGAGGAACGTCAGCTGGAACACGATCGTCAGGCACGCGCCGACCGCGGCGCCGCTCGACACCCCGACGACGCCGGGTTCCGCGAGCGGGTTGCCGAACACGCCCTGCATCAACGCGCCCGCGACCCCGAGCACCGCGCCCACGACGATCGACATGACCACGCGCGGGAACCGGACGTTCCACAGCGTCGCCTCGGCCATCGGATCGCTCGACGGACTCCCGAACAACGACGCGAAGACCTCGTTGACGGGGATGGGGAACTGGCCGATGGACGCGGACAGCAGCACGGTGCCGAACAGCAGGACGGCGAGCGTCAGGAAGAGCAGCGACCTCACGTGTACAGCGCCCTGGCCAGGCCGTCGATCACGGAGGCGGTCAGCGGTCCGAAGCTCAGCACCTGGTAGTCGTTCATGTCGACGATCCGGCGCTTCTGCCCGGCCGGAGTCTGCGCGACACCGGGCACGCCGACCATGCCGTCGACCCCGCCGACGGACTGGAGTCCCTTGGACATCACCAGGATCACGTCCGGTGCCGCCTTCGACAACGCTTCGGGGTTGATCGGTTTGGAGCCCTGCAACCCGGCCTCGGTGGCCACGTCGACCCCGCCGATCGCGGTGATCAGCTCGTCGGCGCCGGTGCCCTGCCCGAACATCTGGTAGACCCCGGACTGGCCCCGGACGTAGAGGAACACGATCCGCAACTGGGACCCGTTCGCGAGCCGCTGGGCAGTGATCTTGGCCTTCTCGATCTCGACCGTCGTGCGGTAGGCGAGTTTCTCGCCCTCCGCCGGCACCCCGAGCGCGTCGGCGACCTGCTGGATCAGCTTGCCGACGTTGTTGACGGCACGCCGCGACTCCGTGACGACGACGGGGATGCCGGAATCCCTGAGCTGCAGCACCACGTCCCACGGCCCGAGCGTGGTGTCGGTGATCACGACGGTCGGCCGCAGCGCGAGGATCGCCTCGGCGTTGAGCTGGTGGCCGTTCGTCGTGACGAGCGGAAGCTGTGCGGCAGCGGGGAAACCGGTCGACGTGTCGCGTCCGACCATGCGGCTGCCGAGGCCCAGTCCGAACACCGTCGCGCCCAGCGTGCCGTACTGGTCGAAGGCGAGGATCCGGTCGGCGCTGGTCACCGTGACCTGGGTGTCCTGTGCGTCGGTGACCGTCGTCGGCAGCGTCGGCGAGGTCCTGTCGCTGATCGGCACGACGTCCGGCACCGCCACCGTCGCGGTGCTGGGACCGGACTTCTGCCGGGGATCCGCGGCGGGTTCCAGCTGCTCCAACGGAGTTCTGCCGGGATCGCTCGGAGGCACCTCCGGCGTGTTGCGGCTCGCCGGTCCGGTGCATCCCGCGACCAGCGCGACCGTGAGCACAGCCACCCAGATTCTCACGCTTCGAACTTAACTTAGCCTTACCTAACCGTCTAGGGTGGAGATCCCACCACACCCGAGTTCCTATTCACACCAAGGACGAGTGATGGCAAGGAAGATCCTGGTTGTGGCGGCCGTTGCGGCTGCTCTCGTGACGACCGCCGTGCCTGCCTCGGCCGCGCCGGGAAGCGCTTCCCGCAACGGCCACACCCTGAGCGCCTCGAACGCCACCGACCTCGTAGTGGCGGGCGAGACGATCACCGTGACCGGCACCGGCTACGACCCGGCCAAGGGCTACTACGTGGCGCTGTGCCAGGTGCCCGACGACTACAGCTACGGCGCGGCACCGACCCCGTGCCTGGGCGGTGACGGGCAGGGCGGCACCGGTGTCGGCCCGTCCGCGTGGGTCACCAACCTTCCCGGGGGCACCACGACGATCGCGCCGAACGGTTCGTTCACCGCGCAGGTCCACGTCAAGCAGACCGGGGGCAACCTCGACTGCGCTCAGGTGACGTGCGCGATCGTCACCAGGCGCGACCACCTCGGTCTCTCCGACCGCAGCTTCGACGTCTTCATCCCGGCGTCCTGGAGCTAGTGGTGCGTCCCGGAACATCGGCGAGGTGATCCACGCTCAGCAGGCGCCTCGCGGCACCCACGCCCCGTGCAACCAGTACGAGGGCGTGGGGCGGCATCGCAGAGCACACGCCGTCCAACCGGTACGAGGGCGTGGGGCGGCACGCAAATGCGCCCGTCTGACCGCGAATTCCCTTGGCAAGGTGCCGAGCCACACCACCGGTTCGCCCTAGCCGGCCGGTGGGTGTTCGCGGACCGCGCAGCGGCGGCGGAACCAGGCGAGGAACTTCGCCGGGTCGCTCTGCTGGCGGATCGCGGACACCGCGCCGGTCAGCGGGAACATCGCGGCGTGCGTACGGGCCCGGTCGTAGAGGTGTGGTCTGACCCGCTTGACCAGGGGTCAGCCGTAGCTCGCGAACGCGGCCGCGTCGAGAGCGGGATCGCCGGCGCAGGCGAAGTCCCAGTCGATGATCCCGCTGACCTTTCCGTTGTGCCAGCGCAGGTTCACCGGTGCCAGGTCGCCGTGCACGAAGCCCGTCACGCTGGGCAGGCCGGCGAACCTGTGCAGGACGTCCTCGGCCTGCGCGCGTTCGTCGGCGTCGAGCAGCGGGAACACCAGCTCGGTGATGGCTTCCGCCGCGCGGCTTCCGCCCGCGTGGTGCAGCGGTTCGTCAAGCAGGGCAACGAGTTCGTCGTCCAGCTCGACTGCGGCGAGGGCGTCGAGCACCACGCGGACCGCGTCGTCGCTCGCCGTCTCCGACCGCTCGCCAGGCAGGTACGAGATCACGACGTGGGCCTGGCCGAGCGGCAGGTCCAGCCGGTCCTCGAGGACCTCCGGCACGGCGAACGGCAAGTCCAGCCGCGAGATCAGCCCGAGGGCCTTCGCGCGGCGCCTGGCGTCGGCCAGGTCCTGGCGGGGGAACCGCGCCACCCAGTGCCCCGGCAGCACAACCGCGTCGTTGAACGTGCCGTGCTCGAGTGTCGTGCCCGGCGTCCTCGCCAGCTCCTCGATGGCCATCAGCTGCCCAGGTAGCGGACGACGGCCATCACGCGGCGGCTCAGCCCCGACGAACCGGACAGGCCGAGCTTGTCGAAGATCGCGTTGATGTGCTTCTCCGCGGCGCTCTGCGAGATGTGCAGCTGCGCGGAGATGCGCGCGTTGGTGAGACCTTGGGCCATCAGTTCGAGGACCTCCTTCTCCCTCGCGGTCAGCGTTTCGATCGGGTTGACGTGGGTCGTCCTGGTCAGCAGCCTGCGCACGACCTCCGGGTCGAACGCCGCTCCGCCCGCCGCGACCCTGTCCAGCGCCTCCAGGAACTCGTCCACCTGCGCCACCCGGTCCTTGAGCAGGTAGCCGACCTTGCCGCCGGTGCTGGTGATGAGTTCGGTGGCGTAGCGGTTCTCGATGTACTGCGAGAGCACGAGCACGCCGACCTCCGGCCACCGCTCGCGGATCTCCAGGGCGGCGCGCATGCCGTCGTCCTTGTGGTCCGGTGGCATCCGGACGTCGGTGACCACGATGTCCGGCCGGTGTTCCTCGGTGGCCTTCAGCAACTCCGGCGCGGTGCCGACGGCGGCCACGACGTCGTGGCCCTCCTCGGCGAGCAACCGGATGAGGCCCTCGCGCAGCAGCGTCGAGTCCTCGGCCAGGATCACTCGCACGGCACCCTCGCGTAGACCGTGGTGGGACCGCCGGGCGGACTGGTCACGTCGAAGTCGCCGTCCACCGCCTTGACCCTCCTCGCCAGCCCGGACAGGCCGGTGCCGGTCGGGTCCGCGCCGCCGACGCCGTCGTCGCGCACCACGATCGTGATGCCACCCTCACCGTCCGGCCCCACGTAGATCTCGACCGTCGACGGATCCGCGTGCTTGGCCGCGTTGGTGACCGCCTCGGACGTCACGAAGTAGATCACCGTCTCCAGCGCGGTGCCCGGCGACTCCTCGAGCCTGTTCCTGATGGCGACGCGCACGCTCGACCGCTCCGCCAGCACCTCGAGCGCCGCGTCCAGCCCCGCGTCGTCCAGCACTGCCGGGTAGACGCGCGTCGCGACCTCGCGCAGCTCGTCAATGGCCTCGCCCGCCGTGTCGTGCGCCTGCTGCAACAACTCCTGCAACTGCTCCTCGCCCCTGGCACGTTTCGCCCTGCCGATCAGCATGCCGAGCGCCACGAGCCGCTGCTGGACGCCGTCGTGCAGATCGCGCTCGATGCGCCGCCGTTCGTCGTCGATCGCCTCGATCACCTCGGCCCGCGTGCTCGTCAGCTCCGCGACCCGTTCGCGCAGCAACGTCTGCTGGCTCGTGCCGAGCATCGAGGTGGCCAGCCACCGGTCCAGCACCGACACGCCCACCACGCCGGCCGTCGTCACGAAGATGACCAGCAGGCCCGGAATCGCCACGATCCCGATCAGCCCGAGGGTGACCACACCTTCTTCCTCGATGAACCCCCAGTCGCCGTCGAACAGCCACGCCGTCACCATCGACAGCGCGATGGCGTACCAGAACGCCAGCATCCAGATCACGCCGGCACCGAGCGCGCCGACCAGCCACCGCGCCGCGAGGTAACGGCGGCATCCCTTACGTGTCAGCGGGTTCGTGTGCACGGGCCGGTCGAACCGCGCGATCCTGGACAACTCGTACTCGGTCAACCGGACCGTGAACACGTCGACCGCCGAGGCGGCCAGCCCGGCCAGTCCTGTCACCGACCCGAGCGTGAGACCCACGAGCATGCGGAACCAGTCACGCACCAGCGAACCCGCGCTGAGCCGCTCCACCTGATGCACGTTCGCCACCGTACTGGCCGACTCAGGCCCCGGCATTGCGGTTTACCACAGTATGGCCCTGCGGTTTCCCCCACGATTCCCGACGGACAACCTCATGGTCCCGCTCGATCCCCATTCCTAACGTGGACCTCGACCGATTCCACCCGTTTCACCTGAGGGGAAGTCCAATGCTGGCTGAATGGGCCGTGTCGCTGATGGAGTCACTGGGAGGCGTGGGCGCGGCCGTGGTCGTGGGCCTCGACAACCTGTTCCCACCGATCCCGAGTGAACTGGTGCTGCCCCTGGCCGGCTTCTCCGCGAGCAAGGGCGTGTTCAGCCTGCCGGCGGCCCTGTTCTGGACCACCCTCGGCTCGGTGGCGGGAGCCGTCGTCGTCTACTTCGCGGGCATGCTGCTGGGCCGCACCAGGACCCGTGCCCTGGTCGCCCGGATCCCGCTGGTCCGGGTGACCGATTTCGACAGGACCGAGGCCTGGTTCACCCGCCACGGCACCAAAGCCGTGTTCTTCGGCCGAATGGTGCCGCTGTTCCGCAGTTTCATTTCGTTGCCGGCGGGTGTGGAACGCATGAACCTTCCGAAGTTCCTCGTGCTCACCACTGCGGGGAGCCTGATCTGGAACACGCTGTTCGTGAGCGCCGGTTACCTGCTGGGCGAGAACTGGCACCGAGTGGAGGCCTACGCGGGCATCTTCCAGAAGCTGGTGCTGGTCGCGGTCGCCGCGGCCGTGGTGCTCTTCGTGGTCACACGCCTGCGGCAGCGCTCGAAGGGCGACCCGGAGGCGACCGCGGTGTTACCGCGCGTCAAGCGATGACGTTGCCGCACAACAGGTTCTGCCTGGGTCGAGTGGGCGGCGACGGATCCTCGGCCGAGTCCGCGACATCGGCGAACCCCGCCGTCCGCCAACCCGAGAAGCTCCGAACAGCCAACCGCCACCAGCCGCCGGAGTCTGGAGTGGACAGTGAATGCACGCCGCGGAAACGCCGGTACCCCAAGCCGGGGGAGTGGCCTGGGGTACCGGGGTGGAGCTGGATCAGACGTCGTAGCGGTCCGCGTTCATGACCTTGTTCCACGCCACGACGAAGTCCTGGACGAACTTCTCGGCGGCGTCGTCACTCGCGTAGACCTCGGCGATGGCGCGCAGCTCGGAGTTCGAGCCGAACACCAGGTCGTTGCGGGTGGCGGTCCAGCGGACGGCTCCGGTGGCGCGGTCGCGGCCCTCGAAGTTCTCCTCGTCCTCGGTGACCGACTTCCACTCCGTCTCCATGTCGAGCAGGTTGACGAAGAAGTCGTTGGTCAGCGTCTCCGGCTTGGCCGTGAGCACGCCCGCCTGCGAGCCGTTGTGGTTGGCGCCCAGCACGCGCAGGCCGCCGACCAGCGCGGTCAGCTCCGGCGCCGAGACGCCGAGCAGGTTCGCCCTGTCGATGAGGAGGTACTCCGACGGCAGCGGGGTGGCCTTGCCGCCGTAGTTGCGGAAACCGTCGGCCTTCGGCTCCAGGACGGCGAACGACTCGGCGTCCGTCTGCTCCTGGGTGGCGTCGGTGCGGCCCGCGAGGAACGGCACCTCGACGTCGTGGCCCGCGGCCTTGGCGGCCTGCTCGATCGCCGCGGCACCGCCGAGGACGATCACGTCGGCCAGCGAGACCTTCTTGCCGCCGGTCGCCGAGCTGTTGAACGCCTCCTGCACGCCTTCCAGCGTGCGCAGGACCTGGGCGAGCTGGTCGGGCTCGTTGACCTCCCAGCCGCGCTGCGGCTCGAGGCGGATGCGGGCACCGTTGGCGCCGCCGCGCTTGTCGCTCTGGCGGAACGACGAGGCCGAGGCCCACGCGGTCTTGACCAGCTGCGAGATCGAGAGACCGGTCTCGAGGACCTTGGCCTTCAGCGCTGCCACGTCGGCGGCGTCGATCACCTCGAAGTCGCGCACGGGCAGGCGGTCCTGCCAGATCAGCTCCTCCTGCGGCACCTGCGGGCCGAGGTAGCGCTGGATCGGGCCCATGTCGCGGTGGGTGAGCTTGAACCAGGCGCGGGAGAAGGCCGCCGCGAACGCCTCGTTGCTCTCCGCGAACTTGCGCGAGATCGGCTCGTAGATCGGGTCGAAGCGCAGCGCCAGGTCGGTCGTCAGCATCTGCGGCGTGCGGTTGAGCGTGCCGTCCTCGGGGTCGGGCACGGTGTTGGCGCCCGCGCCGTCCTTCGGCTTCCACTGGTGTGCGCCGGCGGGGGACTTGGTGAGCTCCCACTCGAACTCGAACAGGTTCTTGAAGAACAGGTTCGTCCACTTGGTGGGCTGCTGCGTCCAGGTCACCTCCAGGCCGGAGGTGATGGCGTCACGGCCCTTGCCGGTGCCGTGCGTGCTGATCCAGCCGAAGCCCTGCGCGTCGATCGCGGCGCCCTCGGGCTCCGCGCCGACCAGCTCCGGGTCACCCGCGCCGTGCGCCTTGCCGAAGGTGTGGCCGCCGGCGATGAGCGCGACGGTCTCCTCGTCGTTCATGCCCATGCGGCCGAACGTCTCGCGGATGTCGCGGGCGGAGGCCAGCGGGTCCGGGTTGCCGTTCGGGCCCTCGGGGTTGACGTAGATCAGACCCATCTGGACGGCCGCGAGCGGGGACTCCAGGTCGCGGTCGCCGCTGTAGCGGCCGTCGCCGCCGAGCCACGTGGTCTCCGGGCCCCAGTAGACGTCCTCGTCCGGCTCCCACACGTCCGCGCGGCCACCGGCGAAGCCGAAGGTCTCGAAGCCCATGGTCTCCAGCGCGCGGTTGCCCGTGAAGATCATGAGGTCGGCCCAGGAGACCTTCTTGCCCCACTTCTTCTTGACCGGCCACAGCAGACGGCGGGCCTTGTCCAGGTTGCCGTTGTCCGGCCAGCTGTTGAGCGGCGCGAAGCGCTGCATGCCCGCGCCGGCGCCACCGCGGCCGTCGTGGGTGCGGTAGGTGCCCGCGCTGTGCCACGCCATGCGGATCATGAAGGGGCCGTAGTGCCCGAAGTCCGCCGGCCACCAGTCCTTCGACTCGGTCAGCACGGCGTCGACGTCGCGCGCCAGCTCGTCGAGGTCGACGGTCAGGAACGCCTGGCCGTAGTCGAACTCGCCACCGAACGGGTCCGCCTGGACGGGGTGCTTGCGCAGGATCCGGAGGTTGAGCTGGTTGGGCCACCAGTCACGGTTGCTGCCGCCCTCGCTGGGGTGGCTGATCCGGCCGTGCGCGACCGGGCAACCCCCGGCCTCCTCCTCGTTCAGGTCGCTCAGCTTGGCGTCAGTGCTGTCGGACACGGGAATCCTTCCGGGTGTTCAGGAACTTTTCGCGGCGGTCGTGCACTCGGGGCAGGAACCCCAGTAGATGACCTCGGCCTCGTCGATGACGAACCCGTGGTCGTCGGATGCGTCCAGGCATGGCGCGTGGCCGACTGCGCAGTCGACGTCGGCGATCGCACCGCAGGATCTGCACACGACGTGGTGGTGGTTGTCCCCGACGCGGGCTTCGTACCGGGCGACCGAGCCCTGGGGCTCGATCCGCCTCAGCAGCCCGGCTCCGGTCAGCGCTCGGAGCACGTCGTACACGGCCTGGTGGGAGACCGCGCCGAGGTTCTGACGCACGACGCCGATGATCGAGTCCGTGTCGGCGTGCGGGTGGGCGTGCACTGCGGACAGCACTGCTATCCGCGGGGCCGTCACCCGAAGCGACGCTCCACGCAGCAGGCGCTCGAACTCGGAAGCCGTGGGCACGAGAACCACCCTGCCGTCTTTTCTGGAATGAGTCAAGTTAACGAGTCATGCAATTCACCCGAAGTGGTCACCGCCGGATGGCGAACACGGCTTCGGCCAGCCGTCGCACTCCCTCGGCGAGCACGTGCTCGGGTGCGCCGCCGTAGGTCAAACGAAGAAAGCTGCCCGGTGGTTCAGCGGCGAACCACGGCCGGCCGGGGAACACCACGACGTCACGCGCGGCGGCCGCTGTCGTCAGGTCCAGGTCGTCCACGCCGTCCGGCAACGTCACCCACAGGTGCAGGCCACCCGACGACCTCGCGATCTCGAACTCGGGCAGGTGCTCACCGAGCGCGCGTGTCAGAGCGTCACGCCTGGACCTCAAGGCCTGCTGGAGCGTCCGCAGGTGCCGGCGCCACACCGGGGACGTCACGAAGTCGATCGCCGCCTCCTGCAACGGCCCGGCGACGTAGAGGTCCTGCCGGGACCGGGTGTTCTTCAGCCTGGTGCCCGCCGGTCCGCGGGCTCCGATCGCGGCGACGCGCAGGCCCGGCGCGGCGACCTTGGTGAGCGAGCGGACGTAGACGACGTGGCCGTCGGTGTCCTGCGAGACCAGTGTCGGCGGCGCGGTGCCGTCGATGGTGAAGCCGCGCGCCCAGTCGTCCTCGACCAGGAACGCGCCCACACCGCGCACGATGCGCATGACCTCGGCGCGTCGCTCGTCGGACAGCACGGCGCCATGCGGGTTCGCGTGCAACGGCTGGCAGTAGAAGACCTTCGCGCCGGTGCGTTCGAAGGCGGCCTGGAGCAGGTCCGGCCGCACTCCGTCCTGATCGGCCGGTACCGGCACGACCTTGAGCCCGGCGTCGCGCGCCGCCGCGATCGCGCCGAGATAGGTGGGTGACTCGACCAGCACGGCGTCCCCGCGCTCACCGAGACCGCGGAACACCGTCGCGAGTGCTTCCTGAGCGCCCGCGCACACCGTGATGTCGCCGGCCCTGAGTTCGCCGCCGGCCTCCTTCGCGAACCACGCGCGCAGCTCCTCCTTGCCCTCGACCGGGACGCGTCCCCACGACGCGGGCCGGCGTGCGGCACGGGTTAGCGCGGCGCCGAGCGCGTCGGTCGGCTGCAGTTCGGGGTCGAGGTACCCGCTGGTCAACGGGATCGCCTCGGGTTTCGGCACCGCGACGAGGTTCGCGACCAGGTCCTCGCCGGGCCTGCCCTCGCCGAGCGCGACGGCCTGCCACGACAGGTCGTGGCTCGTCGCGGCCGTGCGCGGGGCGACGTAGCTGCCGCGACCGGGTCGCACCTCGACGAGCCCTTCGGCGGCCACGCGCTGGATCGCCTGTTGGACCGTCGCGGGGGAGGCCCGGTGCCGCGCCATCAGGTCGCGCACCGAGGGCATGCGGTCGCCGGCCCGGCCGGACCGTGCCGCTGCTCTCAGGTGCTCGATAACGCGGGCGGCTGCGTTATCCTCATTCATGAGAGCCAAGAGTAACGTTATCGTGCCAGCGGGGGTAACACTCGGCGCGCTCGGCGTGCTGGGTTTCAGCTTCTCCCTGCCGGCGACCCGGCTGGCAGTGCTAGGTCTGGACGCGTGGTTCGTCGCGTTCGGCCGCGCCCTCGTCGCCGGTGTCCTGGCGATCGCCTATCTGGCGTTATCGCGAGCGCCGCGTCCTTCGGTAACGCAGGTTCGCCGCTTGGTCGTCGTCGCCCTCGGTATCGTGATCGGCTTCCCGCTCTTCACCTCTCTGGCCCTCACCACGCAGACCTCGGCCCACGGCGCCGTCGTGATCGCGGTGCTGCCCATGTCCACGGCGATCTGGGCGGTCGTGCGGGCTGCCGAACGCCCGCCCCTCAAGTTCTGGCTCGCCAGCGGCGCCGGTCTGCTCGCGGTGCTGGCGTTCGTGGCCACCGGCGGCGGTTTCTCCGGCTCGCTGAGCCTGGCCGACGGTTACCTGCTGATCGCCGTCGTGCTGTGCGGCCTGGGTTATGCCGAGGGAGGCGCGCTCTCCCGCGAGCTGGGCGGGGCCAGGACGGTCTGCTGGGCTCTGGTCGTCTCGCTCCCGGTGACGATCCCGGTCTCCTTGTACACAGCCGACTTCTCGCGCGCTGACACCGTCGTGTGGCTCAGTTTCGCCTACGTGGCGCTGATCTCGATGTTCCTGGGCTTCTTCGCCTGGTACGCGGGCCTGGCCGCGGGCGGGGTGGCCAAGATCGGCCAGATCCAGCTGGCCCAGCCGGTCCTGACGCTGATGTGGTCGGCGCTCGTGCTGAACGAACTGGTCGGCTGGCCTGCTCTCGCGACCGCGGCCGTCGTGCTCGTCTGCGTGGTGCTGACCCAACGCAGCCGCGTCCCGAGCGTCCCGAAATTGTCAGACCCTCCTGCCATCCTCGAGCCATGCCGATCGAAGTCGCGAGCAAGCGACGCAAGGTGAAGCGCCCGGACGCGGTGGTCATCGACGTGACCTCCCGCGGCCCCGAGCCGTGGGTTCGCTTCAGCCCGTTCTTCCCGCACGGCCAGATCCCGGTGCCGTTGTCGGAAGGCGTCACGAGCGAGTCGGTCGAGGGCCTGTGGCAAGCCCTCAAAGTCTTCGAGAGTGCCGACGTCGACCCGTCGAAGCTCACCGTGACGTCGATGAAGGGCCTGAAGCGCACGGTCCGCCGCCACGGGCCGGTGCGAGGCCACCGCGCGGGGCTGGCCGGCGAGCACTTGCTCGACTACCGCACGGCCCGGCAGGAGATCTACTTACCGGCCTACCGCTGGGTTCTCGAGCACCGGCTGCGGGCCGAGGTCACGCTGTTGCGCGAGCTGGCCGAGTCCGCCGACGTCGTGCTGCTCGACTACACGACGAACGGCGACGTGGAGGACCTGAGCACGCCGCTGTCCCACGCTGCGCTCGTCGTCGATCATCTGAGGAGGCTCACCGCACCCGCGTCCTGAAAGCCGGATTTATACTTTCCGCTCTTCGGCTTTGGGGGTCGGCAGTGGCGACGACGAACAAGCAGCTCTTCAAGATCGTGGACGGGCTCGCCGAGGCGCAGCGGTCCTCCGGTCAGCAGTACGACACGCTCCGCGTGCGGGGCAAGGTGTTCGGCTACTACTGGCCGCGCACGCAGACGGTCGGGCTCAAGCAGACGCTGTCCGAGCAGCAGGCGCTGGTGGCCGAACGTCCCGAGGTGTTCGAGCCGCAGTTCACGTCCGGGGGCTTCGGCTGGGTCGTGGTGTACCTCGAGGGCGTCGAGGCGGACGAGATGAAAGAACTCGTCTTCGAGGCCTGGCGGTTGTCGGCGCCCGAGGAGCTCGTCGCCCAGGTGCCGGACCTCGCGCGATGACCAGGGTCAAGTTCGAGCTGCCGGCGGACGACCTCGCTCGTGCGACGGCGTTCTACCGCGACGTCTTCGGGTGGTCGGCGCAGCGGTTGCCGTTCGACTACGTGCTGGTCGACACGGACGGGGAGCCGGTCGACGTCGCGGACTCGGACGGCGGGATCTCGCCCAGGACCGAGTTCGTGCAGGGGCCCGTGCTGATCATCGAGGTGCCGGCCGTCGACGAGGTGGCGGGCAAGGTCGTGGCGGCCGGGGGCGCGCTGCTCAACGCCAAGGAACGCGTGGGCGACTTCGGGTACTCGCAGTACGTCAAGGACAGCGAGGGCACCGTGCTCTGCCTGTGGGAGTCGATCCCGGCGGCTTGACCTCCACCGAGATCGAGGGTGCACCATCGGGGTCATGAACGTGGTGATCACCGGTGGTGGCAGGGGCTTCGGGCGCACGATCGCGCGACGGTTCGCCGAGCAGGGCGCGACGGTCGTCGTGACGGCCCGTGATGTCGGTGCCGCCCAACGCACTCGCGACCTGCTGCCCGACGCGCACGCGCTCCAGTGCGACCTCACGGACCCGGCGTCGGTCCGACGCTGTGCCGAAGAATCCGGTGAGCTGCTCGGTCACGTCGACGTGCTGGTCAACAACGGGGCGGCGTTCCTGACGGAGTCCCAGGTGGACGATGCCGCGATCGTGCGCACGATCCTGTCCGGCACGGCCGGGACGGTGCTGATGACCGAGAGCTTCCTGCCGTTGCTGCGGCGGTCCGGACGCCCGGACGTCGTCACGCTCGTGTCGCTGGAAGCCGAGTCACGCAGCGATCCCGCGCACATCGCGCACGCGGCGTTCCACGCGGCCAAGGCAGGCCAGGGCCGCTACACGGAGATCATGTCGCAACGGCTGCGGCCGGAGGGCATTCGCATGATCTCGTTGTACCCGCCCGACTTCGACAACAACGACGACGCGGCGCGCAACGGGATGCTGACCGCGCAGTCTGTGGCCGATTGCGTGTTGTTCGCAGTGAACCAGCCACGCGACTGCTTCATCCGCTCGTTCCACTTCGAACCGATGCCGCAGCACTAGCGGAACAACAGGCGCGTGATCTCCGTGTCGGTGGCCCGGCCCTCGTCGTAGGCGCCTTCGCCCTTGAGGTTGTTCATGATCGCGAGCGTGTACCGCTCGTCCTGGCCGACGAACCCGACCGAGTTCATCACCCAGCCACCGTCCTCCTCGGACCAGCCGTTCTTCGCGCCGGAGTCGGGACCCCAGACGCCCCACTGCTGCACGGGTCCGACCTGGCGCATCTGGCCGAGGATGTACGCGCGGTCGTCGGCGGGCACCGTGTCGAGGATGTAGTTCATCAGGCGGTCGAGGTCGTTGGCGGTGCACTTCTCGAAGCCCCAGTAGGGGAACGCGGACGTATAACCCTTTTGTGGCACCAAATCGGTCATTCCGTACTTGCCGAACGCCGCGTTGAACGTCGCGCCGGTGTACTTCCTCCACAGCGTGTCCGCCGCGTCGTCGTCGGACGTGTGCAGCATCGCGTTCATGAGGCTGCGGTCCTCGGTGCTCAGCCTGATCTTGCCGGCGCGGTGGCGTTCCAGGAGGTTCACGACCATCGCGAGCTTGATCGTCGACGCGGTCCACGTCATGTCGCCCGCGTGGCCGTTGCGCCAGATCGCCCCGGACTTGCGGTCCCGCAGCACGAAACCCGTGGTTCCCGGCCTGGTCTCGGCGTAGTCCTGGGCGGCCTTGATCCGCTTCTGGAAGTCGCACTCGAACCCGCTGTCGGGCAGTGGGCAGACCTCGGGCGTCGCGATGAGCGGTGCCGCTGCGGGGGTGTGAGACGGGACTTGGGTGCGCGCGGCGGCGGGAGGTTCTGCCGTCACTGCGTGGCCACATGCCGTGAGGGCAAGCGCGCACGCAACAAGGATCGGACGGAGCATGCGCCGCACGCTAATGGGTCCGATCGGAGGTAGTCGACCGCCATACGGACGCGTTGATCACGGAAAGGTTAAGTCAAAGATGTTTGACACAGTGTCGGGTTCGCTTTACCTTGGTGATGTCAGGTTTCTTTGACATCAGGAGCGGGACCATGGCGTTCGAGGAGAAGCAGGCGTGGGCGCTGGCGGTCATCGCCTTGGCTGGTTATGCCGTGTATGTCGTGCTTGTCCTGACTGGGATGGGCGGCAGACCTCTGGCCGAATCGCCCTATGTCGGCGCGATGGTGTGGACGATCGCGTCCGGGATCGTCGCCGGCATCGTGTCGGGCATCTGGTTCGGCATCGCGTCGCGGGGCGACGGCCTGCAGGCCGACGAACGGGACCGCGAGATCGGCCGGCTCGGTGACCACGTCGGGCAGTCGTTCGTCGTCATCGGCGGTGTGTCCGCGATGGTGCTGGCGATGCTCGAAGCGCCGTACTTCTGGATCGCCAACGTGCTCTACCTGTGCTTCGTGCTGTCCGCGGTGCTCGGGTCGTTGGCGAAGATCGCGCTCTACCGGCGAGGAATGCTGTGAAGCCCACGAAAGTCACGAACTCCATCCGTGCGCTGCGGTTCGCGCGCGGCGAGATGAAGCAGGCCGACCTCGCCACGGCCATCGGCGTGACGCGGCAGACGTTGATCGCCATCGAGCAGGGCAAGTACTCGCCCTCGCTGGAGGTGGCCTTCAAGATCGCACGCGCGTTCGGGGTGTCGCTCGAAGAAGTGTTCCAGTACCCGGAGGAGGAAGAGCTGTGAAGGCTGTTGTGCAACGAAGATACGGATCGGCGGTGCTCGGTGACCTCGATGTGCCTGTGCCTGGGGAGGGCGAGGTTCTGCTGGACGTGCGGGCGGCGGGCGTCGACATGGGCGTCTGGCACATGCTCACCGGCAGGCCGTACCTGTTGCGGATCCTCGGTTTCGGGTTCCGCGCACCTAAGTCGATCGTGCCGGGACGGGACGTCGCCGGTGTGGTGGAGGAGATCGGGCCCGGCGTGACCGGGTTCGCGGTCGGCGACGAGGTCTTCGGCACGTGCGAGGGGTCGTTCGCCGAACACACCGTCGCGCCGGTCTCACGGTTGGCGCGCAAGCCGCAGGGCACCTCGTTCACGGAGGCGGCCGCGGTGCCGATCTCGGGCGGAACGGCGCTGCAGGGGTTGCGCGGGGTTCAGGCGGGGCAACGGGTTCTGGTGCTCGGCGCGGGCGGTGGCGTCGGCTCCTACGGGGTCCAGATCGCAAAGTCCCTCAACGCACACGTGACCGCCGTGTGCAGCACGCGCAAGGTCGAACTGGTGCGGTCGCTGGGCGCCGACGAGGTCTTCGACTACACGGTCGCGGACTTCACCGGCACGTACGACCTGATCCTCGACTGCGGTGGCGCCAGGCCGTTGTCCCGGCTGCGCGGAGCCACGAACGAGCGCGGCAGGATCGTGCTGGTCGGTGCTGAGACCGGGGGATCGATCACGGGCGGGTTCCACAAGGCGATGGGCTCGGTTCTGCTGAACCCGTTCTCGTCGAAGAAGTTCGTCCCGCTGATGTCCCAGGAACGCGCCGACGTCTTCGACGAGCTGCGCGTGCTGGTCGAGTCGGGGTCCGTGAAACCCGCTGTGGGCAAGGTCTTCCCGCTGTCCGAGGCACTGGACGCGGTGGACCACGTCTACTCGCGGCGCTCCGTCGGCAAGACCGTCGTCGCGATCTGACCCGCGATCACCACGGTGGTCACGTGGTGCAACGCCGTGATGTCCCGCATGGGATCTCCTTGCACGGCGATGACGTCCGCATCCCAGCCGGGCTTCAGCACGCCCTTGCTCACGCCGCACGCCCTGGCGGCCTGACTGGTCGCGCTCGCCAGCACGGCACTGTTCGGGATGCCCGCCTCGATCAGGTTCTGCATCGCGTGGGCGATGATCCCGTGCGGTTTGCCCGCGCCGATGCCACCGTCCGTACCGGAGACCGTGCGCACGCCGTGGTCGTACATGCGACCGGCCGCGTCGATCTTGGCGGCGAGGCTCATCCCCATGCGCTCGAACGCCTCCTTGATGTGCGGAGGCGGCTCCACCGTGGCACCGAGCGTGTGGCAGACGGCGATGTCGGCCTCCGCCAGCGCGTCCATCAGCTCGACGGGGACGACCATGGCCCCGCCGGACAGGCAGGTGCAGTGCTCGATGCCGTCGACCCCGGCGGCGACGGCGTGCTGGACCGCCCTGAGGCTGTGGGCGTGGGCGGTCACCGGGAGGCCGGCCGAATGGGCCTCCTCGACCACCACGCGCAGTTCGTGCTCGGTGAACTGGCAGTCGTCGACGATCGTGCCGGGGGTGGCGAACCCGCCGCTCGCCATGATCTTGACGACGTCCACCCCGCGCTCGGCCCGGTCGCGCACGGCCCGGCGGAGCGCCTCGTCACCGGACGCCTCCCCGCCCATCGACCAGCAGTGGCCGCGCGGGCTCGTGATGGGCGGGCCGGAGGCGAGGACGCGCTGCCGGAACCGGTCGCGCTGGTCCGTCACGGCCCACGCCCGGTCACCGAGGTCGCGCACGGTGGTCACGCCGGCCCTGAGGTGGCGGTCGAGGCCGTCCTCGATCACCGCGTCCAGCTCCGGGGAGGTGAACGACGGCAGCCGGTCGAGCGCGCCGTTCTCGCTGTCCGCGCACAGGTGGACGTGGGTGTCGATCAGTCCGGGTAGGACGGTGGCGGTGCCGAGGTCGACGACCTCGGCACCGGCGACGTCGGGATGGCCCTGTTCGACGGCCTTGATCTTCCCGTGCTCGGTGACGACCGTGACGGGGCCCGCGATGGACCGCTCACCGTCGAACGCACGCCCTGCCCGCAGCGCCAGCATCGAGACAGTTTGAGCCCCACATGCTGGGAAAGCAATGGTCAGCGTGCGTGCGGAAGGGTGGTGAACTCCTCGACCTGGGGCAGGTCGTGACCGAGCCGGTCGCGCTTCGCCGTCAGGTACGCGATGTTGTGCGCGTTGGGGGTCATCAACGACGGCACGCGCGCCGTCACCGAGATCCCGTGGGACTCCAGCGCCGCGATCTTGTCCGGGTTGTTGGACATGAGCCGCACCGACTGCACGCGCAGGTGCTTGAGCACGCGGGCCGCGGGGGAGTAGTCGCGCACGTCGACGGGCAGGCCGAGCGACGTGGCCGAGTCCAACGTGTCCAGTCCCTCGTCCTGCAGCACGTGCGTGCGAATCTTTGCCACCAAACCGATTCCACGTCCTTCGTGCCCGCGCAGGTACACGAGGATGCCGCTGCCCTCACGCACGATGGTGTTCAGCGCGGCGTCGAGTTGCTCACCGCACTCGCAGCGCATGGCGGCGAAGATGTCGCCGGTCATGCACTCGGAGTGGATGCGCACCAGCACGTTCTCGCGCAGCTTCGTCTTGCCGTAGACGAGAGCCATGTGCTCGTGACCGTCCGCTCGGAACGCGACCGCGCGGAAGGTGCCGCGGCGGGTCACCAGATCGGACTCCGCAACGTCTTCCTCGTTGAAGGCCTCTTCGAACATCTCCGGTCCCCTTGTCACCAGGCGCCTTCCGAACGTGCAGCTACGCTCGGATGGAGTCGCACCGTAACCCGACCGCACAGCGGAGGTCATCCTGTTCAGCATCACCGTCCGCGATCACGTGATGATCGCCCACAGTTTCCGCGGCGAGGTCTTCGGTCCAGCGCAACGTCTGCATGGAGCAACGTTCCTGGTGGACGCAACGTTCAAACGCACTGAGCTCGATTCGGACAACATCGTCGTCGACATCGGACTGGCGACCCAGGAGCTGAACAAGGTCCTGGCCGCCTTCAACTATCGCAACCTGGACGAAGAACCGCAGTTCGCGGGCATCAACACGTCGACGGAGTGGCTCGCGAAGCACATCGCGGACCAGCTCGCGGACAAGATCTCCGAGGGTGCTCTGGGTGAGGGCGCTCACGGCATCGATGCGATCGCCGTCACACTTCACGAGTCGCACGTGGCGTGGGCGGGCTACGAACGTGCACTTCGTCCTTCCGGCTGACGTCGGGGATCCGGGCAGTCCCAGCGGCGGCAACGTCTACGACCTGCGCGTGAGCGCGGGCCTGAACCGTCTGACCGTCGCTGGTGACTGGCCGCGGCCGAACGACGCCACCGCGTTGGAGCAAGCGCTTGCGGGGATCCCGCAAGGGGACGTCGTGCTCCTCGACGGCCTCGTGAGCTGCGGATTACCCGAGATCGTCGTCCCTCACACACGAAGATTGAACGTCGTCGTGCTCGTGCACCTGCCGCTCGCCGACGAGACAGGCCTCGACCCCGCAACGGCACGCGCCCTCGAAGTCGGGGAAGGCCAGGTCCTGAGGGCCGCGAGGGCGGTCATCGCGACGAGTCCGACGGCCGCGCGCGACCTCGAGCGCAGGCACGGGCTCGACCACGTCCACGTCGTCCTTCCCGGCACCGACCCGGCGCCGCTCGCACACGGCACGGACGGCATCCACCATCTGCTCTGCGTCGCGTCCATCACACCCCGCAAAGGCCACGACCTGCTGGTCAGGGCGTTGCGGCGGATCGAACGCGACTGGCGGCTGACGTGCGTGGGCCCGCACCGGCCGTTCCTGCGCGAACTCCCGCGAGACGACCGCGTCAGCTTCCCCGGACCACTCTCCGGCGAGGCTCTGACCAGCGCGTACTCCAGTGCCGACCTCTTCGTGCTGGCCTCCCGCAACGAGACCTACGGCATGGTCGTCACGGAGGCCCTCGCGCACGGTCTGCCGGTCATCGCGAGCGCTGTTCCGGACGCGCTGGGCGACGGCGGCCTGCTCATTCCGGCCGGGGACGAAAATGCATTCGTAGCTGCACTGACATGCTGGTTCGAAGATCAGGATTTCCGCTCGGAACTGCGCTCCAGAGCCCTCGCCCGGCGGGCTGTTCTGTCCACTTGGGATGAATCCACAGAGGACCTGCGGAGGGTGCTGGCTACTCTCCGGCCATGACCTTCGCCCCGGAATGGCTGGCACTGCGGGAAAACGCCGACGCACAGGCACGCTCGACCGAGCTCGCCGACGTGGTCCGCGAAACTCTGGTGAACCGAAACCCCCTGACGATCCGTGACCTGGGTTGTGGAACGGGATCGATGGGACGTTGGCTCGCCGGGAGGCTCGGCGGCGTACAGCACTGGGTGCTGCACGACCGCGACCCCCGGCTGCTCGGGCTGGCCGAGGCCGGCATGAACGCCCTCGAGAACGTCACCGCCGAGACGCGGGAGGGCGACCTCACGGCGCTCAAAGCCGCCGACATCGCAGGCGCTGACCTGGTCACTTGCTCCGCTTTGCTCGACTTGCTCACTACTGACGAGATGAACGCTCTGGCGGTTGCATGCGTAGAAGCACATGTGCCCGCTCTGTTCACGCTCTCGGTGGCAGGCCGGATCGACATCGATCCGGCCGAGCCGCTCGACGCCGCCTTCCAGGACGCGTTCAACGCTCACCAGCGTCGCGTCGTGGACGGGCGCCGTCTGCTCGGACCTGATGCTCCCGCCGCTGCCGAAGAGGCGTTCGTGGCAGCCGGCGCTTCGGTTCGGACGGCTCAGAGCCTCTGGCGGATGCACGGTGACGCCCTGCAGTCCGAGTGGCTCCAGGGCTGGGTCGACGCCGCGGTGGAGCACGAACCCGCCCTCGCCTCGGAGGCCTCCGAGTACCTGCGCCGCAGGTCAACGGCCTCCGTGGTGGTCCACCACGTCGATCTGCTGGCACTACCGGGAGCTGTGTGATGAAGAAGTTGTGGCCGTGGCTTCGCCTGGTGCTGGCACTGGGGATCCTCGTCGCGCTGGGCCTGCGCCTGGGCACGGGGGCCTTCCTCGACGGACTGCGCGCGATCGACGCGTTCTCCGTCGCCGCGGCACTGGTGATCGGGCTCGTGACGACGGTGCTCAGCGCGGGCCGCTGGGTGATCGTCGCGCGCCGCCTCGGCCTGTCGCTGACCCTGAGGACCGCGGTCAGCGACTACTACCGCGCCCAGCTCGTCAACGCCGTGCTGCCCGCGGGCGTGCTCGGTGACGTGCACCGCGCGGTCAACCACGGCCGGGAGTCGGGCGACGTCGGACGGGGCGTGCGCGCCGTGTTCTTCGAGCGCATGGCGGGCCAGGTCGTGCTCATCGGGATCGGGCTCGCGGTGCTGCTCACGCACCCCGCGCCCGGCCTCGACCTCGCGCCGAACGGCACCACGGTGGCGTTGATCCTCGTTGGTCTGGCCCTGCTGGTCGCCGTCGGCTGGAACATCCGGCCGGTGCGCAGGGCGCTGGTCAACACCCTCGCCGACGGCATCAGGCTGCTGTCGTTCCGGACCTGGCCGGCGGTCATCGGACTCTCGGCCGCCACGGTCGCCGGGTACGTGGCGATGTTCCTGGTGGCCGCTCACGCCGCCGGGTCGGACGCAGGGGTCACCCAGCTCGCGCCGGTCGTCGTGCTGGCGCTGCTGATCATGGCGATCCCGGTCAACATCGGCGGGTTCGGCCCGCGTGAGGCCTTCCTCGCGGTGGCGTTCGGTGCCGCCGGTCTGGGCGCCGCGCAGGGCTTCACCACCGGCATCGTCTACGGCGTGCTGGCGCTCATCGCGGCTCTGCCCGGCGCGGTCGTGCTGTTCCTCTCACGCCGGAAGACCGAAAAGCTCGAGGTAGTGGCCGAAGGACTCGGTCAGCCCCGCGAGCAGGAGCTCGCCCTTGCGCGCTGACGCGAGCGAGGGACGCCCGATGACGCCCGAGGACGTGTAGGGCGCCAAACCCCGGGTAAGCATGTGTCGCCTGTCCTCCGCCAGGTGGTCAGCGGTCTCGTAGCCGGGACGGATCAGATCGGGGTGAGCGTGCAGCAGGATCGAGGTCTCCAGCTCACCCGCGTGCATGTCGCTGTACGCCGAGGTCTCGACGCCGGCCTTTTCCCGCGCGAACGCCCAGTCGTCCCGTCCGGGGAACAGCGCCAGGCCCTCGCCCTCCTGCACGACGTTCGACAGCACGTAGTTGCCGCCGTGGCCGTTGACGAGCACCACGTGCGTGACACCGTTGCGCCGCAAGGACTCCGCGATGTCCTTGACCACTGAGATCAGCGTGCTCGCGGAGATGCTGACGGTTCCCGGCCAGTCGGCGTGCTCCTGCGAGCACGAGAACTGGATCGGCGGCAGCAACCGCACCGGGTACCTCGCCGCGATCCGCGACGCGATGGTCCACGCGATCACCGAGTCCGTGGCCAGTGGCAGGTGCGGGCCGTGCTGCTCGGTGCTGCCGACCGGGAGCACGGCCACGCTCTTACCCCGGACGTCGACCGTGGTGTCACTGGGAAACATGGGCCTGACCGTAGTCAATCCGGTGGCACAGCGCCGGAATCTCGCCGTCGGCCAGCCTGGGCATCACGTCGGGGAGTTCCTCGAACGCGCTGTGGCCCGTGATCAGCGCGTCGAACCGGTCGTCGGCCAGCAGGTCGAGCGCGACGGCCATGCGTTCGGCGTAGCTGCGGTCCGGGCGGCCGACCGTGCCGACCTGGCTGCTGCGGATCGTCAAGCGCTTCGAGTGGAAGAACTCGCCCAGCGGCACGGAGATCTTCCTGTCGCCGTACCAGCTCAGCTCGATCACGCGGCCTTCCGGCGCGAGCAGGTTCAGCGCCGTGGTGAGGCCCTGTTCGGTCGCACTGGCGTGGAAGACCAGGTCACAGCCATCGAGAGCATCGCCCGGCAGGGCGAAGCCGACACCGAGCTTCCGGGCGACGGCCTCACGAGCCGGGTCCGCGTCCACGAGTTCGACGCGGGCGCCGGGGAACGTCGCCAGCACCGCCGCGATGCTCGACCCGACCATGCCGCCGCCGACCACCGCGATCCGGTCACCGATCAACGGACGCGCGTCCCACACGGCGTTGACCGCGGTCTCGACGGTGCCCGCCAGCACCGCCCGTGCGGCCGGAACCGCCTCCGGCACGAGCGTGACCGAGGTTTCCGGGACGACGTAACGAGTCTGATGTGGATAGAGGCAGAACACCGTGCGCCCGCGCAGATCGCCGGTCTCCACGACGCCCACGTTGAGGTAGCCGTACTTCACCGGCCACGGGAAGTCGCCCTCCTGGAACGGCGCGCGCATCACCGCGTGCTGGCTCTCGGGCACACCACCGCGGAAGACGAGGGTCTCCGTGCCGCGGCTCACCCCCGAGTGCAGCGTGCGCACCTCGACCTCACCCGGCCCGGGCTCGGCCAGTGTGACCTGCCGAACCTCCCCTTTTCCGGATTCATTGAGCCAAAAGGCACTCGCCGTACGTGTCACTCACAACACCTCCGCCGCACGAAGTTCGTTAGGGGCACCTGATGATCACACTTCAGCACACCAGGACCGCGCCCGTCCTGCGCGAGCCTGCCATCTGGGCGGGCTTCCAGGTCCTCGCGCTGGCCGTGGTCGGTGCCACGGCCGGACTCGGCCCGCTCGGCTGGGCCGCCGGCCTCGCCTACGGATTCGCCACCTGGGCGTTCCTCGGTTACGGCATGCAACGCCACCGCACCATGACGTTGGGGCCCGCCGACCGCGTCACGCTCGCCCGCGGCCTGATGGTCGGAGCGGTGACCGCCCTGGTCGCCGACCGCGCGGGTCAGGACGTGCCGGTCGCGCTGGTCGTGACGCTGGCGGCCGTCGCGCTCTCACTCGACTGGGTGGACGGGCAGGTCGCTCGCCGCACGGGCACCTCGTCCGCGCTGGGTGCCCGGTTCGACATGGAGGTCGACGCGTTCCTGATCCTGGTGCTGAGCGCGTACGTGGCCGTGCACATGGGGCCGTGGGTGCTCACGATCGGGCTCATGCGGTACGTGTTCGTCGCCGCTTCCTGGCGCCTGCGCTGGATGAACGCGCCGCTGCCCGCCAGCTACGCCCGCAAGGTCGTCGCCGCGGTGCAGGGGATCTTCCTGGTGGTGGCCGCTTCGGGCCTGCTGCCGTTCGCCGGTGTGCTCGTTGGTCTCGCGCTGGCATCGCTCGTGTGGTCGTTCGGTCGCGATGTGCTGTGGCTGTGGAACAACGCGGCGGTTTCGGTGGGACAATCCCGCCATGTCTGAGCAGACCTCTACCGCGGCGAAGGTCGGCAACATCGTCGTCTGGATCCTGCAGATCGTGCTCGCCGTGCAGTTCGTGATGAACGGCTACGCGCTGTTCACCGACTCGTTCGTCGCGAAGTTCGACGACATCGGCTTCGGCCAGTGGTTCCGCTACTTCACGGGGGTGCTGGAGATCGCCACCGCGATCGGCCTGCTCGTCCCGCGCATCTGCGGCCTCGCCGCGCTGGGTCTCGCGGGGATCATGGCGGGCGCGGCGCTGACCGAGCTCACGCTGGTCACCAACGGCGGGTTCGACGACGCGATGATGCCGTTGATCTTCATGGTGTGGGCGCTGGTGATCGCGGTCTACCGCCGCGAGCAGATCTTCGGCGCGCTCAGTCTCGTGCGTCGGAAGTGACTTTCGGGAAGTAGCGGAGCACCGCGACGTCCCCGACTTTCGTGACGTCCTCCAGGTGGAATCGGCGTGCCGGTCCACCGGGGAATTCGGCGGGATTCACGAAACGCGGGGCCGCCGCCTGTCCGATCAGCATCGGTGCCACCGCCACCCGGATCTCGTCGGCCAGTCCGGCTCGCAGGAACGCCGTGTGAATGCTCGTGCCGCCTTCGACCATGAGCTTTCTCACTCCGCGCGCGCCGAGATCGTCCAGAATCTCTGAGAATTCGCTGAAGTTCTTCGTTTCGGCGAGGTGGCCGACCGTGGTCGTCGCGCTCTTCGTGTAGACGATCCGCTCGCCGCCGCAGTGCCAGAACCGCAGCTCAGGGTCCAGATCACCGCTCCTCGTGACGGTGGCGCGCAACGGGAACTCCGGTTTGCCCTCGGCTATTCTGCGGGCACGCCGTTCGTCGCTGTAGACGAGCAGCCGTGCGTTGTCACGGCGCAACGTCTCGGCCCCCGCCAGAATCGCGTCCGACTCCGCGCGCAACCGGTCGACGTGGTCGAAGTCCTCGGCGTTCGAAAGCGGAAACCTCTCGGTACCGCGATCGTCGATGTGACCGTCGAGGCTGACGGCGACGCTGAGCAGAACGTGCGGGCGGGTCATGGGATCCGATGGTAGGGCAGTTGAACCGGTGACATGCCGCGCCGCGTTTACCTCATAGGGTCCGGAAAGGGGAATCTCGGTGAGGACGTTGTTGCGGCGGACGGTCACGGCCCTGGCGGGGCTGTTCGTGTTGTTCGTGCTCATCGCACCGAACGACCTGGAGAAGTTCTCCTTCGAGGCGTTCCTGCGGGTGCCGCTCGAAGGCCTCGTCGGCGTCCTCGTGCTGGTGCTCCTGCCGGACCGGATCCGCAAGCCCGCCGCCATCGCCGGCGGTGTCGCGCTGGGGCTGTTCGCGGTCGTCAAGATCATGGACATCGGCTTCGACATGGTGCTGTACCGGCCGTTCGACCTCGTGCTGGACTGGCCGCTGCTGGTGCCCGCCATCGACTTCGTGGACGTGACGTTCGGCCGGTTCGCCTCGGTGCTCGCCGTGGCCCTCACCGTCGCACTGGTCGCCGGGATCGTGTTCCTCGCGGCGATCTCCGTGCAGCGCCTCGGTTCCGTCGCCGCCGGACGGCGTCCCGTCGCGATCCGCGCGGTGGCCGCGGCGGTCGTGGTGTGCGTTTCCCTCGCCGTGCCAGGGGTTCCGGTCTACTCCGACGCCGCCGCCACGTCGCTGGTCGACCACGCGCGGCGCGTGCAGGCCGGTCTGAACGACAAGGAGGTGTTCGCGGCGGAGGCCTCGGTCGACGCGTTTCGCGGCCACCCCGGGCTGCTGTCCTCGTTGCAGGGCAAGGACGTCGTCTTCACGTTCGTCGAGAGCTACGGCAAGTCGGCGCTCGACATGCCGGACGTGGCGGCGAAGCTGGCCCAGGGCGACGACCGGCTGAAGGCGGCCGGGTACAGCGCGAAGTCCGCCTACCTCACCTCGCCGACCGCCGGCGGGGGCAGCTGGATGGCGCAGGCGACGCTGCTGTCCGGGCTGTGGATCGACAACCAGCAGCGCTACCGCAACCTCGTGGCCTCCGACCGCCTGACGCTGCCGCGCGCGTTCCGCGAGTCGTCGTGGCGTTCGGTCGGCGTCGTCCCCGGCATCACGCAGGCGTGGCCGGAAGGCGACTTCTTCCACTACGACAAGATCTACGCGGCTCAGGACCTCGGCTACAAGGGCCCGCGCTTCGGTTACGCGACGACGCCCGACCAGTTCACGTTGGAGTCGTTCCAACGCAACGAGCGCTCGAAGGCCCACGGCCCGGTGATGGCCGCGATCCCGATGGTGTCCTCGCACGCGCCGTGGTCACCGACCCCGGACTCCGTGGAGTGGGAGAAGCTGGGCGACGGCTCGATCTACTCGACCATGCCCGCCTCGAACGATCCGCCGGAGTCGATCTTCGGCCGTGACCCGGCGGCCGTGCGCGCCGACTACGCGCACTCGATCTCGTACTCGCTCGAGTCCGTCATCTCGTACCTGGAGAAGTACGGCGACGAGAACCTCGTGATGGTGTTCCTCGGAGACCACCAGCCGGCGCAGATGGTGACCGGCGAGGGAGCCTCCCGGGACGTGCCGATCACCGTCGTCGCCAAGGACCCGGCCGTGATGGCCGAGGTCACGGACTGGAAGTGGGACGACGGGATCAAGCCGGGAGGGTCGGCCCCGGTGTCGCGGATGAGCGACTTCCGGGACCAGTTCCTCTCGACCTTCAGCCCGCCGAAGACCTGATCAGCCCATCGTCTTCTGGCCGTCGATGGTCTCGCGGATGATGTCCGCGTGGCCCGCGTGCTGCGAGGTCTCGGCGACGATGTGCACGAACACCCGGCGCGCCGACCACGTCTTGCCCTCGGGGAACCACGGGGCGGCCGGCAGCGGGTGGGAGAGGTCCATGTCGACCGTCTCGACGAGCTTGTCGGTGTAGGCCGCGATCTCGTTGTACTCGGCGATGATGCCTTCCAGCGTCTCGCCCGGCTCCATCCGGAACGTGCGCGCGTGGTTCTCGTAGTCCTCGGACTCCGGGTCGGTCTCCATGGCCGAGGTGCCGTGCTCGATGAACCGCACCCAGCTCCGCTCCACCGTGCCGACGTGCTTGATCAGACCGCCGATGCTCAGCACGCTGGCCGTGGGGCTCGACGCCGCCTGCTCGTCGGTCAGGCCCTGCGCGGTGAACGTCAGGAACCAGCGGTGCTGCTTCAGGGTCTCGAGGAGGTCCGCGCGCTCGCCGGTGAGGATCTCGGTGGTGGTCATCGCTTCTGTCCTTCGCTCGTTTGTCCCGACATGAAGGACTCTAGGACCACTTGAGGTCAGCTTGTGTCCTAGACGAACGGCCGCTCCAGCGAAACTCGAGCGACATTCGAGCGATCCCCGGCTGACCTGTGCTCACTGTCCGTGAGCACCCGAAAGTGTCACTCGCCCTCGAGGTAACCGTCGCCGGGACGGTCGACGCGGCCGCCGCCCTCCTCGGTCTCCTCGATGTGCATCGCGGTCTCCTCAGGCGAGGTGATGTGCTCGTTTTCGAGGTCCAACACGACGGCGTCCGGCTCGTCGTCGACGGTCCCGGGCGCGGTGAACTGGTGTTCGGTCATGCCCGGTGGTTTCCGGCGAGCCGGCCGCGCAAACGTCAGCAGTGCAGCTGAGGGGCTCCGTCCGGGCCGCCGCCGCGCAACGTCACGAGGTTCGCGCCCGTCAGCCCGAGCACGGCCTGCGCGGTCGCACGGGGAGCGGTGCTCCTGTCGAAGCCGGACGCGTCGAAGGCGATGGCACCCCGTTCGGTCCCGGCACACCCCACCTGCAGCGACGTCAGGTAGTGGCGTGCCCTGACGGCGGAGGAGCCCTTCACGACCTGCGCCACGAGACCGGTGCTGTTGGCGTTCGACCCGCCCTGCGCGCTCGGGAACCCGCCGTCGGCCTGCTGCTTCGACTCGAGCCACGTGACCGCGCGGCCGACCGGCTTGCCCTGCGAACGCAGCGCCTGGACGACGATCGCGGTGGCGTCCACGTCACTCACGCAGGGCGAGGTCTCGAACGTCACGGGGAAGCCGCCGTCCGCGCACTGCGTCGCGGCCAGGTAACCCGCGCCCTTGGAGTCGCGACCCAGCGCGAACAGGGCGTAGGACTGGGTGAACGCGTTCGAGAAGTCACCGAACGCCGAACGGTCGGAGAAGCGGCCGGACGGTGCCTGCAACGCCTTGAGACCGGCGATCAGGTCGGTGCCGGCGAACGCGCGCGGGTTCTTGCCCTTCACCCGTGCGGCCACGGCCAGTTTGGCGTGCGCACCGGCGTACGACTCGCCGTCCGAGCCGAGGTAGGCGCTGGAGATCTCGGGTTTCGCGAGCCACGCGATGGCGCGGTCCGCGTAGTCGTCGGCGGTGCGAGCGGACGCGAAGGCGAAGATCGCGTCGATGGTCAGGCCCTGGTCCGGGTACTTGACGCCGCCGAACTCGGTCTCCAGGCGTTCGCCGTCGGCCATCTGTCTCGCGAGCCAGCCGGCGGCGGCGTCGACGCGATGGGCGGTACCGGCCGAGGCGGGCACGGCGGTGCCCAGCAGGGAGGCGCCCAGCAGGGCGGCGATGATCAGTTTCTGCACACCCCCGACTCTCGCATTCCGGCCCTCACGACCGACAGGCTTTGCCAGACTCGTGGCGTGCGTCTCGCCCTTGCCCTGCTGCGCACCTGAAGGAAGTGAAGGTCGGCACATGATCGCTCAGGACCTCCAGCGCTACCTGCAAGACTCCCGCGACTCAGTGGTGTCCTCTTTGGACGGACTGAGTGAGTACGACATCAGGCGCCCGCTCGTGCCCAGCGGCACCAACCTGCTGGGCCTGGTGAAGCACCTGGTCGGCATCGAACTCGGGTACCTCGGCGCGAGCGCGGGCCGTCCGGCGTCGTTCACGCTGCCGTGGGTCGAGGACAGGTCGATCTGGGAGAACGGCGACCTGTGGGCCAAACCCGGTGAATCCCGCGACTACGTCGTCGACCTGTACCGCGCGGCCTGGCAGCACTCCGACGAGTCGATCGCCGCACTGCCCCTCGACGCGCCCGCGGAGGTCGAGTGGTGGCCGGAACGCAAGCGGCACACCACGTTCGGGCACCTGCTCGTCCGCGTCACGGCGGAGACCGCGCAGCACGCCGGCCACTGCGACGTCGTGCGCGAGTTGATCGACGGCCGGTCCGGCGCGGACAACCCCGAGGGCTACTACGACCTGGTCCTGAGCATGGCGAGCGCGCCGATCGTCGGGCCGGGTACGAGCACCGGGAACGCGTGACACGTCAGCAGACGGAATCGTTCGGCTGAGGGTTCGAGAGCCCGAACAACGGCCGCAGCCGAAGCCCGATCCAGGTACCACCGAGGGCGAACACGCCCCACAGCCACCCGTGCAGCGACCCGACGGAGATGCCGCCGAGGTACGCGCCGATGTTGCAGCCACCGGCGAGCCGGGCACCGATGCCCATCAGCACACCTCCCAGCACGGCCGCGAGAGCCGTCTTCCACGGGATCGTGCTGTGGATCCTCCACGCTCCGGCCGCCGCCGCGGCGACAGCGGCGCCGATCATGATGCCGATGTTCGTCAGCGACGTCTTGTCCGTCCAGATCGGAGCGGCGAGCGCCTTCGCGTTGGCCGGCGTCTGCCAGAACTCCCACGCCTCCGGGTGCAGCCCGAGCAGTTGGACGAGCTTCGCGCCCCACAGCGCGAACGCGAACGTGACACCCCAGATGCCGCCGGACACGAGAAACACCGCCGCGGCCAGCACACCGAGCACCAGTGCACCGACCAGCAGCGGCCACGAGCCGCGCGCGATCCGCGCGAGCCCGTGGGCGGTCGGCACCACGTCGGCCGGCGGCGGGATGCGACGAGCCTGCACGAGCCGGGTCACGAAGAAGATCGCCGCCAGCGCCGCGATCGTGATCAGCCACGACCCCCACCAGCCGACGTGCTCGGACAGCACCACGGCGGGCAACCCGGGCCAGCCGTCGAACAGCGGGAACGCCCAGGTGTAGAGCACCGAACCCGCGATGAAGCCGAAGAGCGTCAGCACGATCGCCGACTGCCCGGACCCCACCGCGAACAACGTGCCGGACGCGCACGCGCCGCCGAGTTGCATGCCGATCGCGAACAGCACGGCGCCCACCAGCAACGCGACGCCCAACGGACCGCCAGTGGCCTTGGGCACCGACCCGAAGAGCCCCGAGCCGGTCGAGATGATCAACGCGATCAGCGTGGCCGCCGTGCCGAGCAGCACCGTGTGCGCCCGCAGCCCGGCACCGTTGCCCACGGCGATCAACTGACGCCACACGGAGGTGAAACCGAAGCGGGAGTGGAACAACGCGAGGCCCAGCGCGAGACCGAGCGCGAGCAGCACGCCCTGTTTCGCGCCGTAGGACGCCCACACGAACCAGGTCAGGCCGGCCGCCAGGAGCCCGGCGACGACGAGCGGAACGGTGCGGACCGGTTCCTCGGGAGAGGGGACCGGGGCCGCACAGGATGTCGGGAAGTACTGCGTCGTCACCGGGAACTCCTGGAACCTGCTAGTTGGGGATGATGAAGTTGGGGGCCTTGACCACGGACTCGACCAGGCCGAAGACCGGGACGCCCAGAGGTGCGAACGTCCACTTGTCGTTGAGGTCACTGGTGTCGGGCTTGTCCACGACCACCGGGTCGGCGAGCGCGGGCGAGGCGAAACCGGCGAGCACGGCACCGCTGAGCACGGCCGCGGCAACGATCTTCTTCATGGAACTTCCTTTCACAGAGGGGGAAACTCAGCCGCCGACGAACTTGAGCAGTTCGAAGACCAGCGCGAGGACGGGGGTGACGTCCATCTCTCTCCTTACGACAGCACCGGGCTGACCGGTACGACGGTGGCTTTCGGGACCCATTGCCCCGCCAGCTCTTCCTGCATGGGCATGCCGGGACCGTGCGCCTCGCCCGGTCCCATCGGCATCGCGGTCACCTGCGCGACCGCGTAGATCTGCACCTGGTCGCCGGCGGACTGGCCACCCAGCCAGGACCGGAACCCGGCGGGGGTCGGGTTCGCGCCGCCGAAGGAGTTGCCGATCTCGATCGCGTAGCCGATCGGCAACTGTTCGCGGGGGTCGAACCTCAAGGGCACGGCCAACGTGGTCACCGACGTCGCGATCGGGGTTGTGAGCAACCACGGTGCGACGTACAGGCCGTGCGGATAGACGGGGTTCTCTGCCTGTTCGACTCCTGCCTTGGACAACGCGCGGTAGGCGTCGGACCAGCCGGACAGCACGACCAGCGCGTCCCCGGAGTCCTCCACCCGCAGCCCGGCGCTGACCAGTGCGGAGGCCTGAACCGACCGAGGCGAGGAGTCCGTGACCAGCCGGACGCTGGTGACGCCCTTGTTCTTCAAGAACGTCACCAGCTTCGTCAGCGAGTCCGAGTCCTCAGTGGACAGCCCGTCGGACGGGCAGGACGCGAGCACGTCCTTCTTGCCCGCGACCAGCCCACCGAGTGCCGCCGACGCGCACTCGACGTCCGGTGCCGGACCGGGAGCGGTGCCGGTGTCGAACCGGACCGAGGAGCTGTCGTCGCCGGACCGGACGGTGAGCGATCCCCGTCCGGCGGGCAGGTCGACCTCGGCCCACGTGCCGTCCGCACCCGCGACGGGCACGGCCGGCACCTCGACCGAACCGACGCTGACGGTCGGGTTTCCCGCGCTGGACGGGAAGTGCACGAGGTTGCGGCCGGGCCGGTGCGGGCTGATCAGCACGGGGAACCCCGCGGCCGAGGCCAGCACCGGAACCCCGGGCGCCGGGAGCTCCTGTGGCGAGGGGATCGCGGCCAGCCCGCTCCAGACGAGCAGCGAGGCCGCGACCACAGGAGTTCCCCACCGGCGGATCCCCAGTGCCGCCAACGGGAGCAGCACCACGACCACGAGCCCGGCACCGAGCAGCGTCTCGTGGATCCGCCGGTCGAACGCGAGCCCGGACGACACCAGCCGCACCAGGCCTGCCAGCGCCAGCACCACGCCCAACGAGAGCGCGTGCTGCCGGAACCGCGAGCCCGGCGACAGGGCCAGCGCCACCCACGCGACCGCACCGGCCACGTAGACGGTGTTGGCCACCAGCAAGAGGCCGGAGTCCCCCACGGAGGTCTCGATCACGAGCAGCAACGTCAACGCGCCCGCCACCCACCGGACGGCGGGTGTGCCCAGCAGCACAGGCACCGCGACGACGAGAACACCGTGTGCCGCGGCACCGAGCACGTGCGCGTCGAACGCCACGACCGACACCGTGACGAGCCCGAGGGCGACCGCCGCGAGTGCGAAGTTCGCGGCCCTCACCCATTTCGGGACCGTGACCGCGAGGCCGGAACCTGCGATCAGGGCCGACACGAGCAACAACACGAGCCGCACCACGACGACCCAGGGCGAGACGCCCTCGACCGCCTCGAAACCTCCGTGGGGATGATCCATTACTTCACGTCCGCATCCGAGATCACGAACAGTTCGGAGTGCGGCTTCGCGTTGCCGAACGGGCCGTGCGGCCAGTCCTTGCGGTTGAAGTTGATGCCGACCTGGCCGCTGAACTCGTCCTTGAACGACGTGTCCAGGGTCAGCTTCCCGTCGTCACCGACCTTCACCATGTTGACCTTGTGGTCACCGTCGAGGCCGGTGCGCGCGACGAAGTAGTTCGACACCGCGATGCGCTTCGGCGAGCTGATCTCGCGGTAGAAGCCGTCGGAGCCGAGTTCGAAGTTGTCGTACGCGCCCCAGTGCGGACCCGCCGCGGGCGTGCCGGGGTTGATCGGGACTGCTCCGGCGAGGGTCGGGCAGTCCGCCTCGGCGCCGCCGTTCTGCGCCTCCGCCAACGTGTCGACGCGGCACTGGAAGTTCGTGCCCGCCGCCAGCAGCTTCTCGATGTTCAGCACGTACACGCCACCGGTGGTGCCGGGGTCGTTCGGCCCGAGGGCTCCCTTGCCGCGTCCGGAGATCGCCCGGTACAGGAACCGGTCGTCCGGCGACGTCTGGATCCAGCCGCCGTTCGACCCGCCGCCGTTGGAGTCGTTGCCCGCGTGGATCGCCTTGCCGGCCGACCCGTCGTCGAACACCTCGTACCAGTGCGGCTCGGCCGCGGTGATGTCCGGCGTGTAGTGCACCGCGCCGCCCTGCATGGTCTGGGCGAACGCGCCCTTGTGACCGGGCAGGTTCGTCACCGTCGTCTCCATGACCGCGCGGCTCTCCTGGTGCAGCGGGTCGGCGGGATCGGAGCGCGGCCCGTTCTGCAGGTAGCTCACGGCCTTGAGCCTCGGGTTGTTCCGGTCGGAGATGTCCCACGTGCGCACGGTCGGGCGGCGCAGGTAGGGCGAGGGCGCCTTGACCGGGTCGAGGATGATGTTGCGCGGCTCGGCGTAGTCGCTCGTCACGAGGATGTTCAGGTCTTCCCGCGCCTGGATGCCGTGCGGGTTCGCGCAGGACGGCGCGCCGAGGCGAGGCAGGTTCGCGCACAGCTTCGGGTCGTCGCCCTGAGGTGTCGCAGCCGACACCTGGGAGAGCACCTCGCCGTTCCGGTCGAACCGCACCAGCGACCCCGGTGAGCCCGCGAAACCGTTGCCCACCACCGTCTGCCCGTTGGCGTAGACGTACGGGCCGGGCACCACGGGACCGCCTATGTAGGTGCCGTAGGCCGTGCCGTCCTTCAACGTCCAGTAGGCGTCCGGAACGCTGCCGCCGAGCGTGTTCGTCGGCAGGCTGATGCCCTTGAGCTTCAGTTGCGGCAACGCACTCACGTCGAACGCGTAGGTGGCCGCCGCGAACAGCGCGCCCGCGTAGATCGTGTCGCCCTTGTGCCACACGTACTGCATGTGGTGTGGCTCGTTCTCGACCAGCGGTCCGACGGTCGCGGTGTTCACGACCTTGCCGTAACTGGGCGAGCCCTCCGTCGCGTCGATGACCGCGAGGAAGTCGGGACCGGGCAACGCGTTGGTGACCTTGCCGAGTCCGCCGGTCAAAGACCCCGGCAGGTTCTTGAGGTCCTTCACGAGCGTGTCCGCGATGTTCTCGTCTCCAGCCCAGACGAGAAGCCACTTCTTGCGCTCGCCGTCGCTGCGAGTCTGTGCCTGCGGGGTGAGGTGGTTCTTCACCCAGTACTGCTTGCCGTCAGTGGCGGTCTTGCTGTCGACGAACGTCTGCACATCGGCATAAGCGGGGGAGTTGTCCCCACTTGCCGTGACGACGCCGGCCGCGAGTACCGCGACTGCGGCTCCGGCCAGGGTTTTTCGCCATCGCATTGCGTTGTTCTCCTTGTTTCGGGCATGCCGAATTCACTGTTTTCCGGCGGTGCGCGGAAAGCAGCGGTGTAGCGGGGAAGGGTGCTCTACAGGGAGCGACAGAGTGCGCTGGCCTGGTGGCCCAGGTCCACGTGGAGGCGTCCTACCAGGACGACTGCGGTGCGCATGACGCTGAGGATCTCCATAGTCACCCTATGTTGTCAATTCGGTGACCAAAGTATGGGAGTTATTGAATATCGGTCGAGGGATAATGTCGGTGACCGAAGTACTGTTTTGTGTCGCTATTTGTGTTGATGCATTCCTTGTCGAAAGTCAGGGGCAAGCGGTGCCGAACGGCAGAGGTGGGCGAACCGGGATCTTCGTAGGTTCGGCTGGGTGACCTGGCTGACTGTGGGCACCGATGCGGTGCTCGGTGTGTTCGCGCTGATGTTCTTGTTGTTGTGGTTCAAGCACAGGCTGCGGGCGTTCCTCGCCGGTGCCGGTGTGGTGGTGGCTTACGCGATCAGCGAGGTCGTCAAGCTGGTCGTGCAGGAGGACCGGCCCTGCCGGACGCGGCCGTCGATCGCGGAGTGCCCCGAGGTCGGCGACTGGTCGTTCCCCAGCAACCACTCGGTGATCGCGGGTGCGTCCGCGATGGCGATCTGGGCGCTGCACCGGACTTATGGCTGGATCGCGGCGGTGTGCGCGATCGCGGCGGCGTCGTCACGGGTGATCGTGGGTGTCCACTACGTGCACGACGTGATGGCGGGACTGGCGCTCGGCGCGTTGGTGTCGTGGGGGATCGCGTTGCTGTTGAAGAAGAAGATGCCGCCGAAGAGCCAGAGCAGGGAGATGGACGCACCGACCGTGGTGATGCAGCGACTGCGATGATGGCGGTCGTGTGGGAGGTTCTGCTCTACCTGGTCCTGTTCGCCGCGGCCTTCGTCGTCGTGCGCAGGCGGCCGGCGGTCGCTCTGGGGCTCGCACTGGGAACCTGGCTCGTCTGCTACCTCGTCAGCGTCGAGTTCGACGTGCCCGTGCTCGCGCTGGCTCCCGCACTCGCACTGGTCAGCTTCCTCGCCGGCCGCTACGCCTTGGACCCGCGCCCGTCCGCGATCACCCTGACCCTCGCCGAGATCGCGGGCGTCGTCGTCGCCCTGACCGAGCGCGGCGGGTCGGACACCGCGCTCGCCGTCACCTCCGGCATCGGTGTTCTCGGTGTCGTCCCGTGGGCCTTCGGGCGGCTGCGGCGCCGGTACGCGGAGCTGCGCGAGGTCGGCTGGGAGCACGCCTCGCTGCTGGAACGCAGCGTGGAGAACGCCCGCAACGCCGAACGTGCCCGGCTCGCCGGCGAGATGCACGACCTCGTCGGCCACGAGCTCGCCCGGGCCGCGCTGCTGACCGGCGCGCTGGAGCTGGAACCGACGCTCACCCCGGAACAACGTGAGGCAGCCAAAACCGCCCGTGCCAGCGTCACGGCCGCGGCGGAACGGCTCGCCGACGTCATGCAGGTGCTCCGGGCCGACGAGGACGAACCCGTCGCGACGATCGAGGAGGTCGTCGCCAGGAGCGGACTCGACGTCGAGCTCACGAACAACCGCAGGACCGCGATCGACGGCATCATCGCGCGAACCGTGCACCGGGTCGTCGCCGAGGCGCTGACGAACGTGATCAAGCACGCCCCCGGCGCGAAGGTCACCGTGAGCCTGACCGCGAAGCTCGAACTCCGCATCACCAACGGCCCGGCGCCGAGGACTCAGGCGGTCGGCAGCGGCAAGGGCCTGGTGGGCCTCGCCGAACGCGTCGCGCTCGTCGGCGGCTGGTTCGAGGCGGCACCGAGCGACGACGGTGGGTTCGAGGTGAGGGCGAAGCTCCCGGAACGCCCACGGGCCCGCACCACGCCAACGCACGTGCGCCGTGAACGTACGGAGAAGGAACTCCGCAAGAGCACCAAACGCACGGTGTTGATCACCTCGGTCGTGTGCGCGGGGATCGCGGTCGGTGTGCCGGGCTACATGGTGTTCGACGCCGTGACGTCCGTTCTCACACCGCAGCAGTTCGAACGGGCACAGTTCGGGCAGAACGAGGACGATCTCGACTTGCCGTGGCGCACGCGCGTCGACAACCCCTTGGGCGTCACCGCGCCGCCGCGCACCGAGTGCCGCTACTACAGCACGCACCCCAACCCGTTCGACGGCAACCGCCACGACCTGCACCAGCTGTGCTTCCGGGATGATCGGCTCGTGCACAAGCAGTGGCTCGCCAGGGGGACCGGTTGATCAGGGTCGTGCTCGCCGACGACGAACCGGTGGTCAGGTTCGGCGTGAAGGCCGTCCTGGCGACCTCCGGGGACATCGAGGTGGTCGCCGAGGCGGAGAACGGCAGCGCGGTGATCGACCTCGTCGCCCGGCACCGCCCTGACGTCGCCGTGCTCGACATCCGCATGCCCGTGTTCGACGGCCTGGACGCGGCCAAGGTGATCCGCGAGTGCCATCCGGGCACGAAGACGCTGGTGCTGACGACTTTCGCGGACGACGCGTACATCAGCCGGGCGCTGGGGGAGGGCGCGGCGGGGTTCGTGCTGAAGACCGGCGACCCGCAGGAGATCATCTCCGGGGTCCGCGCGGTGGCGAACGGCGGCGCGTTCCTGTCCCCGATGGTGGCCAAGAGAGTGGTCGACAGGCTCTCCCGCGCCCACCCCCGACCCCTTGCCACGCAACGGATCGAGGTGCTGACCGCACGCGAACGCGAGGTGCTCGGCCTGGTCGGCGCCGGCCTGTCCAACGCCGAGATCGCGACACGCCTCTACGTCGTGGAGGGCACGATCAAGGTCTACGTCAGCACGATCTTCCGGCAGTTGGGCGTCAAGAACCGCGTGCAGGCGGCCATCATCGCCCACGAGTCCGGGATCATCCCCGGGAACTAGTGGCGTGACTCAGAACGTCGGCGGCGTATCCGCGCTCAGCAGGGCGCCTCGCGGCACCGCCCCCACGCCCCCGTACAACCAGTACGAGGACGTGGGGGCGGCACCACGAGACACCCGTCTGACCACGAATACACCGGCAACGTTCTGAGCCACGCCACTAGGTGCGGGCGCCGATACCTGAGATCGCGCGGACTTCCATCTCCGCCGCCTTGGCCGCCATCTCCGGCTCGCGCTTGGAGAAGATCGTGGCGAGGAACCCGCACAGGAACGAGAACGGGATCGACACCAGACCGGGGTTGCCGAGCGGGAACCAGGCGAAGTCGACGTCCGGGAAGATCGACGTCCTCGCGCCCGACATCACCGGCGAGAAGATGATCAGCACGAGGCACGAGCCCAGGCCGCCGTAGATGCTCCACAGCGTGCCGGTGGTGTTGAAGCGCCGCCAGAAGATCGTGTAGAGGATCGTCGACAGGTTCGCCGAGGCGGCCAGCGCCAGTGCCAGCGACACGAGGAACGCGACGTTCTGCCCGTTCGCCGCGATGCCGCCGATGATCGACAGGATGCCGACGACGACGGCGGTCAGCCGGGCGACCCGGATCTCCCGGCGCGGTTCGGCGTTGCCTCGCTTGATCACGTTCGCGTAGACGTCGTGGGCGAACGAGGCGGAGGCCGCCAGCGTCAGGCCGGCGACGACCGCGAGGATCGTGGCGAACGCGACCGCGGACACGATGCCGAGCAGCACCGCGCCACCGATCTCGAACGCGAGCAGCGGCGCGGCGGAGTTCTCGCCACCCGGTGAGGCCGCGATCTTGTCCGTGCCGACCAGTGCCATCGCGCCGAAGCCGATCACCAGCGTGCACAGGTAGAAGATGACCATCGTCCAGGTCGCCCACACGACCGAACGGCGTGCCTCGGAGGCGTTCGGCACGGTGTAGAAGCGCATCAGCACGTGCGGCAGGGACGCGATGCCCAGCACCAGCGACAGCGCCAGCGAGACGAAGTCCAGTTTGGACATCGCGCTGAAGCCGTACTTCGCACCGGGGTCCAGCACGGCTTCGCCGAGCTGGTTGTTCTCGGTGGCCTGCTGCATGATCGCCGACAGGCTGAACCCGAACTTGCCCAGCAGGAACACGCTCATCAGCGTCACGCAGAGCAGCAGCAGGACGGCCTTGATGATCTGCACCCAGGTCGTGCCCTTCATGCCGCCGAGCAGCACGTAGAGCACCATGACCATGCCGACCAGCGCGATCAGGATCGCCTGGCCCCACTTCGAGGTCACGTTGAGCAGCAACGCGATCAGGCCGCCGGCGCCCGCCATCTGCGCGATCATGTAGAAGAACGAGATCACCAGCGTCGCGTTCGCGGCGGCGGCGCGGACAGGGCGCTGCTTCATCCGGAACGCCAGCACGTCGCCGACGGTGAAGCGGCCGGTGTTGCGCAGGCCCTCCGCGATCAGCAGCAGGCCGACGAGCCACGCGACGACCCAGCCGACGGAGTAGAGGAACCCGTCGTAGCCGTGTGCCGCGATGCCGCCGGAGATGCCGAGGAACGACGCGGCGGACAGGAAGTCACCGGACAGCGCCACGCCGTTCTGGGCACCGGTGAACGAGCTGCCGGCGGCGTAGTAGTCCGACGCCGTCACGTTCCGGCTGCTGAAGCGGTAGACGATGTAAAGGGTGATCAGGACGAACACCGCGAAGACGCTGAGGTTCAGCACCGGGTTGCCGGTGGTGGGCATGACTTACTCCTCGACGCCTGTCTTCTCGGCGAGCAATTTCCGCTGCGGGTCCAGCCGTCGCTTTGCGTAACGGGCATAACCGAGCGTGATGATGATCGAAGTCACGAACTGTCCGAGGCCCAGCAGGATCCCGAGGTTGATCACACCGATCACCTTGGTGCTGACGAAGTCTTTCGCGTACGCGGACAGCAGTACGAACGTCAGGTAGGACGCCAGGAAAAGCGCGGTCATCGGGAAGATGAACGTCGTGAGACGGCGACGGAGAGTGCGGAATTCGTCGGTCTGCCGAATCAGCTCGTAGTTCGGGGTGCCGTCGGAATCGACGTACGACAAAGTATCGGGGTCGTCGAACGACGCGAAACCCCTGATTTCCCGGTACTCGTGCTGTGCTTCGCCAGGCGACCTCATCGCCTTGGTCATGTACCCCTGCCCCTCGTGTGCGGCGCCCACTCTAGCGCTCTCACGTGTGCAGTCAACGTGACGGAGCTCCCGGAAACGGACGAAACCGGACCAATGCGAGAGCTCGGTCGGACAGAAACCGGACTGAAAACCGGCGCCCCATTCGTCTCAAATGGTTCGACCCAGGCGTTGTATCAAGTGGACGGTCGCGAGTTGCGTCGTGTGCAACACCTGAAGCCTTCGTCAAGACCGTTGTCGCACGTGTGCACCTGGCCTAGGATCGATCGGTCCGCATTAAGTGGTGACGGTTGGGGATAAAGTGGGGTTCTTAGCGCGCGAACGTCAGGTCGCGCCTCCCGGATGGAACCGCTGGCTCGTTCCGCCCGCAGCTCTGGCGATTCATCTCTCCATTGGTCAGGCATACGCCTGGAGCGTCTTCAAGACGCCGCTGGAGAAATCCCTGGGCATCACGGGAACGCAGTCCGCACTGCCGTTCCAGCTCGGCATCGTGATGCTCGGGTTGTCGGCGGCGGTGCTCGGCACGACCGTTGAACGCAGGGGCCCGCGCTGGGCCATGCTGATGTCCACGATCGCCTTCTGCTCCGGTCTGCTGATCTCGGCCGCGGGCGTGTGGGCCGGTCAGTACTGGGTCGTCGTGCTCGGTTACGGCCTGGTCGGCGGCATCGGTCTCGGCATCGGCTACATCTCGCCGGTCTCGACCCTGATCAAGTGGTTCCCCGACCGTCCCGGCATGGCGACCGGCATCGCGATCATGGGTTTCGGCGGCGGTGCGCTGATCGCGTCACCGTGGTCGACGTCGATGCTGTCCGCGTTCGGCACCACCACGTCGGGCATCGGCCAGGCCTTCCTCGTGCACGGCATCGTGTACGCGGTCTTCATGAGCCTCGGCGTGCTGCTGATCCGCCTGCCCTCCCCGGAGTTCACGGCGGAGAAGGAAGCGCTGCTCAAGGCCAAGCCCAACAAGGTCACGGTCTCCCACAACGTCTCGGCGAACAACGCGATCAAGACGCCGCAGTTCTGGCTGCTGTGGGTCGTGCTGTGCTTCAACGTCACCGCGGGCATCGGCATCCTGGAGAAGGCCGCGCCGATGCTGGTCGACTTCTTCAAGGAGTCCTCGACGCCCGTCGCCGCGACCGCCGCCACCGGTTTCGTCGCACTGCTCTCCGCCGCGAACATGGCCGGCCGGTTCGTCTGGTCGTCCACTTCGGACATCGTGGGCCGCAAGAACATCTATCGCCTCTACCTCGGCGTCGGCGCGCTGCTCTACCTGGTGCTGCTGACCGTCGGCTCGACCAGCACCCCGCTGTTCGTGATCGCGGCGATGGTGATCCTGTCGTTCTACGGCGCGGGCTTCGCGACCGTGCCGGCGTACCTGCGCGACCTGTTCGGCACCTACCAGGTCGGCGCGATCCACGGCCGCCTGCTGACCGCGTGGTCGGTGGCGGGCGTGCTCGGGCCGCTGATCGTCAACGCCATCGCGGACGCGGGCAAGAAGGCGGGCCACGTCGGACCCGACTTGTACGCCACGTCGTTCTACATCATGATCGCGCTGCTGGTCGTCGGTTTCGTCGCGAACGAGTTGATCCGCCCGGTCGACCCGAAGTTCCACGAGCCCAAGGCCGCGGACGAGACGGACAGGCCCTCGCCGAAGGGCGACGACGAGGCCACGGTCGCCAAGTGGAACGAGGCCGAGGCGGCGGACGTCGCAGAGTCGGCTGACAAGGAAGACGTGGAAGGCGTGGTGAAGAAGTGAGCTCCCAGCAACGTTTGTTGCTCATCGGTGCCTGGCTGTGGGTGGGTCTGCCGCTCGCCTACGGCCTGTACCGGCTCTTCCTGAACGCGGCCAAGCTCTTCGTCTGATGTTCAAGTCGCTCACCAACTGGCGCAACTGGCGCCTGCCGGTCAAGCTCACCGCGGTGCTGATCGTTCCGGTCACCATCGCGGTGGGCGCCGGCGTCGTGCTCATCAACTCCCAGATCGAGCGCGCCGAGTCCTACGCGGCACTGCAACGGCTCGTGAAGGTCCGCGCGGCTCTCATCCCCGTGATCGAGGGCGTGCAGGCGGAACGGCGGATCGTCGCCGAGGGCGTCGGCCCGGAGCTCCTCTCCGAGCAGAGCAAGCGCACCGACGACGCCCGCGCGGTGCTGCGCGACCAGATCGGCAGGACCTCTGTCAGCGAGGTCGTGACCGCCCGTCTCAGCGACGTCCAGAACCGCATCGGCGACCTGACGGTGTTGCGCGACCGCAGCAGCAACGACATCCCCGCGGTGATCAAGATCTACAGCGAGCTCACCGACTCGCTGCTCGACGTCGACGAGGTGATGGCCAGCGAGTTCGGCGACGCCGCCCTGCTGCGCACCGCGATGGGCCTGCACCACGTGGTGCACGTCCGCGACCAGGTGCTCTACCAGCAGGCCGTCGTGCTGTCGGGGCTCACCCGCGGCCAGCTCACCAACGCCGAGGTCCGCGCGCTGGTTGAGTCGAACGTCAAGCTCGGCTACATCGCGGACGAGTTCGCGGCCCTCGCGACGCCTGACCAGATGAAGGTCTACGGCAAGAACTTCAGCGGCCCGGACACCGAGGCCCAGCGCACGATGCTGGCCGCCGCCGTGCTGCACCCGACCTCGGACGCGCCCAGCACGGGCACCAACGCGAACAGGCCCAAGCAGCCGTTGCCGATCGCGGCGGCGGACTGGAGCAGGGCGACGAACGCCGTCGTCGCTTCGATGGGCACCGTGGTGACGGGTCTGCAGGACGACCTGCGCGCCACCGCCGACCGTCTGCGCGACGAGAGCAGTGATGCCGCCGGCACCGCGTCCGCGATCCTGTTCGCCAGCCTCATCCTGGCCGCCACCATCGGTTTCGTCGTCGGCCGCTACCTGCTGCGTTCGCTCAACGCGCTGCGCCGCTCCGCGCTGGACGTGGCCTGGGACACACTCCCCGAGATGGTCGCGACGGGCCGCGGCAGCACGGAGATCGAACCTGTACCGGTGCACACGACCGAGGAGTTCGGCCAGGTGGCGCGCGCGTTCGACGCGGTGCACCAGCAGGCCGTGAAGTCCGTCATCGAGCAGGCGGGCATGCGCGCCAACATGCGCAACATCTTCGTGAACCTCTCACGGCGCAGCCAGAGCCTCGTCGAACGCCAGCTCAAGCTGATGGAGGAGCTGGAGAAGTACGAGGAGGACCCGGACCAGCTCGCGAACCTCTTCAAGCTCGACCACCTCGCCACCCGCATGCGCCGCAACAACGAGAACCTGATGGTGCTCTCCGGCGGCGACGTGGCCCGCCGGTTCCACAAGCCGATCCCGCTCACCGACGTGCTGCGCGCGGCGGCCGCGGAGATCGAGCAGTACCAGCGCGTGATGGTGCACACGGCGCCGAACGCCGAGGTCGTCGGTTACGTGGCAAGCGACCTGGTCCGGTTGCTGGCCGAACTCCTCGACAACGCAACGGCTTTCTCGCCGCCGCACACGCAGGTCGCGATCAGCGCGTCGATCGAGGCGGGCGGCATCGTGCAGATCGACGTCGTCGACCAGGGCATCGGCATCGACCCCGAGGCACTCGACGGCGTGAACCGCCGCCTTGAGGCAGCGGGGGAGGGCGTGGACGTCCAGGTCTTCCGCGAAATGGGACTTTTCGTCGTGGGAAGGCTCGCCGCACGCCACCAGATCGTGGTACGTCTGGATGCAAAACAGGGGCAAGGGACTCGCGCGATCGTGTTGGTTCCGGCCGAACTGGCACCACGACGGGAAGAGTCCTGGGAGTCTTTCCGAGGGGAGGCGATCGAACGGCAGCAAGCTTCGTGGTTCCAGCAGACGAAATCGGCCGCCGCACCGCCACCTCCCCCCGCAACCGCACGCCAGACACCGGAGTCGGCCCGAGGATTCCTCGACGCCTTCCAGCGCGGTGTGCAGCGCGGCCTTCCCGACCACCAGGAGAGTCGATGAGCACGCAGGTGGACCAGTTCGGCTGGCTGGTCACCAACTTCGCCGAACGCACGCCCGGCATCGAGCACGCCGTGGTGATCTCCGCGGACGGCCTGGTGTTGATCTCGTCCTCGAAGCTGCCCCACCACGTCGCACCGCAGTTCGCGGCGATCGTGGCCGGTGTGGTGTCGCTCGCCGAGTCGGCGTCGTACGTCTTCGCGGGTGAGGCCGTCGTCCGCACCGTCGTGCAGATGGACCGGGGCGTGATGCTGCTGTCGTCGATCAGCGACGGCTCGGTCCTCGCGGTGCTGGCGTCGTCCTCGGCCGACGTCGCCCAGATCGCCTACGAGATGACGGTCGTCGTGCGGCAGGTGGGCCAGCTGCTCACGCCCGAACTGCGGGCAGAGCTCGCATGAAAGAGCCCGACGAACAGGTCAACTTCGGCGATCTGATCAGCGGTTTCAGCTTCGACAGCGAACGGATCCGCAAGCGCGGGAAGTCCAAGCAGAAGCGCGCGCCGGAGCCCCCGCCGACGCCGGACCCGTACGCCACGCTGCCGTTCGACCCGTTCCCGCCGCTGCCGTCGGTCGAGACCGGTGTCGAGTCGTCGTCGATCGTGCGGGCCTACGCGTGGACCGGCGGCCGCACCACGTCCGACGTGCACCTGGAGATCGAGACCCTGGTCTCGGTCAACGAGTTCTCGTCGACCGCCGTGCGGCCGGAACACCAGGACGTGCTGGCCCTGTGCATGCAGCCCCGCTCGGTGGCGGAGATCGCCGCCCTGCGCGGGTTGCCGCTGGGCGTCACGAAGGTGCTGCTCGGCGACATGGCCGGGCACGGGCTGATCGACGTGCACCGCACCGCGTCGTCCTACGGCGACGACAGGCCGGACGGGATGCTGCTCGAACGGGTGCTGGCGGGCCTTCGCCGCCTCTGAAGTGGGTCTCCCCGGACGCTGCTACGGTCGGGAGGACCTATCTGGGGAGGTACGGGGTGGAGTTCCAGGACGTCGTCCGCCGTCGGCGGATGGTGCGCAAGTTCACCGACGAGCCGGTCAGCGACGAGAGCATCCAGCGGATCATGCGCAACGCCGTGCGCGGTCCGTCGGCCGGGTTCTCGCAGGGCCAGGGCTTTCTCGTGCTGCAGGGCGAAGAGCTCAAGCGGCTCAACGAGATGTTCGAGTGGTGGAGCGGGGAAGAGGCCAAGACGGCGCCGGTCGTCGTCATCCCGTTCTCGTCCAAGAAGGTCTACCTCGACCGGTACGCCGAGCCCGACAAGGTCTGGGCCGGCCTCACCGAGGAACGCTGGCCCGTGCCGTACTGGGACATCGACACCGGCATGGCCGCGCTGCTGATCCTGCAGACGGCCGTGGACGAGGGTCTGGGCGCGGTGTTCTTCGGCACGGACAAGGAGACCTGGCCTGAGCTGCGCGCGGCGTTCGGCGTGCCGGACACGTACGTGCCGATCGGCATCATCGCGATCGGGCACTCGGCGGAGGAGGGCGTCTCCGAGGGCGCCTCGCCGCAGCGCCGCAAGCGCAAGGCGTTCGACGAGGTCGTGCACTGGGGTCAGTGGCAGTGAGGTCGTTCGGCCTTCTCGGGCCGTTGGACGTGGTGCTCGACGGGCGCCACGTCCACGTCCCACCCGGCAAGCGGCGGGTGGTGCTCGCCGCGTTGCTGTTGCGTCCCGGCCAGGTGGTCGGGGTCGACGAACTGGTCGAGCTGGCCGGGGGTTCGCGCAACGCCCTGCAGACCACGGTGGGCCGCCTGCGCGAGGTGTTGCCGGGTCTGGTGCTGACCAGACCGGGCGGGTACCTGCTGGACGTGCGGCCCGACGAGGTCGACGTCCACCGGTTCGGTCAGCTCGAACCGAGGGAGGCGCTGGCGCTCTGGCGCGGTCGCCCGTTCGCGGACATCGGCAGCGACGCGCTCGAACGCGACCACGTGCCCGCGTTGACCGAGAAGTACCTCACGACGCTGGAAGCCAGGATCGAGGCCGACCTGCGGGCCGGCGCGCACGAGCGACTGGTGCCCGAACTGCGTTCGCTCACCCGCCAGCACCCGACCAGGGAACGCCTGTGGGCGCAGCTGATCGTGGCGTTGCACCGCTGCGACCGGCAGACCGAGGCGTTGCAGGCGTACGACGACATCCGCGCCAGACTCGCCGGCGAACTGGGCCTCGACCCCGGAAAGGACCTGCAGAAGGCGCACCAGCAGGTGCTGACGGCCGACAACCGCCCGCGCGCCCGCAACGACCTGCCCGGCGACATCGCCGACTTCGCGGGCCGCACCTCGGACCTGGACGAGATCCTTGCCGCCGTGCCGTCCGGGTGCGTCGCGATCACCGCGATCGACGGCATGGCGGGCATCGGCAAGACCACGATCGCGGTCCGCGCCGCCCACCGCCTGGCTTCCCGGTTCCCCGACGCGCAACTGTTCGTGGACCTCCACTCCTACACCGCGGGCGTCGAACCACGCACGCCGTCGGACGCGCTGCTGGAACTCCTGACGGCGTTGGGCGTGCCCGCGCAGGACATCCCGGACGGCCTGGACGCCCGCGCCGCCCGGTGGCGCGCGGAAATGGCGCACCGCAAGGCACTCGTGGTGCTCGACAACGCGGGCAGCACCTCCCAGGTCCGCCCGCTGCTGCCCGGCACCGGCCTGGTGCTGGTCACCAGCAGGCGCCGGCTCGTGGACCTGGACGCGGCGCACACGATCTCGCTGGACGTGCTGTCCGAAGAGGACTCGTTGAGCCTGCTGGCGAGCATCGCCCGCAAGGACGACGAGGACTGCCGGGAGGTCGTGCGGCTCTGCGGCTACCTCCCGCTGGCCGTGCGGATCGTCGGCGCGCGCTGGCGCACCCGCCCGGCGTGGTCCGCGAAGGACCTCGTCCGCCGCCTCACCGAGCACCGGCTGACGGAACTGACCGCCGGTGAACGCAGTGTCGCGGGCGCGTTCGCCTTGTCCTACCAGCAACTCACGCCCGAGCAGCAACGTCTGTTCCGGCGCCTGGGCCTGCACACGGGGGAGGACTGGGACGCTCACCTCGCGGCCGCCGTGATCGGCACGACCCGCGCCGAGGCCGAACGTCTGCTCGACGAACTCCTGGACGCGCACCTGGTGCAGCAGAAGGAGAACGGCCGCTACCGCTTCCACGACCTGCTGGCGGACCACGCGAAGGCGTTGGTCGAGCCGGGGGAGCGGAGCGAGGCGATCGCCCGCATCCTCGACCACTACCTGCGCGGTGCGGAGGACTCCGCGCGGCGGATCGCCCCCGGCCGCCCGGAGCTCGACTCCGCGGTCACCCACGAGCTGGTCGATCCACCGGTGTTCCCCACCCCGTTCGAGGCGTTGGCGTGGCAGGAGGCTGAGCGGCTGAACCTCAGGGCAGCCGTCTACCTGGCGGCGTACGAGGGGTTCTTCCACCACGCGTGGCAGCTGCCGCACCAGTTCGCCCACTACCTGCTGTTGCGCGGTTCCGGCAGGGAACGGGTCGAGGTGCTGAACGTCGCCCTTGGAGCCGCCCGCCACCTCGGCGACCTGAAGGCTCGCGCGGAGGCGTTGCGGGGCCTGGGTTCGGCCTACATGGAGGACGACAACCCGAGGGCGGAGAAGGACCTGCGCGAGGCGCTGGGCCTCATGCGACAGATCGGCGACCTGCGCGGTGAGGCGTCCGTGATGGGCCTGCTCGGCATGATCGCACGCGGCCGGCACGACTTCGAAGGGTCGTTGGAGTACTTCGAACGCGGTGTCGTGCTGATGGGGCAGGCGAACGCGCCGACCGGGGTGGCGGCAGCGCTGCACAACATCGGCATCAACCACGCCCAGCTCGGGCAGACCGAGGAAGCCTTGGCCTACATGGGGGAGGCGGTCGCGTTGATGGACGAACACGGTGACGTCCGGTCCGCCGCGCTGACGCTGCACAACATCGCCCACGTGCACTTCGACGCGTTCTCCGACGAGGAGTGCCTGACCCACGCGGAGCGGTCCCTGGTCGCCTACCGCGAGTCGGCCGACCGGCGCGGCGAAGCGCTCGCCCTGGCCGATTACGCCTACTGGCGTTACGAAATGGGCCACCACACCACCGCACGCGAGCTGGCGCGGGAAGCGGCTCGGTTGTGCCGGGCGTACACGAACCTGCCGGACGACCACGCGGTGCTGGCCTCCATGGAGGACGTCCGAGACCACGTCGGCCAGGTGGCGCTGCTCGTCGCCCTGTCGCTCGACGCCCAGTTGGCGGGCAGGCCGGCCGAAGCGCTCGGTCACCTGCGGAGGTGCCTGCCGATCGTGGAGCGGCGCAGCTGGTGGAGCGAGGACCGCGTGCTCGGGCAGCTCTCGGCCGTGCACCTGGCGCTGGGCGACCGCGAAGCCGCCGTCCGGTACGCGGAGAAGGCGGTGGCCGCCGCCGAGGCCACGCCCCAGCCCAGGGCTGTGGCCTTCGCGCGGCAGACGCTTGCTAGAGCGAAAGCCCCAGCACCACAACCGTGATCACGGCCGCCGCCAGCACGGCGAAGGCCACCCACTGCCGCACCCTGTCCTCGGTCCTGCGCATCCCCTGCTCCCCTCGGTGGTGATGCCACCGAGGGTGGACGAGTCCGTCCCCACCCCGTCCCCACCGCGATCACACGGATTACCCGGAATCGAGCGGGAAGTGTTTTGATCATCGCAGTGTGAGGTACTCGTGAGGTATTGCTCCAACAGAGTGCTTGGCTCGCTCGTAAGATTCCGTTAGGGTCGCATTCGCGAGCAATTGGCAGGGCGTGGCGCGTTATCAAAAATCGCCCGAAAATTGATCAAAAATTAGCCACTTGTTCGATTGAAACCATCTCGCTGCTCCGTCCGGGTGGTGCCCTCCACGGCAGGACCAGTGATCGCTCACCCTGCGGGATGGTGGTGACGAAGACGTGTGCGTGCAGTGGTGCGGGGTCGGCCAAAAGGGGCTTGCGAGTCGTGAGAATCGGACCAGTCTTGTCTAATGGCATCGCCGGGATCCGTCCGGCGGACAGTGGCCTCGACACGGGGGTGGAACGCACCATGGGTGGTGTCCCGACGTTTCCCCACGGCAGACCGCTGACGTGGGCGGACCTGGAGGCGATGCCTGATGACGGGCACCGTTTCGAACTCGTCGACGGGGTGCTGGTCATGAGCCCCTCACCCCGCCCCGTGCACCAGCGCGTCGTCGCACGACTGCTGGTGGCGCTCACGGCTGTCTGTCCACCGGAGCTGGAGGTCCTCCCGGCGCCGGTCGACGTGGTGCTCGCCGACGACACGGTCTTCATCCCGGACCTGGTGGTCGGCCGGCGCGAGCAGTTCTCGAAGCAGGCGCTCATCGGGCCGCCGGTGCTGGCGGTCGAGGTCCTGTCGCCCCGGACGCGGCACGTGGACCTCGAACTCAAGCGCGCGAAGTTCCAGGAAGTCGGCTGCGAGAACTACTGGATGATCGACTACGACCGTCCGTGGCTGCGGTGCCTGCACCTCGAAAACGGTGTCTACGTCGAACAGGCCCGTTCCGACGGCGAGGAAATCATCGAGCTGCAATTCCCGTTCGCGGTGAAGCTGAGCGCCCAGTCACTGGTGCGCTGAGTATTTGCGGTCGAGATCCCGCTGGGCTGAACGGGCGACACCCGTCCACGCACGTGTGGATCAAGGTTTCACCATCTGGCGCCTCCGCGCGCCGGGCTGGTTGCGTTCATCGCGTCCAGCCCCACGCGCGGAGGTCCAACGCACATGCAGCCGTTCCAGCTGCCGGAGTTCTACACGCCCCACCCGGCTCGGCTGAACCCGAACCTCGAACGCGCCCGCGTCCACACGCGCGCCTGGGCGCACGAGATGGACATGGTCGACGTGCCGCAGCACGGCACCGTGATCTGGACCGCCGCCGACCTCGAGGCGCACGACTACGCGCTGCTCTGCGCGTACACCCACCCCGACTGCGACGGTGAGGCGCTCGACCTCATCACCGACTGGTACGTCTGGGTCTTCTACTTCGACGACCACTTCGTCGAGCTCTACAAGCGCAACCCGGACATCAAGGGCGCGCAGGCCTACCTCGACCGGCTGCCGCTGTTCATGCCCGTCAACGGCGCCATCACCGAGGAACCGGCGAACCCGGTGGAGAAGGGCCTCGCCGACCTCTGGCGCCGCACGGTCTCCACGCACTCACGGGACTGGCGCGAACGGTTCGTCGCGAACACCAAGCACCTGCTGGACGAGTCGATGTGGGAGCTGCACAACATCAGCTCGAACCGGCTGTCCAACCCGATCGAGTACGTCGAGATGCGCCGCAAGGTCGGTGGCGCGCCGTGGAGCGCGAACCTGGTCGAGCACGCCGTCGGCCTCGAAGTCCCGGCGAGCATCGCCCTCAGCAGGCCCATCGGGGTCCTGCGGGACACGTTCAGCGACGCCGTGCACCTGCGCAACGACCTGTTCTCCTACGAACGCGAGGTGCTCGACGAGGGTGAGCTCTCCAACGGCGTGCTGGTGTTCGAGAAGTTCCTCGACCTCCCGACCCAGCAGGCCGCGGAGGCCGTCAACGACCTGTTGACCTCGCGGCTGCACCAGTTCGAGCACACGGCGCTCACCGAGGTGCCGATCCTGCTGGACGAGCACGCCATCGACCCGATCGGGCGCGCGGCCGTCCTGGGCTACGTGAAGGGCCTGCAGGACTGGCAGGCGGGCGGCCACGAGTGGCACCTGCGGTCGTCGCGGTACATGAACAAGGACCCGAAGCCGCAGCTGGGCGTTCTCGGTTCGTACGCCAAGACGCTGCCGCAGCGGCTCAGGCAGTTCAGCAACACGCCGAAGGTCGTCGAGCCGTACGCGCTGCCGGAGTTCACCACGCCGTTCACGCTGACCCTGTCGCCCCATCTCGACCAGGCCAGGGACCAGGTCGTGAAGTGGGCCGTCGAGCACGGCATGACGGACGAGGGCATCTGGGACGAGCGGAAGATCCGCGGCTTCGACTTCCCGCTCTGCTCGGCCGGCATCGACCCGGACGCGACGGAGCAGGAGCTGTTCCTGTCCGGCTGCTGGCTCACCTGGGGCACCTACGCCGACGACGCCTACCCGCTCTGGTTCGGCCAGACCCGCAACCTCCTCGGGCTCAAGACCCAGACGGCCCGGCTCAAGGCCTGCATGCCCCTTGACCTGGTGCAGACCGTCATGCCGGCCAACGCCATGGAACTCTCGCTCGCGAACCTGTGGCAGCGGACCGCGGGACCCATGACCCCGGCGTTCCGCGCCACGTTCCGCGAGACCATCGACGCGATGCTCGACGCGTGGGTGTGGGAAGTGGTCAACATGCACTACAACCGCATCCCCGACCCGATCGACTACGTGGAAATGCGGCGCAGCACGTTCGGTTCCGAGCTGACGACGTCGCTGTCGCGGTTCTCGCATTCCGCGACGGTCCCGGCGGAGCTGTGGGGAACGCGGGTCGTGCAGACCATGGAACGGTCGGCCATGGATTACTGCACGATGCTGAACGACGTCTTCTCGTACTTGAAGGAGATTCAGCACGAGGGCGAAGTGCACAACATGGTGCGCGTGGTCGAGAACTTCCTGGGGGTCTCGCAATCCCGCGCCTTCGAGATCACCTACGCGTTGATGGACGCCCGGCTCGGCCAGTTCGTGAAGTCCGTCGAGACCGACATGCCGAAGATGTTCGACGACCTCGCACTGGACTCCCCGGCACGCGACGGCCTGACCCGGTACGCCGACGAGCTGAAGGACTGGATCGTCGGGATCATCCACTGGCACGAGGAGACGAGCCGCTACGACGAAGCCGGAGAGATCCCGGTGGTGTTCCACCAGGGCCCCTCCGGCCTCGGCACTTCGGCCTACCGGCTCACATCCCGAACCTAGAGCTCAGCCAGGCGCGGGTCGCGTCCCGGTAGTCCTCCGCGTTGCGGTGCAGACCGAGGGAGTGGCCCGCGCCCGGCAGCACGTACGTCTGCAACTGCGCTTCCGGCCGGTAGTAAGGGGCTTCCTGGGCGCGCAGGCTCGCGGCGTTCGAGCAGTCGCGCAACGCCAGCAGGCCGCAGAACAGCACGTCGTCGCTGCCGACCGCCTGGAACACCGGCACGTCGATGCCGTACGTCGTGGGCAGCACGATGCCGAACACGGCCACGGTTCCCATGCCGGGCACGGAAACCTGGTCCTTCGTGGCCTCGTCCGCGTTCACGACGACCTGCTCGGCGTCGTTCATCGCGTAGAACAGCCCGGCCCGCGCACCCGGCCGCGTCGTGAAGTACAGCGGGTCGCTGCCGAGCTTGGCGAGGACGTTGTCGAGGAACGCGGGCTGGAGTCCCAGTGCCGCACCAAGAGCGAGCACCGGGACGGCGGGCATGTGCGTCATTCCGGACAGGACCACGCCGTCGACGTCGTGGTACGTCGCGGCCTCCATCGCCACGATGCCCGAGCCCACGGAGTGCCCGACGATGACGACCTTGCGGTACGCCGTGCCGCCAACGCGTCCGGCACGCAGGTGCTGCACGACCTCGTGCATCGTCCGCGCTTCAAGGGAGATCAGCATCGGCAGGCTGAGCGGATGTGACGAGGCGCCGGTGCCGAGCCGGTCGACGGCGAAGGTCGCGCGGCCTTCGTGAGCCATGTTCCGCTGGTACGAATAGGACTCCGGCACTCCCGGCAGGTCCCAGTACGCGCGGTTGTACGTGCCGCCGTGCACCAGCAGCTGGATCGAGTCCGGGTTCGCGCCCGCCGGTGTGCAGAGCTGGCCGGAGATCGTCGCCGTGCCGCTGGGCCCGGACACCGGGAGCGTGGTGAGCGAGCAGTCGGCACCGGAGGCGTGCGCGGCAGGCGTCAGCGACGTCAAAACCAGCACAGCGGCGAGAACGGGGAGCAGTTTCACGCTGGAGGCTTTCTACTCACGGCGGTCATGGGCAGCCGGTTCGGCTGCATGGTCGCCTTCACCTGGGCATAGACGCGTTGTCCCGCAACGGGGACAAGGTCCCAGCGGGTCGCGATCGTCGCGGCGGCGATCGTGATCTCCGTGTGGGCGAGGAAGTGTCCTGGGCAGAACCGGGCGCCACCACCGAACGGGATGAACGCGCCCTTGGGCAGCGCGGCGGCTCTGGCGGGCTCCCAGCGGTCCGGGTCGAACCCGTCGGGGTCCGGGAACCAGCGCGGGTCGCGGTGCAGGGTGTGCTGCGAGACGGCGATCTCGGAACCCTTGCGCACCAGCACCCCGCCGATCTCGACGTCCTCGCGGGCCCGGCGCATCAGGATGATCGGCGGGGTGCGGCGGAGCACCTCGTTGATGATCCGGCCGGTGTACTCGAGCTTCGCCACGTCCGCGAACGTCGCCGGCCGCCCGCCCAGCACGGCGTCGACCTCGGCGTGGAATCGTTGCCGCACAGCGGGTCGAGTGCCGATCTCGTGGAAGAACCAGGCCAGCGCCACCGCCGTCGTCTCCGCGCCGGTGGTGAGGATCGTGACGACCTCGTCGTGGATCTGCTCGTCGGTCATGGCTTCACCGGTGTCCGCGTCCCGCGCGGCGAGCAGTGCCGACAGCAGGTCACCGTGGTCCGTGCCCTGCTTCCGCGCGCCGACCACGACCGCGGGGATCACCTCGCGCAGCCGGGCCGCGGCCGCGTCGAACTCGCGGTTCGCCTTGAGCGGCAGCCTTTCCACGAACGACGGGGAGAACGCGCGCACCAGCACGTGCCTGAGCATGATCGGGATGGACCGCCTGACCTCGGCCAGCACCTCCTGCCCGAGCTCGGCGGAGAACAACGTGCGCCCGGCGACCGTCAGCACGAAGTCCTGCATCAGCGCGTCGAACTCGAGCCGCTGCCCGTCGTGCCACGAGTCGCGCAGCTCGGTCGCGAGCGTCGTGATCACGTTCTCCGCGTAGGTCGAGACCCGCGCGCGGCTGAACGCGGGCAGCATCATCCGGCGCTGCCGCTGGTTGAACGCGCCGTTCGACGTCGCGAGCCCGTTGCCGAACAACGGCCGCATCTTGTCGAACACGATGCCCTTGTCGAACGCGTCCGACGCGAGCAGTTGCTGCGCCAGTTCGGGCGTCGTGACCAGGTACACCGGCAGGGGACCGAGGAAGACTCTGACCACGTCACCACTGGCGGGTAACGAGGACAGGAACTCGACCGGAGACCTGAGCAGGGTGACGGAATGCCCGATGAGGGGCCAGCGGCCCGGCACCGTCGTGACGCTCGGCATCACACCCACCTTCTCGTGACCCCGAACAACCTAGGGGCAGCGCGCCAGTGGGGGCGAGCAGATACACACGATCGGATGCTCATCTGCTCGTCCGTCCTGGTGCACGCGGATACGCTCGGTCGGTGAGCAGCGACCTCGGTTGGGTTCCTCCAGGTGTGGACACGACGGTGCCGTCACCGGCTCGGGTGTACGACTACTGGCTGGGCGGCGGCCACAACTTCGCCCCGGACCGCGCTCTGGCCGAGAAGATCCTGCAGATCATGCCCGGCGTCCGCGACGCGGCACGGCTGAACAGGTCGTTCCTGCGCCGGGCCGCGCTGCACATGGTCGAACGGGGTGTGCGGCAGTTCCTCGACATCGGCTCCGGCATCCCGACCGTCGGCAACCTGCACGAGATCGTCCGGGCGGAGGCGCCGGACTGCAAGGTCGTCTACGTGGACAGGGACCCGGTCGCGGTCGCGCACAGCGAGCTGATCCTCGCGGGTGACCGCGACACCGCCGTGGTGCAGGCCGACCTGCGCGACCTGGACGCGATCTTCAACGCCGGTCAGGTGCGCGAGCTCATCGACTTCGACCAGCCGGTCGGCCTGTTCATGTTGCTGGTGCTGCACTTCGTCCCGGACGAGTGGGACCCGGCGGCGATCGTCGGGCACTACCGCAACGCGCTCGCGCCCGGCAGCTTCCTCGCGTTGTCGCACGCGTCCGCCGACGCCAAGCCCGCCGGGATGGACCAGGCCGTGCAGACCTACAACGTGAAGAGCACGGCGAACCAGGCCTTCCCGCGCACGCACGACGAGGTGCTGGCGTTCTTCGGCGGGTTCGACCTGGTGGAGCCCGGTCTGGTCGGCTGCCCGTCGTGGCGGCCCGACGGCGAGGGCGACTTCGCGGCCAGCCCGGAGATCAACGAGGTCCCGTTCGCGGGGGTCGCTGTCAAGCCCTGACCGCCGACGGTCAGCGCACGGTCAGCGCCGGCCCGCACCTTGTGAGCAACACCGACTCACAGGGGGCACCACCATGAAGAACGTCCTGATCTCCGGCGCCAGCATCGCCGGGCCCGCTCTCGCGTACTGGCTGCGCCACCGCGGTTTCGAGGTCACGGTGGTGGAGCGGTGCCGCGGCATGCGGCCCGGCGGCCAGGCCATCGACGTGCGCGGTCCCGCGTTGGAGGTCGTCGAACGCATGGGCCTCGGCGACCGGCTCAGGTCGTTCAGCACCAACATGCGCGGCATGAACGTGGTCGACGCCGACGGCAACGAGCTGTTCCGTTCGACCACGCACACCCTGAGCGGAGGTGACCTCGCGAGTCCCGACGTCGAGCTGCTGCGCGACGACCTCGCCCGGATGCTGTTCGACGCGGTGGACGGTGTCGAGTACCTGTTCGACGACACGATCACCTCGATCGACGGCACCCGCGTCACGTTCGAGAAGGCGGCGCCGCGCGACTTCGACGTGATCGTCGGCGCGGACGGCCTGCACTCCACCGTCCGCCGGCTCGTGTTCGGACCGGAGGCGGAGTTCATCACCCACCTCGGCATGAACCTCGCCGTCTTCACCGCGCCGAACTTCCTCGGCCTCGACCACTGGCAGACGTTCCAGCAGGGCGAGGTCGTCGGCGGTGGCGTGATGAGCGCCCGTTCGAACGCGGAATGCCGTGTCTACATGGGTTTCTACGGCGAGGTGGACTTCGACCACCGCGACGTCGACGCCCAGCGTCGTTTGCTCGCCGAGAAGTTCGCGGACGCGGGCTGGGTGTGGCCGACCGCGGTGAAACACATGTGGGAGGCGCCCGACTTCCACTTCGACTCGATGAGCCAGATCAGGATGGACTCCTGGTCACACGGCAACGTCGTGCTGCTCGGTGACGCCGGGTACTGCGGTTCGCCGTTGTCCGGGCAGGGCACCAGCATGGCGCTGGTCGGCGCGTACGTGCTCGCCGGTGAGCTCGCGAAGGACCCGTCGGCCGCTTTCCAGCGCTACGAGGAGGTTCTGCGGCCGTACGTCGTCGCGAACCAGGAGATCGCGCTGAAGAACCAGGCCAACGGCGGCGCGCCCACCGAGGAGTTCGCCCAGGTCGTGAACAGCCTCAGCCTGCCGAACTACTGACCAGTTCCCGGATCGCCTCGGGGATCACGGTGCCGGTGAACCTCACCACCGCCGTGATCCCCTTGGCGTCGAGGTGCCGCAGGTCCGTGAAGCTGAGTCCCTCCACCGCCTTCCGGGTGTCGGCGTCCTCGGTCAGCTGCCCGTCGCGGGCGAACGACAGGCGCGTCACCCGGTTGGCGTTCCAGTGGTAGCTGGCGGCCTTTCCGTTGCGGGACAGCCGTTGCAGGACGGCAATCCGGCTGCCCTGGTAGTTGTTGAACTCGACGACGAGCACCCCGCCCTCGATCTCGACGGCGACCGAGTCCTCCTCGAACTCGTCCACCACGTCGGCGACACCGGCGTTCGTGACGACCGTGACCGTCGCCGCGGGCCCGAGGTCCTCCAGCCACTGGTACGGCCGTTCGGGACGGGAGATCGGCGGCGGGGCCGGTTCGCCGCGCAGCAGGTGCCCGACTCGGTCAGCCGCCTTGTGCACCACCGGATCCGTCGCCGGCGCGGGCCACAGCGTCAGGTCGTAGCGCTCCTCGCCCTCGTCCCGTCCGGTCGCGCAGACGCGGACCCGGAACCCACCCGGCCACGGAGCGGTGCTGCCGTGACCGAACTTCGCGGCCCCGGCCACCGCGACGTAGTCGATCTCGGCGACCTCGTCCCACTGCTCCAGGTCGGGCAGGTGCGGTTCGTCCAGCACGACCTGCACGGACACGGGAACCTTGCCGTCGGCGAGACCCGTGCGCACCGCGAACCCGGTGTCGATCGCGGCCACGAGACCCGTCGCCGTGAAGTCCGCCTCGGTCAGGCTCGGCTCTTCCACCACCACGAACTGGTGGCCGGACACCATCGCCTCCGTCATCCAGGACGTGGGCCGGTACTCGCGGCGCCGCTTCTCCTGCACGGCCCGTTCGTACGCGTGAGGCATGGGCACGTCCGGCAGGATCGCGGCGCAGGCGCCGATCGCGATGCCGACGGCCGCCGCGGGATTGGCCGCCACCGGAGTGCCGATCGCGTTCAGAACCGCCCTTGCCACCACCACGGCCACCGCCAGGTGCGTCGCGCCGCGTTTGACGGCGATGGCGTGCTCGTCACCCTCGACGTCGTTGATGTCCGGGAACAACGCGCGCACGTGCCCGAGGATCAGGCTGCTCGCTCCGGGGTGCGCGCCGTCGACCATGGTCATCGGCAGCGCCATCGCGCTCTGCTCGCCCATCGACACGAACCCGAAAGTGGCGTTCGCCGGTGGCGGCACCAGTCCGGAGACCAGTTCGGCCGGTGCGGTCAGGTCCAGCCGGGCCACGGCCAGTTCCAGCGCGCCGAGCAGCCGTTCCGCCGCCAGGGACGAGAACCCGCGCAACGCCTGCTGTGTCGCGGAGCCACGGGCGTGCCGCTCGTTCCCGCGCTGGGCGGTGTGCGTGCCCAGCGTGGCGGCCGGTTCGTCCGGGATCAACGCCTCGATCACCCGTGCCGCGTCGTCGACCTGCTTCGCGAAATCCCCCATCCGCCGATTCTGCTCGTTGATGGCCCAGCTCACAGCCATTTGACTCAAATAGATCCCTCCCGCACGATCGTTGACTGACAACAGCATCCGCATGCCGCGGGGGAAGCCGGTGGAACTCCGGCGCTGACCCGCAACGGTGATAGTCCGACTGCCCGTGGCGTGCGGTAGCTCCACCGACCCGTCGAGGACCGCGGGCATGGGAGGCGTAGTGATCAGGAGATCCGCGTTGGTGGCCTTGGTGGCCACCGCGCTGGTGGTGACACCGCAGGCGCAGGCGGCGGAAGCGGCCCCGTCCGCGGGGACGTGGCTGGTCAGCCAGTTCGAGGGTGGCGACCACCTGCTCCAGGGCCCCGGCCTCGTGGACGCCGGGTTGACCGCGGACGGCGTCTACGCGCTGGCGGCGGCGGGCGTCGGCAGGTCGACGGCGGTGAAGGCCGCCGCCTGGCTCGCCCAGCCCGACCAGCTGAACTTCCTGATCGGTGAAGGCGACGAGTCGTACGTCGGCGGCCTGGTGAAGCTCGCGCTGGTCGCGCAGACGCTCGGCACCGATCCGCACGCGTTCGCGGGCGTCGACCTGCTGGAGCGGCTCGCGCCGTTGCAGGAGGAGTCGGGGCGCTACCGCGACGCGACCGGTCCCGGGTTCGACCAGACCAACGCGTTCACGCAGGCGTTGGCGATCATCGTGCTGAAGCGCGCCGCCCTGCCGTCCGACCAGGCGGTGGTGTACCAGGTTTCCACGCAGTGCCCGGACGGCGGCTTCCCGATCGCCTTCGAACAGGCGCCGTGCAAGTCCGATGTGGACGGTACGGCGATGGCACTGCAGGCGCTGCTGGCGGTGGGCGAGAAGACCGCGTCGCCGAAGGCCCTGACGTGGCTCGCCTCGCAGCAGAAGCCGGACGGCGGTTTCCCGTCCGCGACTGCCGGGGCCAACGCCAACAGCACGGGACTCGCCGTCGGCGCGCTCGTCGAGGGGGGTCTCACTCAGCCCGCGGACAAGGCCGTGGCGTACCTGAAGTCGTTGCAGGTCGGCTGTTCCGGACCGGAGGCGCGACGCGGTGCGGTCGCCTACGACAGCGCCGGTTTCGAGCCGTACCCGGCGATCCGCGCCACCGCACAGGCGATGCTCGGCCTGGCTCGCGTGAGCCTCGCGGACGTGACGGCTTCGTCGGCTGTTCCCGGGGTGCCCGCGATCGACTGCACCACCACGCCACCGGTCACCTCGGCGCCCGAGCCGACCGTGCCGACCGCGCCCGCTCCGGCAGGGCCCGAGGCCCCGGCCGACCCGCCGCTCGCCGTCACCGGACCGGACCAGGCCGTTCCGCTGAGCCTGTTCGGGTCGTTCGCGGTGCTCGCCGGTGCCGTCCTGCTCTTCGTCTCCCGTCGTCGGAAGGTTGGTGCGTGATGCGCCGCATGCTTGCTGTCCTCGCCCTCGTCGCGAGCTCGTTCGTCGTCACGTCCCCTGCCTCCGCCGTTCCGTGCGCGAACGTGAAGGTCGTCGTGGACTTCGCCGCACTGGGCGGCGGAGTCCAGACCGGCTGCACCTCGATCGATCCGACCACCGGAATCCAGGCGCTGAACAACGCGGGCTTCCCGACCACGTTCGTGCCGCGCCAGCCCGGGTTCGTCTGCACGATCAAGGCCCTTCCGAACCCGTGCAAGATGCCCACGACCAGCGCGTACTGGTCCTACTGGCACGCCACCCCCGGCGGCACCTGGACCTACAGCACCTCCGGCGCGCTCGGCTACGACCCGGCTCCCGGCACCGTCGAGGGCTGGGCGTTCGGCGCCGGCACCGCTCCGAGCACCGCCCCGTGAAAAGGCTCTTCCTCGCGCTGGCACTGGTAGCGGCGTTCGCACCGGTGCCGGCGCAGGCCGCGGGATGTGACGGCGTGACCGTCGTCGTCGACTACCGCGGCCTCGGCGGAGGCGTCCAGCAGGGCTGCGCACCCGGTAGCCCCGCCTCCGGCATCGCGGCACTGACCGCCGCGGGCTTCGGCTACACCTACGCCTCGCGGCAGGCTGGTTTCGTCTGCCGCATCAACGGAAAGCCGGGCACGGACGCGGACAAGTGCGTCAACGCCTCGCCCGCCACCGCGTACTGGTCGTACTGGCACGCACCGGCCGGTGGTTCGTGGGTGTACAGCAACCAGGGCGCGGCGACGTTCGTGCCGGGACGCGGAACCGTGGAGGGGTGGGCGTTCGGCGCCGGCGAACAACCTGGCATCGCACCGCCCGCGGCTCCCGCACCGCCTCCGCCGGCGCAGCAACCGCAGCCTCCCGCGCCGCCGGTGCAGCAACCTCCGGCACAGCAACCCCCTGCGGTGACCACGACCGTTCCGCCGACTTCCTCGTCGGCCGCTGCGCCGTCTTCGGTGGAGTCGGCTCCGCCTTCGTCCGCCGTGTCGTCGTCTGTGGCGGGGGAGACCTCGACTCCTGCGGTGGCGGAGAAGTCGCAGCAGGTGGAGGAGAAATCGGGCTCCGGCTGGTTGTGGACGCTGCTCGGGGCGCTGGTCATCGCAGCACTGGCGGTGGCCGGGGTGCTGGTGGCACGTCGTCGCCGCGCCGCGGAAGACGCATGAGGCTTTCGGCGTGAAGCTGCACTCCGGCGCGTGGTGGCTGTGGGCACTGGGCCTCGCCACCGCCGCCAGCCGCACCACGAACCCGTTGCTGCTGGGCCTGATCCTGGCGGTGGCGGGCGTGGTCGTGGTGACCTGCCGTGCGAACACGCCGTGGGCCGGCACCTACGGCGTGTTCCTCAAGTTCGGCCTGCTGATCATCGGCCTGCGCGTCCTCGTGCACGCGTTCCTCGGCGGTGTGACCGGCCTGACCGTGTTGTTCACGCTGCCGCAGGTCCCGTTGCCCGACTGGGCGCAGGGCATCCGCGTCGGCGGACCGGTGAGCGCCGAGGGGCTGATCTTCGCGCTGTACCAGGGGTTGTTGCTCGCGACGATCCTCAGCTGTGTCGGTGCCGCCAACGCCCTCGCCAACCCCCGGCGGCTCCTGCGGTCGTTGCCGGCCGCGTTGTACGAGGTGAGTGTGGCCGTTGTGGTGGCGCTGACCGTGGCACCGCAGTTGGTCGCGTCCGCCCGATCGGTGCGCAAGGCAAGGCAGCTCAGGGGCGACACGGCCAGGGGAGCGAAGGCGATCCGCACGATGCTGGTGCCGGTGCTGGAGGACGCGCTCGACCGGTCGCTGGTGCTGGCCGCCTCGATGGACTCGCGCGGGTACGGGCGCACGGCCGGCATCTCGCGCAAGGACCGGGTGCTCACCGGCACGTTGGTGCTGGCTGGACTCTTCGGGCTCTGCATCGGCACGTACGGGCTGCTCGCCGGCGCCTACACCGGCTGGCCGCTGCTGGTGCTCGGTGGTGTGCTGGCGATCGCGGGGCTGCGGGTCGGGGCACGCCGGGTGCCGCGCACGCGGTACCGGCCGGACCGGTGGACGCCCACGGCGATCGGGGTGGCGTTGAGCGGGGTGGTGGGAGCGGTGGTGCTGGTGTTCTCGGCGGATCCGGCGCTGTCGCCGTCGACGGTTCCCCTGCAGGCACCCGAACTGCCCCTGATTCCGGCGCTGGGCGTGCTCGTGGCACTGGCACCTCTGGCCTTCGCGAGGGAAGCATGATCAGGTTCGAGGACGTCACCGTCACCTACGCCGAGCAGCCCGTGCTCGCGGACATCTCCGTGGAGATCCCCGAAGGCGAGCTGTGCCTCGTCGTCGGCCGCACCGGCTCCGGCAAGTCGACCTTCCTGCGCGCGATCAACGGCCTCGTCCCGCACTTCAGCGGCGGCACCCTGGCTGGACGTGTGCTGGTCGACGGCCGTGACACCGCCACGCACCCGCCGCGCGAACTGGCGGACGTCGTCGGGTTCGTCGGCCAGGACCCGATGGCGGGTTTCGTCGCGGACAACGTCGAGGACGAACTCGCCTACTCGATGGAGTCTCTGGGCCTCTCGAACGACGTCATGCGCAAACGCGTCGAGGAAACCCTCGACCTGCTCGGGCTCGCCATCCTCCGCGACCGTCCACTCGCGACACTGAGCGGTGGTCAGCAACAGCGGGTCGCGATCGGCGCGGCCCTCACCGCCCACCCGAGGGTCCTCGTCCTCGACGAACCCACCTCGGCACTCGACCCCGGCGCCGCCGAAGACGTTCTCGCTGCCGTGCAACGACTTGTGCACGACCTCGGGATGACCGTCGTGATCGCCGAACACCGCCTCGAACGCGTCGCGCAGTACGCGGACCGCGCTCTCCTGCTGCCGCAGGGACTGATCGGCGACGTCGGCGAGGTCCTCAAGGCCGCACCGGTCGCCCCGCCCGTCGTGAGGCTCGCGCAACTCGCCGGGTGGGAACCGATCCCGGTCTCGGTCCGCGACGCCCGCCGCCAGGCCGCACCCCTGCGTGCCCGGCTCCCCGAACCCCGGCCCGAACCCGTGACGAAGACCAGCCCGGTCCTCGAAGCGAGCGATGTCGTTGTCCGGTACGGAGATGTCCAGGCCGTGCGCGGCGTGACGCTCGAAGTCGGCGAGGGCGAACGGGTCGCGCTCATGGGACGTAACGGCTCTGGCAAGTCGTCGCTGCTCTGGGCGGTGCAGGGCAGCGGCAAACGCACGTCCGGAAACGTCACGATCGGCAACATCGACCCCAAGACGCTCAAGCCCGCAGAACGACGCCAGACCGTGGCGCTGGTGCCGCAACAGCCCTCCGACCTGCTCTACCTGGAAACGGTCGAGCAGGAGTGCGTCCAGGCCGACACCGAGACCGGCCGGCCGTCAGGAACGTGCCGGAGCCTCCTCGACAGCCTCGCGCAGGTGCCGCCCCAGGCCCACCCGCGCGACCTGTCCGAAGGCCAGCGGCTCGCGCTCGTGCTCGCGGTGATGCTGACCGGAACCCCACAGGTCCTGCTGCTCGACGAACCGACCCGCGGCCTCGACTACCCGGCGAAGGCAGCGCTGGCCACCGCGCTCAAGAACCTGCCCACCACAACGGTCCTGGCCACGCACGACGTCGAGTTCGTCGCCGAGTACGCCACCCGCGTGATCGTCATGGCCGAAGGCGAGATCGTCGCGGACGGCCCCGCGCGCGAGGTCGTGACGTCGTCACCGATCTTCGCCCCGCAGGTCAGCAAGATCCTCGGGCCGTGGCTCACGGTCGCCGACGTCGAGGCCGCCCTGTGATCACCATCGGCAGACGGTCGGCGGTCGCGCTCACCATCTCGGGCGTGATCGGACTGGCCGCGTTCACCTGGCCGCTCGTGGTCCAGCCGTCCAGCGACATCGCGCACGGCGGCGACGCGCCCTGGACGTTCGCGCTCCTGCTGCCGTTGGTGCTCGCGGTCGTGCTCGCCGAACTGAGCGACAAGGGCATGGACTCCAAGGCGATCGCGATGCTCGGCGTGCTGTCCGCGCTCGGCGCCGCGATCCGGCCGCTCGGACCGGGCACGGCCGGTATCGAGACGGTCTTCTTCCTGATGGTGCTGGGCGGCCGGGTGTTCGGGCCGGGCTTCGGGTTCGTGCTGGGCAACACGACGCTGTTCGCGTCGGCCCTGCTGACCGGTGGCGTCGGACCGTGGCTGCCGTACCAGATGCTCGGGGCGGCCTGGGTCGCGCTGGGCGCCGGGCTCCTCCCGCAGTGGCGCGGCAAGGCCGAGATCGCGCTGCTGGCCGGCTATGGCGTCCTGAGTTCGCTCGTCTACGGCTTCCTGCTCAACCTGTCGTTCTGGCCGTTCGCGGTCGGCGAGGGCACGTCCGTCAGCTTCGACCCCACCTCCTCACCCGTGACGAACCTCGTGCGGCTCGCGGCGTTCACCCTCGCCACGTCGCTCGGCTGGGACCTCATGCGGGCCGTCACCACCGCCGTTCTCGTTGCGGTGACAGGGCCCGTGCTGCTCCGGACGCTGCGCCGAGCCGCGCGGAAGGCCGCTTTCGAGCCGGTCTCGAAGAAAGAATTGGCCCAGACCATTGACGACAAAAGGGATGTTTGAGCACGCTGGAGGCAGGGTCGCCGCCCCCGACTCGTGAGGAGGAGTCGTGAGAACTCGTGTTCTCGCCGCGGTCATCGCTGTCACAGCGGCGTTGTCCGTGAGCGCGCAGTCGCAAGCCGCGGAACCACTGCAGAGCCTCGTGCCGGTCCCTGTCTCGGTGCAGGCCAGAAGCGGTGTCACGCACACGCTGACGGCAGCCACGAAGATCTACACCGCCCCTGCCGCGAGGGACGTCGGCACCTTCCTCGCCGGAGTCCTGCGGCCCTCGACCGGGTACGCGTTCCCGGTCTCCGACACGACCGGAACGCCGTCCGACGGCATCTCGCTGCTGCTCACGGGCGCGCCGGGCACGGTCGGCCAGCAGGGCTACCAGCTCGACGTCGCGGCAGGCTCGATCGTGTTGCGCGCCAACACGTCCGAAGGCCTGTTCACCGGCGTGCAGACGCTGCGGCAGCTGTTGCCCGCCAAGGTGGAGAGCACGACCGCGCAGGCCGGTCCGTGGACCGTGCCGGGCACGCTGATCGTCGACTACCCGAGGTTCTCCTACCGCGGCGCGATGCTCGACGTGGCCCGCCACTTCCACCCGGTCTCGACGGTCAAGCGCTACATCGACCAGCTCGCGCTCTACAAGATCAACTACTTCCACCTCCACCTGAGCGACGACCAGGGCTGGCGGATCGTGATCGACAGCTGGCCGCGCCTCGCCACGTACGGCGGCAGCACGCAGGTCGGCGGCGGCCCCGGCGGTTACTACACCAAGGCGCAGTACAGCGAGATCGTGCAGTACGCGGCGTCGCGCAAGATCACGGTGATCCCCGAGATCGACCTGCCCGGCCACACCAACGGGGCACTGGCGTCGTACGCGGAGCTGAACTGCAACGGCCAGGCCCCGCCACTGCGCACGGACATCGAGGTCGGCTACTCCTCGCTGTGCGTCGGCAAGGAGCTCACCTACCAGTTCGTGGACGACGTGATCCGCGAGGTCGCGGCGCTCACGCCCGGCCCGTACCTGCACATCGGCGGCGACGAGGCGCACTCGACGTCGGACGCCGACTACCAGACGTTCATGGACCGCACGCTTCCGATCGTCAAGAAGTACGGCAAGACCGCGCTCGGCTGGCACGAGTTCGTGAAGACCACGACCGACACCGCCACGATGCCGCAGTACTGGGGCACCTCGACGTCCAACGCCGTGGTGCAGGCCGCGGCGGCGCGTGGCCACAAGGTCATCATGTCGCCCGCGAACAAGGCGTACCTGGACATGAAGTACAACTCCAGCACGCCGCTCGGCCTGTCGTGGGCGGGCCTGATCGAGGTCCAGACCGCGTACGACTGGAACCCCGGCACGCACCTGAGCGGTGTGCCGGAGTCCGCGGTCCACGGTGTCGAAGCTCCACTGTGGAGCGAGACGCTGGTGACGGCGAAGGACATCGAGTTCATGGCGTTCCCGAGGCTCGGCGCGATCGCCGAACTGGCGTGGTCGCCGTGGTCGACGCACAACTGGGACCAGTTCAAGGTGCGCTTGGGCAACCAGGGCCCGCGCTGGACGACCATGGGCATCAACTTCTACAAGTCCACGCAGGTCCCGTGGGACACCGGCGGCCCCGGTCCCGGCCCCTGCACGCAGCCCGCGTGGGAACGCGACAAGGTCTACACCGGCGGCAACGTCGTGTCGCACAACAGCAAGAAGTGGACCGCGCAGTGGTGGACGCGGGGCGAGGAGCCCGGCACCACCGGCCAGTGGGGCGTCTGGCGTGACGGCGGCGCCTGCTGATTCCTGGACGATCGGGCGCGGGCGAGAGCGTTCGCCCGCGCCCGCCTGTCCCACGGGCGATCGGGCGCGGGCCGAGAGCGTTCTCCCGTGCCCGCTGATTCCTGATTACTCCGGCGCGGGTGAGTAGCGCTCGCCCGCGCCGGGTACCAGGTTGTCGTGGATGCCCGAGTTGCCGTATTTGCCCCGTCCCCTCAACTGACCGTCACCGTCGAGGACCTCGATGGCGAGCCGGACGTGCACCTGCACGCCGGTGGCCAGGGTTTCTGGCAGTCCAGGATGATCGCCGCGCTCGGCGTCGAAGCCGTGGTGTGCGCGACGTTCGGCGGTGAGACAGGCCGTGTGCTGCGTGCGTTGCTCGAAGGCGAGCACGTCGACCTCAAAGCACGCGAAGTAGCCGCACGCAACGGTGCCTACGTGCACGATCGCCGTGACGGCCACCGGTCCGAGATGGTCGAGATGATCCCGGACGCGTTGTCCCGGCACGAACTCGACGACGTGTACGAGTCGGCGCTGGTGGAAGGCATCCGCGCGGGCACGGCCGTGCTGAGCGGGCCTTCCGACGACCGCGTGCTGCCCCACGACACGTACTTCCGCCTCACCTCCGACCTGACGAGCAACGGCTGTCGCGTGATCGTCGACCTCGCGGGCGACCGGCTCGCCGAAGCGGTGCGCGGCGGCCCGCACGTCGTCAAGGTCTCGCACGAGGAGTTGGGCGAGGAGGACCTGACCAAGCTGATCGAGAAGGCACGGGAGATCGCCTCCTCGTGCGTGCACGGTGTGGTGGTCTCCCGCGCCGACGAACCGGGGTTGGCGCTGCTGGAAGACCAGCTCTACCTCGTGCGGATGCCCAAGCTGGAGCCCGTCGACACGCGCGGCGCGGGTGATTCGATGACCGCGGGGATTTCAGCGGGCCTCGCACTGGGTATGTCGTTGACGGACGCGGTGAAGCTCGGCGCGGCCGCCGGCGCGGTCAACGTGACGCGCCACGGCCTGGGCAGCGGCGGCGGAGACGCCGTGCGCGAGCTGAGCAAACGCGTGGAACTGGAGCCGATCGAGGAATGAGCGGATGCGCGCGCTGATCACGAACGACGACGGAATCGACTCTCCCGGCCTGTGGGCCCTGGCGTCGGCCGCGGTCGCGTCGGGGTTCGAGGTGGTGGTGGCCGCGCCGGCCACCCAGGCCAGCGGCACCAGCGCGTCGGTCGCGGCGTCCGGCGAGAACGGGCGGGTGGCGAGCGAACGCCGCACCCTGCCCGGCCTCGACGTCGAGGCCTACGCGGTCGCGGCGCACCCCGGCCTGATCTCGCTGATCGCGTGCCGGGGTGGTTTCGGCGGCAAGCCGGACGTCGTCCTGTCGGGGGTGAACCTGGGCGCGAACGTGGGCCGCGCGATCCTGCACTCCGGCACCGTCGGCGCGGCGCTGACCGCGCACGTGAACGACGTCAGGTCGCTGGCGGTGTCGCTCGACGTCGGATTGGACGGGCCCGAACCGTTGTGGGACAAGGCGGACGAGGTGGTGCGCGTCGTGCTGCCGATGCTGGGGGAGATGCCCGCGGCCACGGTGCTGTCGTTGAACGTGCCGAACGTCGTTGACGTGCAAGGACTTCGCTGGGCGGAGCTGGCGCGGTTCGGCACCGTGCAGAGCCGGGTGGACGACGTGGGCGACGACGAGGTCGAACTCGTGCACGTCTACGCCGAGGAATCACTCGTGCCGGGCACGGACACGGCGTTGCTGGCGGAGGGCTTCGCGACCCTGACCGCGCTGCGCTCGGTGGAACGCGACGTCAGTTCGGAGCGTGCTTTGCCGGCCTGGCCAGCGTGATCACGAGCCCGATCAACGCCGTGCGCACCTCGAGGAAGCTCTCCGTCGTCACGTCGTCGAGCGAGAAGGCCAGCATCCCGAACCCGAGCAGCAGCAGGAGTCCGTACATGCGCGCGAGGTCGTGCCGCCACGCCATCGCGACGCCCAGCGCGCCGACGCCGACCTGGATCACGTGGTAGTTGGGGTCCAAACCGAACAGGTCGAACCAGCCGAAAGCAAGCTGCAGCAAACCTGCCGTGAGGGTGAGCGCCTGCGGCCTCGTGAACTCGAACTGATCGCTCAACAAGGCCATAGGTCTCTACCCTTCGGATCGCCGCCAGACCGCGTCGTACTTCGCTTGTCGCGCGCGGTCCCGCACGGCGTTTCGATCCCGGCGCCCCTGAGTCGCCGAACCTCTCGGGTACCCGTACTTCGTGAGCCGGTAGTCCACACTTTCAGGTGCATACGACAGCGCGAAGTACAGTCCTACAACGAAACCGAGCGCACCGCACGCAATTGCCAGTGGCCACGGCGAGTCGAGGCCGAACACGAGCGCCAGGGTGATGGCCGTGGTGAGTGGTGTGACCTGCACGAGACTGCGCACGGTGAAGCGCAGCAGCCACTTCGGACCGGTCACGTCCTCGTAGACGAACTCCCGGTACTTCTGCGGCAAGCGTCCACCCGCGTAGTACCAGACCTTCAGCGCGGGGTTCATCGCGTCGCCTTCGCGATCACCTTGTGCAGCACCTGGTTCAGCTGCGCGAGCTCTTCGAACGTCATGTCGAGCTGCTCCACGACCTTGAAGGGGATCTTCAGCGCTTCCTTCCTCAACTCCTGACCCGTCTCGGTCAGGGTGAGGGCGAGCGCGCGTTCGTCGGCCTTGTCCCGCTGCCGCTCGACGTACCCGATCGCCTCCAGCCGCTTGAGCAGCGGGCTGAGGGTGCCGGGGTCGAGTTGCAGGGCGTTGCTCAGGTCCTTGACCGTGCGCGGCGACCGCTCCCAGAGCGCCAGCATCACCAGGTACTGGGGGTGCGTGAGGTTCAGCGGCTCCAGGATCGGCCGGTACACCGCGATCACCGTGCGGGATGCCACGGCGAGCGCGAAGCAGACCTGACGCTCCAGCTCGAGCGGGTTCTCCGGAATACTTGGTGTACTAATCATTTGTGTACACAGTAACTCGCGGGCAGGTCGAAGTCCACGAGGTGTGGCGCGCGGCTCAGGCGTGGGCGGCCTCGGCCAGGACCTCGGCGACCACGGCGGCTCCAGCCCTGGTCATCACGGTTCCGCCGTGGTCGACCTCGTTGATCAGCACCGGTTCGCGCAGCACGGGCAGGGCGGCGCGGAACTCGGCGGCCTGCTCGACGGTGTAGGCGGGCGGGGAGCCGGGGCCGGTGCTCCACTCGGCGTGCACGAACCACGTCGGCACGGTCAGCTCCTGCCAGCGCGACGTGCCGAAGACGACGTCGCGGGTGTCGGTGAGCAGGGTCTCGGCGGACAGCCTGAGGTGACCGTCGTCGGTCAGGTCGTGGGCGAAGTAGTCGCGGACCAACGGGTCGGTGGGGTCGATCGCCGAGTTCACCGCGGCCTGCACGGCGAGGTACTCGTCGACGGTCCACGTGCGTTCGCGAGCGGCCAGTTGAGGGGCCAAGGCGGCCGCGAGGACTTCCTCGGTCATCTGGGCGTGGGCGGGCATGGGGAAGCCGCCGTCCACGAGCACGAGCGCGCGCACTCGGTCCGGGTGACGCACCGCCAGGTCGACGGCGACATAACCGCCCATCGACATGCCGCTCACGGTCACCGAGGAGAGCTCCAGGGCGTCGAGCACGCGCAACATGTCGTCGGCGTGCTGCCTCATCGTGCCGCCGGGGACGGTGTGGCTGTCGCCCCGTCCGCGCAGGTCCGGGGTGATGAGCGAGAAGTTGTGCGCGGCCACCCAGTTCCACAGCTCGCGGCTGCCGCTGACGCCGTGGATCGCGAGCACCGGCGCGGTGTCGCCGTCGTGGACCTCGACGAACAGGTCGCCGCCTTCTACCGGAACGAGCATGCGGACTCCTCAGGCCTTGCCGGGGTTGAAGATGTTCAACGGGTCGAGCGTGTGCTTGACGGCCTGGTGGACGGCGTGGGCGGCGGGGCCCAGTTCGCGGATCATGCCGTCGCGCTTGAGCAGCCCGACGCCGTGTTCGCCGGTGACGGTGCCGCCCAGTTCCAGGGCCTGGTCGATGATGTCCTCGAACGCCGCCTGGGCCGCGATCCTCGCGTTGTCGTCGCCGGGCGGGGTGATCAGCAACGGATGCAGGTTGCCGTCGCCGGCGTGGGCGATGGTGGCGATCTGCACGCCGTGCCGAACGCCGATCGCCTCGATGCGCGCGAGCATGGCGGGCACCGCGGACCGTGGGACGCACACGTCCTCGGTGAGCAGCGGTCCCAGGCGTTCCAGGGCCGGGTAGGTGAGGCGGCGGGCGGCGAAGAGGGCTTCGGCCTCGGTCGAGTCGGTGGACCGTTCCGTCCAGTCCGCGCCCGCGTCGGTGAAGGCCGTGACCAGGCCGTCGGCGTCGTCCGGGGTCTCGGCGCGGGCCAGGAGCATGGCCTCGGTGTCCGGCTCGATGCCCAGGTGCTTCCAGTCCTCGACGGCCTGCAGGCAGGCGCGGTCGATCAGCTCCAGCGCGGCGGGTTGCAGACCTCGTGCAGTGGTCAGGGCGACGGCCTGACCTGCGGCGACAAGACTGGAGAACGCGCCGACGACGGTGCTGGACGGACGTGGGGCCGGGCGGAGCCGGACGGTGACCTCGGTGACGACACCGAGCGTGCCCTCGGACCCGACGAGAAGGCTGGTCAGGTCGTAACCCGCGACACCCTTGTTGGTGCGCCTGCCCAGTCGCACCGCGGTGCCGTACTCGACCGGACCACCCATCACGGCTTCCAGGCCGAGGACATAGTCCCGCGTCACGCCGTACTTGAGGCAGCAGAGGCCGCCGGCGTTCGTGGCGACGTTGCCGCCGATCGTCGACCACGGCGAGCTGGCCGGGTCCGGCGGATACCAGAGTCCTTGCGCGGCAACGGCTTTTTTCAGGTCGTCGTTCACCACGCCCGGCTGCACGACGGCGAGCAGGTTCTCCCGGTCGATCTCCAGGACCTCGGTCATGCGACTGAGGTCGAGGACCAGGCAGCCGTCGACCGCGTTGGCGCCACCGGACAGCCCCGTGCCCGCGCCTCGCGGCACGATCGGGATGTTGTCGGCGGCGCAGTGCCGGACGGCCTCTCGAACGTCCTCTGTGGACTCCGGCCGGAACGCCGCGTACGGCGTGCCCGCCGGTGCCCACTCGGCCTCGTCGTGGCTGAGGCCGGCCAGCGTGTTCGGGTCCGTGATCAGCTTCATGACAGCTCCAACGCGCCGTGCGCGGCCTTGTGCACGACCCGTTCCAGTTCCGCGCCCCAGGCTGGGGGTGTGGTGTCCGCGTGGATCGGGACGGCACCCATGCCCGCCACCGCGAACCGTGCGAAGAGCAACACGTCGAAGGCCTGCGCGGGGGAGGCGAGCGGCGGCGTCAGGATCGCGGCGATCTGGGTGGCGCCGGTGTTCAGCTCCTGCGTGCCGGTCGCGATCAGGTCGGGCTCTCTGACGATCACCGCGCGGCGGCCGAGTTCCAGCGCCCACTGCTCGGGCGTGATCGTGTCGATGGCCGCGCGGACGGCCTTCTTCAGCGCCGCGACGGGATCGGGATCGGGATCGGGGACGAGTGCCCGGACGACCCGGCTGAGGAACGCGTCGTACCAGAAGATCGCGGCCTTGGTGCCGAACGTGCGGAACAACGTGCGTTCGGAGACGCCCGCGCGATCGGCGATGGCCTTGGTCGACGTGGCGGCGAGACCCTGGTCGAGGCACAGGGTGATGGCCGCCTCCTGGATCGCGAGGCGGGTGCGCAGGTCCTTCGCGGCGCGCGTGGTCAAGGTGTCCACGACGCCACGGTAGCGCGAAGTGTCAGTTACTGCCAGAAGTTTTGGCAGTAACTGACACTTTTTCGAGCTTCAGAGTGCGCGGACCGCCGCGCCGAGGCGGGTGATGCCCTCGTCGATCTGCTCCGGCGTGACGCCGGAGAACGCGAGGCGCAGCGCGTTGTCGCCGCCCTCCAGCAGGAAGTCCGAGCCCTTCACGAACTCGACGCCGTGCTCCTTGGCGACCGGCACGAGCTTGTCGATCGACACGCCCGGCAGCTCGACCCACATGAAGTAGCCACCCTGCGGCGCGGTGAAGACCGCCTCCGGCAGCTCACGCTGCAGTGCCGCCACGAGGGCGTCCCTGCGCGCACGCAGCGCCGTGCGGACGTTCACGACCGACTCGTCGAGACGGCCGGAGCGGCAGTACGAGTTCACGATCGACTGCGCCACCATGTTCGGCGAGATGTACGTGGTGGTGGCGATGTCCTGCACGGACTTGATGACGGACTTCGGCCCCACCAGGTAACCGCAGCGGATGCCGGGCGCCATGGTCTTCGAGAACGACGACGCGTAGACGACCTTCTCGTTCTTGTCCTGCGACAGCATCGTCGGCAGCGGCTCGCCCTCGAACCGCACCTTGACGTACGGGTCGTCCTCGAACAGCACGAAGTCGTACTTGGCCGCGAGGTCCAGCAGACGCGCGCGCTTCGCCTCGGACAGCGTGTAGCCGGCCGGGTTGTGGAAGTTCGGGATGATGTGCGCGAGCTTCGGGCGCACACCGCTCTCGAGCAGCTTCTCCAGCGCGTCGACGTTGATGCCGTCGGTCTCCAGCTCGATGGCGTGGATCTTCGCGCCGCGCTGGCGCAGGTTCAGCAGCGTGCGGTCGTAGGTCGGAGCCTCGACCACGACGTCGTCGCCGGACTGGACGAGCAGTTCGAACAGGAACGCGTCGGCCTGCATCGAGCCGTTGGTGACGAGCACCTGCTCCGGCTCGACGCCGTGCTGCTCCGCGAGCCAGGTGCGCAGGGGCACGTAGCCGACGCTCGTGCCGTACGCGAAGGTGCCGCCGGGGTCGTCCGTGAAGGCTTTCTGCGCGGCGTCGCGCAGGCCTTCCTGGTCGATGATGTCGAGAGAGGGCGCTCCGCGCGTGAACAGGATCGAGGCCATGCGCGGAGCGTACAACTCCCACGATTTGGACTACGGCCTATATACGTATGCGTTCAGTTGTTGCACGGCCTGGGCCGCGTTTCCGAGGTGATAGAGATCGACCGCCAGGAAGTTCGGCTTCTTCCTGGCCGCGGGCTGGCAGAACTGCTGCGCCCGGTTCGCGAGCTTGCCGTTGTCCGTCGTCGCCGTGCCGGTGAACGGAACGTCCCGGAAGTGGTTCATGACGAACAAAGGCTGGAAGGCACCGGTCGCGGTGAGAGGTTTTTCATCCCATCGGCTGTAGCAGGACCAGTCGGAACCGCCGAGCCCCGAACCCATCGACCAGTAGTTCTCGACGGTCCAGTCGCGCTGGTAGAGCACGCCCGAGTCCTCGCGCCCGTCCCTGCCGTGGTCGGTGAAGACGATCAACCGCTTGTTGCTGCTCTGCATCTGACTGCGCGTGGGCCACCCGTTCTGCTGCACGCCCTCGGCCCGGTACAGGACGTCGTTCAGCCCCTGCACCTTGCGGAGTTCGGCGCGCAACGTGTTCGCGTCGACGTAGTCCTCCAGGAAGACCGTGACGATCTCGCTGCGGTTGTCGCGAAGGAAGTCGACGATCCGCTGAATGTCGACGTTCAACGCCACCGGCTTGCTCACGAGCGTGCAGCTGTTGTGGCACAGGATCGCGCCGTCCGGCGTCTGGTGGATGTCGAGCATGAAGCCCCGCACGCCGTCGTTCAGCTGCTGCACGATGCCGCGCGTCTGGTTCTTGGCGAGATTGATGAACGGCGGCGCGAACCCACCGTCCACCCCGTTCGCATAGGCGTTGTGGGCGGTCAGGAACGTCATCTGGTCGAGCCGCGGATCAGCCGGCATCGGCGCGGTCTGGCTGACGACCGGAGTCAGGTACCAGCGCGTCTCGCCGTTCAGGCTGAAGAATTCCCATTGATCACCGAACTGACGGGGCTCGTGAACCGTATCCACCAGTGAGCACGAACCCATGGTGAGCTGGCGGGTGATGCACTGGCCCGGCGAGTCGGTGTTCTCGAACCTCCCGTCGCTCAGCCGCCACTGCTGGCGGTCCTCGTTGCCCTTGGGGCGGTGCAGTGCCAGTCCACCGCCGCTCTGGGCGACGTTGAGGCCGGTCCGGACACTGGTGACGTAGAACGTGCCCGTCGGAGCCGCTTGCGCGGTGGCGGGCACCAGGGGAAGAAGCAGCAGGGCTGCGATGGCAGGGAGGTATCGCATGGTGACCAGAGTCACCCATCCGAGTGAGACATGAAACGGTCTCAGTCGTTTGGACGTTTAACACAGTGGGTATCCCACTGCTCGCAAGTCGCTCTACCTACATAGAACAACTCCACGGCAGCCGTCGCCCGACCGAAGGGTTAGGGCCGGTACTCGGGCGCCGCCTTCACAAGCCGCGCAGGGTTCGACTCCCTCGGTTGCCACTTGCCCGCAGGGGATTGCGGGCTTTCCTCGTCGACATCCCGCGGCGAGAAGTACAGGCGTCGTGGCCGACGGGCCGCGGCGCCTTTCTCGTTCCCGCCGGCGGACTCAGAACGGCGGATCACCGCTGAACGTCGTGCCCGCGTCGTGAATCTTCCGCAACTGGTCGCCGACGTGTCTCAAGCCCTCGCGCAGCTGCTCCTTCGTGGCTTCGGCGCGGTGGTCGACCCCCATCACGCCGTTCAGTTCGGTGTTGAGGGCGCCGGGGTGGCGGCCGGTGCCGGTCGCCAGGAGGAAGGCGGCCTTGTTGAGGGACTTGCGGAGGCTGTGGGAGGTGGGGGCCTGGAGAGTCGGGCGCTGCGGTGGCCACGGGGGTGGGGCGGCATCGGCTGGAGGAGCGGGTGGTGTGGCTGTCCGGTCGTGGTCCGCGAGCGGCGGCACCTCCTGCTCGTGGGCCGCAGAAGCGGGCTTCGGTGAGTCGTCTCGCGGCAGTGGAGGAAGCGCGCGAAGCGCCGGCGGGTCAGCCCGAGCGCCGCGGCGTCCTCGAAGCGGGCCACCGGCGACCTCACGCGCGAGATTGGCAACGCGGACCGCCCGCTCGCCCTCCGTCATGTGAGCCCAGCACGCCACCGGATCGACAGCGGGAACGTCAGGATCGGGCGACCCCCACGACGCGGCACGGGCACCGCAGCGCCGACCGTCCCCGCAGCACCGGACGCACCACCCCGTCACCGCCCAGCCCTCCGGCCCGGCGGACGGGTGCGCGACGTGGACGTCGGTCGGTGCGGCGGGCGAGTGGGGAGCGAGGCGCGGCGGGGCATGGCGGTGGCAGACCTTCCGGGTCGTCGTGGTGTTCCAAACGAGCTGGTGTCAACACCATGACAGGCAGGTCTGACAATTTTGACAACCGCAGGTCAGGGCACGAAAAAGCCCGCCCGGCACGGGGCCGGGCGGGCTTCGGAGAGCTGAATCAGATGGCGCGGACGTCCTGCGCCTGCGGCCCCTTCTGACCCTGACCGATCTCGAACTCCACGCGCTGCTGCTCCTCCAGCGACTTGAAGCCCGAACCGGAAATCTGCGAGTAGTGCACGAACACGTCCGGACCGCCGCCGTCCTGCGCGATGAATCCGAAGCCCTTCTCGCCGTTGAACCACTTCACGGTGCCCTGCGCCATACGAATTGCTCCCTAGATGTTGGACCCCCGCCAGAGCGAGGTTCGCGCGCAGTCTGCCAGGCCACGGTCTCTCTCACATCGTGGTTAGCCCGGTGGTGTGAAGAAGTAAGTTGGACCGGGTACCACCGAGAGGAGCAGGAATGTCGAACTGGCTGGACGTCGCGCACGAGGTGGCGGCGACGCTCAGGTCCGACGCGGCGGACCGGGACCGGGCCAACCAGCCACCCGCCAAAGAGGTGGAACTGCTCCGGCAGAGCGGCCTGCTGAACGTCCAGGACTGGACTCAGCAGCAGCGGATCGGGCGGATCATCGGCGCTGCGGACGCCAACACCGGACACCTCCTCGGGTACCACTACCTGCAGATCTGGCGCAGCGGGCTCTTCGACGCGCAGTTCGCCGTCCACCCCGGCGAGTTCTGGGCGGGCGTCAGCAACCCGCTCGACGCGGCCCTCGAACTCACGCCCGCCGAGGGCGGTTACACGCTCAACGGCCGCAAGACGTTCGCCACCGGAGCCGCCGTCGCCGACCGCCTCGTGGTGAGCGCGACCCGCACCGACAACGGCGAGAAGTTGACCTTCCTGCTCGACGGAAAAGCGACCGGAATCACCTACTTGGACGATTGGGACAACATCGGCCAGCGTCTCACTGCGTCCGGTGGCGTGAACTTCGAGAACGTCCACGTGACCGAGGTCCTCGGCGTCCAGCCGGTCAAGGAGGACCCGCGCCTCAGCCTCGCCGCCATCGGCTTCCAGCTCGTGCTGGCCCAGCTCTACGTCGCCATCGCGGAGGGCGCGCTCGCCGAGGCCGCCGACTACACCCGCACCAAGACGCGCCCGTGGTTCGTCAGCGGCGTCGAGACCGCGACCGACGACCCGTACATCGTCGCGGCGTACGGCGAGATGGTGTCGCAGACGAGGGCCGCCGGGCTGCTCGCGGACGAGGCCGCCCGCCAGCTCCACGAGGCCACCGAGCTCGGCCGCCACCTCACGCCCGCCAAGCGCGGCGAGGTCGCGATCACGATCTCCGAGGCCAAGGTCGTCAGCACCAAGCTCGTCAACGAGGTCACCAGCCGGATCTTCGAACAGGTCGGCGCCCGCGGCACGGCGGCCAAGTACGGCGTCGACCGCTTCTGGCGCAACGCCCGCACGCTCACGCTGCACGACCCGGTCGTCTACAAGGCCCGCGAGGTCGGCGAGCACTTCCTGACCGGCGCGCGCCCCGCCTACACCGGATACAGCTGATGCAGCCGGTCCTGGCCGACTCGGTGAAGCTCACCGACGACGGCGTGCTGATCCTCGACCGCCGGCAGTTCCCGTTCGAACGGAACTGGGTGCTGTGCCGGACGGTCGAGGACGTCGCACGGGCCATCGAGGACATGGTCACCCAGTCCTCGGGCCCGTACTTCGCCGTCCTGTACGGCATGGTGCTCAAGGCGCGCACCCTCGAAGCGAAACCGTTCGCGCAAGCCCGCGAAGAACTCGCCAAGACGGCGCAGATGCTCGAGAACACCAGGCGCACCAACAACGCCCTGAGCAAGGCCACCAAGGTCGTCCTCGACCACGTGGACGCCGCGCAGGACGTCGCGGCAGCGCTGGAAGGCGCCGTGGAAGGCGACCGCCGGTACCGCGCCAAGAGCCAGGCACTGGGCGAGCACACGGCGAACCTGTTGCAGGACAACGCCACGGTGATGACCCACTGCTGGGCCGACCTGTACCTGACGGAGACGGTCAGGGCGGCCCAGCGCCAGAACAAGACGCTGCGGTTCTTCTGCACCGAGACCAGGCCGTACCTCCAGGGAGCCCGGCTCACCGCGGAGACGTTGATCGAGATGGGCATCGACACCACCCTCATCACGGACGGCATGGGCGCGGCCGTGCTGCAAAGCGGCGCGGTCGACGCGTTGGTCACGGCAGCCGATCGCGTCACCATGGACGGGCACGTCGTGAACAAGGTCGGCACGCTGGGTCTGGCCGTGGCCGCGCACGCGTTCGGAGTACCGTTCCACGCCCAAGTGCAGGCACCCGATCTGCAAGCGCCCACGACGGACCACGTCGAGATCGAGTACCGCGACGGCTCGGAAGTGTTGCAGGTGCTGGGCAGGCCGAGTGCCACGCCGAGGGTGAAGGGGCACTACCCGGCGTTCGACGTGACGCCGCCGCGCTTCGTCACGACGGTGGTGACCGACCGGGGCGTCTACGACGCAGGTGAGCTCGACAAGTACTACGAGGGAGAACAGCGGTGAGCAAGTGGGTCGTGCTCGACATCGAGGGCACGCTGAGCGCGACGGACCAGGTGCTGGTCGTCCTCTACGACTACGCCCGCCCGAGGCTCGGTCCGTGGATCGAGCAGCACGGTGACGACCCGGTGGTCGCCGACGCGGTGCAGCAGATCAAGGAACTCAGCGGCCACGACGACGTTGTCAAGGCGCTGCACGACTGGATGGCCGCAGACCAGAAGGTCACGCCCCTCAAGACGTTGCAGGGCCTCATCTGGCAGCAGGGCTACGCGCAGGGCGACCTGGTGGCGGAGTTCTTCCCGGACGTCGTCCCCGCGATCCGCAAGTGGCACGACGACGGGGTGAAGCTCGCGATCTTCTCCAGCGGCTCGGTCGCGGGCCAGATCGCGTTCTTCCAGCACACCGCCGACGGCGACCTGACCCCGTTGCTGGAGCACCACTTCGACACGGTCAACGCCGGTCCGAAGCGCGAAGCGGCGTCGTACCACAAGATCGCCGAGACGCTGCAGAGCGACGACATCACCTTCTACAGCGACGTTCCGGCCGAGCTGCACGCCGCGCAAGAGGCGGGCTGGAAGACGGTCGGCGTCGCGCGCGCCGGTGAGCCGTACGGCAACGCCGACTTCTCGCCCCATCCGACGGTCTGGGAGCTCTCGTGACGGCGGAGCTGGCGAGGGAGTGCGTCCGCTTCGCGCAGATGGGCTGGATGCGGGGCACGAGCGGCAATCTCTCCGTTGTCCTGCAACGTGATCCGCTCCGCCTCGCGGTCACGGTCAGCGGCGTGGACAAGGGCGAGATCACCGCGGACGACAGCGTGGTCATCGACGTCGACGGCAACGCCGTGGACAGCGACAAGGTCCCGTCCGCCGAAGCCGCCCTGCACGCCAGGATCGCGCACGTCGCCGGAGCGGGCGCGGTCGTGCACGTCCACGCACTGGCCACCGTCGTGGCCGCGGAACACTGGCCCGACGGCGTGGTCCTCAAGGACCTCGAGATGCTCAAGGGCTTCGGCCGGTACGACCACGAAGAGGTCGTGATCCCGGTCGTCCGCAACTCACAGGACATGCTCGAACTGGGCGACGCCTTCGAGAAGAGCTTCGACCCGAAGGTCCCGGCACTGCTCGTCGCACGGCACGGCGTGTACGTGTGGGGCGACGACCTGGTGCAGGCACGGCACCGCCTGGAATGCCTGGAGTGGTTGCTGCGCTTCAAGGTGGAGACGCGAGACATCTTTACGGGGAGGCACTCATGACGCTGCTGACGGTGTGGCCGGAAACCGGCCCCGAGGAGACCGTCCTGCGCACCACCGACGCCGAGGAGATCACCACCGCGCTCAAGGAGCACGGCGTGCGCTTCAGCCGTTGGTCTGTTGTGGACGGTGCGACGGCCGAGAACGCCCTGGGCCTCTACGAGAAGGAAGTCGCCCGCGTCAGCGAGACGGAGAGCTACGGCTACGTCGACGCGATGGAGATGACTCCGGCCGACACGGACGAGTACCGCGCGAAGGCCGTCGAGTTCCGGAACAAGTTCCTCGCCGAGCACACGCACGACGACGACGAGGACCGCTACTTCGCCCGTGGCGCAGGCGTTTTCTACCTGCACATCGGCGACAAGGTGTACGCGGTGTACTGCACGGCGGGCGACCTGTTGAGCGTCCCGGCGAACACGACGCACTGGTTCGACATGGGCACGGAGCCCGACTACGTGTCGATCCGGTTCTTCCACGACGACGACGGCTGGATCGGCAACTTCACCGGCAGCGACATCGCCACGAAGTTCCCGACGTTCGACGAACTGCGCGCCGGCCTGTGATCGAGACAGGCGCGCTGGAGGTCGGCGACGGCCATTCGCTGTACTGGGAGACGTCCGGCAACCCGGACGGCAAACCCGCCGTCGTGCTGCACGGCGGTCCAGGGTCGGGGAGTTCTCCGCGCACGCGGAACCTGTTCGACCCGGACCGCTACCGCATCGTCCAGTTCGACCAGCGCAACGCCGGCCGCAGCACCCCTCCGGCGGGCGACCCGGTGGTCGACCTGTCGGCGAACACCACCCGGCACCTCATCGCGGACATCGAGGCACTGCGGGTCCACCTGGGCATCGAGCGCTGGCTGGTCGAGGGCGGCTCGTGGGGCGTCACGCTCGGTCTCGCCTACGCGCAGGCCCATCCGGAACGGGTGACCGAGCTGGTGCTCGCGGCCGTGACCAGCGGCGACCGCAGCGAGACCGACTGGATCACCCGCGACATGGGCCGCGTCTTCCCGCGCGAGTGGGAGCGGTTCCGCGACGGCGTGCCCTCCGCCGAACGCGACGGAGACCTGGCGGCCGCGTACAGCCGCCTCCTGCACGACCCCGACCCGGAAGTCCGTGCTCGCGCCGCACACGAGTGGTGTCTGTGGGAGGACACGCACATGTCGCTGGCTCCCGACGCCGAACCGTTCCTGTCGGTCGCCGACCCGGACTTCCAGCTGACCTTCGCCCGCCTCGTGACGCACTACTGGTCCCACGGCTGTTTCCTGGAAGAGGGGCAGCTGTTGCGCGACATCGGGCTGCTGCACGGGATTCCCGGCGTGTTGATCCACGGGCGTTTCGACGTCAGCGGTCCGCTCGACACGGCCTGGAAGCTGCACCAAGCCTGGCCCGGCAGTGAGCTCGTGGTCCTCGGCGACACCGGCCACGGCGGCGGCAGCATGTTCGCCGCGATCCGCGCCGCCACCGACCGCTTCGCCACTTCAGAAATGTGAAAAGTTCGCCTATCTGAACATTGTTCCGGAAACTGAACGAAGTATTGATCCCTCCGGCCCATGTCATCACAGTGGTACAGACCACTTATGGAAGGTCGGAGGGATTCATCGTGGAAACCCCTGCGCTCCACACGCGACGCTCCGTGCTCGCCCTCGCGTTGACCGCACCTCTGCTCGTGGCGCCGGCTGGCGCAGCCCTCGCCCAGCCGCCGTCCGCGCAGTGGGTGTCGGCGCCGTACACCTACACCGTCCAGAAGCCGTACAACCTCGCCACCAGCGCGCGCTACAAGTTCGAAGGCGGCGTCCACACGACGTGGGTGTACGACTACGACCAGCCGCACACCCAGGGCAGCCCAACGGATCCGCGCACCGAGCTGCGCTTCAACCAGGAGTACTCGAGCGGCTCACGCGCCTGGGAAGGCGAGATCTACATCCCGGCTGGCGTCAGCGGCCCGACCGTCGTGCAGATCCTGCGTGGCAGCCGCCCCGACGGCACCCGCGCCACCGACGTGATGCTCAACGTCACCAACGCCAGCGGCGGCACGTTGCGCAAGGACAGCAACCAGGTCGTCGCGACGGGCATCTACAACAAGTGGTTCAAGATCCGCGTCGAACACACCGCCGTCGCGGGCGGCCGGGGCACCGTGAAGACCTACTACAACGGCGCCCTGAAGCTCACCCACCAGGACGAGGGCCCGGCGACGCGGTACTTCAAGAACGGCGTCTACCACCACGGCAGCGGCCGCGCGGAGGCCCGCTTCCGCAACATCACCTACTGGCGCCAGTGATCCCGTGATCTGGTCCCGCTTCCGCGCGCCACGGCGGGACGTGCGGAAGCGGGACCGCTGTCAGCGCTCGGGAGACCACACGCCCGACCACTGCTCGGCGCCCCAGCCCATGAAGCGCTCCACCTCGGTGAACCCCAGCTTCGCCGCGAGGCGCATCGAGGCCAGGTTGGCCGTCTGGGTGGTGGTCACCACCTGACGGCCGGGATGCGCGGCGGCGAACCAGTCGAGCGCCGCCACGCACGCCTCGTAGGCGTAACCCCGTCCCCAGAACTCCGGCAGGAACTGGTACCCCAGCTCAGGTTCTCCGGACTCGTGGTGCGGGTCGAACGAGACCATGCCGATCATCGCGCCGCCGAGAGCGACGACGAAGAAGCCCGTGCGCCGGCCCGGCACCTCGGGCGCCGTGCGTTCGACCTCGTCCCGCGGCAGTGCCCCACCGATGTAGGTGCCCACCTTCGGCGACGAGAACAGATCGACGAACGCCCCGCGGTCTCCCGCCTCGGACGCGCGCAGCACGAGCCGCTCGGTCCTGATCGGGGTGGGTGGCCAGTCAACTGATCCGGGTCCGGTCATGCGATCGACCCTAGAGTGAGGTCATGAGCTCACAGGTGGCGGTGGCATCGCTCGGCGGCACGATCACGATGACGGGCTCCGGTGCGGTGTCACCGACCCTGGGCGCCCAGGACCTGGTCGGAGGCCTCGAGGTCGGCGAGATCGCCACCTTGGCGACGATCCCCGGCGCCTCGCTCACCTTCACGACCCTGCTGGAAGCCTTCGACTGGGCCGACAAGCAGGTGTCCGAGGGCGCGCGGGGCGTCGTCGTCATCCAGGGCACCGACACCCTCGAAGAGACCGCGTACTTCTTCGACTGCCTGTGGTCGCACGAAGAACCGATCGTCGTCACCGGCGCGATGCGCCACCCCGGACTTCCCGGCGCGGACGGCCCGGCCAACCTCGCCGCCGCAGTCTCCGTGGCAGCAGCCCGGAACTCCCGCGGCCGAGGCGCGATGCTGGTTCTGAACGACGAGATCCACGCCGCCCGGTGGGTCCGCAAGACGCACAGCAGCCTGACGAACGCCTTCGAGTCGTTCCCCGGCCCGCTCGGCCTCGTCGTCGAGGGCGCCCCGCAGTACTTCCACCCCGCCCACCAGCAGACCGCGCTGCCACGACCTGTCGACATGCCAACGGTTCCGCTCATCGAGGCCACTGTGGACGATGACGGCGCCATCCTGGACTGGCTCGACGTCAAGGGCGTGGTGGTCGCGGCCACCGGCGCCGGGCACGTGTCGGCGGGGATGGCCGAGGCGATCTCGCGGGCCCGGTTCCCGGTCGTGGTGGCGTCACGGACGGGCGCGGGGACGACGTTCCGCAACACCTACGGCTTCGTCGGATCCGAGTCCGACCTGATCCAGCGCGGGGTCGTGATGGCCGGGTGGCTGTGTCCCCGCAAGTCACGCGTGCTGCTGCGTCTCGCTATCGGCGCTATGCAACCTATCGGGGACGTTTTCGCAGCTCGTGGCGGTGTTTTCTAGCTCTTTTTCACCCGAACGAGCCAGTGGCATGGACTAAATCCAAGCCATACCGTCATTGGGCATGACCTCGATCATTTCCACCCCGTACAGCCGGGATCTCGGTGACGAACTACGTCATCTGAGGGAGACGTGCACCCAGTTCCACGGCCGTGCGATGGCCGTCCAGCTGGGCTGGGACCCGAGCAAGGTGTCCGACATCGAACTCGGCAAGGTGCGCGCGAGCGAGGTCGACCTCGTGCAGTACCTGGCGACCTGTGGCAAGAACATCGACTTCGCGAACGAGTTCCGCAGCCGCTACTACAACGCCTTCGACCTCTTCTTCGCCCAGGTGCCGGACAACCTGCGGACACTCGCGATGACCGAGGCGATGGCAACGAAGATCATCAGCCTCGACATCATGACGATTCCCGGCCTGGTGCAGGTCGAGGACTACGCACGAGAACTGTTCGTCGATTCCCACATCGAGGCACCGGAGGACATCGAGAAGTTCGTCCGAGCGCGCATCGAGCGTCAGGCGATCCTGAAGCGTCCGAGCCGCCCGGAGTGCCTGTTCTTCGTGCACGAGCTGGCACTGCGGATGCGGCTGGGCAGCGCGTCGGTCCGTGAAGACCAGTACCTGCGTCTCCTCTTCAACACCCACATCCTTCGGATCGTGCCCGCGAACGTCACCGCCTTCCGCTCCTCGTGTGTGCTCTACGAGTTCGAGAAGGCGTCGCCGGTCGTGTTCAGCGAAACCGACATGGCTCAGGTGTTCGCTCAGGACAAGATCGCTGTCGCGCGGGCGAGGAGGCTCTTTCAGCGGCTGGATGCGGTCGCTCTGGATGAGGAACAATCGCGGAGCATGCTGATGGACTACATCAGCGCACTGCGAGAGGACTCAGATGTTCCAGGAACGGACTTGGCGTAAGAGCAGCTACAGCGGAGGCAACGGCTCCGGCAACTGCGTGGAGGTGTCGCTGGCCCAGAACACCCTCGTCCGGGACACGAAGAACGCGAGCGGTCCGGTACTCGCGTTCTCCACCTCTGCCTGGCGTGCCCTGCTCAGCTCGCTCTGACCACCGAGGTGTTCGGGGTCTCGACCGTCACCCGCACGGTCTGAGGCGCCAGCGACTGCAGGTACTGCGCGTGGTCCGAGCCGATCGTCTCGCTGAACGCGATGAACGCCAGCCGGGGCAGTTCGAACGCCGTGGTGGCGCAGAAGTCCTCCAGCCGGTCGAACCCGCGCCGGATGCCGGTGGCGTCGAGGCCGAACGTGGCGTGCGACGAGAGCTTCGCGGCGCCGATGTCGAACAGGTGCAACGCGTGCATGGCGTGGTTGAACGCCATCGCGCACACCTCGATGCGTGAGCACGACACGAGCAGTGTCCGCACCATCGACGGGTGCAGGGACTTGCCGGACGTGCGGAGGACGACGTCGATGCCGGCGGTGCGGAACAGTTCGACGATCTCGAACAGTCCGGGCACTCCCAGCGGCTCGCCGCCGCCCAGCGTGACTGTCTCGGGGCGCATCGAGATGAGCGCCTGTGCGATGTGCAGCATTCGGTCGTGGCTGAGCCGCGCGTGTGCGACGTCCCAGGTGATGTCCATGCGAATCGGGCCCCCTTCGGCGGATACGCCGATCCCATCGGGGGCGTTGTCCCTCCGTCAGGTGACCGTTGTCCCGACTTAGGAGGGACTTCCGAGTCCCGCCTCGCGGGCCCGCACGATGGCCTGTGCGCGGTCGGCCACCTGGAGCTTGGTGAAGATCGCGGACACCCGGTTGCGGACGGTCTTGCCCGACAGGGTCAGCCGGTGGGCGATCGACGGGTTGTCGAGGCCGGACGCCATCAGCTCCAGCACGTCCCTCTCCCGCTCCGTGAGCTGGGGGAACAGCACCGCCTTGGACGACGAGATCGCGGTGAAGTAGCCCATCATCCGCTGGGCGATGGTGGCGCTGAAGATCGCCTCACCGGCTCCTATGGCCTGCACGGCGCGCACTATCTCGTCGTCGTCGGTCGTCTTCACGAGATACCCGCGCGCCCCGGCCTTCATCGCGGCGAAGACGAGTTCGTCGTCCTCGTGCATGGTCAGCACGAGGACACCGACGTCCGGCAGGGCCGCCTGGATCTGCTTGGCGGCCTCGACCCCGCCCATGACGGGCATGTGCAGGTCCATCACGACGACGTCCGGTTCGAGGTCGAGGACGACGCGGACGGCCTCCTCGCCGTCGGCGGCGTCGCCGACCACGGAGATGCCGTTCTCGCCGTCCAGCAACGCCTTGAGCCCGCGCCGGAACACCGGGTGGTCGTCGGCGATCACCACGCGCGTCACTGCATCCGCCACTATTGGGCCTCCAACGGGATCCGCGCCACCACCCGAGTGCCGTGTGGTTGCGCGGGTCCCACTGTGCACGATCCACCCAGTTCGGCGCACCGTTCTCGCATCGAGTCGAGACCCACGCCCGGCTTGGAATCGGCCGCGACCCCGCGTCCGTCGTCCACGATCTCCACGACCAGGTCGCCGTCCGCCCGCACGGTGATCACGCAGGTCGACGCTCCGGAATGCCGTGCCGTGTTGGTCAACGCCTCCGCGACGATCCGGTAGGCGGCGACCTCGACCGCGGCGGACAACCCCTCGATCGGTTCGGCCTCCACGTGAACCCGCAGGTCACCGTTGAAGCGGGCGGCCTCGTCGCGCACGGCCAGCGCCAGGCCCTGGTCGAGGATCGGCGGTCGCAGGCCGTCCACGAGGCTGCGCACCTCGACGGCCGTGGTGTCGACGTCGGCCAGCACCGGGTCGAGCACGTCGCCCAGCGAGCGCCGCAACGCCTTGAGCTGCAAGCGAATCCCGACCAACGCCGGTCCGACGCCGTCGTGCAGGTCTCGCCTGAGACGCAATCGTTCTTCTTCGCGGGCGCGCACGAGCCGTTCGCGGGCGAGCTGCAGATCGGCTGTCAGCTTGATCGACTGAGCGGCCGGGGCGGTGGAGCGGGCCAGGTCCACCAACAGGTTCAACTCGCGGTCGCTCAACCGTTCGTCCGGAGCACGTGGCTCGACCACAAGATCCCCGACAACAGATCCCCGGTACGTCATGGGGAAGCGCAGCTGCGGCCATCCGCGACTGCGTCCGTGCTCGGCGAGCACCGACCCACCGCGAATCGCCACGTACGGCAGTTTCAACGACTCGGCGACGGTCTGGGCCACGGTCGGAAGCACGTCCTGCGACCGTTCGAGCTTCTCGCTCAACATCGACAGCGTCGCGTAGGGGTCAGAGCGCTGCCCGTACAGCCACAGGTCGAGCTTGCGCTGCATCCAGCTGCGAATCGGCGCGAACGCCAGCCCCGCCGCCACGACGCCGATCACCTCTGTGTCGTCCGTCAGCAACTCGCCCGCCCCGACCATCACGCCGAGGTAGACCAGCAGCAGCACGACGGTCAACGAGCCGTAGAGCAACGAGCGGTGGATCAGCAGACTGATGTCGTAGAGCCCGTACCGCACGATCGCGATGACTGCGGCAGCCGGAAACGCCAGCACGCCGACGATCCACGCGACGTGCCCGTCCGTCGTCTCCACCACGGTCGCCACGACGGCCAGCGTCAGCAACGCGAACGCCCACACGAGCGACCGGCGCTCGTCCCCTTCAGCCCTCCGCCACCGCAGAGCCAAGGACACGACCGCCGCCAGCACCGAGATTCCGGCGACCATCACGGCGATCAGCGTGATCGTCTTCGCGACCCCGCCCTCGCCCGACTGCCGGAAAGACGCGGGATCACCCCACGAGGCCCAGGCGATGCCGACGGTGCCGGCGACAACGCTGAACAGCGACGCGCCGATGGCGATCCACCAGCGGTTGCTCAGGGGCTTGCCGTTCGGGAAGACCAGTGCCACAAGGGGCAACAGCGCGTACGTGGGCCACCAGACCCACGCCTCGACCCATCGGGCTGGATGATCTTCCGGCTGACCCGCGATCGCGACGGCGACACCGCCGAACACGCCCATGGTCAGCAGCAGCCAGCCGACGGACGACCTGCGGACGTGGCCGATCACCCGCACCCCGAGCAGGGTGCAGGCGAACGCGACCAGCCAGTTCCGCGGATGTGAGACGGCGCCGGTGACCACCGTGTGCACCACGGCGTAGAGCACACAGGCGGCCACCAGAACGCCGACGACCCGCGCGAGAGTGACCTCGCGGCGGGTCAGTCGCTGAGCCAGTGCCACAGGTTGTGGAACGGAGAACCGTCGTCGAGGGTGGACAGGCCTCCCGGCCAGCCCTGGAACGTCATGATCCGGTGACGCAGCTCTTCCACGGTCCTCGGTTCGGCGGGCTTGTGGGTGTGATCGAAATCGACGTCCTCAGGCGGCGCGTTCATCGCGCGCACCTGGAGCTCCGCGTACCAGGCGAGGAGCTCTTCGTCGGACATGTGCGAAAAGTACGGCGGCGTTACTTTCTGCCCGGACTTCGACATGCCTGGAAGGAGTCGTGGGCACTCGTCTGGATACACGAGTGCCCACGAACTTCTGAGAACTTTCTCGGATCAGCTCACGGCAGGACCTGGATCTTGCGGCCCACACCCGCCTTGAACTGGTCCAACGCCTTCGCGTAACCGTCCAGCGGCACCCTGTCACTGATGAAGATCTCGGGGTCGAGTACTCCGGTCGCGAACAGGTCCGCCGCCCGTTCGAACGAGTGCAGCACCGCCATCGAGCCGGTGATGGTGATCTCCTGGTTGTAGATCTTGTACGGCTCGATGGTCACGCGGGCCGAGTAGTCCGAGACTCCGAACTGGAGGAAGGTGCCTCCCTTCGCGACCCGGTTGATGCCGTCCTGGATGGCCTTCTCGTTGCCGGTGGCGTCGATGACGACGTCCCAGCCCTGTGGACGGTCCAGTTCGTCCGCAGAGGTCGCGACGCCCGTGACGCCGAGCTGGACGGCGGTCTTCAACCGCTCTTCGTTGAGGTCCACGACCTCGATCGACGACGCGCCCGTGAGCTTGCCGAGCTGGAGCATCATCAGGCCCATCGTGCCCGAGCCGTAGATCAGCACCCGGGACGCCATCTGGGACCTGAGCACGTCGTAACCGCGCACCGCGCACGACAGCGGTTCGATCAGCGCCGCGTCCTCGAGCCGCACGTGGTCGGGCAGCTTCACGCAGTTCGCGACGGGCGCCACCGCGAACTCCGCCGCGCCACCGGCCGTCGTCACGCCGATGGCGGCCCAGCGCTCGCAGAGGTTGTTCTTGCCGTTGCGGCACATCCGGCACTCGTGGCAGTAGAGCGACGGGTCGACGGCGACCCGGTCACCCACGGAGAGCTCGGTGACCTGCGCGCCGATCTCGACGATCGTGCCGGCGAACTCGTGGCCCGGCACGACCGGCAGCGTCGGCGCGAACTCGCCCTGCAGGATGTGCAGGTCCGTTCCGCAAAGACCACAGGCCGCCACGTCCACGACCACTTCGCGCGGACCGCACTTGGGATCGTCCACAGTGGTCACCTCGACGGACCCGACGCCCGTGATCACTGCTGCTTTCACTTGACCGCTCCCAACGAAAGGCCCTGGACGAGCTTGTCCTGGGCGGCGAACCCGGCGATGAGCACCGGCAGAGACACCACGACCGCGGCCGCGCACACCTTGGCCAGGAACAGGCCCTGGGAGGTGACGAACCCGGTGAGGTACACGGGGGCGGTGCCGGCGACGACACCGGTGAGCACCCGTGCGAAGAGCAACTCGTTCCAGCTGAAGATGAAGCAGATCAACGCCGTCGCCGCGATGCCCGGCATGGCGATCGGAGCCACCACCCGGCGCAGCGTCGTGACCAGCCCGGCACCGTCGATCGAGGCGGCTTCGAGGATCTCCTTGGGGACCTCGGCCAGGAACGACCGCATGAGCCACACCGCGATCGGCAGGTTCATCGAGCAGTACAGCAGGGTGAGGAACGAGATGTTGTCGAGCATCCCGGAGAACTGCGCGATCAGGTAGATCGGCAGCAGCGCCGCGACGACCGGCATCATCTTGGTGGAGAGGAAGAAGAACAGGACGTCCGTCCACTTCTCCACCGGCTTGATCGACAACGCGTACGCGGCCGGGATCGCCAGCAGCAGCACGATGATCGTCGATCCGATCGAGGCGCTGAACGAGTTGATCAGCGGCGGCCACGCGCCCGCGTCGAAGAACTCTGCGTAGCCGTCCAGCGTCAGCGGCGCCGTGAGCGACGGCGGGTTCGTCGCCGCGTCCGACTCGCTGTGCAGCGACGTCAGGAACATCCAGGCCACCGGCGCGAAGAACACGAGGCCGGAGAACCAGGCCAGCACTCCCCAGATCCTGTTCATCGCTTCTCCTCCTTGAACAGCGACGACACCGTGCGCAGCGCGAACGTCGCGATCAGGATCGACCCCGCCACCACGATGACGCCGGCCGCGGAGGCCTCGCCGTACTCGTGGGCCTGGTAGAAGGTCTGGTAGATCATGTACGGCAGGTTCGCCGTGCCCAGACCACCGGACGTGATCGTGAAGACCGCGTCGAAGTTCTGCACGATGTAGATCGACCCGAGCAGTCCGCCGAGCTCCAGGTACTGGCGCAGGTGCGGGAACGTCAGGTACCGGAAGATCTGGAACGACGAGGCGCCGTCGATCGTCGCGGCCTCGACGGGTTCGATCGGCTTGGACTGCAGGCCCGCCAGCAGGATCAGCATCATGAACGGCGTCCACTGCCACACCAGCGACAGCACGACGGCGCTCATCGGCATGGTGGAGATCCAGTCCGGCTGGGCGTCGAAGCCCAGCCAGTTCAGGATTCCGTTGAACAGGCCGTACTCCGGGTTGTAGAGCACGTGCTTCCAGATCAGCGCCGCCGCCACCGGGACCACGAGGAACGGCGCGATGAGCATGGTGCGCACGAACCCGCGGCCCTTGAACTTCTTGTCCAGCAACAACGCCAGGCCGAGCCCGAGGACCAGGCTGATCAGCACCACCGACGCCGTGAGCACGATCGTGTTGACGACCGAGGAACGCAGGTCGGGGTCGGTGAAGACGTTGACGTAGTTGTCGAACCCGGCGAACCCGCGGTTGGTGGGGTCGAGCGAGTTCCACTTCATGAACGAGATCACCAGCGTCGCCACGAACGGCAGCTGCGTCACGATGATCAGGAAGATGAGGGCGGGCAGCAGGGGCCCTCGCCGCGCCCACTTCGAGTAGTTCCGGCGGGGGACGGGGGGCGGCCGGTCGACGACCGGCCGCTCCCTCGTTATGACAGCCATGTCACTGCCCCTTGTACTTCGCGGCGACCTTCTCGGCGAGTCCCTGACCGTTGTTCAGCGCGTCGTCCACCGTGACCGCACCGGCGATCGCCGAGCTGATCTGCTGCGACACCTGGGTGCCGAGGTCGGTGAACTCCGGGATGCCGACGAACTGGATGCCGGGGGCCGGACGTTCCTGCACACCGGGGTTGAGCGGCTTCGCGCCCTTGATCGCGGCCTCGGCCATCGCGGAGAAGCTGCCGGAGGACTGCTTGTACTCGGGACGCTGGTAGGTCGACGAGCGCTTGCCGTCGGGGAGCTTCGACCAGCCGAGGTTCTTGCCGACGAGCTCCTCGTAGCCCTTGCCGGACGCCCACGAGATGAACTTCCAGGCGTTGTCCTGCTTCTTCGAGGCCTTCTGGATGCCGAACGCCCAGGTGTAGAGCCAGCCGGAGCTGTCGGTCTTCACGACCGGCGCCTGGGTGAAGCCGAGCTTGCCCTTGATCGGTGAGTCGTCGGCCTCGAGCAGGCCGGCGGCGACCGTGGCGTCGTACCACATCGCGACCTTGCCCTGCGTCATGTTGTTGAGGCACTCGGCGAAACCGGCCTGCGGGGCGCCCGCCTCACCGTGGTTGCGCACCAGGTCCACGTAGAACTTGGTGGCCTCCTTGAACTCCGGCGCGTTGACCTGCGCCTGCCAGTCCTTGGTGAACCACGTGCCGCCGAAGGTGTTCACGACCGTCGTGAGCGGCGCCATGACCTGGCCCCAGCCCGGCTGGCCGCGCAGGCAGATGCCGCGGACCTCGGGCGTCGCGACCTTCGCCGCCGCCTCCGCGACCTGCTGCCAGGTCGGCTTCTCGGGCAGCGTGACGCCCTTGGCCTCGAAGATGTCCTTGCGGTACATGAGGAACGACGACTCGCCGTAGAACGGCTGCGCGTAGACCTTGCCGTCCGCCGCGGTCAGCGACTGCCTGATCGGCTCCAGGATGTCTGCCTGGTCGAACCCGCTGTCCTTGGACACGAAGTCGTCCATCGGTGCGAGCCAGCCGTTCTTGGCGAACATCGGCGTCTCGTAGTTGGAGATCGTCGCGACGTCGTACTGACCGGCCTGGCTGGAGAAATCCTGGCTGATCTTGTCCCGGACGTCGTTCTCGGGCAGCACGGTGAAGTTCACCTTGATGCCGGTGTCCTTCGTGAAGTTGTCCGCGGTGAGCTTCTGCAGGTCCTGCATCTGCGGGTTGTTCACCATCAGGACGTTCACCGAGTTCTCGCCACCGCCCCCGCCGCCTGCTCCCGAGCAGGCGGACGCGAGCAGCAACACGGCGGTGGCGGCTCCGAGTGTGCGAATCGACGACATCGTCGGTTCCTTTCAAGGGTTTTTGGGCGCGCTGAAGACCGGGGGATGTGCGTGCCCAAATGTGTGAGGGTGAGTCAGGCTCTGATGACCTTGGGGCCGAGCAACGTGTAGCGGTGGGCCTCGTGCGTGGTGAGGCCGCTGTCGGTGACGACCGCCTCCAGATCGGAGACCTCGGCGAACCGGTGGAAGCTGGAGACGCCGAACTTCGTGTGCGTCCCGACGAAGATCTTGCGCCGGGAAGCGCTGAGCGCCTTGGCCTTCACCGCGCCGACCGCGGGGTCGGGCGTGGTCAGGCCGTGCTCGCGGGAGATCCCGTTCGCACCGATGTAAGCCAGGTCGATGACCATCTCGCCGAGCATCCTGGTGGTCCAGTGGTCCACAGTGGCCAGTGTGTGGCCCCTGACGCGACCGCCCAGCAGCAGGACGGTGCACGACGGGTGCTCGGACATCGCCGCCGCGGTCGGCAGCGACGCGGTGATGATCGTGAGCGGGTTGGTGGTGGGCAACGCCTCCGCGACGAGTTGCGGCGTGTAGCCCTCGTCGATGAACACCGTCTCGGCGTCGTCGAGACGTTCGGCGGCCGCCTTCGCGATGCGCCGCTTCTCCGGGACGTGCGACCCGGCGCGGAACCGGAGCCCTGTCTCGAAGCCGGCGCTCTCGACCGGCACACCACCACCGTGCGTGCGTCGCACCAGACCGTGCTCGTCGAGCACACGCAGGTCCCGCCTGACCGTTTCGGGCGCGACGCGCAGTTCCTGCGCCATCTCCACCACGTCGACGCGGCCGTCGGCGCGGGCCCTGGCCAGGATGCGGCGCTTGCGTTCCTCGGCTCGCATGTCACCTGCCCATTCGGCTCTTGGGTTGCCCGTTCGGGCCGTGCATAGATGAAACACCCTGGAAACACTGTGGTCGCCACCACAACTGGGTGAGATCCTGCCCGATTTATGCCCGTCTCGCAGTGCGTGACGGGTCGTTCACGCAGGTCGACCATTCCGGGCGCGCCCGAATACCCGTGAGGTTCTGCCCGTATCGCCCCCATATGGGCAGAAACGCGTGAGCGGTTGTGGCCGACTTTCGACCACAACCGCTCACGACCCCGCGCTCAGAGTCAGCTCAACCAGGCAGCCGCATCGGCAGGCAGCTTGCCGCCCTCCAGCGGAACGCTTGACAACGTTGGCACGCCCGGCAGTTCGATCGGCCCGCCGGACAGGTTGACGACGCAGGTGGTGTCGCCGCGCCTGAACGCCAGCACGTCCTCGCCGAGGTCGAGCCACTCCAGGTCGCCGTCGATGCCGCGGCGGTGCGCGAACACCTGGCGGTACAGGGCGAGCATCGATTCAGGGTCGTCCGTCTGGGCCGCGACCGAGAAGTCCTGCCAGTTCGCCGGTTGGGGCAGCCAGCTCGGGCCGTCCTCGGTGGACCAGGGGAGTGGCACGCGGCACCCGTCCCGTCCCCGGTCGGTGAAGCCCGAGCGGTGCCACACCGGGTCCTCGCGCAGCTCGTCCGGCAGGTCCTCGACCTCCCAGAGTCCCAGCTCCTCGCCCTGGTAGACGTAGACGCCGCCGGGCAGCGCGGCCGTGAGCATGATCGCCGCCCGTGCCCGCCTCGTGCCCAGTTCGAAGTCGGTCGCGGCGCCGTGCTGCCTGTCCGCGAAGGAGAATCCCGTCTTCTCGCGGCCGTAGCGGGTCACGTGCCTCGTGACGTCGTGGTTGGAGAGCACCCAGGTCGGTGGCGCGCCGACGGGTTCGTGCGCGGCGAGTGTGCTGTCGACGACCTTGCGCAGCTCGTCGGCGTTCCACGGGCAGCAGAGGAAGTCGAAGTTGAACGCGCTGTGCATCTCGTCCTGGCGGAGGTACCGGGCGAACCGGACCGGGTCCGGCAGCCACATCTCGCCGACGAGGATGCGGTCGCCGTCGTACTCGTCGACGATCTGGCGCCACCGGCGGTAGATGTCGTGCACGCCGTCCTGGTCGGAGTACGGGAGGTCCGCGTCGGGCTTCGTGAAGTCCTTGACCAGGCCGTCGGCCACGTCGATGCGGAAGCCGTCGACGCCGCGGTCGAGCCAGAACCGCAGGATGTCCTCGAACTCGTCGTGGACGACCGGGTTCTCCCAGTTGAAGTCCGGCTGCTCGGCGGCGTAGAGGTGCAGGTACCAGCGGCCGTCGTCGAGCTTGCTCCACGCCGGGCCGCCGAAGCGCGACTGCCAGTCGTTCGGGATCTCCTCTGAGTCCCGCACGTGGAAGCGGTCCCACAGGCCGTCCTTGAACCACGGGTGCTGGTCGCTGCTGTGGTTCGGGACGAGGTCGATGATGATCCGGATGCCCAGGCCGTGCGCGTCCGCGATGAGCTTCTCGGCGTCCGCGAGCGACCCGAACACCGGCTCGATGTCGCGGTAGTCCGCCACGTCGTAGCCGCCGTCGGCGAGCGGGCTCGGGTACCACGGGTTCAGCCAGATCGCGTCGAAGCCGAGGCTCGCGATGTGCTGGAGCTTGGCGCGCAGGCCGGCGAGGTCGCCGATGCCGTCACCGTTGCCGTCCGCGAAGCTGCGCAGGTAGACCTGGTAGATGGATGCGTTGCGCCACCAACTCATCTGGTGTCCTTTCAGCCTTTTACGCCGCCCGCGGTGAGCCCCGCGAGGATGTGCCGCTGGAACGCCAGGAACAGCGCCACCATCGGCAGGCTCGCCAGCACGAGGCCCGCGAGCAGGAGGTTGATCGGTGTGTCCGGCGCGAAGCGTTGAAGCGCAACGCTGAGCGTCTGCTTCGCCGGATCGGGGAACACGAGCAGCGGCCAGATGAAGTCCTTCCACGCCGCCACGACCGCGAAGATCGAGACGACGGCGAGGATGGGGCGCGAGATCGGCAGCACGATGCGGACGAGGGTCGTCCACGTGTTCGCGCCGTCGATCCTGGCCGCTTCGAGGAGCTCTTCCGGGATCTGGTCGAAGAAGCGTTTGAGCAGGTAGACGTTCAGCGCGTTCGCCGCGGCCGGCAACCAGATGCCCGCCGGGTTGTTGAGCAGGTCCAGGTCGGTGAGCGTGAGGTAGACCGGGACCAGCACGGCCGTCGACGGCAACATCAGCGTTGCCAGCATCAGGCCCATGATCACGTTGCCGAAGATCGGCCGGAGTTTGGACAGGGCGTAGGCCGCGGGGACGATCACGGCCATCTGCACGGCCCACGCGCCGATCGCGACGACGAGCGTGTTGACGAAGAACTTGCCGAGCTCCATGTAGTTCCAGGCGTCGACGTACGCGCCCGGTTCCCACGTCTCCGGCAGGATCGTCGGTGGTTGCTGGGCCAGTTCCGCCGGCGGTTTGAACGCGCCGAGCAGCACCCAGACCAGCGGGAGCAGGAACGCCGCGGTGAACAGGACCAGCGTGCCGGCGAGGACGACCCAGTAGAGCGGGCCGGTGCCCCTGGTGAGAGTCCTCATGCGTCGGCCTTCCTGGTGATCTTGAGGTAGAGGAAGGAGAAGACGCCCAGCACCGCGAAGAGGATGAGGCTCAGCGCGCTCGCGGTGCCGAAGTCGTTGTAGTAGAAGGCGTAGCGGTACAGCAGGAGCAGCACGGTGACCGTGGACTCCTCCGGCCCGCCGCCGGTCATGATGAACGGCTCGGTGAAGACCTGCATGGTCGCGACGACCTGCAGGAGCAGCAGCATCAGGATCACGAACTTGGTCTGCGGGATCGTGACGTGCCAGACCTTCTTGACGATCCCCGCGCCGTCGAGGTCCGCGGCCTCGTACAGCTCACCGGGGATGGTCTGCAGTGCCGCCAGGTAGATCAGCGTCGCCGAGCCCATGTTCGCCCACGTGATCACCAGGACGAGGCTGATCATGCTGGTGTCCGCGGAGTCGAGCCACTGCGAAGTCGGTAGTCCGAGTCCTCTGAGGACGGAGTTGAACAGCCCCGGTCCCGGGTCGTAGAACCACTTCCACAGCAGGGCCGTGACGACCGGCGGCAACATCACCGGCAGGTAGACCAGCAGGCGGAAGTAGCCCTTGGCGTGCCGCAGTTCGTTGAGCACCACGGCTGTGAGGAACGGGACGCCGAACCCGAGGACCAGAGCGAGAAGCGTGAAGTACAGCGTGTTGCGCCACGCCACCCCGAACAGCGGGTCCGCGAAGAGTCGCTCGAAGTTCTCCCAGCCCACCCAGTCGGGACTCGTGACGAAGTTGACCTGCTGGAAGCTCAGGACCACCCCGCGCACGATGGGCCACCAGGAGAAGATCGCGAAGACGACCAGCGCGAGACTCAGGAAGCCGTACGCGGTGACGTGGCGCCGCACCTACTTCACCTGGGCCAGAACGGCGTTGACCTTGGTCTCCGCGTCCTTCAGCAACGCCGCGTGGTCCGCGTCCTTGTTGGTCAGGGTCGCCTGCACCACGCTGTCGAGGATCGCGTAGACCTGCTGCGCCTGCGGCGGTTCGAGCGAGCCCTTGGTCTTCTCCGAACCGTCCACGTAGGCCTGGAAGTTCTTCACCGGCATGGTGGCGAACTTGGCCTTCAGCTCTTCCTGCTTCTTGCGCGGCTCACCGGTCCAGACGTCGGCGATCGGCGGGATCGGCAGGCCGACGGGCTGTCCGCGGTCCTTGTACTTCTGCAGGTTGACGTCGAGGCGGTCCGGGTTCAGGTACTTCCACTGGATCCACTTCAGGCCCGCCTTGATCTTCTCCGGCGTCGCCTTCGGGTTGATCATGTAACCCTCGCCGCCGAGCAGGGTGCCCTTCTGCTCCGGGATCGCGGCCAGGCCGTAGTCGTCGTACTTGCCCTTGAACTGGTTGACGATCGCGGCGACGTTGTCCGGCGCGGCCAGGTACATGCCGAGTTGCCCGGCACCCATCATGTTCTGCACGTCGCCGATCTCCAGAAGCTGCTTCTCGCCCATGGAGTTGTCGTCCCAGCGCATCTCCTTGAGCCTGCGCAGGACTTCCTTGCCCTTGTCGTTGTTGAAGTCGGCGACGTACTTGTCGCCGTCCTTCTTCGCGACGTCACCGCCGACGGACTTGATCCACGTCGTGAAGTGCCAGCCGCCCTGGTTGCTCTTGCTGTACTCGGCGAACCCGGTGACACCGGCGTCCTTGAGCTTCTTGGCCGCCGCGCGCACCTCGTCCCACGTCTTCGGCGGCGAGTCGGGGTCCAGGCCGGCCTTGGTGAAGTTGGTGCGGCTGTAGAGCAGCCCCATCGTGTAGTTGGCCGTCGGCAGCCCGTAGACCTTGCCGTCGACCGTGAAGACGTCCTTGAGCTCCTGCTTGAGGTCGCCGTAGTGCGGCACGTCCTTGACGTAGTCCGTCAGGTCGGCTGCCTGCTTGCGGGCGATCAGAGCGGCGGGATCGGTGAAGTAGACGTAGAAGACGTCCTCCAGCTGACCACCGGCGAGCTTGGCGCTGAACGTCTTCGGGTCCATGAACCCCTCGTGCGGCACGAGGTCGATGTCCGGGTTCGCTGTCTCGAACTCCGCGACGTCCTCGTCGAACACCTTGCGGTCGAACGCCTGGGTCTGCGGCGGCTGACCGTTGATGTTGATCTGGACCTTGCCGCCGGGCTCGGTCGTGGAACCGCTCCCACAGCCGACCGAGCTTAGGGCCAGGACACCGCCAATCAGCACGGCAGCGGACTTCTTCATGGTGGGGCCGCCCTTCTCGCGAGCGCGTCGATGTGACGGCGACCATAAGGCGCCGTTACATCTGAACGCAATATCCAGACGAAAACTCGCAAGAAGCTGACTGCGTTCGTTACCTCACCGGCGCGCTGGACGCCCGCACCACCAACTCGGGCTCGAAGAGCAACTCGTCCGGCGCCACCGCGTTGCCGGAGATCTGGTTGGCCAGCAACTCGACGGCCGCCCGCCCCATCGCCTCGATGGGCTGCCGCACAGTCGTGAGAGGCGGATCAGTGCAGGTCATGAACGCGGAGTCGTCGTACCCGATGATCGACACGTCCTTGGGAACGTCCAGCCCGGCCCTGCGCACGGCCCTGATCGCACCCAGTGCGAGAGGGTCGCTGGCGCAGATGATCGCCGTGACCCCGCGCTGCACCAGCTTGGTGGCCGCAGCCTGCCCACCTTCGAGGCTGAACATCGCGTGCTCGACATCCGCACCACCACACCGGTCGAGCGCCTGCTGCTTGCGCAAGCTCGGCACGTGGTCCAACGGCCCGAGCACAGCCCCGATCCGCTTGTGCCCAAGGGAGGTGAGATGCCCGTACGCCTGCTCCACGGCCACCGCGTCGTCACACGACACCCGCGGAAACGCCAGATCGTCTATAGCGGCGTTGACCAGCACCGTAGGCAACTTCCGGGACATCATCTGCTGGTAGTGCCCATGGCTCGCGTCCTTCTGCGCGTACAGCCCACCGGCGAACACGATGCCGCTGACGTGCTGCTCCAGCAGCAGCTCCAGGTACTCGGCCTCGGTGACCCCGCCGGCCGTCCTGGTGCAGAGAACGGGCGTGAAACCCCTTTGCGCGAGCGCGTTGCCGACCACGTCCGCGAAGGCGGGGAAGATCGGGTTCTGCAGCTCGGGCAGAACGAGGCCCACGAGCCGCGCCCGTTCGCCCCTCAATTGCGTCGGTCGCTCGTATCCCAGCACGTCAAGGGCCGTGAGGACGGCACTCCTCGTCGCGTCCGAGACTCCTGGCTTGCCGTTCAGCACCCGGCTGACGGTGGCCTCGCTGACCCCGACCTTGGCCGCGACCTCGGCCAGCCTCCGTTGCGTCATGGCGCAAGTGTACGCAATTTCTTGCGCTCGCTTGCAGCACCTCGCTCACCCGCTCGGCAGGCGCTCTGCGGGTCCACCGTCGATAGGCTTCGGTGCCATCCGCAGTCGAGGGGAGACCACGATGGCCACCGATCCGCTGAAACCCGTTCCGGTTCCCGTCCCGAAGGACACCGGGCGCTCCTGCTGGCCGCTCGAGCCCGCGAAGTCGGGCAAGCCGGCGAGGGGTGTCGACTGGTTCGTGCGCATGCCCACCGGTGGTGGCACGGTCTACGTGCGGCCGGCCGACTGAGATCAGCGGCGCGCTTCCCGCCACAACAACGCGACCCCGTGCCCCGGCAGCATCCACGACCGCACGTCCAGGTCCCCGAGCTGATCCGCGCGCAACCACTGCGCCGCCTCCGTACCCGACCGGAACGTGAACGGCATGATGCGGAACTCGTGACCGGGGGAGTGGTCGACCGCGAGCTCCGTGGCGTCGAAGCTGATCGTGTCCACGTAGGACGGGTACGGCGACTGCCAGTACGCGAAGCCGTCGTTGGTGCGCTGCAGGGAACGTGACGACACGGTCAGGCCGAGGATCGCGCGCACCACGTGGTCGTCGGCGATGCCGCTGAGATCGCACTCCAGGATGCGCAGGTCGCTCATGTGGTCGACCGGGCTCAGCTTGGGCAGCGGGGCCATCGCCTCGCGGAAGAACGTCAGGTAGTTCGACCAGCGGTCGAACCTGACCTCGATCGGCGGGATCTGGCTCGGTTCCGCGGAGCGGCTCTGGCCGTCGTGGTCGAGGTAGTCGATGGTGATCTTGGTGGAGTCGCGGATGTCGTCGACCGAGTCGAGGAACAGCGACGCGTCCGGCATGAAGTAGAGCTCGAACAGCGGGAAGCGGCAGGCCGCGCTGATCGTGTCGCGCAGGGTGGCGTTGCTGGTGGCGAAGATGACGAACCGGTCTACCGGGACGCTGTGCCGGAACTGGTGCGTCTGGGTCGTGGTCAGGTGGTAGGTCAGGGTGTCGACGCCCTGCAACTCCAGGCGGACCGTGGTGCGGGTGCTGATCGTCAGGTCGTCGCCCTTGGGGCGCATGCCGCTGCCGCCGAGCACGCCGGACACCACGTCGTCGTTCTGCTGGCCGGTGCCGTAGATCCTCGACAGGAACGTCCTGAGCACCTCGCTCGGCAGCAGGTGCTCGACGATGCCGGGGCCCGAGATGCGGCCCATCTCGTTCACGAGTCGCTGGTGCAGGAACAGCTCGTAGGTGCCCAGCAGGAAACCCGCCAGTGCCGGCAGTGGCCAGAGCACCACCAGCACGTCGTGCAACAGGCTTCGGGACGTGGGTTGCCACAGCAGCACCGCGGTCAGGTCGGCGGCCGCGACGAGCAGCAGGAGGAACGCGACGGCCAGAACCTGCCTGTGCTTGCGCGCCACCACCACCTGGTCGCCGCCCCCTCACTCCACCCGGTCGTCCATACATGGTGGGAGTGGAGGGCGATCAGCGCCAGACCCTTTCGGTCCTTGTCGTACCAGCAACGCCTCAGCGCGACTTGTCCCAGATCGGGTTGTCCGACACCCCGACGTAGGTGCTGAGGGACGCACGCGGCTGCGTGTCGTCACCCGCCACGTCGTTGTACAGCCCGAGCAGATGGGTGGTCATCGCGCTCTTCGCGCCCACCTCGTCGTGCCGCTTGAGGAACCAGATGACCTGCTCGTGCTCGTTCGCGGAGCGGTTGTGGATCTCGCGGGACGGGTGCGCCTGCCTCTTGCAGTCCTGCAAACCGGGCACGAGCGCCTGGTACATCTGCTCCAGCAGTTCGTTGTGGGACGCGCGGATCAGCGCCGAGTGGAACTCCTCGTCCGACTCGATCACCTCCTGCATGTCGTCCACCGGCGCGCGCTGGTAGCGGCGGTTCAGCTTCGCGAGTTCGTCCAGTTCACCGTCGCCCGCGCGCACAGCGGCCAGCGACGCGGCGGTGGTCTCCAGGGCGATCCGCACTTCCAGCAGGTCGGTGTGGGAGAACTGTCGCGCGGCGAGCCGGCCCTCGAGGTGCTCCTCGACGGCGGCGAGGTCGGTGCGGCGGACGTACCAGCCCAGGCCCCGGCGGACCTCGACGATGCCCTGCAGCTGCAGCCTCTGCAGCGCGGTGCGCAGCGAGGACCGGGCGACCTCCATCTTGTCGGCCAGCACCGGCTCGGTGGGGAGGCGATCACCGGCCTTGAGCGTGCCGCCGATGATCTGATCGCGGAGCTTCTGCTCGATCAGCTCCGGAAGGGGCCGTCGCGAATCAGGCGAGAGCGACCAGCTCTCACCGGAATGGACGTCGTCGGCGGGCATTGGTCCAGCTTAGGCCTGTTGCCTCCTGGTTGCAACTTGTCTGGCAACCAGTCGACGGTTGACAGACAACCTACAGGAGCGGGACGATTACGACAGGCGAGGCCCCCAGGACCGCCCACACCTGGGACCCGTACTCGCCTAGTCGGGAGGGAACGAGATGTCCGCAGGGAGTGCACTCGGAATCGCCGCCGCCGTCGCAGTCGCCGTCACCGCGATCGGATGGCGCACCGTGCTCACGATGGTCGCCGTCTCGATCGTCGCGCTTGCCGTCGTCGGCTTCGTGAACGTCACCAGCATCATGTTCGGCTGATGAACAGATCAACCTGAGAATCGTGCCCCGGCCACGTCTTCCACAGGACGTGTCCGGGGCACCACCATTTTGTAGGGGTCTCCTATGTGTTGTTCGGGTCGCGGTGTGCTCTAAAGTTGCGCGGATTCCGGGCGCCGCCGACGTGGAGGTGCCCTTGACTCCATGGCGTCGGGGGACGTGGTTACGGGGTCGTCGGTGATGGGTTCGCCCACCGTGAGCACGCATGCGGTGCATGCGGCGCTGGTTCCTGCGCCCGCTCTGCTGGACGAGAGACGCACCCTGTACCGCCTCGCGGCCGAGATGTTCGCGCCCGGAACCGAGTTGTCCGACAACCTCGCGGATCACCCGATCGTCCGATTCGAGATCGGCAAGGCCCTCGCCGGACAAGGTGAGGTGGACCCCGAGTTCGTGACTCGGGCCGCGTCGATGCGCGTTCGCGACGCCGGCGTGTCCGTTGCCGCGGATCCGGCGGCGGCCGATCTGCTCGAGGCCCCGCTCCGCATCGTCGCGCCCTCCGGCACGCGTCCCGAGCCGCTGACCGAAGCCGATGGCGACCGGTTCGAGACCGCCCTGGGGATCGTGGAAGAGGGGGTCCGGCTGCTGTGGAAGTTCGCGCCGGACATGGCGGAGGACCTGCTCGCGCACGTCTCGATGCTCGCGGTGCTCAAGCGGGAGACCTCGGGCGGCCTGGTGTCCGCGTCGTCGAGGTACGTCCCCGGAATCGTGCTCATCGACGAACCGCTGCTCCCGATGGAGGTCGCGGAGGCGCTGGTTCACGAAGGGGCGCACGAAAAGTTCTTCGACCTGGCGATCGCAAAAGAATTTCTTGACGCGCGTGCCGAGGACGCGGATTATTTCGAGACTTCGTGGTCGCACGTACGATGGCCACTGGAACAGACCTTCGCGGCTTGGCACGCCTACAGCTGCCTGGCGCAGTTCAACGCGTCAATTGGCGCCGAACAACTCGGTCCGGATTCATTGCTCGCGAAAGCAGGCGACCGCGCCGGTGAGATCGGCGCGTGGTTGCTCGCTCATGAGGACGACCTTTGCGTGGACGCGCGATGGCTCCTTCGCGCCCTGACGGGCGACACGGTTGAGCTCAGTGGCGAGGGTGGTGCGCGGTCCGAAGTGGACGGTGTCACACTATCCCCTGAGATCGCAGATGACCTCCACTTTTGCCTGCTCCCGGACGTGCGTCTCAAGCGCGCTGTCTCTGGCCGAGTGGTGGTGGGCAGGGCGGTGCAACCGCCCCAGGTGTTCTGGCTCGATGAAGATGCGAGCTGGACTCTTGACCAATGGCGTACCGATAGAGCGAAGAAAACGTTCGGGTGGTTGCTCACCCGGGCAACCGAGGAATGGCAGGTCGACTCCGCCGTCGCGGCGGTGCGGCTGAGAACGGCACTCGGGTCACTGCTGAGCTCTTCGATCGTCGGGTCGCCCGAAGCACATTAAAACGCCTCCCGAGAAGGAACAATGACCTCCCCGAACCAGCCTTCGCGCCTGCCGCAGTTCCCGCAGCACTCCGGCATGCCTGTCGTCCACCCCGCGTCAGGGGTGGGCCCGGTGACCGGTCAGCCGGTCGCCCCCGTTCAGTGGTTCCGGCGCATGCCGACCGGGGGAACGGTCTACGTGAAGCCCGTTGAGGGCCAGCAGAGCTGATCTTCGCAGTGATCTTCGAACGTCGGACGCGGGTGCTTCGCCGGCCCCGTCCGGCGTTCGGTCGTTTGGGGATACGACTTCACAGAGGAATAACGAATCGGCCACAAGGGTGAAGTTGATCGTCATCTACGCCGTTCGGGCGACGTCGATCGTCTTAGATCGCCGCATCCGCCAACCCTCACGGAGTAACCCGATGCGTTTGACGCCCCTGAGAAGAGCCGGCCTGCTCGCTTCGGCCGCCATGGCCGCTGTGGCCACGATGGTCCTCGCGACCACGGCACTCGCGCAGCCCGAGGTGCCGACCACGGACGACCCCCGTGCGACGCCGTTCCTCAAGAACGTCGACATCAACCACCCCGAGGCCTGCACGGTCGGCGGACTCACCGGCTCGACGGTCCACCCCAACCTGTTCACCTACACGGGTGGCGACAACGAGCAGTACCTCGACATCACGGCTGTGCCCGCCGGCATCAAGATCACGGGCATCCTGGTGAAGGGCGGTGACAAGTTCAACGTCTACCTCGCCGACAAGCTCGGTGCGGCGCTGCCGTGGGAGGACCTGCGGTCGCCGTTCAACAACGGTGGACAGATCCCGCAGATCAGCCACTGGTTCGGTTGTGGTGTCAAGGACGAGACGCCCACCACCACCACCACCACCACGACGACCACGACCACGACGTCCCCGTCGACCGTGACGCACTCGTCGACGCCCTCCAGCACGACCACGACCAGCCCGTCGAGCTCGTCCGAGGTCGCGCCGACCACCACGACCACCACCCCCGCGATCGTTCCTGTCGCGAACGAGGGTGGGCTGGCCGCGACCGGGTTCGGGTCCGCGTGGATGCTCGGGCTCGGCGCCGCTCTCGTGGCCGCCGGTGCCGCCCTGGTGCTCGTGATGCGCAGGCGTCGCGTCTAAGACCACTCCATGAGCACGCCCCAGAGCGTGCCGAACATGGTTCGTGTCCGCACGTGGAACTCCACGTCCGATGGAGCCGCCCCGCCGCCGTAGATCTCTACGGTGCGCTGGGCGGCTTCGTCGTTTCCCAGGCAGGCCAGGTCCCAGGCGACCGGGCCACGCCAGGCGTCCTCGAAGTCGTTCCAGACCGGGCCCGAGGGTGTGATCAGCAGGTTGCCGGGGTGTGAGTCGCCGTGCAGCGGCTGGACGTCGTTGTAGTGCGCGTCCCAGTCGGCCAGCAGTTCGTCGCGGAGGTCGCGGAACCTGTCCAGGTCCGGCACGCCCAAGCCGTCGAGGTGGGTCAGCACGTTGTCGACGTCGTCCAGAGGGCCGCGCGTGGGCAACGCGCCCTCGTACAGCCTCAGTTCGGCGTGCAGGCCGGGCAGGAGCTCGAGCACGTCGTGGTGAGGCAGCCGAGCGCCGGGCTCGTGCGGGACGTACGTGCTGAACGAGATCACGAACCCCTCGAACGTGTGAGGTCCCGCGGGCAACTCGGCAGACGGTGGCACGACCGGTACGCCTCGCGAAGCCAGGAACGACGACACCGACAGGTCACGGGCGAAGTGGTCCGAGACGCGGGGGCGGACCAGGGCCGTGCGTGCGGCGATGCGGGCCACGACCGGGGCCGGGCGCAGGTGCACGAGGACGTTGCTGCCGTGCTTGAGCACGAGAGGGTCGGAGCACACGACGCCGTGTGAGGCTGCCAACGAGACCGCAGCTGCGAGAGCGTTCACGGGCAGAAGGCTGGCATCAGCCCTGAGGGAGGAGCGACTCCATTTCCGCGATCTCCTTCTCCTGGTGGCTGACGACGTCCTGGGCGAGCTTGCGGGTCTCCGGGTCGGTGCCGGCCCCGAGGTGCTTCTGCGCCATCTCCACGGCGCCCCGGTGGTGCTGGATCATCAGCGACAGCCACTGGCGGTCGAAGTCGGTGCCGTCCAGGTCGGCGAGGTTGCCCAGTTCGACCATGCCGTGCGACTCGGAGTGGCCGTGCGAGGTGTGCGACGACGCCTGGACCGGCGCGTTCCACGTGCGGAGCCAGCCGTTCATGCGGTCGATCTCGGGCTTCTGCGCGTCCGCGATGCGCTTGGCCAGGTCGACCACGTGCGGGTTCTCGGTGCGGGACGCGACCAGGCCGGACATCTCCAGCGCCTGCTCGTGGTGCGGCACCATCCCCTGGGCGAACGCGACGTCCGCGGAGTTGTGCGTGGCGGGAGAGCCGCAGGCGGCCAGCAACAGGACAGAAGCGACGGCGAGCAATCGGAGCACGGCGGCAGGATACGTGTGACGTGCGCTACGCCGCTGGCCACCGGCCATGGCCCACCCGAATGGAGCTGATCGGCTCCGTCTAATATCCGGGGAGTTTCCCGAACTACTGGTCCCACCAAGGCCTGGAGGTACCGTGACGGCCGTAGCCCCGCAGCCGATCGCAACGCGTCCTTATCCGACGCGCACTGCGGTCAAGGGGTCCTTCCTGCTGCGGATGTTCCGCACCACGGACCACAAGCAAATCGGCATCATGTACCTGGTCACGTCGTTCGCCTTCTTCATGGTCGGCGGCGCGATGGCCATGCTGATGCGGACCGAGCTGGCCCGGCCCGGCATGCAGTTCCTCTCGCAGGAACAGTTCAACCAGCTCTTCACGATGCACGGCACCGTGATGCTGCTGCTGTACGCGACGCCGATCGTGTTCGGCTTCGCGAACTTCGTGCTCCCGCTCCAGATCGGCTCGCCCGACGTCGCGTTCCCGCGGCTGAACGCCTTCTCGTACTGGCTCTACCTCTTCGGTGGCTTGATCGTGATGGCGGGCTTCATCACCCCCGGTGGTGCGGCTGACTTCGGCTGGTTCGCGTACACGCCGCTGAGCAACGCCATCCACTCGCCCGGCGTCGGCGCCGACCTGTGGATCTCCGGCCTGGTGGTCGGTGGTCTCGGCACCATCCTCGGCGCGGTGAACATGATCACCACCGTGGTCTGCCTGCGCGCGCCCGGCATGACGATGTTCCGGATGCCGATCTTCACCTGGAACATCCTGGTGACGTCGGTGCTGGTGCTGCTCGCGTTCCCGATCCTGACCGCGGCCCTGCTGGGCCTGCTGGCGGACCGGCATCTCGGCGCCCACGTGTTCGACCCCGCCAACGGCGGCGTGATCCTGTGGCAACACCTCTTCTGGTTCTTCGGTCACCCGGAGGTCTACATCGTCGCCTTGCCGTTCTTCGGCATCGTGTCGGAGATCTTCCCGGTGTTCAGCCGCAAGCCGATCTTCGGTTACAACGGCCTGGTCTACGCGACGCTCGGCATCGCGGCCCTGTCCGTCGCCGTGTGGGCGCACCACATGTACGCGACCGGCGCCGTGCTGCTGCCGTTCTTCGCCTTCATGACGTTCCTCATCGCGGTCCCGACCGGTGTGAAGTTCTTCAACTGGATCGGCACGATGTGGAAGGGCCAGCTGACGTTCGAGACGCCCATGCTGTTCAGCATCGGCTTCATCGTGACGTTCCTCTTCGGTGGTCTGTCCGGCATCCTGCTGGCCGCGCCGGCGATCGACTTCCACGTGTCCGACACGTACTTCGTCGTCGCTCACTTCCACTACGTGCTCTACGGCACGATCGTGTTCGCGACCTTCGCGGGTATCTACTTCTGGTTCCCGAAGATCACGGGCCGGTTCATGGACGAGCCGCTCGGCAAGCTGCACTTCTGGACGACGTTCCTCGGCTTCCACGCGACGTTCCTCGTCCAGCACTGGCTGGGCAACGAGGGCATGCCGCGCCGGTACGCCGACTACCTGGCGTCCGACGGCTTCACGACGCTCAACATGATCTCCACGATCGGCGCCTACATCCTGGGCGCGTCGACGCTGCCGTTCATCTGGAACGTCTTCCGGAGCTACCGCTTCGGTGAGGTCGTGACGGTGGACGACCCGTGGGGCTACGGCAACTCGCTCGAGTGGGCGACCTCGTCCCCGCCGCCGCGCCACAACTTCACCGAGCTGCCCCGGATCCGTTCGGAGCGCCCGGCGTTCGAGCTGCACTACCCGCACATGATCGAGCGGATCCGGAACGAGGGCCACGTGTCCTTCACCGGCAAGACGATCGCGCACAAGGACGCCAAGCCCGCTCCTTCGGAGCTCGCTGCAGCGGCCATCAAGTCGGGTACGGCGTCCGAGAAGGAAGAGCCGGAGCACGACAAGTAACCTGCTCTTCACAGGTTCAACGATGAGCCCCGGCTGCTTCGCGCGGCCGGGGCTCTTCGCGTCTGACGAGGAGACGACGACGTGAAAACGCCCGTGCTCATCACCGTGACCGGCCCCGACAAGCCCGGTGTCTCCTCGGTGCTGTTCGCCGTGCTGACCAGGCACGGCGTCGAGGTGCTCGACGTCGAGCAGGTCGTGATCCGGGGCCGTCTGGTGCTCGGCGCGCTGGTCTCGACCGACCACGACCCCGAGGGTCTGCAGGAGTCGGTCGAGCAGGCCATGGCCACCGTCTCGATGCACGTCGAGATCGAGATCGGCGCCGACTCGAAGCGGACCGCGCGCCTGGAGTCGTCGCACGTCCTGATCGTGCTCGGCCGTCCGGTCACCGCGAAGGCGTTCACCGAGGTCGCGCGCCGGCTGGCGTCGCTCGGCGTGAACATCGACGCGATCCGCGGTGTCGCCGACTACCCCGTCACGGGCCTCGAGCTGCGGGTTTCCGTCGCGGACGACACGATGGAGGCCGACGCGGCGCTGCGGTCGGCGCTCGCGGACGTGTCGGTGCGCGTGGGCCTCGACATCGCGGTCGAACGGGCCGGGCTGACCCGCCGGGCCAAGCGCCTGGTGGTGTTCGACGTCGACTCCACGCTGATCCAGGGCGAGGTGATCGAGATGCTGGCCGCGCACGTCGGGTGCGAGGAGCAGGTGCGCGAGATCACCGAGGCCGCGATGCGCGGTGAGCTCGACTTCGCCGAGTCGCTGCGGCGCCGGGTGGCGTTGCTGGAGGGCCTCGACGAGAAGGTGCTGGCGGAGGTCGGGGCATCGCTCGAGCTCACGGCCGGTGCGCGCACGACGATCCGCACGCTCAAGCGCCTCGGCTTCTTCTGCGGTGTGGTGTCCGGTGGGTTCACGTCGGTGATCACGGGCCTCGCGGACGAGCTGCAGCTGGACTTCTGCGCGGCGAACACGCTGGAGGTCGTGGACGGCAAGCTGACCGGCCAGGTGATCGGCGAGATCGTCGACCGGCCGGGCAAGGCCGTGGCGCTGCGCCGGTTCGCCGAGGAGGTCGGCGTGTCGCTGGCCCAGTGCGTCGCGGTCGGTGACGGCGCGAACGACATCGACATGCTGAACGCGGCCGGACTGGGCATCGCGTTCAACGCCAAGCCCGCGCTGCGCGAGGTGGCCGACACCGCGCTGTCGCACCCGTTCCTGGACGCGGTGCTGTTCATCCTCGGTGTGACGCGGGCCGAGGTGGAGGCCGCCGACGCGGCGGACGGCCTGGAGCTGACCCGCCTGTGATGATCCTCGACCTGATCGCCTCCCGGAACTACGCCGAGGAGTCCGAGGTGCGCGCGATGCCGATGGTGCTGCGCATCGAACGCGTCGACCCGCCGTCGCGGACGGCGTTGCTGGAGGCCGCGGCCGCTTCGGCGGTCGCGGTGTGCCTCGACCCGCGTGCCGACGTCGACGGCGAGTGGCACGAGGCCGTGCGGTCGTGGGTGGCCGGACGGATCCGCAAGGTGTCGCGGCGGGCCCGTGGTGTGCAGTGGGAGGCCGTCCAGGAGTTGCCCGGGGTGACGATCACCGTGGACGGCGCCTCGGTCCGTTCGCTGCTGCCCGTGCTGGTGTCCGAGACGCCTCGGGAGGTCGCGAAGCTGCAGATCTCCGGGTCCGACCTGCCGGTGGACGAGCCCGGCGCCGTTCCCGAGGGCGCCCGGCTGCTGTACGTGAACCCGCGCGTCGAGATGTCGGCCGGCAAGCTCGCGGCACAGGTCGGGCACGCGTCGATGCTGCTGGCGCCACACCTGTCGGCGGTCGAGCTGAAGGCGTGGGCGGAGATCGACTACCGGTGCGCCGTGCGGACGCCGTCGGTGGCGGAGTGGGACTCGCTGATCCACCGCGGCGACGTCGTGGCGGTGCGGGACGCGGGCTTCACGGAGGTCGAGCCGGGTACGACGACGGTGCTCGCTGTTTAGAAGTGCGCGAAACGGGTAAATCCGCGTCTCGTGGGCTTCCTCGACGTTCTTGACGCCCGGCTCGGAGACGGGCTGGAGAACATGCTGTGCTCCCACCACACGCGGCGGTTGACGCGGCTGGGGTGGGGCGAGGTGCTCGCCGGTGACGGCGCCGGGTGGTTCACCCCGCGCCGGCCGGTGCAGCACGGGTGCAAGATCGAGATTCTGGTCGACGGAGCCAACGCGTTCCCCGTCATCGCGCAGGCGATCGAGAACGCGCAGAAGTACGTGCACATCGCGAACTGGCACGCCTCGCCGGACTTCCGGCTGACGCGCGAGCCGGGTGCTCCGCAGTTGCGCGAGCTGCTTTCCGCTGCGGCGGAACGGGTTCCGGTGCGCGTGCTGCTCTGGGCCGGGCCGCCGTTCCCCATGTTCGAGCCGACGCGCAAGCGTGCTTTGGCCGCACAGAAGGCTTTCTGGGAGTGCGGCGCCGTCCGCTGCGAGCTGGACGCGCGGGAGCGGACGCTGCACTGCCACCACGAGAAGATCGTGATCGTCGACGACGTGGCGTTCGTCGGCGGCCTCGACATGACCGCCGTGGAGGGCGACCGCCACGACTCGCCGGAACACCCGCCGCGCGACCTCGGCTGGCACGACCACATCGCCAAGGTCGAAGGCCCTGTCGTGGCGGAGGTGGCCTCGCACTTCGCGGCGCGGTGGCTCGAGATCGCGGGGGAGACCCTGCCCGCTCCCGAGGTGCCGCCCGAGGCCGGGTCGTCGTCGGTGCAGATGGTGCGGACGATCCCGGAGAAGACCTACTCGTTCGCCCCGCACGGCGACTTCAGCCTGCTCGACTCGTACCTGCGGGCGTTGCGCGCGGCGGAGTCGTTGATCTACGTGGAGAACCAGTTCCTCTGGTCGCCGGAGATCACCGAGGTGCTGCTGGAGAAGCTGAGCAACCCGCCGTGTGACGAGTTCCGGATGGTGTTGCTGCTGCCGCAGAAACCGAGCAACGGCGCCGACACCACCCGCGGCCAGCTCGGCCGGTTGCTCGACGCCGACTCCGGTGAGCGGCTCGTCGCCGCAACGCTTGTCTCGCATGGTGATGCGCCGGTCTACATCCACGCGAAGCTGGCCATTGTGGACGACGAGTGGATGTCGATCGGGTCGGCGAACCTGAACGAGCACTCGCTGTTCAACGACACCGAGGTCAACGTCGTGACGGACGACCGCGAGGTGGTGCGCGCGACGCGGCTGAGGTTGTGGACCGAACACCTGGGGGCCGATGCCTCCGGTCCCGCGCACGAGGTCGTCGACACCGTGTGGCGGTCCGAACTGAAGGGATCCGGGCGTGTGACGTCGTTGCCCGGTGTGTCCCGTCGTGCCGGAAGATTGCAAGGACCGTTACGTGGATTGCTGGTCGACGGCTGACCTGCGGCGCTAGTTTGGCGGCGTGGCCAACGAGGTGACGATCCCGCTGCTGCCGTGCGCCTCCATCGACGAGGTGGCCGAGTTCTACGTGATGCTCGGGTTCACGGTCACGTACCGGCAGCATCGGCCGACCGCGTACCTGTCGGTGCGCCGTTCGGAGATCAACCTGCACTTCTTCGGCATTCCCGGTTACGAGCCCGCGGAGTCGTACAGCTCGTGCCTGATCCAGGCCGAGGACCCGCGTGAGCTGTACGAGGCGTTCGCCGCCGGGATGCGCGAGGTCTACGGGCAGGTGCTGATCACGGGGATCCCGCGGATGACGCGGCCCCGGCGGGACGGGTTCCTGTTCGTCGACCCCGGCGGCAACTGGATCAGGGTCGTGCCGGCGGTGCGCGAGCGCGAGACCGTGCGGAACGGGTTGTCGCGGGCGTTGACCAACGCGGTGACGCTCGCTGGGTCGCACGGGGCGGAGCGGCAGGCGTTGAAGATCCTCGAAGGGGCGCTGGTGCGGGAGGTCCACGCTTCGGAGGAGGAGCGGGCCTCGGCGCTGGAGTTCCGCGAAGAGCTGCTTGAACGGCTTGGCTTGCACGGCTGATTCGACGAGGTGTTGTGTTCAGGCTCGACGCAGACGCGAGCTGGACTCTGTATTACAGCAGGACGATGGGGCATTGCTCGAGCCGTGCTTGATGATCGCGGTTTCGGGCGTCAAGAGTCACATCGGAGGCGGCAGCCATGTTTCTTGCAGTGCTTGGAATCCTTCTGGGCTGTCTCGGCATCCTGGCGACCTTCGCCGTCTACTTCCTGCAGAAGCGCGACCTGCGTGTTCGTGAACATCGTCGCAAGGAGAAAGAGCGGGAGTCGGAACTCGAGGCTGCCAAGAAACGCATCGCGGAGCTCGAAGGTCCGAACGACTCCGAGCGAACTCCTTGAACGTCTTAATCTACATAGGTAGTCTTAGTGGCGTGGAGCCACTGCAACGCATCGGCAAGGCCACCGTCGACGTGCTCACCGTCCTGCTCGGGGCGGACGAGCCGCGCTGGGGCCTGGAGATCATCAAGCTCACCGGCAGGCCGTCGGGCAGCGTCTACCCGTTGCTGGACCGGCTCGAACGCGCCGGGTGGGTCACCTCGGCCTGGGAGGACGACGCGGAACGGCGTGGGCCGCGCCGGCGGATGTACCGGCTGACCGCCGAGGGAGCCTCGGAGGCGCGCAAGGTCGTCGCGCGGGCCGCTCCGTCGCCTCGGTTTGTGCCTCGGACGGCGACGTGAGAGCGGCGTTGTTGTTGGTGCGCATGGTGGCGCCTGATGAGCGCTATCGCGAGCAGTGGGAAGCAGATGTTGTTGGCGCGCGCGAACTCGGCATGTCGCCGTTGTCGGTGGCGTTCGGGGTCGTGCGGGCTGCCGTTGTCATGCCTTCGAAGGGAGCTGTCGTGGTCGGTCCGTTGGGGATTGCGTTGAAGCACGCCGGGACGTCGCGCGGGAGGGTGCTGGCCATCGCTGTCGTGTCGGCGTTGATGCTGCTGGGCGGGATCGTGCTGCTATTCGCTTGAGCAAATAGCTCCGTGTCGTTTTGGCTGGTCCGGGCTTAGCTTCGGGCGGTGGCAAACGAACTGACAATCCCGCTCTTGCCGTGTGTCGACATCGACGAGATGGCGGCCTTCTACGAGATGCTCGGCTTTGTTCGTACGTACCGGCAGATGAAGCCGAACCCGTACGTCGCTATGAAGCGTGAAGACATCAACCTGCACTTCTACGGGATGCCGGGGCACGTTCCCGAGGAGTCGCACAGCACGTGCGTGGTCATCGTCGAGGACACCGGGCCGGTGTACGAGGCGTTCGCGGCGGGGATGCGCGAGGTTCACGGGAAGGTGCTGATCTCCGGCATTCCGCGGATGACCCGGCCGCGGCTGCGCAACGACCGCTACACCGGGTTCGTCGTGGTGGATCCGGGTGGCAACTGGGTCCGGTTCAGCAAGGGCGTTCAGGAACCCGAAGCGAAGACCAAGCTCGCGAAGGCCATGGAGGACGCGGCACGGCAGGCCGACGCGCGCGGGAACGAGCGGCAGGCCTTGAAGATCCTCGAAGGCGCGTTGAAGCACGCCGACGGTTCCGAACCGGAACTGCCGGATGCCCAGGCCTACCGCGACGAACTGATCGAGCGGATCACTTCGTCTGAGCCGCGTCCAACCGCGTGAGGGCGGCCCTGACCACCTCGGGGTCGTAGGTCGTCCAGAACGGGGGGAGTGAGGCCCGCAGGAAGCCTCCGTAGCGGGCCGTGGCGAGGCGCGGGTCGAGGACGGCGACCACGCCCTTGTCCGACATCGAGCGCAGCAACCGGCCCGCGCCCTGGGCCATCAGCAGGGCGGCGTGCGTGGCGGCGACGGTCAGGAAGCCGTTGCCGCCGCGTGAGCTCACCGCCTTCTGGCGGGCGGAGGCCAGCGGGTCGTCCGGGCGCGGGAACGGGATCCGGTCCATGATCACGAGCTGGAGGCTCGGGCCCGGCACGTCGACGCCCTGCCAGAGCGACAGCGTGCCGAACAGGCACGTGCGCTCGTCCTCGGAGAACTTCTTGATCAGCAGGCCCGTCGCGTCGTCGCCCTGGCACAGGATCGGGTGCTCGAGCTTGTCCCTGAGCGCCTCGGTGGCCTGCTTGGCGGCGCGCGTCGAGGAGAACAGGCCGAGCGCGCGCCCGCCTGCCGCGTTCACCAGGCCCTCGATCTCGTCGAGGTACTCCTGCGGCAGCCCGTCGCGCCCCGGCTGTGGCAGATGCCTTGCCACGTAGAGGATTCCGCTCGTGCCGTGCTGGAACGGCGACCCGACGTCGAGACCGCTCCACTTGGGACCGTCGATGTCCTTCTCGGTCGCCGCGCCCTCGATCTTGCGGACCTTCTCCGACGGCGGCAGCCCCCACTGACGCGCCATCGTGTCGAAGGCACCGCCCAACGTCAGCGTCGCCGACGTCAGCACGGTGGTGCGCTTGGCGAAGAGCCGCTCCCGGAGCAGCCCGCCGACACCGAGCGGCGCGACCCTGATGGACGGCGCCTTCTGGTTGAAGTCACCGGACACCCAGACGACGTCGTGTTCCTCGTCGAACGCCTCCAGCACCCGCACCGCGCAGTCGTGCACCTCTTCGAGGAGGGCCAGCGCGAGCTTGCGCGCCGTCGCCCCCTCCGGGTCTTCCTTGCGTTCCGGCCCCATGGCCGACATGCAGTTGTGCGCCGCGTCGCGCGTGGCCGCCAACGCTCCCGCGAGAGCCCTCGGCAGCGCGTCGAGGCGACCCGACGGCATGTCCTCGAGGATCATCGCCAACCCGTCACTGGCCTCGGCCAGCCGGTCCGCGATGTCCTGGTCGATCAACCGCCCGCATCGGCGCGCGGCCATGCCGACGCTCGCCCCGCTCAGCTCCTCCGTCGCCACGGACGTGATGCGGTCGACCAGGTCGTGCGCCTCGTCGATCACCACCACGTCGTGGTCGGGCAGGACCTGGTAGCCCTCCAACGCGTCGATGGCGAGCATCGCGTGGTTCGTGACGACCACATCGGCCTTGCCGGCCTCGGCCCGGGCCCGTTCCGCGAAGCAGTCGGACCCGATCGGGCACTTGGACACGCCCAGACACTCCCGGGCCGTGACGCTGACCTGCCGCCACGCCTGCTCGCTGACACCGGGCACCAGCTCGTCGCGGTCACCGGTCTCGGTGTCCGAGGACCACTCGTGCAGCCGCTTCACCTCGCGCCCGAGCTTCGACACCGCGAACGGGTCGAACAGCGCGTCCTCCTCGGGCTCGTCCGGCGCCCCGTTGTGCACGCGGTGCATGCACAGGTAGTTCCTGCGCCCCTTGAGGATCGCGTACGTGGGCTCCCGGCCCAGCTCCTTCTTGAGGGCCTTCGACAGCCGCGGCAGGTCCCGGTCCACCAACTGCCGCTGCAACGCGATGGTGGCCGTCGAGACCACCACCGTCTCGTCCTCGGCCACCGCGTGCCGGATGGACGGCACCAGGTAGGCCAGCGACTTGCCGGTACCCGTGCCCGCCTGCACCGCGAGATGTTCGCCCGTGCGGATCGAGTGGTCGACGGCCTCGGCCATCTCCACCTGACCGGGACGCTCCGCACCGCCGACGGCGTGGACGGCGGTTTCGAGCAGGCTCAGGGTGGGGGGAACTTCAGGCACGGGACAGACCGTACCCGGCAGGTCCGACAGTCCCGTCAGACCCGCTGGATCGTCTGCGACAAGTGGGATGCGTGCGGTGCTCAGTCCCCGCCGCCTCCACCGCAGCCGCCACCGCCACAACCACCGCCGCTGTCCCCGGACGAGCAGGAACTGTCGGACGAACACCCACCCCCGCAGCTGCTGCTGCTCGTCGTCTCCCGCCCCGGCAGCATCCCGACCGCGACGGCCGTGAGCCCGAACATCCCCGCGACCGCCATCCCGCCGACCCGCCCGCGCATCCCCCGAGCCGCGACCGCGCCGACCGGGTCCCGCGGGTCCACCCGCCGCTGGGCCCGTTTCACCGCGACGTAGCCGGCCCTCGTGCGCAGGCGGCCCGGGTCGCGGGCGCGCAGGATCGAGGCCAGGACGACCGCCACCGCGGCGGCCGCGAAGAAGTACCAGAACGGGAACTCGGTCAGTGGTGGCGCGAAGTCCAGGAAGTCTGCCAGGAGTTCCGGTTCCACGACGCTCAGCACTCCCGCGATGAAGAGCACCGGAGTCAGCAGGAACAGCCACGGGTACAGGCGGGGGCGCATCGACCGTCTGCGGCGCAGCAGGCGGCGGTTGATCAAGTGAGAGCGCAGGCCCTCCGCCTCGGGCGAGCTGAACGCGCCGTAGATGACGTCGTTCAGGTGGCGGCCGTGGCGCAGGCCGCTCAGGATCTGCGCCTCCAGCGGGGTCGTGGGGCCTCGGCCGGGGATGTGGACGGCGCTCAGCACGCCCTCGCGGGAGACCCGGACCAGGCCGGCCTGGATCAGGCGGGCCAAGGCGACCTCGGCCGCGCGGGCCGGGCCGCCCGCGAGGCAGCCCAGCTCTTCGGGGGTATGCGTCGTCACGCGGATTTCTCGGCCGCGGGGCCTACGTCGTTACGTCGGCCATGATCCGATCGAACAGTTCGAGGCTCGCCAGGCCGTGCGCGACCTTCAGCGGGACGTCCGCGCCGCGGCGGGAGGCGACCAGGTCCAGGATCGGCAGGTCGGGCCAGCGGGCGGCGACCAGTTCGCCCGCGCGGGACTTGCTGACGATCTCGCCGGTCCGGATCGTGTGCCACAGCCGGGCCGGGCCCAGGCCCACCCACAACAGCGTCTCGCGCGGAATGGGAGCTTCGGGGTCCAGCGTGGGAACCACCGAGCGAAAGCGGTCGAAGTCCAGCTTCCAGTAGCTGACGAGGTTCGAGCGGCAGTACGCCTCGACATCAACAGCAGTGCCAGGGCATGTGGGACGTGTGCCGCGCACGGTCTGACCGACGGTCCGCAGTTGTTGCCACAGCACGGGAGTGATCTCACCGGCCAGAGGCGTCACGTCGAAGACGGGCTTCTCCAGCGAGCCCGCCAACACCACCGCGACATCGGCGCCGTCGAACGAAGGCAGCTCACGAGCAGAAGAAAGCTCGATCACGATGTCCAGGTCCGAGTCGGCGACGACGTCGTCCAGCACACGTGACCCGTAAACATGCGCGCCTGCCACGAGACCGGGCAGGCGCGCATCCAAGAACGAGAGGTACTCCCCAGGTGTCACCACCTGGTCCAAGCTACCGACGCCGGACGAGCGCCCAGGCTCCCGGCAGCAGACCCGCGGCCAGGGCGATCTTCAGCGCGTCCCCGACCAGGAACGGCAGCACGCCCACGGCCAGTGCCTTGCCGAACGACATGCCGGTCGCCGCCATCAGCCACGGCACGCCGACGGAGTAGATCGCCAGGTTGCCCAGCGCCATCAGGCCCACGGTCCGCAACGGTGTGCGGTCGCCGCCCCGGCCGGCCAGGTACCCCACCAGGGCACCGGCGAACACGAAGCCGACGACGTAACCGAGCGACACCGGGACGCCCGACGTGCCGCCCTGGAACCACGGCACACCCGCGACGCCCGCGATCAGGTACAGCAGCATCGAGGTGGCACCGCGCTGCCAGCCGAGTGACGCGCCGACCAGCAGGGCCGCGAACGTCTGGCCCGTCAGCGGGACCGGGCTGCCGGGGATCGGCAGCGCCACCTGTGCGGCGAGACCGGTGAAGGCGGCGCCGGCGAGGACCAGCGTCAGGTCGCGGGCCAGGGCACCCGGCACGAAGTCGGCGAGCACGGTGCGACGGGGCGCGAGTGCGAGAGTCACGGTTCCCTCCCAGGCGGAATCGAGTGAACCGAGGTTAACCACGCCGACTGGAGAACGTCTTTGTTCGAACTCTACAAAGTGACCGGTCACACATCCAGGGTCAGACGTCCAGGGCGACCTTGCCCGCCACTCGGTCCTCGTTGCGGCGCGTCTTGGTCCAACCGTTGTTGCCTCGCACCAAACGGATCAACGCGCGCCACGACGTGATGTAGAAGGTGTAGATGTACAGCGCGTAACCGAACCCGTACGCAATGGACTTCCAGAAGCTCACGGGTTCACAGCGCGCGCGGTACACCGGCCCCCACAGCACGAACGGCATCAGCCCGAACGCGCCGTACACGGTGAACAGGATCCAGGCGCCGTCGAAGAACCACGCCACGACCTCACCAGGAGACACCGCGAACCGGTACGCCATCATCGCCATCGGAATCGGGTAGATCAGCGTGCCCAGCAACTGCATCCACGGTTGCGCGAGGTAGTACATCATCTCCGCCGCACCCAACGTGGTCAGGTGGTCCGAGTCCCAGATGCGCCGCAGGTAACGCATGCACTGCATGGTCCCCTGACCCCACCGCGTGCGTTGCGCCAGGAATCGGCGCAACGAGTACAGCGCCTCCTGGTTCACGTGCGTGTCCAACGAGAAACCGGTGTGCCAGCCCGCCGTCAGCAGGTGCACGCCGAGCTCGAAGTCCTCCAGCAACGAACCGCGCCACGGCGATCCGGTCGGCCCGGCGATCGAGTCCAAAGCGGACAGACGGGTGAACTGCCCGTTGCCGCCCATGGAGATCGTGCCGGTGGCACCGCGGGACATCTGGATCGCCGCGATGGCCGTGCGGAACTCCAGGTCCTGCATCCGCACGAGTCCGGCACCGAACGCGCGCCGCCACCGCGTCACACCGGGCTGCCGCTGGCCCGCGTTGATCATCCGCACGTCCACCTGCACGGCGCCGATCCGCGGGTTGCCGAAGAGGTGTTGTGCCGCACAGACTTCGAGGCAGTTCGGTGCGGGACGGCCGTCGGCGTCGACCACCACGACGATCGCGCGGTCGGCGTCCGCACGCCGGCCCATCCACATCTTCAACGTGCGGTACGCGTCGTTCAGCGCGTTGCCCTTGCCGGTGCGGGCATAGGGGCGTTGACGTTGCACGAGATGGATCTGCGGGTCCCGCACACCGCCGTTGCGCTTCAACGCCCGCACAACCCCGGCGGTGCGGTCGTCGGAGTCGTCGTCGATGACCCACACGTGCGCGATGGGGAAAGTCGTGCGCAGGTAACGGATCGTGTCACCGATGACGGCCTCCTCGTCGCGGCACGGCACGAAGAAGTGCCATTCCAGCGACGAGGGCTCACCGATGGGCGCGGGTTTGCGCCGCAGGTACGGGATCACGATCACGAACACGTACGTCACGAAGGCGACGCTCATCGTCAGGGCGAGCGCCTGCGTGAACCCGAGGACGAGGTCGAGGCTCACTTCCGCGTGGCCAGCCAGACGAACGCGACCAACGCGGCCGCGCCACCGAACACGCTCACCATCGACCCGAGCAGCGTGTGACCCCAGTAGTAACCGGTGTCGACGCCGAGCCAGTTCACCAGGCCCACCAGCGTGAGCACGCGGAACTGGTTCACGACCACCACGGCCAGCGCGGCGACCCCCAGCGCGAACAGCACGCGGCTCTGGATGCGCGGCCGCAGCGCGATCATCACCGCGCCCACCACGATCAGCGGCAGCACCAGGAACGCGGACGTGCACTCCGGCGTCATCCGCAGGCCCAGCGGGGTGTCCGAGCCCAGTCCGAAGTAGACGGTCTGGCGCTCGGGGATCACGTCCACGCCGTAGGAGCTGATGACGCTCAGGATCGCGCCGGACAGGGAGATCTCCGCCGTGCGGTACAGGCGGTGTGCGAACACGAGTCCCGCCGCTACGACGAGCAGGGCGACCACCGTCACCCGGCTCGGGAATGCGGTGCGGCGCACGGCAAGCGTCACCCGAAGATCCTTTCCACCGATGAGGGAGCGCCCAGACGGGCTACTTGACGTTCCATCGGTAGACGCAACGTCATCCCTCACCCCCGGATCGGGTGACGCCGTAACCGGAAATTGATCAAAAACCCCACGATGAGTGGCCCCGGTTGGGCAAGTCGAGTGGTCGTGTCGCCCGATACGGGGAGTAACCCTCAGTTCCCTCGAAAGAAAGCCGATGCCGGTAATTGCCCCCGGAAAGCGTGAAACCAGATTGGTATCGACGCGCCCTGGGGCCGGAGGAATCAAGGGAAGGAGTTTCATGCGTGTCCGAATGACGGGACTGGCTGGAGTCATCGCGATTACCGCACTCCTGGTCGGTGCCGCACCCGCTTCTGCCGCTCCGGGGGACGCCTCGGCTTACGGTGCGAAGCTCAACGTGACGCTGCTCGGCAACCCCGCGGTCAACGCGGAACCGTTCGCCGCAGCCAATGCGAACGGCCCGACCAGGAACTCGTTCGCAGGCGTCGACCTCACCGGGATCCTCAAGACCGGTCTCATCAACGCCTCGGCGTCGCGGGACGAGAACTCCGGCGGCGTCTACTCGCGGGCCAGCACCGCGGACGTCCGGGTCGACCTGCTCTCCAAGGTCACCGGCAAGATCTCCGCCGAACTGGTGGAGGCGGAGTGCACGGCGACCCAGAAGGGTCTGGCCGGCGCCACCAAGCTCGCGGGCGTGAAGCTCGGCAAGCTCGGCGAGGTCAACGCCGACCCGGCGGCCAACACGAAGCTCGACGTGCAGCTCGCGGGCATCAAGATCGCCGAGGTGATCTTCAACGAGCAGATCAAGAACAACGACGGCAGCCTCACCGTGAACGCGATCCACATCAAGCTGCTGCAGGGCGTGCTCGGCTCCATCGGCACCGGTGACGTGATCATCTCGTCCGCCACGTGCGGACCCGCCGGCCTGCCCATCCCGATGGCGTCGGGGGCGGGCCTGTGGATCGGTCTCGGCCTGCTCGGTGTCGTCGCCGCTCCGGTCGCCTTCGTGGCGATGCGCCGTCGCGCGTCGCTGAACGCGGCCTGACCCAGGAGAACGGCAGATGTACAAGGTCCCTGGTACCGGCGTCGGAGTCGGCACGGGCGTGGGTGCCCTCGCGGTCACCGGCGCGGACGTGACGTGGTGGATCGTCGCGGGAATCGTCCTTCTCGTCGCGGGTGCGGTCGTCCTGCACTCGGCGCGGAAGAGACGGCGCGTGGTCCCCGTCCAGACCAGACCGAATCGAGCCGGCTGACATGGTCCGTCCCGGGGTAACCCCCCGGCCCCGGGACGGACCTCCCCGATCGCCTGCGAGGAAGAGGACAACGGTGAGCAAAGAGGTTCTGCTGGTGGCCGGCACCCGGCCAGAAGCACTGAAGATCGCCCCGGTCGCCATCGCCCTGAAGGGCCACCCCGGCCTGCGGCCCACGATCGTCCACAGCGGACAGCACTCCGGCATGGTCGAGCAGGCCCTCGCGGCCTTCGACCTGGTGCCGGACCTGCGGCTGGACGTCCCCCGCACCACCGGTACGCAGGCCGAACTGGTCTCCCGGTTGCTGCCCGAGTTCGACGCCGTGCTGGAGGAGCGCGCCCCGGCGGTCACCCTCGTGCAGGGCGACACCACGACGACCCTGGCCGCGGCGCTCGCCTCGTTCTGGCGCGGCATCCCCGTGGCGCACCTCGAAGCCGGTCTGCGGACCGGTGACCTGTACGGCCCGTTCCCCGAGGAGGGGAACCGGCAGATGATCTCCCGCATCACCTCGCTGCACCTCGCGCCGACCGACGACGCCGCGAACGCGCTGAACTCCGAGTCGTTGCCGGACAGCCACATCGTCGTCACCGGCAACACCGTCGTCGACGCCGTGCAGCGCGTCGCGGCGGCCAACCTGCCCGCGTCCAGCCCGGACGTCGTGGCCCTCGAACGGACCCTGGACGCCACCGGCGGCCGGCTCATGCTCGTCACCGTGCACCGCCGTGAGTCGTGGGGCAGGCCTTTGATGCGCGTGCTCAACGCCGTGCGCTCCATCGCCGACCGCCACCCCGACCTGCACGTGCTGATCCCCGCGCACCCGAACCCCGGTGTGCGCGAACAGGTCGTGTCGCTGCTGGGCGGCCACGAACGCGTCGTCATCACCGACCCGCTCGACTACCCGGACCTGGTGCGCGTGCTGCGGCGCTCGTCCCTCGTGCTGACCGACTCCGGTGGCATCCAGGAGGAGGCGCCCACGTTCGGCGTGCCGGTCCTGGTGCTGCGCGAGACCACCGAACGCATGCTCGCCGTCGACGCCGGGTGCGCCTGGCTCGTCGGCACCGACACCACCCGCATCCTCGCCGAGGCGGGCTGGGTGCTCGGCTCCCGGCTGCGGCTTCCCCTGGGGCGCAACCCGTTCGGCGACGGGCGTGCCGCCGTGCGGGTGTGCACCGCACTGGAAAGGCTGGCCGGCCTGCCCACTGCCCTGCCGCGCCGGGAGCCGTTCGCCACGCTCGCCGGGGTGCGCTGACGAAGTCCCGTCACTCGGTCGGGTAATTGCGTTCACGAACGGGTGACATGAGGCGCCGAGCCGTTATCAGCGCCGCGCATCACAACCATTATCGGGCGGTGGGAATCCAGGCAATGCGAAAAATGCGCAATATCTCGATCGCAGGCGCTGTGGTCGCGTTGACGTTCGCGACCGCGGCCCCCGCACTCGCGGCCAATCCGCCCGGCACCGCGTCGTCGGGAGCCGCGGACTTCGCGAAGGCGGGCCAGACGTTCAAGGTCGCGCCGCTCGCGGTGTGCGACGTGAACCCGGACGTGGCGGGCACCGTCACCGGCTCCAGCCCGGCCGTGAGCCGGACCGGGCTGAAGATCGGCGAGACCAGCTCCGCCTGCACGACCGAGGCGGTGAACCCGGCCGAGTTCCTCACCAGGACGAAGTCGGTCGCGAAGGGCACGGGCTTCGACCTGTCCGCGCTCGCCGGCCTGTCCGGTGGGCAGAAGGGACCGCGGCTCAAGATCGCCTCGTGGTCGATCAACTGCGACGCCGACGAGAAGGGCACGTCGGCCGGCTGGGAGCTCAAGGGCATGTCCGGGTGGACCGGGCTGCCGCAGGACATCCCGTCCGGCTACGTGCACGACGTCAAGGCGAGCAACGGAAACGTGCTCGCCAAGGTCAAGTTCACCGACACGGTGTTCCCGGTGCCGAACGACGGCAGCATCGCGATGACGCTGTTGAAGATCACCTTCGAACCGTCGTCCGGCTACACCGGCAGCATCACCGTCGGCACGGTGGCCTGCTCACCGACCCCGTAGGCCCTCAGGAGACGACGACACCCGCGGCGAGCAGCTCTTCAACGGCGGCGTCGCGGGTCGTCTGCGCCACGGCGGCGGTGAGGTCGACGAGCACCCTCGTGCGGAAGCCGTTGCGGTGCGCGTCGAGGGCCGTGGCGCGCACGCAGTGGTCCGTCGCGATGCCGACGACGTCCACTTCGGTCACACCCTTGCCGGTCAGCCAGCCCGCGAGGTCGTTCTCGGCCTCGAAACCCGAGTAGGCGGCGGCGAAGCGGCCCTTCGAGAAGACCTGCTCGATCCCCGACACGTCGAGCTCCGGGTGGAACGACGCCCCGGGCGAGCCCGCCACGCAGTGCACGGGCCACGAGTCGATGAAGTCCGGCGTCAGCGAGAAGTGCTCGCCGGGGTCCACGTGGTAGTCCCGCGTCGCCACGACGTGGTCGTACGCCGAGGTGGCGATGTGCTGCGAGATGGCCGCGGCGACGGCCGCGCCACCGGCGACGGCCAGCGAGCCGCCCTCGCAGAAGTCGTTCTGGACGTCGACGACGATCAGTGCCTTGGTCATGTCAGCTCTCCAGGTAGATCGTCGGGATCGCGGGCTCGCCGCGCGAGAGCTTGAGGCCCTCCCACGGCACGCTCACCAGCGCCGCACGCAGGCGTTCGCGGTTCTGCTCCAGCGTGGGTACCTCGTCGGTGACCTTGCCACTCCGCATCAGCGGGATCTGCACGAGCCTGTCGTGCGGGCCGAGTTCGGGCTGCGCCGAGGCCTGGAACACGACCTCCTCCAGCGCCGTGCCCGTGTCCTTGTGGCGCCGCAACGCCTTCTTCCAGCCGCCGCGCGACTGCTTCGACGTGCTGCGCTTCTCGACGTGCCTGCCGTCGACCTCGACCAGCTTGTAAACCATGCCCGCGGTCGGTGAGCCGGACCCGACCACGACCGACGTGCCGACGCCGTACGCGTCCACCGGCTCGGCGCGCAGGGCGGCGATCGAGTACTCGTCCAGGTCGCCGGACACGACGATCCGGGTGGTGCGGGCGCCCAGCGAGTCGAGCTGGTCGCGGGCCTGGCGGGCGAGCACACCCAGGTCGCCCGAGTCGATCCGGATCGCGCCGAGGTCGGGGCCGGCGACCTTGACGGCCGTCTTGATGCCCTCGGTGATGTCGTAGGTGTCGACCAGCAACGTCGTGCCGGCGCCGAGTGCCTCGACCTGGCTGCGGAACGCCTCTTCCTCGGTGTCGTGCAGCAACGTGAACGCGTGCGCGCACGTGCCGGCCGTGGGGATGCCGTGCCTGCGCCCGGCTTCCAGGTTGGACGTCGCCGTGAAGCCCGCCAGATAAGACGCACGGGCGCACGCCACGGCGGCTTCCTCGTGCGTGCGGCGCGAGCCCATCTCGATCATGCGACGGCCGTTCGCGGCGGTCACCATGCGAGCGGCGGCGGACGCGATCGCGCTGTCGTGGTTGAGGATCGAGAGCGCGAGCGTCTCCAGCACGACGCCCTCGGCGAACGACGCGCGGACCGTCAGCACCGGCGAACCGGGGAAGTACAGCTCGCCCTCGGGGTAGCCGTCGATCTCCCCGGAGAAGCGGTAGTCCGCCAGCCATTCCAAGGTGGAATCGTCGACCACGGCGTTGCGGCGCAGCTGGTCGATCTCCTCCTCACCGAAGCGGAAGTCCGCGATCGCGTCGAGCAGCCGGTTCGTTCCCGCGACGACGCCGTAGCGCCGTTCGTTGGGCAACCGGCGCGCGAAGAGTTCGAACACGCACGGACGGTCACCAGTACCGTCACGCAGCGCGGCCGCGAGCATGGTGAGCTCGTAGTGGTCCGTCAGCAACGCCGTCGAGTTCATGGTCGCCAACCCTAAGGTCGCATCCGGTTTACCCGCACGCGGTCTCCGTCACTGCGGCGAACATGACACCATTGGCGGTATGACCACGCCCGTCGAACAGGAACGGACGCAGCCGGAGGCCGTCGGTGAGGAAGTCGCCGCCGAGGACCGACCCTGGCAGACCGTGGTCTGGAACGACCCGGTAAACCTGATGTCCTACGTGACGTACGTGTTCCAGAAGCTGTTCGGGTTCAGCAGGGACCATGCGACCAAGCTGATGCTCGACGTGCACCACAAGGGCAAGGCGATCGTGACATCGGGCACCAAGGACAAGGTGGAGGCCGACGTGGCGAAACTCCACGCGGCAGGGCTCTGGGCGACCATGCAGCGGGCCTCGTGAAGAGGTGGATCCGCGACGGCGACGTCGTCGTCGGCAGGCTTGATCGGCAGGAGGCCGCGGTCGTCCGCGGTCTGGTCAGCCAGATCCAGGACATGCTGCTGGCGCGCGCCGAGGAAGCACCCCAGGACGAGTTGGCGGAGCTGACCGGCATCAGGACGGGCTCGTCGGAGGCTCCTGACGATCCGATCCTCGGCAGGCTGCTGCCCGACTTCCACCGCCTCGACGACGACGCGCCCGACCCGGACGAGGTCAACTCGGCGGCGGCGCTGCGCTCGTTGCACGAGCCGGAGCTTCTGGACCACAAGACGGGCGCGGCCGAGACCGTGCTGCAGACGTGCTCGCCCGACGGCGGTGAGATCCGGCTGACCATCGCGCAGGCCGAGGCCTGGATGGCGTCGCTCAACGACGTGCGTCTGGCCCTCGGGACGGCGCTGGACGTCACCGAGGACATGCCGGACGAGCTGCCGCCGGAGGACCCGAGGTCACCGCACCTCGGCGTCTACCACTGGCTGACCTGGGTGCAGGACACCCTGGTCGAGGCGATGCTGCCGTGATTCCCGGTGTCCTCGTCGGCCACCACCACCGCGTCGAACCGGGCTGGGCGACGGGCACGACCGTCGTGCTGGTGCCCACGGGCGCGGTCGGTGCCGTCGACGGACGCGGTGGTGCGCCCGGCACTCGCGAGACCGACCTGCTGGACCCGTCGAACCTGGTCCAGCAGGTGCACGCGATCTGCCTGTCCGGCGGGTCGGCGTACGGGCTCGCGGCCGCCGACGGCGTCATGAGCTGGCTCTCGGAACGCTCGATCGGCTTCCGGGTCGGCGCGCAACCGCACCACGTCGTGCCGATCGTTCCCGGCGCGGTGATCTTCGACCTGCCGATGTCGGAGTGGGGCAACCGGCCGGACGCCTCGTTCGGCCGCGCGGCCTGCGAGGCTGCCTCGGAGACCTTCGACCTGGGCTGCGTCGGTGCGGGCGCCGGTGCGCGGGTCGGTTCTCTGAAGGGTGGCATCGGTGCCGCGTCGGCCACGGTCGGTGCGCACCGGATCGGCGCGCTCGCCGTGGTGAACGCGTCCGGCGAGGTCGTCGACCGCGCGTCCGGTCTGCCGTGGCTGCCGTCGCTCGGGACGTCCCCGGTGGCGCTGCCCGAAGCCAAGCCCCAGGGCCTCAACACCACGATCGGCGTGGTCGCGGTGGACGCGGAGCTGTCCAAAGCGGAGTGTCAGCGGCTCGCGATGGCCGCGCAGGACGGCCTGGCGCGCGCCGTGCGTCCCGCGCACTCGATGTTCGACGGCGACACGGTGTTCGCGCTGGCCACGGGTGCCGTGCCGCTCGCGGAACCGCGTGCGTTCGCTTTGGACGCGTTGTGCACCGCCGCCGCCGAGATGTTCGCCGAGGCCGTGGTGTCCGGTGTGCGCGAGGCGACGACGTCGAACGGCGTGACGGCGTTCCGCGACCTCTGAGTCGGGTGTCCGGCTGACATGGCCGATGGCACCGTCGTGGTGGTGCTCAGCCGGCGTCGATGAACGCCTTGAAGTTGCCGACGTTGCGTTCGACCTGCTCGCGCAGTGACTTCTCCAGCACCCTGCGGCCGAGCCTGAGCAGGCCGGACAGCTGGAACTCGTTCTCGCACACCAGGAGAGTGCGCCGGTCGTCGAGCACCGAGTAGCGGTTGGCGATCGTGTGGACCATGCCGCGCGTCTCGTAGCGGGAGATCCGTTCGTAGGCGTTCGCGGTCAGCACGGTCTCTTCGAGCTTGAACCTGCGGTAGGTCAGCGTCGCCGTGGAGCCCGCCGCGCCCGGCGTCTGGCCGTGCTGGGTGATGCTGACCAGGTCCGGCTGCCAGCGGTGCAGGTGGGCGGGGTCGGACGTGAGCACCCGCACCCGTTCGATCGGCTGGTCGAGCACGATCTCCTTCGTGAAGCGCATCCGGCCAGGTTAAACCAGGTACACCTGCTGTTATCTCGCATACCGAGACAACTTTCGCCAGCCCGTAGGATTGAGCGCGTGCTGGTGATTCGCCGTGACCTGGTGGACGCGATGGTGGCCCACGCGCGCCGCGACCATCCCGACGAGGCGTGCGGGGTGATCGCCGGGCCGTACGGGTCCGATCGCCCTGAGCGCTTCATCGAGATGGAGAACGCGGAGCGGTCGCCGACGTTCTACCGGTTCGACGCGGCCGAGCAGCTCAAGGTGTGGCGCGGGATGGACGCGAACGACGAGGTGCCGGTGGTCATCTACCACTCGCACACCGCGACGGAGGCGTACCCGTCCCGCACCGACATCTCGTTCGCGGGCGAGCCGGAAGCCCATTACGTGCTGGTCTCCACGCGTGACCCGATCGAGCACGAGCTGCGGTCGTACCGCATCGTCGACGGTGTCGTGACCGAGGAACCGGTCAAGATCATCGAATCCTGAGTTGCACCCGTTTCCCGGAGGTAGAACCACCATGGCAGTCACCGTGTCGATCCCGACCATCCTGCGCACCCACACCGGGGGCGAGAAGTCGGTGTCCGCTGCCGGTACGACGCTCGCCGAGGTCATCGACGACCTGGAGAACAACCACGGCGGCCTCAAGGCCCGCCTGGTCAAGGAGGGTGTGCTGCACCGCTTCGTCAACGTCTACGTCAACGACGAGGACGTGCGCTTCTCCGGTGGCCTCGAGTCGGCGGTCAAGGACGGCGACAACGTCACCATCCTCCCGGCCGTCGCGGGCGGCTGATCTTCCCCATGGCCCGCTACGACTCGCTCCTGGACGCGCTCGGCGGCACGCCGCTGGTGGGCCTGCCCCGCCTGGCGCCGTCCGAGAACGTGCGCATCTGGGCGAAGCTCGAGGACCGCAACCCGACCGGCTCGATCAAGGACCGGCCCGCGCTGGCCATGATCGAGGCGGCGGAGCGGGACGGGATCCTTCGTCCCGGCGCGACGATCCTGGAGCCGACGTCCGGCAACACCGGCATCTCCCTGGCGATGGCCGCGAAGCTCAAGGGCTACGGCCTGGTGTGCGTGATGCCCGAGAACACCTCGACCGAGCGCAAGCAGCTGCTGCAGGCGTACGGCGCGCGCATCGTGTTCTCCCCGGCAGCCGGCGGGTCGAACCAGGCCGTCGCCACGGCCAAGGAACTGGCCAAGCAGAACCCGGACTGGATCATGCTCTACCAGTACGGCAACCCGGCGAACGCCGAGGCGCACTTCCGCGGCACCGGCCCGGAGATCCTGGCCGACCTGCCCACCATCACGCACTTCGTCGCCGGGCTCGGCACGACGGGCACGCTGGTGGGCGTCGGCCGGTTCCTGCGGGAGGCCAAGCCGGACGTGCAGATCATCGCCGCCGAACCCCGGTACGGCGAGCTGGTCTACGGCCTGCGGAACCTCGACGAGGGCTTCGTGCCCGAGCTGTACGACGAGTCGGTGCTGACCGGGCGGTACTCGGTCGGCTCGTACGACGCGTTGCGCCGCACCCGGCAGCTGCTCGAGACCGAGGGCATCTTCGCCGGCATCTCGACGGGGGCGATCCTGCACGCCGCGCTGGCCGTGGCGACCAAGGCCGAGGTGGCGGGGAAGTCCGCGGACATCGTGTTCGTGGTGGCGGACGCGGGCTGGAAGTACCTGTCCACCGGTGCTTACGCCGGGACGCTGGACGAGGCGGCGGCCAGGCTCGACGGCCACCTCTGGGCGTGAGTCAGCCCGCCGATCTTGTCGGTGGTGCCGAGTAGGTTGTGACGCAGGGGTTCCCAGCTCGGGGGGACGCCTGCGTCAGCCTGTCTCAGCAGGTTCCGGACCCGCTCCGGCTCTCGTGCCGGACCCGCCTCAGCCCTCGTCGCACACCCGGTTCAGCCGTTGAACGCGACGCTCGGCACGCCCTGGCCGACGCCCGGCAGCACCAGCACGGAGCCGTTCAACTGCCGCTCCATCAACGCCTGGTCGGACAACCCGACACGCGCGGACGTCACGTAGAGGTCCGTGAAGTCCGAACCGCCGAAGCAACACGCGGTCGGGTTGTCCACCGGCAGCTTGATCTCGCGGTCCAGCTCCCCGGCCGGCGTGTAGCGGCGCACCGCGTGCCCGCCCCACAGCGCGACCCAGATGCAGCCGTCGGCGTCCACGGTGAGTCCGTCCGGCCAGCCGTCGGTGTGGCCGACGTGGGTGAGCGGGCGGCGGTTCGCGACGGTGCCGGTGGCGTTGTCGAAGTCGAGGACGTCGATGCGGCGGGTCGGCGTGTCGATGAAGTACATGAGCTTCGCGTCCGGGCTCCAGCCGACGCCGTTGCTCGTGTTCACCTTGTCCACCATGACCTTCGCGGACCCGTCGCCGGTGATCCTGGCGAGCCAGCCCTCGTCCGCGGCCTGGTCGTAGCGCATCGTGCCGGCCCACAACCGGCCCGACGGGTCGATGCCCGCGTCGTTGCCGCGCACACCCTCGCGAGCCCAGTAGACGAGCCAGCTCTTGGCGCCGTCGCGGTCGATCAGCGCGATGCCGTCCCGCAGGTTGCAGACGATGCCGCCCTGCGCGCGCGGCTTGGCGGCGCCCACGTGCTGGGGCACCGGGAGCACCGCGTCGTCGTCGCGCGCGGGTGCGTACCGGTGCACCTCGGAGGCGAGGATGTCCACCCACAGCAACGTGGAACTGCCGTGATCCCACGTGGGGCCCTCGCCCAGTTGGGCTGACGCGCGTACCGCTACTTCGATCGACACCCAACCACCCTAATCTGCACGTACCCTGGACTTGTGGACCGCACCGCGCTCGCGAAACGGGTAATACCGCCGCATCCAGTGCTGTCGTTGCTCGTCGTGGCGGGGTTCGTCGGCTTCCTCTACGCCGTCGAAGCGTTCGACGTGGCGACCGGCGGCTCGCTGGAGGACGACGGCGTGCGGCCGCGTGACTTCGGCGAGTGGGACAACCTGCTCTGGATGCCGATGATCCACGGCGACTGGAGCCACCTCACCGGCAACGCCGTTCCGTTGCTGCTGCTGGGATTCCTCGCGAACTCCGGTGGACTCAAGCAGTTCTTCCAGGTCACCGCCGTCATCTGGCTGTCGTCCGCGCTGGGTGTGTGGGTGTTCGGCAGCCCCGGCAGCCACATCGGCGCGTCCGGACTGGTGTTCGGGTTCCTCGCCTTCCTGCTGGTGCGCGGGGTCTTCGCGCGCTCGTGGCTGCAACTGGTGATCGCGGTCGGCGTGTTCGCGCTCTACGGCGCCGCGCTGTGGGGCGTGCTGCCGGGCCAGCCGGGAGTGTCCTGGGAAGGCCACCTGTTCGGCGCAATCGGCGGCGTTTTGGCTGCGTGGGGTGTTTCCCGCGACAACCGGCGCACTACAACACCGGCTACATTCACGGCGTGACGATCGGGATCATGGATTCGGGCGTCGGCGGCCTCACGGTCGCCCGCGCGATCATGGACCAGTTGCCGGGCGAGTCGATCCACTACATCGGCGACACGGCTCATGGTCCCTACGGGCCGCTGCCGATCGCGCAGGCCCGCAAGCACGCGCTCGAGGTCTGCGACCGGCTCGTGGACGAGGGCGCGAAGATGCTCGTGATCGCGTGCAACACCGCGTCCGCCGCCTGCTTCCGCGACGCCCGTGAGCGGTACGACGTGCCGGTGGTCGAGGTGATCCTCCCAGCGGTGCGGCGGGCGGTGACGACCACCCGGTCCGGCCGCGTCGGTGTGATCGCGACCGTCGGCACGATCAACTCGCACGCCTACCAGGACTCGTTCCAGGCCGCGCGCGACGTGACGGTGACGGCGGCGGCGTGCCCGCGGTTCGTCGACTTCGTGGAGCGCGGCATCACCTCGGGGCGGCAGGTGCTCGGGCTGGCGCAGGCCTACCTGGAACCGTTGCAGCGCGCCGATGTCGACACGGTCGTGCTGGGCTGCACGCACTACCCGTTGCTGACCGGTGTGATCCAGATCGTCATGGGTCAGCACGTGACGCTGGTGTCGAGCGCCGAGGAGACCGTGAAGGACGTCGTGCGGCTGCTGACCGAGCGCGACGAGTTCGCCACCTCCGGCCCGGCCGTGCACCGGGTGACGTGCACCGGCCCGCCGGAACGGTTCGCGAAGCTCGCCTCCCGCTTCCTGCCGACCTTCGAACAGTGGGGCTGATGTGCTGCTGACCGTGCTCGGCTGCTCCGGCAGCATCCCCGGACCCGGCGCGGCGGCGTCGGGATACCTGGTGGAGGCGGAGGGGTTCACGCTCGCGCTGGAGTTCGGCAACGGGGTGCTCTCGCGGTTCCAGGAGGAGCGGGAACTGTTCTCGATGGACGCGCTGGTGCTCTCCCACCTGCACCCGGACCACTGCGTCGACGTGTCTTCCCTTTACGTGGCGCGGAAGTACCACCCGTCGCCGCCTTCTGGCCCGTTGCCGGTGCACGCGCCCGCAGAGGCGCACTCGCGGTTCATCGCGTCCTACGCGCCGAACGCCGCCGAGCGCTCGTCGCTCGACTTCAGCGACGTGTTCTCGTTCCACGGCTTGGGTTCGCGCGTGGAGATCGGACCGTTCACAGTGGACTCCGCCGTGGTGGCTCATCCCTGCGAGGCCTACGGGTTCCGGATCTCCTACGGCGGCGCGACGCTGGTCTACACGGGGGACAGCGGGCCGTGCGCCGCCCTGGACGAGCTGGCCGCGGGCGCCGACGTGCTGCTGAGCGAGGCGAGCTGGACGCACGCCCCGGACCGGCAGCCCGACCTGCACCTGTCCGGACGCGAGGCGGGTGAGCTGGCCGGCAGGGCCGGGGCGGGGCGGCTGCTGATCACGCACGTCCCGCCGTGGACGTCGCGCGAGGACGTGCTGGGGGAGGCCCGGTCGGCGTTCGCCGGGCCCAGTGAGCTGGTCGTGCAGGGCGGCCGGTACGAGGTGGGGGAGCGGACATGATCAACCTGGAGCGCGTCGGCGAGCACGAGTTCGTCGCCACCAACGGGCGCGGTGCGTCGGTGAAGATCGGCCGCAAGGGCCAGGAGGGCTCGTTCAGCCCGGTCGAACTGCTGGTCGCGGCCGCCGCCGGGTGCGCCATGGTCACGTCGGAGACGTTGATCCTGCGCCGGACGGGCAGCGACCGGCTGACAGCCGAGGCGGACGCGGTCCAGTCCGAGAGCGGCAACGAGGTGATCTCCATCCCCGTGACGCTCTCGTACGACCTGTCCGCCGTGGAGGACGTCGAGGCGCTGGAAACCGTCGTCCGGCGTGCCGTGGAGCAGTTCTGCACGGTCACGCGGACGTTGAAGCAGTCGGCGACGGCGCCGCTTCAGCTCCCGACGCCGCTCCAGACGGCACCCGACCCGCTGTGACCGGCGCGCACGGTCTGCACCGTCGTCCCGATCGCGAGCAGCACCACCAGCACCGACACCACGACTGAGATCACCCGCCACGTCTTCGTGGTGGGTGCCTCCGCCTGGCGTTCGCGGTCCGCGAGCCGGCCCGCGACCAGCAGCGCGATCACCGCGACGCCGAACCCGAGCGCGATGGGCAGCAGCATGGTGCCGAGGTCCGCGTGCGTCTGGATGGCGGGGTTCTGCACGCCGTTGCTCGCCAGTGCCGCCTGGAGGTCCTCACCGGCCTGCTTGGCCACCGGAACCGCCGCGACACCGGCCAGCGTGACCCCCAGAACCGGCCACGCGTACTTGCGCCGCCAGCCCGGGACCAGCGCGATCGCCACCGAGCCGAGGGCCGCGAGAGGGAGCAGGACGACCACCGCGTGCACCAGCAACGGGTGGATCGGAATACCGTCGATCGTCAGCATGTCTCTCCCTACGCCATGGCGCTCCGCAGGGTTCATTAGGGTAGGCGCCGTGGTGCGAAGCGACGGCCGAAACGACGACGTGTTGCGTGACATCCGGATCACGCGTGGATATCAGACCTGGCCCGCGGGCTCGGTCCTGATCGAGTTCGGGAACACCCGCGTGCTGTGCGCCGCGAGTGTCACCGAAGGCGTCCCCCGGTGGCGCCAGGGTTCCGGCCTCGGCTGGGTGACCGCTGAGTACGCGATGCTCCCCTCAGCCACGCACAGCCGCAGCGACCGCGAGTCCGTGAAGGGCCGCATCGGCGGCCGGACGCACGAGATCTCGCGCCTGATCGGCCGTTCTCTTCGTGCCTGCATCGACCTCGCGGCTCTGGGTGAGAACACCATCGTCATCGACTGCGACGTCATCCAGGCCGACGGCGGCACCCGCACGGCCGCGATCACCGGCGCCTACGTGGCACTGGCCGACGCGGTGACGTACCTCGGTGCGGCAGGCCGCCTGGCCGACCCGTCGCCGCTGTCGTGCGCGGTCTCCGCCATCTCGGTCGGTGTCGTGGACGGCCGGGTCCGGCTGGACCTGCCCTACGAGGAGGACTCGCGCGCCGAGGTCGACATGAACGTCGTCGCCACCGACGCGGGCACGTTGATCGAGGTCCAGGGCACCGGCGAGGGCGCGACGTTCGCCCGGTCCACTTTGGATCGCATGCTGGACATCGCCCTGCAGGGCTGTGCGGAGCTGAACCGCCTCCAGGCCGAGGCGCTCTCCGCGCCGTATCCCGGCATCCTGCCGGAGCCCAAGGCGAGCAAGCGATGAAGCTGCTCCTGGCTTCCCGCAACGCGAAGAAGCTTCGCGAACTCCAGCGCATCGTGGTGTCGGAATCGCTGGACGGCATCGAGGTGCTGTCGCTCTCGGACGTGCCGGAGTTCCCGGAAGCGCCCGAGACCGCGCCGGACTTCGAAGGCAACGCGCTGGCGAAAGCCCGTGACGCCGCTGCCGCCACCGGTCTGGCGTCGGTCGCCGACGACTCCGGTCTGGCCGTCGACGAGCTGAACGGCATGCCCGGCGTGCTGTCCGCCCGGTGGTCCGGCCGGCACGGGGACGACGACGCGAACCTCGACCTGCTGCTCGGGCAGTTGGGCGACGTGCCGGACGAACGCCGTGGTGCGGCATTCGTCTCGGTGGTCGCTCTGGTGGTGCCCGGTGGCGAAGAGGTCGTCGTGCGCGGCGAGTGGCGTGGCACGTTGTTGCGGGCACGCCGTGGGACCAACGGGTTCGGTTACGACCCGATCTTCGTGCCCGAGGGGTACGAGGTCACTTCGGCGGAGATGACGGCGGAGGAGAAGGACGCGGAGTCCCATCGGGGCCGCGCCCTCAAGCTCCTGGTTCCGCACCTGCGCAAGCTGGTCTAGTTCCACCACTTGATCGCCGCGCCGGGACCGAGGTCATCGGTCCCGGCGCCGCGATCAGACGGCCGCCTGGGCGTGCGAGGCCACCGACACGACGCAGACGCCCGCGGCGATGAGAGCCATGCCGCCGAGCATCGCGAGGTTCAGCGGGTCGGCGAAGAGGACTCGGCTGGTGATGGCCACCAGGGCGATGCCGGCGCCGGCCCAGATGGCGTAGGTGATGGCCACCGGGACGCCCATTCTGATCACCAGTGATTCCAGGTAGAGGGCCGTGAGGAAACCGGCCGCGAGACCGGCTGTCGGCCAGGGTTTTGTGAAGCCGTCGGAGTATTTGAGGCACAGGGTCGCGAAAACTTCCGCGCCCACGGCGAGGGCTAGCAGGATCCACTTGAACATTGAATTTCCCAGCACGAAATGCACGCAGCGCTAGGCGTGCGTGTTGAAGAGAACGGGTGACTTCGGGGCCTGAAGCCCTGGTCAGCCGCCGCGCGTGGGGAAGTGGACTCGCAAGAGGAAATCAGACGGGATGTCGGGGCCGTTAGGTGCCGTCAAACGACACACGGTGTATCACCCTCACCGGAACAGGGGCGGCTTTGTTGCACGCCCTCCGTTCGACCATACCTGAAAAAGAGGCCGCCGTCGCAGTGAAAGCGACGGCGGCCTCGCTCGAGTGAGAAATCAAGCGGGGAGTTCGCGCAGGAGCTTGGCCACGTGGCCGGTGGCGCGGACGTTGTACATGGCCTTGACGATCTTGCCGTCCGGGCCGACGAGGAACGTCGAGCGGATGACGCCCTGGACGGTCCTGCCGTAGTTCTGCTTCTCGCCGAAGGCGCCCCACTCGGTGAGGACCTTCTTGTCCGGGTCGCCGAGGAGCGGGAAGGTCAGGCCTTCGGCGTCGCGGAACTTGGCGAGCTTCTCCTGCTTGTCGGGCGAGATGCCGACGACCTCGTAGCCGGAGTCGGCGAGCACGCCGAGGTTGTCGCGGAAGTCGCAGGCCTGCTTGGTGCAGCCCGGCGTGCTCGCGGCCGGGTAGAAGTACACGACCACGGACTTGCCGAGGTAGTCGGACAGGGACACCGGCTTGCCCTCGCTGTCGGGCAGCGTGAACGCGGGCGCGGTGTCACCAGGTTCGAGACGACTGGTCATGCCCAGAGACTATTCCGGGGGCTAGGCCTGGCCCTCGAAGACGGTGGGCGCGTCCTGGCCCTGTCCGCCCGGCTGGATGGTCAGCTGCATGCGCACCGGTGCCTCGGAGACCGCGAACGCCAGCTGGAGTTGCGTGTCGCGGCCCGGCGGGAGTTCGGCCACGGCCGCGGCGAGGCCGTTGAGGCCCTGCACGGAGTCGACCAGTTCTGCGGCGGGTTCCCCGTCCGCCGTCGCGCGCACGGCGAGCTGAGAGGACTGGTAGGGCGCCTTGGAGCCGTTGTAGACGGTGATCGTGAAGACCGCTGTGCGCGCGGCCTTGGGGATCGCCGTCTCGGACGGTGCGAGGGAGCGTGGGGCGGAGACCACGACGGACAGGCCCGAGGCCCACACGCGTTGCGTGCCGAAGGCGGCGGCACCGGACGCGCTCGGCGTCTCGGCTCGCTGCTCGACCGTCAGGTTCTCGTCGGGGGTGACGGCGACACTGGGGCCCGCACATCCCGCCACGGCCAGCAACAGGCACAGGCCCGCGGCCGTTTTGGCGAACTTCACGAACTCCCCTTTCCCACCCCGGCGGTGGGTGTGAGCGACTCACGTCAACTGTGACGGTGCCGAAGAGGGAAGTGCGAACGAAAGTGGCCTCTGAAGCGGACCTGGTGCCGGGACGTGGCCGACTCGTGATGGGCGGCGTGGGCGGCGCCACAGAGTGCGCCGGCCCCACGCCGTCCGTGCGGCCGAGGCCGCGGGTCACGCTAGGGAGCGCGTCGGGGGGCGTGCGCGCTCACACCGATCATCGCCCACTGTGTGCCCCGCGCTACAAGCGGAGCCGTTTATCACCCGTTCAGAGCAGCGTCAGTCGTACGAAACGTGAAGGTCACGCCTGGCCGACTCACGTATGTGCGGCTGAACGGCCCAGGGAAGGCGTCCGTTCGGCCACTCCGCTGAGGAGTTCGAACGAACGCAGACGGTCATCATGCCCGTGCACGATGGTCGTCACCATGAGTTCGTCGGCGGCCGTCGACTCCATCAACTCGTCCAGCCCGGAGCGGACCGTCGAGGGGGACCCGATGATCTGGCTGGACATGCGGTCCTCGATCACGAGCTCGTCGATCTCGGTGTACGGGTAGTCCGCGGCCTCCTGCGGAGTCGCGAGCGGCTCCGGGCGACCCTGGCGCAGTTTCACGAATGAGAGCGCTCCCGGGCCGGCGATGTAGCGGGCGTGCTCGTCGGTGTCGGCGACGACCACCGAGGCGCACACCATCGCGTAGGGCTGATCGAGCACCTCGGACGGCCGGAAGTGCCGCCGGTACAGCTCCAGCGCCGGCAGTGTGTTCTGCGCGCTGAAGTGGTGGGCGAACGCGAACGGCAGGCCGAGCATGCCCGCCGCCTGCGCGCTGTAGCCCGACGAGCCGAGCAGCCAGATCGGCGGCTTGTTGCCCGCGGCGGGCACGGCGTTGAGCTCGGCGGTGCCCTCGAAGTACTTGATCAGCTCGGTCAGCTCCTGCGGGAAGTTCTCCGCGGACAGACCCGCCTCGGTGCGCCGCAGCGCCCGCGCCGTCTTCTGGTCGGTGCCGGGCGCGCGGCCGATGCCGAGGTCGATGCGGCCGGGGTGCAGGGCCTCGAGCATGCCGAACTGCTCGGCGACCACCAGCGGAGCGTGGTTGGGCAGCATGACGCCGCCCGAACCGACGCGGATCGTCCGGGTCGCGTCCGCGATGTGCCCGATCAGCACAGCGGGCGCGGACGAGGCGATGCCGGGCATGTTGTGGTGCTCGGCGAACCAGTAGCGGTGGTAGCCGAGACGTTCGGCCTGCTGAGCGAGCTCCCGCGAGTTCCGCAGCGCGGTCGTCGCGTCCGAACCCGACGTGATGGGCGCGAGGTCGAGTACGGACAGCGGGATCTCACTCAGACGGCTCATACATCGATCAACACCGATACTTCGTGACTTCTTCCGTGAGCCGGGTAACTCGTTTCCCGGCCTTCTCGTAGCTCGTGCCCTCCGGGTGCAGCGTGAGCACCGCGACGATGCTGAACCAGCACGTCCCGGACGTGTGCAGCGCCGGCGACTTCGTGTCCAGGTCCCACTGGATGCGCGGCCGCGGGCGGTTCACACACGGCGTCGTCGGGTCGCCGAACCCCGACCAGCCCTGCTTGAACGCGGGCTTCCACGTGGCGGACGGCAGCCCGAACGATTGGTCGAACCCGTCCGACGCGCACTTCTCGGCCCGGTGCAGGTGCCCCATGATCGTGTTCCGGACCTTCGGCTTCGCCTTCTCCAGCAGGTACCGGTAGATCTTCACGACGTCCGAGGCACTCACCGCCGTGTAGCCCCACATGCCGCGGTTCTCCGGCGGCCGCGTGTCGTCGAGCTTGAGCCGCTCGGCCGTGCGCACGACGAGCTGCTCCCACCCGTTCTCCACCCACAGCTCACTCGCCGCGTAGTCGTCGCTGACGCGCAGCATGGGTTCGATGCGCGGGTCGTCGCCGCGCGTCTCCAGTTGCTCGATCGCGATCAGGATCTTGACCAGTGAGGCCGATCTGATCGGTTTGTGCACGTCACGGCCGGTCACCTGGTGCGTGATCCGGTCGTAGACCGCGTAGGAGGTCGTCGGTTCGAGGACTGGCGCCGTCGTGGACACGGGGGCCGCGAGCAACGCCATCGTCAGAATTAGGTGCACGCCCCCGGAAGCTAGCGGCAACCTGATCTTTTTGTGCGATGTTTTGTGAGTCACAGGTGAGAAGGACTCGTCGTCTCCTTCCGTTGTTCGTGATGTGACGGATGTGGTGGTGATCGGCGCGGGACAGGCGGGCCTGTCCGCCTCGTACTTCTTGCAGCGGCGCGGTGTCGACCACGTGGTGCTGGACGCGAACACCTCGCCCGGCGGCGCGTGGCTGCACCGCTGGCCGAGCCTGCGCATGCGGACCGTGCACGGCATCCACGAACTCCCGGGCATGCCGTTCGAGCAACCAGCGCCCGACGAACGGGCCAACGAGGCGATCCCGTCCTACTTCGCCCGCTACGAACAGCTCTTCGACCTGCCCGTCGTACGCCCGGTGAACGTCACCCAGGTCGTAGACGACGGCCCGCTGCTCAAGGTCGAGACCACCGACGGGTCCTGGTCCACCCGCGGCCTGATCAACGCGACCGGCACGTGGCGGCGCCCGTTCTGGCCGTACTACCCGGGCCAGGAGACGTTCCAGGGCCGCCAGCTGCACACCGCCGACTACCAGGGCCCCGCCGAGTTCGCAGGCAAGCGCGTCGTGGTCGTGGGCGGCGGCGCCTCGGCCACGCAGTTGTTGATGGAACTAGCTCCTCTCGCAGCGGAGACCCGCTGGGTGACGCGGCATGAACCGGTGTGGCGGGAGGGCCCGTTCACCGAGGACTACGGCCGCTGGGTGGTCGGAATGGTCGAGGAACGCGTCCGCGCCGGCCTGATCCCACGCTCCGTCGTCAGCGTCACCGGGCTGCCGTTGAACGACGAGACGCGCGCCGCCCTGGCTTCCGGCGTGCTGGATCGCAAGCCGATGTTCGAGCGGGTCACGCGGTCCGGTGTCGAGTGGGCTTCCGGGGAGCGCTTCGACGCCGACGTCATCTTGTGGGCCACCGGGTTCCGGCACGACCTGGACCACCTCGCGCCGTTGCACCTTCGGGCTTCGGGTGGGGGGATTCAGGTGGACGGGACTCGGGTGGTGTCTGATCCGCGGATTCATCTTGTGGGGTATGGGCCTTCGGCCAGCACCATCGGGGCCAACCGGGCTGGGCGGAGTGCGGTTCGGGAGTTGATGGGGTACCTGGGCAGGCTTGAGGTCGCGGGCTAGGTGGGACGTTCGGGGCTTGGCGGGACGTTCGGGGGCTGAGTCCGCAGCCGGCATTCGGAGTGGCTGGGGCAGCCGCTGGGGGGCTGGGACGCGGGTAGGGCTGGAACGCGGCTGGCGCTGTCGGGTGTGGCTGAGACGGGCGGCGTGGCTGGGCTGGGGTGAGACGCGGCCGGCGCTCTCAGGTGTGGCTGAGGCCGGCGGGAGCGGCCTGGGGCTGGGGGCGTGGCTGGCCCTGTCGGGTGTGGCTCGGGCTGGCGGGTGTGGCTCGCTTGGGCTGGGACGCGGCTGGGCTGCCGGATCGGGGCCAGCGGTCGGGGCTGGGCTGGTGCTGTCGGGTGTGGCTGACGCTGGGTGGGTTGGGACGTGGCTGGCGTCGGCGGGTGTGGCTGGTGGCTGGCTGGGACGTGGCTGGCCCTGTCGGGCGTGGATCGGCTGGGCTGGGACGCGTCTGGGGCTGCCGGATCGGGGCTAGCGGTCTGGGCTGGCGCTGGCGGGCATGGCTGACGCTGGGTGGGTCGGGACGTGGCTGGCGTCGGCGGGTGTGGTGGGGCTGGATCCGCGGCTGGCGTTGGGGAGTGGCTGCGGCTGGCGCTGGGGGCGTGGACCGCGGTGGCGGTGTGACTGGGGTCGGAGTCAGCTTCAGGGGCGCGGTGCGGATTGGGGCCGTCGCTTCGCCGGGGATGGCGCGGCTTCGGCGGGACGCGCGACGCGGTGCGAGCTGCGCCCCGAACTGTGGGCGGCTGCGTGTGTTCGGCTTCGGCCTAAGCGCTCGCGGGGAGCGGCGGCGGGCGGTTAGACGCCGGAGTTTGTGCGCTTCTTCGACAGGCGGGTTGCCACGAAGATCACGGCGGTCACCACTGCCAGGCCCAGGACCACCTTCGAGCCGATGCCCACGTACTGCTCGACGAGGTGCCAGTTGTCGCCCAGCAGGTAGCCCGCGAGGATCAGCGCCGTGTTCCACAGCAGGCTGCCCGCCGCTGTGTAGGCGAGGAACGGTGCTAATCGCATGCGCTCGACGCCGGCCGGGATCGAGATCAGGCTGCGGAAGACCGGGATCATGCGGCCGAAGAAGACCGCGCGGTAGCCGTTGCGCAGGAACCAGGCCTCTGTCCTGTCCACATCGGACACGCGGACCAGGGGCATGCGGGCGGCGATGCGGCGGACCCGGTCGCGGCCCAGCAGGGCGCCGACCCAGTACAGCAGCAGTGCGCCGACGACCGAGCCCAGCGTGGTCCACGCGATGGCGTCGAGCAGGCCCATCTTGCCCTGGGCCGCGGTGAAGCCGGCCAGGGGCAGGAAGACCTCGCTGGGCAGGGGCGGGAACAGGTTCTCCAGCGCGATCGCCAACGCCGCTCCGGGTGCGCCGGCCGTGTGCATCAGGTCGGTGACCCAGTCGACCAAGTTCATGGGTTCCACGGTACGGAGGGGGCGGGCGGGGGACATTGGGGGAAACCGCAGGATTGGGGTGGGGTAAACCTCACCCTCTACTCGGTGATGACCCTTACGGGCTGTGAAACCCCTGCGCCGGCTTGAGAAGCACTACGGCGGACGCGGACCCGTCACCAGCCAGAACGTGTGGCGTGAGAGTCCTCACCTCACTTCGAAGCAACGTTTTTCCTGATCGTCGCAACGTGCGGTCGTGCGCGCGGATCACGGTATCCAAAGATCAGGCCACAAAGGACTGAAAGGGCCATTGGTCCACAAGGTTCCGGAAAGGCCTTTCCGGTGTGTGGTCGTTTGGCTACGATGGATTTCGATGGCTGACCAGGTGGGGACGTGCGCGAACTGCGGCACCACGACCGCCACCTCCCGGCGCAGGCATGCGCGGTACTGCTCGAACGCCTGCCGGCAGCGGGCTTACCGGCGGCGCGTCAACGAACCCGTTACGGCACTGGACAGTTTCATAGGTCGTGACGCCGAACTGGACCGTCTCGGCGGGATCGCCGGCACGCGCGTGCTCACGCTCGTCGGACCGGCCGGTGTGGGGAAGAGCAGGCTGGTCAAGGAGTTCGCCGGGGATCGGGCGACGTGGGTCGAGCTCGCCTCGGTGACGGACGTGGCGCGGGCGTGCGCGGTGGCGCTCGGCGAGCCCGCGGAGGAGCCCGTGCTGAGCGCTCTGGTGCGCGCGCTGGCGGGGCGCGAGACGGTGCTCGTGCTGGACAACTGCGAGCACGTCGCGGCGGGGTGCGCGGCGTTGCTGGAGCCGTTGCTGCTCGGTTGTCCCGGGCTCACGGTCGTCGCGACCAGCAGGGAACCGCTGCGGGTGCCCGGCGAGGTGTTGTTCGCGGTGCGGCCGTTGTCGATCACGGACGCGGTGGAGCTGTTCGCCGACCGGGCCCGTGCGAACCAGGTGGGGCTCCGGCTGGGCGACCGGGACGCGCTGGCCGCCCTGTGCGCGCGGCTGGACCGCCTCCCGCTGGCCATCGAGCTCGCGGCGAGGCTCGTGACCCTGTTGCCCGTCAAGGAGCTCTTGGCGCGGCTGGACGATCGCCTGGAACTCCTCAACCGCGGCAACCGCACCGCCGCCCGGCGACACCAGAGCCTGCGCGCCGCGATCGGCTGGAGCTACGACCACCTGAGCGCTGACGAACAGCACGTGTTCCGGTGCATCTCGCAGGGGTCCGGCGGCTTCGGGCTCGACGTCGCGGTCCAGGCGTGCGACCTGCCCTCGGACCGGGTGCTGGTGGTGCTGTCCGCGCTCGTGACCAAGTCGCTGCTCACGTTCACCGGAGCCGGCCGGTTCGAGCAACTGGAGTCGGTCCGGCTCTACGGCAGGGAACGGCTCGCGGAGCAGGCCGGGAAGGCGATCCGCCGCGGGGCAGCACCCGCGGCGAGTCACTCATAACCGCTGATCAATGAGGTCGGGGGGACTCGAACCCCCACTGGCTGGGACCTAAACCCAGTGCCTCTGCCAATTGGGCTACGACCCCTCGGGTGGAAGCCTATAGCCCGTCCATGGACTCGCTCTCCCGGGTCGCGCGAAGCCCCGCCACCGCCCGTCCACTACGGTTGCGGGCAGAACCGCTGCTAGGAGGACATGTGGCTCGCGATCCCGACACCATCCAGCGCGAGATCGAGCAGGCTCGCACCGCGTTGGCCGCCACCCTGGACGAGCTCAGCGAGCGCGCCAACCCGCAGAAGCTCGTAGAGCAGGGCAAGTCGTCCGTGCTCGACGTGCTGAGCCAGCCCAAGGTCAAGTACACGTTGATCGCGGTCGGCGCGGTGGTCGGCTTCGCGCTGGTGCGCAAGCTCTTCCGCTAGGAGACCCGCACCAACGGCAGGAGCACCTGCTCGACGACCTTCTCCACGAACGGCTCGTCGAGCGGGTCCCCGGTCAGCATCAGCCGGTAGATCAGGGCTGCGCCCGCGATCTCCACCGCCATGCCGCGCGGGGCGTCGGCCTTGAGCTCGCCCCGTTCGGCGGCCCGGTCCATGATGCCGCGCAGCACGTCGCGCTGCGAGATCAGGAAGGTCTCCCGGAACGCCGCCGCCAGCTCGGGCTCGTGCGGGAGTTCGCCCACGAGTGCCTGAGCGGCCTTGCCGATCGGTCCGGAGAGGAACGCGGCGAACGACGAGAGGAACTCGCGCAGGTCTCCGGCCAGTGAGCCGGTGTCCGGTGCCGCGAGGTTCTGCGTGGCGAGCTGGGTGCACGTGTCGATCACGAGATCGAGCTTCGACTCCCACCGCCGGTAGATCGTCGCCTTGCCCGCTCTCGCACGGGCCGCCACCGCGTCCATGGTGAGGGCCCGGTACCCGACATCGGCCATCACCTCGAGCGCTGCCTGACGTAATGCGTCGTCCCTGCTGGCGTCGCGAGGACGGCCCCGCTGGGGGACCCTGCCCTCGTTGAACGCCGTTGTCGACACGGCCATGCCACCTCCTCGTACCAGGGCACGGCTCGTGCGTGTCCTCCCCGCCCCTTTGGCGGCACATCCTAGGCGTCTTGCCCCTCTTGCAGGGTGAGCAGCACCCGGTTTGTTGCATTGTGTTGCGATTAGTTGAGTCTTGTGCGGGTTGCTCCAGAAGTCCTACCTTTCGGATTGGTCAGGGGTGCCAGTCGGACGAGAAAAGACCGGGAAAAGGACCGGTTCATCGGAGGTCTGGGTATCAGGCTCGCGAACCCCTCTCGGGTCCTCTGAGGACGGCCCGCAGCCAGGTGTAACGCGGGTCACAGGCCGTCCTATATCCCGTGCATGAAGGCAATGCGTCTCCTCCCTGCTCTCGCGGTGGCCGCCGCGGTGGCGTTGGCGCCTGGCCTGGCGCTCGCCGATCCCGGAAACGGCAAGGGAAACGGGATCACGAACAATCCGAAGGTCCCACCTGGACAGTCCAAAAAGGACTCGACCGCGCCGCAGTCGCCTGCGAAGGTGGACCACGGCGCGAACGTCCCCGGCCCGGACGACTCGGTCCGCGACGAGTCGCCGTCGCAGAACGGGAACGGCACGGGCCAGACGAAGGGCACACCGTGCGCCGGCTGCGTCGGCAAGCCTCTCCAGGCGCCGCTGGAGACACCTCCGGCGACCCCGCAGGAGATCATGCAGGTGATCCCGCAGGCGACTCCGCAGCTGCCCGCGCCCACGATTCAGGCAGGCGGGGCCCCACCGGCGCCTCAGGCTCCCGCCGCGGCACCGGAGGTCGCGAAAGGCCTGGCGTTCACCGGCCTCAACCTGCTGCCGCTGGGCCTCGCCGGAATCCTGCTCGTGGGCGGAGGCGGCGCCGCCGTGGTCATGGCCGGTCAGTCCCGGAGACCTTGACCGCCAGGGCGAGCTGGGTCATGTACCGCTTGACGACCCGGCCCTCGTGCCGCGTGTCGATCAACCGCCGGATGTCCGCGATCAACCGGTCGCGGTCCGGCAGCACGATGTGGTTCGAGTACGTCAGCAGCAGGTCCACGTAGGCCTCGGTGTCGTAGGCCCGCTCCCACTCGTACCGGTGGAACTCGGGCTCGCCGAAGAACGAGCTTTCGTCGAACTCACAAGGGATTCCCGACGCGGGGGACTGTCGCCACCCTGGTGTCGTGGTGGGGTCCCAACGCTCGTAGCACTCCTGCGCCTCCGCGAAGAACCGCTCGGTCCCGCCCGCCACGTGGTGCGTCGAGATCACGGCCAGCGAACCGCCCGGCCGCAGCGCCGCGGCACAGCGCGCCATCCGGGTCGCGGGATCGAGCCAGTGGAACGCCGTCGCCGACACCACGAGGTCGAACGGCTCCGCGGGCAACGGCCAGACGTCGAAGTCCGCCACCACCACGTCCGCCGCGGGCGCGTGCGCACGGGCGACCTCGGCCAGAAGCGGACTCAGCTCGACCGCCGTCACCTCTCCCAGAGAGGTCAGCGGCAGCGTCGCCTGGCCGGTACCCGGGCCGATCTCCAGGACGCGTGGGCCGTGCAGCCGTTCGAACAGCTGCGGGGGATACGTGGGACGGGCCCGGTGGTAGCGGGCCGCGTCCTCGCCGAACGTGCTGCGCAAACGCTCGCGGTCGGTCACCCGCCGAATTCAAGCGAGCGGGACGGCAGCGCGTCCATCCCGTTTCGCGCGAATCCGGTCCAGACGCTCCGCAGCGTCTTGGCCAGCACGGGATCCGGCTCCTCGCCGGCGAGGATGCCCGCGCCGAGCCAGCCCTCCGGATCGAACAGGAACGGCAGCTCCATGCAGTGGCACGAGCCCAGCGGGGCCTCGGCGGGCGCCCACGTGAAGCGGTAGGTGGCGACCTGGCCGCCCGCGACCGCCCAGTCCCGCGCCAGCTCACGGGCACCACCGGCGAAGATCAGCTCGGTCACGGCCTCCCAGTGCTCCCGGCTCGGCACGTACGGGCTGCCGTCGTCGGCCGTGTGCCCGACGAGCAACTCGACGCGCGGCGCCACGACGGAGAGGTCCGGCGAGGCCAGTTCCGGAGCGAACGGCATGCCGCCGGACGGTGCGAACTTCGGCCCCACCTCGGCGACGGCGGCGACTTGGGCCGCGAGCACGTCCTCGACGGAGGTGGAGCTGTCGACCGAGACCGCGGCACGCAGCGCGGCCGTCATCTCGGCGCGTTCCGGGCTGCGCGTGCCCAGCGGCGCGCTCTGCAGGATCGCCCGGTGGAACAGGCCTTCCGTGTCGGTGAGCATCAACGCGTACACCGAGTCGGCACCCGCGGACTGCCCGAACGCCGTCACGTTCGCCGGATCACCACCGAACGAGGCGATGTTGTCCCGCACCCACCGCAGCGCCGTGAGCTGGTCGAGCAGTCCCAGGTTGTCGTTCAGGTACCCGAAGACGCCGAGGCGGTAGCTGACGCTGACGACCACGACACCTTCCGAGGCCAGCAGCGAGGTCTCGTACTTCGCCGACTCACCGCTGCCGGTCACGTAGGCGCCACCGTGGAACCACACCATCACCGGCAGGCCGGACGCGCCGGCGGGAGCGGTCACCGAGAGCACCTGGCAGTGCTCGTCGAACGACAGGCCCTCGACGGAGTTGCCGACCAGCGCGGCCAGTGCCGACGGCGGCTGCGGGCAGGCGGGACCGCGTTCGGAGGGGCGCGCACCGTCCCAGGGCAACGGCGTCGGCTCGGCGAAGCGGGAGGCCGTCGCATAACGGATACCGCGTGCCCGTACGAGACCTTCGGCAGTGATCACACCCTCGATACTAAGCATGAGTAACCAATTCCACAGCGTCTCGATTCGGCGGGAACACCGGGACAGGAGGACGCTGTGACGGTTGGGCAACGAGGAAAGAGGAGGCGCCCGTGCGGGCTACGACGATCTACGGCACCCGGGACATCCGCGTCGAGGAGGTGCCGGACGCGTCCGTTCAGGAGGCCACCGACGTCGTCGTCCGGGTCGAGCTCGCGTGCATCTGCGGCAGCGACCTGTGGGCGTACCGCGGGGTGGCCAAGCGTGAGGGCGGGCAGCGGATCGGTCACGAGTTCCTCGGCATCGTCGAGGAGGTCGGCGGGGACGTGAAGAGCGTCCAGGTCGGTGACCGGGTCATCGCGCCGTTCGTGTGGAGCGACGGCACGTGCGCGTACTGCCAGGCCGGGCTGCAGACGTCCTGCCGCAGCGGCGGGTTCTGGGGCAGCAAGGGCAGCGACGGCGGGCAGGGCGAGGCGGTCAGGGTGCCGCAGGCCGACGGCACGCTGGTCAGGGTCCCCGCGGACGCGCCGGCGTCGTTGCTGCCCGCGTTCCTGAGCCTGAGCGACGTCATGGGCACCGGTCACCACGCCGCCATGGGCGCGGGTGTCGGCCCCGGCGCGACGGTCGCGGTCGTCGGTGACGGCGCGGTGGGCCTGTGCGGCGTGCTGGCGGCCAAGCGGCTCGGTGCCGAGCGGATCATCGCGATGGGCCGTCACGAGGACCGGGCGAAGATCGCGACGCTCTTCGGCGCCACGGACCAGGTCTCCGAACGCGGTGAGGCCGCGATCGAGCGCATCAAGGAGATGACCGGCGGCCTCGGCGCGTCCGCGGTGCTGGAGTGCGTGGGCACCGAGCAGTCGTGGGAGACCGCGATGGGCATCGTGCGCGACGGCGGCCGGATCGGGTACGTCGGTGTGCCGCACGAGATGCCGGGGCTGCCGCTGGGCAAGCTGTTCGGCCGCAACATCGCCATCGGGGGCGGTGTCGCTCCGGCGCGGGCGTACCTGCCGGAACTGCTGGCCGACGTGCTCGCCGGGCGGATCGACCCCGGCCCCGTGTTCGACCGGACGGTCTCGCTCGACGACGTCGCGCTGGGCTACCAGGCGATGGACGAGCGGACCGCCTTGAAGGTCATCGTCCAGCCGTGAGCACGTAGTCCTCGGCGCGTACGCGCTTGGTCCGCATCCAGTACCGCCAGGTGAATCCCGGCCACACGGTGCGGTTCACGCCCTGCGCGTCGAGGTACCAGCTCTTGCAGCCGCCCTGGGTCCACACGCCCTTGGTGAGTTTGCGCTGGATCTCGGTGTTGAACTCCTGCTGGGCCTCCAACCGCACGTCCAGCTCCGCTGCGCGGTGTTTGTCGAGGAGCCGGAGGCACTGCGAGATGTACCGGATCTGCGACTCGATCATGAAGACGACCGAGTTGTGGCCGAGTCCGGTGTTGGGGCCCAGCAGGAAGAACAGGTTGGGGAAGCCCGAGACCGTGATGCCGAAGTAGGTCTCGATGCCTTCCTGGCGCCACTGCTTCGCGAGGTCGACGCCGCCCTTGCCCTGGATGTCCAGGTAGTCGAACGAGTCGACGACGTGGAACCCGGTGCCGTAGATGATGACGTCGACCTCGTGCTCGACGCCCGCACTGTCCACGATGGACTTCTCGCGCACCTCGGAGACCTTGTCGGTCACCAGGTCGACGTTCGGGTTGCCCAGCGCGGGGTAGAAGTCGTTGGAGATCAGCACGCGCTTGCAGCCCATGGTGTAGTCGGGCTTGAGCTTGCGCCGCAGCGCCGGGTCCGGCACCTGCTTCTTCAGGTGCCGCAACGCGATGCCCTGCGCGAACTGCATGATCTTCGGGTTCACCGCGAAGCCCAGCGCGGACGACTCGCGCGTCCAGTACACGAAGTTGCGGTAGGCCCGTTGCGCGAGGGGTACTGCCCGGAACAGCTTCTGCTCCCAGCCGTTGATCTCGCGGTCGGCCTTGGGCATGATCCACGGCGGCGTGCGCTGGAAGATCTTCATCGACGCGACCTGGCCGGCGATCTTCGGCACGAACTGGATCGCGGACGCGCCCGTGCCGATGACGGCGACGCGCTTTCCGGTCAGGTCGTAGTCGTGGTCCCACTGCGCGCTGTGGAACGCCTTGCCGCTGAAGTTCTCGATGCCCGGCAGTTCCGGGACGTTCGGGATGTGCAACGCGCCGACGCCCGCGACCAGCGCCTGCGCCGTGTACGTGTCGCCCTGCTCGGTCGTGACGTTCCAGCGCTTGGCCTCGTCGTCCCACTGCGCGCCGGAGACCTTGGTGTTGAAGCGGATGTGCGGCCGCAGCCGGTACTTCTCGGCGACGCGCTGCAGGTAGCCGAAGATCTCGCCCTGCTTCGCGAACATCCGCGACCACTTCGGGTTCATCTCGAACGAGAACGAGTACATGTGCGACGGCACGTCGCAGGCGCAGCCCGGGTAGGAGTTGTCCCGCCAGGTGCCGCCGAGGTCGGCGGCCTTCTCCAGCACCACGAAGTCGTGCTCGCCGCGGCGCTTCAGCTCGATGGCCATGCCGAGGCCGGAGAAGCCGGTGCCGATGACGAGCACTTTCGTCTCTCGGTGCATGGGAAGGTCCCTCCGCTCGCGGTGGCTACTTCGCAGTAGGTTACTGCAAGTAAGTTACGAGCGGTAGACTCCTTTGGTGACTGCTCCGCGGCGCCGCATGCCCAAGGCCCAGCGCATGGCTCAAATGCTCACCGTCGCGGAGGAGATCTTCGCCGAGCAGGGGTATCTGGCCACGTCGATGGACGAGATCGCCGAACGCGTCGGCGTCTCGAAGCCGATGCTCTACGAGTACTTCGGCTCGAAGGAAGGCCTGCTCATCGGCTGCATCCACCGCGCGCGCACGGAACTGCGGGAGAAGACGGCGGCGGCGATCTCGGGTGCGCTGAGCCCGGAGGAGTTCCTCAGACTGGGGCTGCGCGCGTTCTTCGAGTTCATCGACGAGCACCGCAGGTCGTGGGCGCTGCTGCGGCAGGAGGCGGCTGTGGCCGTGCCGTCGGCGCAAGAAGAGGTGGAAGGCATCCGTCAGCAGCAGACGGACATGATCGGGGCCGTGCTGGCGTCGTTCACGCCGGAGATCGACCCGCTGGAGGCGGAGGCGTTCGCGGAGATCGTCGTCGGTGCGACGGAACGGCTCGCGGTGTGGATGGAGCGCAGGCCCTCGGTGGGACCTGCGCTCGCAACCGACTACGTGATGAACGTGATCTGGCCTGGTGTCGCTATGAAGCTGCCCGCACCCGTTCCGCACGCATAGCGGCGACGGCGGGCAGGTCGATCGGCGCGACCTTCGTGCCGGTGACCCACTCGATCAGCATGTCCGCGAGCGCGGGGTTGCGCGGCAGCACCGGGCCGTGCAGGTAGGTGCAGACGATCCGGCCCTGCACCGCGCCCTCGACGCTGCCGTCGTTGCCCGTGCCCACCTTGACGTGCGCGAGCGGACGGGCGGCCGGGCCCAGCGTGGTGCGGCCCTGGTGGTTCTCGAACCCGATCAGCGGACCGGCGAACAGGCCGTCCGCGGGCTCGGCGACGACCTCGCCGATCGCGCGGCTGCCGCCCGCGTGCGAGGACGAGTCGATCAGGCCCATGCCGGGGTGCGTCACGTTGTCGGCGCGGGTGAAGCTCTCGCCGAAGATCTGGATGCCGGCGCACACGCCCAGCACCACGGCGTTCTTCGTGACGGCGCGCTGCAGGCCGGGGTGCTCGCGCAGGTGCTTCACCGCCAGCGTCTGCGCGGTGTCCTCACCTCCGCCGACGACGTAGATGTCGCACGAGTCCGGCACCGGCTGGCCGTAGTTGATCGGCACGATCTCGGCTTTGATCCCGCGCCACGTCATGCGCTTCTCGAGGACCACGGCGTTGCCGAAGTCCCCGTACGTGCCGAGGAGATCCGGCAGCACGAGCGCGATCTGGATTGTCGACTCACTCATCAGCGGCAGCCCTGGCATTCAAGTCGCGGAACGCGGTGTAGTTGGCGATGACCTCGACCGCGCCCTGGGGCATCTGGTCGATGGCCTTCAGGGGGTCGGGCACGATCGTGTGCTGGACCTCGGCGTAGGTCAGGCGGACGGCGAGATCGGTCGCCCGTTCGCCGGACGCGATGACCGTGCGGCCCTGCAGGCGTTCGAAGGGGACGTCCCACAGCCAGCTCAGGTCGCGGCCGTCGGCCTCCTGGGCGTTGATCACCAGGACGGCCGGGTGGTTGGCCTCCTTGACGACCGTGAGGGTCTCGCTCCAGCCCGCCGGGTTCTTGCTGAGCAACAGGCGCGCGCTGCGGCCGTTGCGCTGGATCGTGCGGTACCGGCCGCTCACGTTGGAGACGCTGCGCAGCCGGCGCACCGCCTCGTCCGCGGGGACACCCATCGAGTGGGCGGCGGCGGCCGCCATGACGGCGTTGGCCTGGTTGAACTTGCCCGGCAGCGTGAGCCGCAGTTCGAGCTTCTGGTGCTCCGGCGTGATCATCGCCTCGTCCGCGGTGATCCAGTTCGGGTGCGGCCGGGAGAGGTCGCACCCCGTGCAGTGCCAGTGCTCGCCCTGCCAGCGGATCGGGTTGCCGCAGCGCGGGCAGCTCGCCGAGTCGTGGTGCCAGCCGGTGCCGGTGGCGACCCAGACGACCTTGGAGGCGTTCCAAGCCGCGCTCGTCACCATCACGTCGTCGCAGTTGGCGATGATCGTGCAGTTCTGCAGCTTGTTGACGGCGTCGCGCAGCGACCGCTCGATGGTGCGGACCTCGCCGACGCGGTCGAGCTGGTCGCGGCTCAGGTTCAGGATCACCGCGACGGACGGGTTGCTGGCGCCCGCGACGGCCGGGAAGTAGGCCTCGTCGCACTCCAGCACCGCGTACGGCGCGTCCGGCTGCTTCGAGAGCGCCGTGACGTGGCCGTCGGGCATGTTCGCGCCGCTGTGGTTCGTGGCGACCTCGCCCAGCGCGCCCACGGCCCGCGCCAGCATCATCGTGCTGGTGGTCTTGCCGTTGGTGCCCGTCACGACGGCGACCCTGCGGCCCTGGGTGAGGCGGTTGAGCGCCTGCGGGTCGAGCTTCAGCGCAACCCGGCCGCCGATCATGCCGCCGGCGCCGAGGCCCATCTTCTGGGACAGCGTGGAGCTCAGGTTGCCCAGTTTCACGGCGGCTGCGGTGCGCAGAGGGAGGCGGGCGGGGGAATCGTTCACGTCAGCGATGTTACCGGCGTTGGAATTCGCCCTTTCTGGACGGTCGTTGCGTTGGTGTGAACGGAGTTCGGTACAACTACCGGCTCAGCCCGCGCAGGATCCGGATGAGCTCCACCGTCGGCAGCTGGCAGTCGTTGGAGTCATGTTCTCGGGCCATGCCTGCTTGGGTACCAGTGCTTTCATCGGGAAAGACCACGCAGGATCCGGATGAGCTCCACCGTTGGCAGCTGACACAGCTGTGCCATGTTCTCCAGCGCGGGCAGGTCCAGGTGCACCTCGGGTGAGGCACCCGGCGGCAACGCGTGCAGCCGTCCGGCGGCCCACCGCTTGAGCGGCAGGATCCGGGGGTTGTCCGCGGCCGCGATCGCGGTGAGGCTCAGCGACAGGTGGCCGGCGGGGGTGTCGCCGAAGAAGCGTTCGTGGACCCGCGCGAGCACTTGATGAGCCGGCACGTCGAGAGCGTGACAGATCTCGACGAGACGGACCACGGAGCATTGCCGCGTGCCGAGCTCGTACGTCGCGAGCGTCTGCAGCGAGATCTCGGTCTGCAGCCGCTTGTTCAGTTCCTTGCGGGTCCATCCGCGCTGCTTGCGAAGGCTGCGGATCTCATCACCGAGCACGCGCTGGTACGCCGCTGTGTCGATTTGGCCGTTCGCAGTCTGCACTGGTCCCTCCACCCCGTGAGCGGGTCTCACGGTGATGGAAGGCGCCATTGCTTCGTCGCTTACGCAACTTACTGGGAGAATCCCCCGAACGGGCTATACATCTCTACTCTCAGTATCAGTTTACGCAGCGCACGCCGTCTGCGGAGATGGGCGGAGGGGCCGCGGGGTCAGCCGGTTGCTGACGCGCACCGTCCAGGGCGAGTACTCCGGAACCGGTGAAACCCTGCGCGCCGGGACCCGAGTAGTCCGCCCCGAGGAAGACGCGGACGGTGCCGGCCGGGATGTTGACGTCCTCTTCGGTCTTGATGCCGCCGAGCGTCTCCTGGACCGCGTTGGCGCCCGCCTCGCCGCCCTTGCCGTAGCGGACGACCGACTTCGCGAGCGCGTCGGCGTTGCCCGCCTGACCCTCCTTGAAGCCCTTCGCGACGAGCGACCCGAGCACCTGGCCCGCGAGGCCCGGCTGACCGGAGGCGTTGCGGACGTCGACGGTCACCGCGGACTTGTCGAACTTCGGGTCCGCCGGGTTGGACGTCGCCGGGGCCTTGCCGAGGCCCTTGACGAACGCGCGCACCTCGGACTCGGTCACCTCGACCGCGGAACCGTCCTCCGGCGTCTGCAGGTCGGGGTTGCCGGTCGGGATCGTCTGGAACGTCATGTTGCCGCCCGTCATGTCCTTCATCTGCAGGGCGAACTTGGTGATGTCCCAGCCGTCGTCGAGCACGATCGCGCCGCTGACGGCCTTGATCATGTCGTTGCGCTTGGTGCTGTCGGTGAGCACGCCCGCGGACAGCATCTTCTTGGCGAGACCCGCCATGAAGACCTGCTGGCGCACGACGCGGTCGAGGTCGCCCATCGGCAGGCCGTGGCGCTGGCGGACGAACGCGAGCGCGTTCTTGCCCTCGATCGTCTGCTGGCCCGCCGGGAAGTTCGCGCCGGAGAAGCTGTCGCGGACCTTCGTGTTGAGGCAGACGTCGATGCCGCCGATGGCCTTGGTGATGTCGTAGAAGCCGACCAGGTTGACCTCGGCGTAGTGGTCGATCGTCGCGCCGGTCAGGGTCTGGATGGTCTCGATGAGGTTCTTCGCGCCGGCCTTGCGCGACTCCATCTCGACCTCGGGCCCGGTCTTGCCGCTGCCCTGCAACTTCTCGGCCGCGTCGTTCTTGGCGTACCCGTAGGCCGAGTTGATCTTGTGTCGCCCGTACCCGCCCGCGATCTTCACGTAGGAGTCGCGCGGGAACGAGACGGCGTAGGCCTTGCCGCTGTCGTTCGGGATGTGCAGCAGGATCAGCGTGTCGGTGTTGAACCCGCCGTCGTCGGTGCCGCCCGCCTGCAGTTCGTTGAGGATGTTCTGCGGCAGCGGGTTGCCCTTGGAGTCGGTGCGGCTGTCCATGCCGACGAGCAGGATGTCGATCGCGCCGTCGGCGGGCTTCTCACCCGCGTCGGCCAGGTTCAGGTCCTGCTTCGTCAGACCGTCGGTCAGCGCGGTCAGGTTCTGCCACGCGATGCCGGTGACCAGCAGAATCGTCGCGGACAGCATGCTGATGAAGATCTTGGCGCCGGTGGACGCGCCGCGCTCGGCCTTGCCCGGCCGGCGGGCGGCCGCTGGCCTGGGCCTCGGCCGGGGCGCGGGAGCGGCGGCCTTGGCCTTCGCGGGCGTGGTGCGGACCGTGGGACGGTCGGCGACCGGACGCGGGCGCGGGGCGGACGAGGACGCCCGGCCCGTCTCGCGGCGCGGGGACTCGCTGCGGCTGGGGGACTCCCTGCGCGGAGGTTCACGGCGGGGCGGTTCGCTGCGGCTCGCCGACTCGCGGCGCGGTGGTTCGGAGCGCTTCGGAGGCTCCCTGCGTGGGGGTTCCGCCCGGCGCGGGGGCTCGGAGCCCTTCGGCGGCACCTGGGGGCGGCGGGGCTGGCCCGTCTGGGGACGCGGGGCGGAAGGTCGCCTGGGATTCCCGTTCGGGTCTCCCGGCCGCGGCGGCCGGTTGTCCACACCCACTCCTCTCAGCACATCCGGGTACCCCAAGTAGACGTGCGGGAGGTCCACTCGGTTGTGCACAGGGTGACACAGTGGTGGAGAGCACCCGATCAAGGCCCCCTGACCAGCGGTTTCGTTCGTTTCGTAGACTCTTGGCCGTGTTGACGATGCAGGACGCGCTGCTCGCGCTGACCAAGTACTGGACCGACCGAGGTTGCATCGTGGTGCAGCCGTTCAACACCGAGGTCGGGGCGGGAACGCTGAACCCGGCCACCGTGCTGCGGGTGCTGGGTCCCGAGCCGTGGCGCGTCGCCTACGTGGAGCCGTCCGTGCGGCCCGACGACGCCCGCTACGGCGAGAACCCGAACCGGCTGCAGACCCACACCCAGTTCCAGGTGATCCTCAAGCCCGACCCGGGCGACCCGCAGGAGCTCTACCTCGGTTCGCTCGAGGCGCTGGGCATCGACGTGCGCGGCCACGACGTCCGGTTCGTCGAGGACAACTGGGCCTCGCCGGCACTGGGCGCCTGGGGCCTCGGCTGGGAGGTCTGGCTCGACGGCCTCGAGATCACCCAGTTCACCTACTTCCAGCAGGCCGGCGGCATGACGCTGGACCCGGTGTCGGTGGAGATCACCTACGGCATCGAGCGGATCATGATGGCGCTGCAGGGCGTCGACCACTTCAAGAAGATCGCGTACGCGCCCGGCATCTCCTACGGCGAGGCGTTCGGCCAGGCCGAGTACGAGATGTCGCGGTACTACCTCGACGACGCGGACGTGGAGGCGAACAAGCGCCTCTTCGAGGAGTTCGCGGCCGAGGCGCGGCGCATGCTCGACGCCCGGCTCCCGGTCCCGGCGCACAGCTTCGTGCTGAAGTGCTCGCACATCTTCAACGTGCTGGACGCGCGCGGTTCGATCTCCACGACCGAGCGCGCCCGTGCGTTCGGCCGGATGCGCGGGCTGGCACGTGAGGTCGCCGCGCTGTGGGCGGAGCGTCGCTCCGAACTCGGCCACCCGCTCGGCGTCGCGGAGCTTCCCGCCGCCGTCGAGAAGCCCTCGTCCTTCGCGGACGTCGTCTCGCCGGCGACGCTGCTGTTCGAGATCGGCACCGAGGAACTGCCGCCGCACGAGGTGCTGCGGACCGTCGACGCGGTGCGCTCGGCCGTGTCGGCGAAGCTGGCCGCGACCCGGCTGACCTCCGGCGAGGTGACCGTGCACGGCACGCCGCGCCGGATCGTCGTGCTGGTGCCCGCGGTCTCGCCGCGTGAACCCGATGCCGAACGCACCGTGCGCGGTCCGCGGGTCTCCGCCGCCTTCGACGCCGACGGCAACCCGACGAAGGCCGTGCAGGGCTTCGCGCGCGGCCAGGGCGTCGACGTGTCGGCGCTGGGCCGCGTGGTCGAGAACGACGTCGAGTTCGTGGCCCTGACGAAGTCCGACGCCGGCCGTGGCGCCGTCGAGGTGCTGAGCGGGCTGCTGGCCGAGGTTGTGTCGGACCTGCGGTCCGAGAAGAACATGAAGTGGAACGACCCGAAGCTGTCGTTCACCCGGCCGATCCGCTGGCTGCTCGCGCTGCTGGGGGAGACCCCGGTGCCGGTCGCGGTGTCGTCGCTCGCGTCGGGCACCTCGACGCGCGTGCACCGGACCGCGGCCGAGCCGGTCGTCGCGGTGTCCACTGCGGACGGTTACCTGGAGTTCCTGTCCTCGCACGGCATCCAGGTCGACGCCACCGCCCGTTCGGCCGCGATCGTCGAGGCCGCGCAGGAACTGGCCGCGTCGGTCGGCGGTGTCGTCGAGGTCGACGGGCTGCTCGACGAGGTCACGAACCTCGTCGAATGGCCGACGCCGATCCTCGGCTCGTTCGAGGAGCGGTACCTGGAACTGCCCGCGCAGATCCTCACGACCGTGATGCGCAAGCACCAGCGGTACCTGCCGGTGCGCGCGGCGGACGGCTCGTTGCTGCCGCACTTCGTGGCGGTGGCGAACGGTTCCGTGGACGCCGATCTGGTCCGGGCGGGCAACGAGGCCGTGCTGCGGGCGAGGTACGAGGACGCGGCGTTCTTCTGGCGGGCGGACCTCAAGACGCCGCTGGAGGAGATGAAGGCCGGGCTCGCGAAGCTGACGTTCGCGGACAAGCTCGGCTCGATGGCGGACCGCGCCGGCCGCATCGCCTCGCTCGCCGGTCGGTTCGCCGGCGTGGTGGACGTCGACCGCGAGACGTTGGACCGGGCCGGTGCGCTGGCCAAGTTCGACCTCGGTTCGCAGATGGTGATCGAGCTGTCGTCGCTGGCCGGTGTGATGGCGCGGGAGTACGCGGCACGGGCGGGGGAGACCTCCGAGGTCGCCCTGGCCCTGTGGGAGATGGAACTGCCGCGGTCGGCCGGTGACGCGTTGCCGTCGTCGGTGCCGGGCGCGCTGTTGTCGCTCGCCGACCGGTTCGACCTGCTGGCCGGGCTGTTCGGGATCGGTGCGCAGCCGACCGGCTCGTCCGACCCGTTCGGGCTCCGCCGGGCGGCGCTCGGCGCGGTGACGGTGCTGCGGGCGTTCCCGGACCTGAGGGAGATCACCCTGCCGGTCGCGCTTTCCCTTGCGGCTGAGGGCCTCGAGATCTCCGCGGAGGCGCTGGAGACGGCTCGGGAGTTCGCGGTCCGCCGGTACGAGCAGGCGTTGCTCGACGGCGGGCACGAGCACCGGTTCGTGCAGGCGGTGCTGCCGCTGGCCGACTCGCCGGTGTTGGCCGACGAGACGCTGACGCAGCTGGAGTCGTTGGCGGGCAACGAGTCGTTCGACGCGCTGGCTGCCGCGCTGCAGCGAGTGCGGCGGATCGTGCCCGGTGCGGTCGAGGCTTCGTACGACGCTTCGGTGCTGTCCGAGCCCGCCGAGGTGGCGCTGCACAAGGCGTTCGACGGGGTCTCGCGCGATGTCGTCGGCCTGGCGGCGTTCTTCGCTGCCGCCGAGGGGCTGACCGGGCCCGTCAACACGTTCTTCGACGAGGTGCTGGTGATGGCCGAGGACGAGAAGGTGAAGGCGGCCCGGCTCGGGTTGCTGGCGTCGATCCGCGACTTCGCGGCACCGGTGCTGGACTGGACCCAGCTGTAGGAACGGGGAAGAGGGGCGCCCACTTGAACTGGTGGGCGCCCCTCTTCTGCTGTCCGGTTAGTTGATGCTGAAGCTCTGGCCGTAGACCTTCCACTTCAGCGGTGTGTTCAGGTCGAGGTTGCCGGCCTTGAGCCACACGCGTTGCGCGGTGTCGACACGGGTGGTGTCCTCGTGCGCGGGTTCCTGTTTCATGGTCCACACGCGGGCGTCCATGAAGGCGTTGAGCCACGTGGTCTCGTTACCGCCCTGCGACGGCGGCTTCGCCTTGGCCAGAGCGCGCTTGCGGATGCCGGAGAAGTCCAGGCTGCCCCAGCCGTCACCGTGCATGACGATCGCGTCGTAGTAGGCGAACTGGCCCAGGGCGCGCACGCCGTCGGCCTTGGCCTGCCTCAACGCCGGGTTGAAGTAGACGCGGTCGCGTTCCGACTCCTGCGCGGCCTTGAAGACGGAGTCCTTCGCCGCGGTCTTCCAGTCCTTGGTGTAGTTGGGGTCGAGGCCCGAGTGCGAGTCCGACCCGTTCACCCTGCGCAGCGCGGGCAGGTACTTCTCCAGCACGTTGCCGGGCTTGCGCTTCTTGTAGAGCTCGACGAGGTCGAGCATGTCGCCGGTGCCGCTGCAGAAGCCGATGATGCCGGCGGTGTAGCCGCGGCCGTCGTTGATGTCCTCGATGTAGCCGAACTGGGCCTTCCAGTTCGTCGAGGAGTTCTCCGCGCTGGACACGATCTGCATCGCGATGTCCTTCATGCGCGGGTCGTTCAGGTCGGCCGCCTGCGCGATGCCGACGGTGGTGGCGATGAGCGCGACGCACGTCAGAAGCGTGGCCGCCAGGCGGCCCGTGATCTTCACGTATGTCCTCCGGGTTGTCCCGGGCGGCAGTGGAGCCAACGGTAAGGGGTCTGCACCTCTATCGGCAAGAGTGTTTACCAAACTGCGGGCAGTGTGCCGTCTGCGGTGCTGCAAAACGCCTAAAGTGTTGCTCCACAAGGATGTTTATAGGCAAGTGGTGTTACCGGATCGTCGTTCTGACATGCGAAAAGAGGGCGCCCCCAGGGGGACGCCCTCCTCGACGGTGCGACTAGCTGATGGAGAAGCTGTCGCCGTAGACCTTCCACTTGAGCGGCGTCTTCAGGTCGAAGTTGCCGGCCTTGAGCCACACGCGCTGCGCGGTCTCGATGCGCGACACGTCCTCGTGCGCCGCTTCCTGCTTCATGGCCCACACGCGGGCGTCCATGAAGGCGTTGAGCCACGTGGTCTCGTTGCCGCCCTGCGACGGGGGCTTCGCCTTGCCGAGCGCGCGCTTGCGGATGTTGCTGAAGCTCGTCTTGTCGCCGCCGTCACCGTGCACGACGATCGCGTCGTAGTACGCGAACTGACCCAGCGCGCGCACGCCGTCGGCCTTGCCCTGCGTCACCGCGGGGTTGAAGTAGACGCGGTCGCGCTCGGACTCCTGTGCCGCCTTGAAAACGGAGTCCTTGGCGGCGGTCTTCCAGTCCTTGGTGAAGTTGGGGTCGAGGCCCGAGTGGGAGTCGGTGCCGTTCACCTTGCGCAGCGCGGGGAGGTACTTCTCCAGCACGTTGCCGGACTTCTTGGTCTTGTAGAGCTCGACGAGGTCGAGCATGTCGCCGGTGCCGCTGCAGAAGCCGATGATGCCGGCGGTGTAGCCGCGGCCGTCGTCGATGTCCTCGATGTAGCCGAACTGCGCTTTCCAGTTCGTGGAAGAGTTTTCCGCGCTGGACACGATCTGCATCGCGATGTCCTTGAGGCGCGGTTCGTCGAGGTTGGCCGCCGAAGCGGTCCCGACGGTGGTGGTGAAGAGGGCGGCGCACGTCAGCAGTGCGGCCGCGATGCGACCAGTGATTTTCACGAAGTTCCCTCCGGGGCAGGGATTGTGGGGGCCCGGGCGGCGTGAGAACCACGGTAAGCGGTCCATACCTTTATTGGCAAGAGTCTTTACTAATTCGCGAAACGGACAATTGTCCTCAGTCGACGCAATCCGGCGGAAACGCTTGTGTCGCAGACGTTCCCGCCGGACTGTCAGCTCACCTGATGTCGAACTGCTGGCCGTAGACGTGCCACTGGAGAGGCGTTTCGAGGTTCAACTTGCCCTCGTCGAGGAAACGGCGCTGGGCCGTGTCGACGCGGCTGGTGTTCTCGTGTGCCGGCTCCTGCTTCATCGCCCACACGCGGGCGTCCAGGAACGCGTGCAGCCACTGCGTTTCGTCGCCACCCTGGGCCGGCGGACGGGCTCCGGTGTCCAGGGCGCGCCGGCGAATGCTCGAAAAGTCCAGTTCACCCCATCCATCACCATGCATCACGATCGCGTCGTAGTAAGCGAACTGGCCGAGTGCCTGCACGCCGTCCTGCTTCGCGCGGTTCACGGCCGGGTCGAAGTAGACGCGGTCGCGTTCGTGTTCCTGCGCGCCCTGGAACGTGCCGTCCCGCGCCGCGGATTCCCAGTCGCCCTGGAAGTTCGGGTCGAGGCCGTCGTGCGACGGAGAACCGTTGACGCGTTCGAGCGCCGGAAGGTACTTCTCCAGGACGTTGCCGGGCTTCCAGTCGCGGTAGAGCCGGACGAGGTCGAGCATGTCACCGGTGCCGCTGCAAAAGCCGATGATTCCGGCGGTGTAGCCGCGGCCGTCGTCGATGTCCTCGATGTAGCCGAACTGTGCGCGCCAGTCCAAAGAGGAGTTCTCCGCACTGGACACCAGCTGCATCGCGATGTCCTTGAGGCGCGGGTCGTTCAGGTCCGCCGCGTTCGCGGTGCCGGGCGTGACGAGGGCCGCCGCGCACAGAACCGTTGCGGCGAGGCGTGTAAACGTCTTCATGTCGCTCCGTTCCACTGAGGATCGGCGGCGACGTCGTGCGGGGCCAAGCTAGCGTGGGAGCGCTTGCATGACAAGGGCCCGGCTCGTGAACGAGCCGGGCCCCCTCGGTCATCAGCCGTTCTCGGCGGCGCACTTCTGGTCGTTCGGACGCTGTCCGCCGAGCAGGTACTCGGTGACCTTGTTGTTGGCGCACTTGTTCTTGCCGAAGATGTAGGCGCCGTGCCCACCCTGGTCGATCGTGATCATCGCGGCCCTGTCGCCGAACGCGCGGCGCGTCGACTGGGCACCGACCAGCGGCGTCGCGGGGTCGCGCTCGTTCTGCACCAGCAGCACGTTGCGCGGGCCCCGGTCGGACGGCAGGACCTGCTTCTCCACCGGCTTCGGGAAGAAGGCGCACGGCTGGATGTTCGCGGCGCCCGCGCCGAACATCGGGTGGCGGACGCGGTCGATCGCCACGTTGCGCTCGTACGCGCCGACCGACGACGGCCAGGAGGAGTCACCGCACATCACGTTCAGGCGGCCCGCCAGCAGGGCCTGGACGCGCGGGACCTCCGGGTACTCCTGCGGCGGCTGCGGCTGGCCGGTGTCGAAGGCCTTCCAGGAGGCGGCGTGCTTCGCGAACGCCTCGTCACCCGTGGCGTAGAGGGCCGTGAAGTTGAGGAGGCGGAAAATCCTGCCGTCGAAGCCCTCCACCGAAGGCTTCTCGTCGAGCTTCGCGGCCAGTTCGAAGAACTTGGCGCGCACCTGCTGCGGAGTCGTTCCGAGGTTGTACTCGGGGTGCGCCGCCGCCCACTTCGCGAAGTCCGGGAACGTGTCCTCGACGCCGCGGCCCATCAGCCGGCCGCCCTCGACGTCCCAGCCGCCCTTCGGCAGGTTGCTGTCGATCACGACGCGGTCGGAGGTCTTCGGGAACAGCGTGGCGTACACCGAACCCAGGTACGAGCCGTACGAGTACCCGAGGAACGACGCCTTCTTCTCGCCCAGCGCCGCACGGACCGAGTCCATGTCACGCGCGATGTTCTGGGTCGTGTTGTAGGGCAGTGCGCCGGCCGAGGACGACTTGAGGCACTGCTCGGCGATCTTCTTGACCTCTTCGGCGCGCTGGCGCACCTCGGCGGAGTTGTTGGCGTACGGAGGCACACTGCCGTCCGCCATCTGCTCGTCGGTCATGTCGCATGTGGACGGTGAGCTGTAACCGAGGCCGCGCGGGTCCATGCCGATGATGTCGTACGCGTCCTGCACGTCCTGCGGCAGTCCGACCGCCTTCAGCACGGCCGGGAACGTCAGGCCCTCACTGGGCCCGCCGGGGTTGGTCAGCAGGATCCCCTTGCGCTTGCCGGGGTTCTTGCTGGCCAACCGGGTGATCATCACCTCGGTCTTGCGGCCCTCGGGCTTGCGGTAGTCGAGCGGCAGTTGGAGCTTTCCGCACTCCAGAACGGGAAGCGCCACGTCGGTGGGACAGGCGACCCACTGCACCTCGGGCTTCGGCGTGGCGGCGGCCGACACCCCCGGTACCGCCACCAGTGCTGCGGCAGCGGTCACGACCGCGGCCAGCGACAACGTTTTTCGCATTAGCAAATACCTCCCCGACGACGCGCCCGATCGGCGCGCCAAACCAATGGAGACCTCAGCCGTTCATGCGGACGAGAACGTCCAGCTGGGCCTTGTTGTAGAGCTCGACCAAGACCTTCACGACCGTCCGCCGTGCGTGCTCCACGCCGCGCGGCGCGTCGCTCCACAGGCCGGCCGGATCCGGGAACGCGGCTCGCATCTGTGCCATGTACGGCATCTCGCGCATGCCGTCCGCCACGGCCTGCCGAGTCGCCTCGTCCGCGTCCTCCGGCAGGTTGTCGAACGCGATGACCGCCGGATCCCGCGCGTAGTCCTTCAGCGTCCCGGCGTACTTCGCCAGCGTCTCCGGCGAGAGCAACTGGGCCAGCACGACGGTGAACGAGCGGTCCTGCGGCGACAGGTTCGCGTTCTCGATCATCACCGCGACGTCCGGGGGCAGGTCGGTCGGCACCTCCTGGCGCAGCACCAGTGCCAGCTCGGCCCTGATCCGTTGCAGGCGTTCGACCTGCGCCGCCAGTTCGGCGTCGAGTTCCCGCAGCGCCTCACGGGGATGTTCGTCCCCGTCACCGAGTTCCGCGATCTGCGTGAGCGACAGCCCGAGATCGGTGAGACGCTTGATCCTCATCACCCGCACGAGGTGAGGCACGCCGTAGCTCTTGTAGCCGTTGGCGCGGCGTTCCGGCTCGGCGAGCAGACCCACGTCGTGGTAGTGCCGGATCGTGCGCAACGTCGTGCCGGCGAGATCGGCCAGCTGACTGGTGCTCCACGCCACGACGTCCTCCTCCCCGGTTGCTGACAGGACCCAGTTGAAACTATGCCGCTACGGCACGGTCAAGGCAGGACGGATCTTCGCGACTTAGGTGTGGGGGAGAGTCCACTTTCGTCGCACGCAAAAGGCCCCCGGCAAGACACCGGGGGCCTTTTGTCGTCTTACAAGGACTTACAGGAACTGCTTGCCACGGGTGACGGCGCCGTAGGCGTCGACGATGCCGTGACCGTAGAAGCCGTTGAACTTCGCGTCACCCTCACAGGTGGCGTCGAACTCCGGCGTGCGGCCCACGTTGACGTACGACACGGTGCGCGGGTTCGGGCAGGCGCGCTGCGTCGCGGTCTTGTAGAGGACCTTCTCGACCTTGTCCGGGTCGAGGGTCAGGCCGGGGTTCTTCTTGTCCTTCTTGCCGTACTCGCTGACGATCAGCGCGGCGACACCAGCGGCGTGCGGGGCGGCCATCGAGGTGCCCTGCAGGTACTGGTAGTAGCCGACCTTGTCGCCCTGCACGGCCTTCTTCACGCCCGCGGCCTCACCGGCGGGAGTGACGTTGCCGGCCTCGTCGATCGCGCCTTCGGCGAGAGCGACGTTGCGCGGGTAGGTCGACAGGATCAGGTTCTCGTTGGTGCGGTACCACGGCGTGCCGAGGCCGTCGCGGAAGTAACCACCGGGAGCCGAGATCGCGGTCTGCTCAACGCCGTAGTTCGAGTAGTCGGCCTTGTTGGTCGACGGCCCGAGGGACGACACGGAGATGACGTGGTTGCCCTCGGTGGGGAGGTTGAGGCACGTCGCGTTGTCGATCGGACGCGGGCGGTTGTGGCCCGGCGGGTAGTTCGGGCTCACGGTGTCCTGGCGCGGCTTGCCCAGGTCCTCGTGGTTGTTGCCACCGGCGCCGATCAGCGTGACGCCCTTGCGGTGCGCGTAGTTCAGCGCGCGCTGAACGGCCTTGGTGATCGTGCGCTGCTCCAGCTGCTCCTCGGCCGAAGCCGTGGGGTCGTTGGTGCAGTTCATGTACCACGGGTCGACGTAGAACGACATGTTGATGACGTCCAGGCCGATGTCGGCGCCGTAGGTGAGCGCGTCGACGACGGGGTTCAGGAAGAACGAACCCGCGTCCTGGCCGCCGCGGATGTTGACGAGCGAGACGCCGGGCGCGACACCGGAGATGCCGAAACCGTTGGCAGCGGCGCCGATGGTGCCGGCGACGTGCGTGCCGTGGCCGCCGTCGTCCCAGTTCGCCGGGTCGACACAACCGCGGAACTCACACGGGCCGTCGAAGACGCCACCGTCGGAGTCGTTGGGGATGTCGATGGTGAAGTTGCGGGAGAGCTCGTTGTTGAAGTTCGGCGCGATGTCCGGGTGGGAACCGTCCACACCGGTGTCCAGAACGCCGACGTACACGCGCTTGTCGCCGGCCTGCTTGGCCCGCGCGATGTTGGAGCGAACGAGGTTCAGACCCCACAGGTCCCCGTCGAGCGGGTCCATGCCGGCGGTCGACCCCTGCTGGGCGGGAGCCTTGTTCGGCTTCTCGCCCTTGTTCTCCTTCTCGACGTTGTCGCGCTTGGTCTTCTCGGCCTTCTTCGCCGCGGGCGCGTGCCCGATCGGCTTGGACCGAGCGGCACCGACGATCGCGCTCGAAGCGGAAACCTTCTCCGCGAAGCCGTTCGCGGGCGCCTTGACCGTCAGCAGACCGACGGCGTCGTTGCTCCGCACGACCTCGCCGCCCGCCGCTTCCACGGCGTCGATCGCGAAGTCGCGGTTTCCGGGTTCTTCCAGAAGGACGGTGTACTCCGTGGTCGGCCCTGTGGTGGCCGGCGCGGCCCCCGCCGCCGAAGTACCCGCTGCGATCAGCGACACCGTTGCCGCCACCGCCATCACGGTTCTGCGCGTTCTCACCTAGCTGTCTCCTCACACCCGGTCAGGGCTGGATCCAACAACACGGTGCGGCCCCCGATTGCCGCCCAAGTTGGACACACTGACACGAAATTCGGCCGCGCATCAGCGCCTTTCGTACGGAATCGAACTGTAGCCGATCGGAAGCGGAGCGTGATGTTATGAGAAGAAATCTTGACTTAACAAGATTCAAGGACTGGACTCCGCGTTTATGCGAAGACGGGTAATGGCATCGTCGGCGTGCCTGCTCTTTCTCCTCTCTGCCTGTGGTGACGCTGGTCAGGGTGCTCCGACGCTGCCCACGCGCGGTCCCAAACCAATCGTCGGGGTAATCCTTCCCGACCGAACGACATCCGCGCGTTGGGAAGAGCAGGATCGTCCACTGCTCACACAGGCGTTCAACTACGCCGACATCGAACCGTTCATGGAGAACGCCGAGGGCGATGAGGGGAAGTTCGCGCAGATCGCAGACGAGATGATCCGCCGCAAGGTGAAGGTCATGATGATCACGCCGCTGTCCGCGGCGGGCGGACTCGCGGTGCAGAAGAAGGCGAAGGCCGCGGGCATCCCGGTCATCGACTACGACCGCGTCACCCTCGGCGGCCAGGCGGAGTACCACGTCGGTTTCGACAGCGTGAACGTCGGCCAGCTGCAGGCGGACGGTCTGCTGGGCTGCCTCGGGGAGAAGCCGGGCGCCAACATCATCGAGATCGAGGGCGCTCCGACCGACCACAACGCCACGCTGTTCACCCAGGGCCAGAAGTCGCGGCTCGCGCCGAAGTACGACAGCGGCGCGCTCAAACTCGTCAAGTCGCAACCCGTCGACGACTGGGACAACGAGCTCGGCGGGAAGCTGTTCGAGCAGATCCTGAACGACAACGGCGGCAAGGTCGACGGCGTGGTCGCGGCCAACGACGGCCTGGCCGGCGCGGTCATCGCGGTGCTCAAGAAGAAGAACCTGAAGGTCCCGGTCACCGGTCAGGACGCCACTGTGGACGGTCTGCGGGCCGTGCTGGGCGGCGACCAGTGCGTCACCGTCTACAAGCCGGTGCGCGACGAGGCCGAGGCCGCGGCCAGGCTGGCGATCGCCGTCGCCCGCGGAGACCTCTCGGGTGCCGATGACCTCGCCACCGGAAACCTGAGGGACCCCGTGTCGCGGCGCGACATGAAGTCGGTGCTGCTCGGCGCGACGCTGATCAAGAAGGAGAACGTCCGGACGCTGGTCACCGAGGGCATCATCAAGCCGGCGGAGCTGTGCGCCGGTGCCCTGGCCCCGGCCTGTGCCCAGCAGGACATCCTCGGAGGGTGAAGCCCCGTCACGACCTGTCGTGATCCGGCAGGTCGTGACGTCCCGAGATGAACTCCTGCACGGCGATCTTCGCCTTGATGATCGGCTGCCGGATCCTCGCCTCCCGGCGGTACGCGCGGGTCAGCTTGCGCGAGCCCTCCAGGTAACGCCAGCGCGCCCACGGTGAGCCGGGCCGTGCCAGCCGCACGGCGCCCACGGCGGGCACCACCGGCACGAGCAGGCCGAGCAGCCCGGTCCAGATCTTGCCCTTGAGCAGCGCCACGATGGCGAAGCACAGGTTCACGCCGATGGCGATCACCCTCAGCGTGAACGTGGACGCCGGCGTCGTCTCCGGGTTGAGCTGCAGCACCTCGTCGTAGCCGAACGGGCGGGCGCCCAGCAGGAACGTCCCGGTCAGGCCGACGGCGAGGAACACCGCGTCGACGGACAGCCGGCCCGCCTTCGTCCAGTAGACGTCCCTCAGGTGCAGGATCAGCGCGAACTCGTCCAGCACCAGGGCCGCGCCCACCCCGAGCACGGCTGAGGCGGCGAGTCTCGCGCCGTGCATGTCGTCCGGGATGACGAGACTCGTGACGCTGGACAACAGCAGCAGCACGGTGCCGAACACGACGTGGTGCACGTGCGTGTCGCCGTGCACGATGTTGCCCGGCCACCAGCGCACCTTCGCCCTGATCATGCGCACGCTGATGCGGATGAACACGAATGTGGTCACCAAACCGATGAAGAAGAAGAGCAGTCGTTCGCTGCCGGTCAAAGCCACGGCCCCCTGGGTCAACGACCCTCCAGGCTACCGGCCGTCCGGCGACTTCATGTTGTGGATGGTGCCGACCTGGAACACGATGCCGTTGACGCGACCGTCCAGCTTGTTCGAGATGGTCGGGCGGCTCTTGCGGCGCTCCTCGCGCCGGGCCTCGGCAAGGGTGTCCGCGAGGTGCTCCGCGGCGAGCTCGGCGAGGCCACCGGAGGCCTGGGGCCCGACGGAGACCTTGATCGACATCGCCGTCTGCTCCGACACGAGGACCTCCGCGGGACTCACCTGTGATCTCACGGTAGCAGCGAAATCGACGTCTCGACTGAGCGCGAAAGGCATGGTTGACTGTGTTCGGTCGTACGTTTCGTGTTCGTGGATTACCCCGCTCGCGGAACGAGGTCGCGAGTGCGCGGGTTCTCCAGGTTCCGGAGAAGACGCCGCTGTGGCTTGACCCGGTGGTCGCGAGCGCGATCCGGCACCTGTTAGAGGAGAAGTAGCAAGATGGCAGTACAGGGCACCGTCAAGTGGTTCAACGCGGAGAAGGGCTTCGGCTTCATCTCCCCCGACAACGGTGGCGCCGACGTGTTCGTCCACTACTCGGAGATCCAGGGGAACGGCTACAAGTCCCTCGACGAGAACCAGCGGGTCGAGTTCGAGATCGGTCAGGGCCAGAAGGGCCCGCAGGCCCAGGGTGTTCGCGCCGTCTGAGTCTGATCGGTCAGCACAGCTGATCTGAGGCCAAAGCCGCTTGTCCTGTATCGGACAGGCGGCTTTGCTGCGTCTTGTGCCGGTTCGATCGTGATCAGTAGCTTCGGGGCATGGGGAGACTGTTCGTAGCCGCTCTGTTGCTCTTCGTGGCCGGGTGCTCCGGCGGTTCGGACGCCGTGCCGGGCGGTTCCAAGATCGACGCCCTGCTGGCCAAGGCGCCTGTTTACGCAGGTCAGGTGACTCCTGGCTCTGCTGTCGACCGCATCAAGAAGCGCGGCGAGCTGCTCATCGGCGGCTCCCAGGACGCTCCGCTGCTGTCCCAGCTCGATCCGATCAGCGGCGAACTCACGGGCTTCGACGCCTACCTGGGCAAGCTGCTCGCGCACTACGTCGTCGGCAAGCCCTCGACCGAGCTGCTCTCCGCCACTTCGGAGACCCGCGAACCGTTGCTGGCCAACGGGACCGTCGACGTGATCATCCAGACCTACACGATCACGCCCGCCCGTCAGGAGCGCGTGTCGTTCGCCGGTCCGTACTACCGGTCGGGGCAGTCGATCGCGGTGCGCAAGGGCACCTCCGGCATCACGAAACCCGCTGATCTGGCTGGTAAGACGGTCGTCGTCGGCGCGAACACCCCCGGGGTGAAGGCGGTCCGGGACGCGGCACCCACCGCGGAGATCGTCGAGTTCGGGTCCGATCCCGAGTGCGTGACGGCGCTGAAGCAGGGCCGCGGCGAGGCCTACGTCCAGGACCAGGCGATCCTGGTGGCCGACGCGTCGAAGGACAGCGAACTGCAGCTCGTCGGCGAGCCGTTCACCGAGGACCTGTACGGCATCGGCATCAGGCACGGGGACGCGGAGTTCACGAGGTTCGTGAACGACTGGCTGCGTGAGATCGGCGAGTCGGGGCTGTGGCAGGAGGTCTGGAAGCAGACGATCGGCACCGTGGTCACCGGCGAGGCACCGGCGCCACCCGCGATCGCCTCGTGAACCTGGTCCTCGAAGGGTTCCTGAACACCGTCGCCCTGACCCTGCTGTCGTTCGCCGGTGCCCTGCTCGTCGGGCTGCTGGTGGCGGTGCTGAGGATCGTGCCGGTGCCGTTGCTGCGAGGTGCCGGCGCCGTCTACGTCGAGGTGTGGCGGAACATCCCGCTGCTCGCGTGGCTGGTGCTGTTCGTGTTCGGGCTGCCGGAGGTGGGCGTGAAGATGCCGTTGTTCTGGACGGCCTTCACGGCGATCGCGCTGTACGAGGCGGCTTTCGTGGCCGAGGCGCTGCGGTCGGGTGTGCGGTCGGTGGCGTCCGGGCAGGGCGAGGCCGCGCGGGCGCTGGGACTCTCGTTCCGGCAGTCGTTGCGGCACGTGATCCTGCCGCAGGCCTTGAAACGTGTGGTGCAGCCGCTGGCGAACATCGCGATCGCGTTGACGATGGCCACGGCACTCGCTGGTGTGGTCGGAGTAGTGGACATGACCCGTGCGGCGCAACGGATCAACCTGGAGCTCGCGCAGCCGTTGCTGGTGTTCACCGGCGTCGGGCTCTGTTATCTGGTGATGGCCGCCGGGATCGGGTTCGGCGCTCGGGCCCTGGAACGGCGGCTGGCCTGATGTTCGACGCTCCCGGCCCCCGGTTCCGCCGCAGGGTCTTCTGGGTCTCCGCGGTGTCCGCCGTGGTGCTGCTCGGGCTTCTGGCCCTGGGGTTGTGGCAGTTCGCCTCGAACGGCCAGCTGGACCCGGTCCGGTGGAGGCCGTATCTGACCTGGCCCGTCTGGCGTTATCTGCTCGGGGGACTGTGGTCGACGGTGGTGGCGGCATGTGCGACGGGTGTGCTGGCGATGGCGGGCGGGCTGCTGCTCGCCCTGCGACCCAACCGGTTCACGCGTGCGTATGCCGAGGTCATGCGTACGGTTCCGGTGCTGCTGCTCGTGTACGTGATGCTGTTCGTGCTGCCGTCGTTCGGCGTGAACCTGCCGCTGTTCTGGAAGCTCGTGGTGCCGCTGGCGTTGTCGCACGCGGCGTCCTACGCGGTGATCTTCCGGGCGGGTGTGGAGTCGGTCGATCCCGGTCAGCGCGAGGCCGGGCTGTCGCTGGGCATGCCGGACGGCGTGGTGACGCGGTTCGTGGTGCTGCCACAGGCCGTTCGGCACATGACACCGTTGCTCGTGACCCAGGCCGTCAGCCTGTTGAAGGACACCTCGCTGGGTTATGTCGTGTCCTACGCGGAGTTGTTGTTCAACGGGCGCGTGCTCGCGAACTACAACGGTCTGCTGATCCAGACCTTCATCGTCGTCGCTCTCGTGTACCTCGTGGTCAACCTGGCACTGTCCAGGCTGGCCCACCGGCTGGAGGCCGCTCGTGCCCGCACTGCTCGCTGAGGTGACCCGCTCGGGATTCGTGGAGAGCCTGCACCACGGCAGCGTCATCGGCCTGCTGCCGTCCGGTGCGGTGGGCGTTTCCGTTGGCGCGGTGGAGGACCCGGTGCTGCCGCGGTCGTGCATGAAGCCGTTCCAGGCGCTGGCGTGCCTGTCCGCCGGAGCACCGCTGGCCGGTCCCGCGCTGGCGATCGCGGCCGGGTCGCACACGGGGGAGAACCGGCACGCGGAGCTCGTGATGCAGCTGCTCGGCGGGTTGCCCGTTGGGTTGTTGCGCTGCCCGCCGTCCTGGCCGGAGGACGAGCCGACGCGGCAGCGGATGACCGAGCCCTCCCGGGTGCGGATGAACTGTTCCGGCAAACACGCGGCGATGCTCGTGGCGTGCCTGGCGGCGCGGTGGCCGACGCAGACCTACCTGGAGACGTCGCATCCGTTGCAGCGAATGGTGATGCGGACGGTGGAGGAACTGTCCGGCGAGTCCGTGGCGCACACCGCGATCGACGGTTGTGGTGCGCCGGTGTACGGATTGTCGTTGCACGGCTTGGCGCGCGCGATGCAGGGGCTGGTGCGCACTCCCGTCGCCGATGCCATGCGCGGGTTTCCCGAGTACGTCGGCGGAACCGGGCACGTGAACACCGTGGTCATGCAGCAGTTGCCGGGAGTGGTGGCCAAGGGCGGCGCGGAGGGCGTGCTGGTGCTGGCGACCGACGCCGGGCACGCCGTCGCGGTCAAGGTGCTCGACGGCAATCCGCGCGCCACCACGGCGATCGGGCTCACCGCGTTGGCAGCGCTGGGGTTCGACGTCTCACCCGCGAAGGAGTCCCTGTCCGTGCCGGTGCTCGGTGGCGGGCAGGTCGTCGGGGAGGTTCGTGTCGTCTTCTAGAACTGCTCGGGCACTTCGAGCATGCCGAGCTGGGCCATGACGGTCGCCGTGTCGCCGTAGACCCGCTGGCAGACGAGGACGTCCTTGTCGAAGAAGAAGAAACCGGCCATCCTGACCTTGAACGACCGTCCGGTAACTTCTTCTCCGGTGAGGCTGCCCAGGTGCGTGCCCTGGAGTTCGAACTCGACGATCACGGCGCTGTCGGCGTGGTGGACGTCGATGACCTTGTTGCGCTGGTCCGGGAAGGCGGCGCGGGTGCGTTGCCAGTAGGCGCGGACGGCGTCGACGCCGTCGAGGACCTGGCCGGACGCCATGATCTCGTAGCGGGGGTGCGGAAACGTGTTCAGAGAGGTGTCGAAGTCGTGGTCGTTCTGCGACTCCATGTGCTCCAAGACGATCGCTTCACGCAGCGCTCTGAGCGCCTTGGACTCGGTCATGCCGGCTGACCCTCCTACGTACGCCGTACGTCGCAGGGAAGTTACTCCACGTCGTGTGGTCTCCGCCAGTGTCCTCGTCACGTGAGCCGCTGACCCGCGCCCGCATCGTGGAGGCGGCCGTGCGGTTGATCGAACACGAGGGTGTCGAGGCCGTCTCGATGCGGCGTCTCGCCGCCGAGCTGGGCGCGGGCACGATGTCGTTGTACAACCACGTGCCGAACAAGGCGGTGCTCGTCGACCTCGCGGCCGAGCGGCTCATGGCCGAGGCCCAGCCCTACGAGGTGGACAGCGACGACTGGCGCGACCACATCCGTGCGCACGCCCGCGCGGTGCGGGCGATGGCGCGCCGGCACCCCCGCGCGTTCGTGATGCTGGCGACGCGGAGGCTGAGCGGCGAGGCGGGGTTCCGGACGATCGAGGCGGCGCTGCTGAACTTCGACCGCGCGGGGTTCCGCGGCAGGATCGCCGTCGGGATGATGCGCGCGATGGTGTCGTACCTGCTGGGCACGTTGATGCGGGAGGTCGCGACCTCGCCCGAGCTCGGCGGGATCGCGTTGTCGCCGTACGGGGACGTGGATGTGACGGCGTTCCCGTTGTCCGCCGGGGTGATCGACGAGCTGGGCATCTACGACCACGATCACGAGTTCGAGTTCGGACTCGAACTCATGATCGCGGCGTTGGAGCGGTATCGGGACTAGGGGCGCATCTCGTACTGGCCGGAGAGCGCTTCCACCTGCTGCCACACGGCGTTGAAGCGGTCCTGGTCGGCGTGCGGCTTGCGGATCTGCCCGATCGCCCACTGCTGCTGGGCCTCGGTGCTGCTCGCCTTGCCGTGCAGGGCGGTCGCGTAGCCGGCGAAGTCGCGGACCAGGACGTCGAAGATCTGGTCGAGGACGCTGTCGTCCGTTCCGCTGATCTTCGCCTGCTCCAGGACCAGCTGGCCGTAGACGACCAGGGTGAAGAGGTGGCCGAGGTTCAGCAGGAAGTCGAGGTCCTTCTGCTGGGCCTCGTCCGGTGCCGCGGTGGCGAGGAGGGTCTTGATGGCGCTCGCCTGCTCGTGGAACAGCCGCACGTTGGGCAGGTGGGCGTGCTCGCGGTAGATCGGCTCCCAGTCGTGGAACTGGATCTTGCCGAGCCCGCGTGCGGGGCCCTGGTGCCAGAAGAAGTCGTCGTCCGTCGCGTCGTGGCGGGTCGGGACCTCGTCGTAGCTCTTCGGGTTGAAGAGGTAGTTCGGCATGAACTTGAGCACCAGGGCCAGGTTCACGTGCACGGTGCCCTCGAGCTTGGGCAGCGCGCGGATGTCGGCCGTGGCGCGGGTGAAGTAGGTGTCCTTCTCGAAGCCCTTGGCGGCGATGACGTCCCAGAGCAGGTCGATGACCTGCTCGCCCTCGCTCGTCACCTTCATCTTGGTGATGGGGTTGAAGAGGAGGTAGCGGCGGTCGTTCTCGTTGGCGCTGCGGAAGTAGTCGACGCTGCGGTCCGCGAAGAGCTTCATCGCGGTGAGTCGCGCGTAGGCGTCGACGAAGTTCTGGCGCACGTGCGGGAAGTCCGTGACCGGGTTGCCGTAGAGGATCCGGTTGTGGGCGTGGGTGATCGCCTCGTGGAACGAGTGCTCGCAGATGCCGATGCTGGCCGTGCAGAGGTTGAACTTGCCGACGTTGACGGTGTTGAGCGCGGCGGAGAAGGCGTCGGGGCCGCGGTGCAGGACGTCGGCGTCGGTGAGCGGGTACTCCTCGAGGCGGAACTCGCTGACGAACATCTGGCTGTCGACGACGTTCTTGACCAGGTGGAAGTTCTCGTGGCGGCTGTCGACGGCGAAGAAGACGTACTCGTCGGAGTCGGCGAGCTTGCCGAAGACGCTGACCATGCCGGCGACGTTGCCGTTGCCGATGTAGTACTTGCCGCCGGTGGCCGTGTAGCCGTTCTCGGTGGGCGTGACGATCATGTCGGTGCTGTAGACGTCGGCGCCGTGCTCCTTCTCGGAGAGGCCGAACGCGAAGACCGCGCCGCTGTCGAGGAGGGTGGCCGCCTTCTGCTTGGCCTCCTCGTTGCCGCTCATCCAGATCGGGCCGAGGCCGAGGACCGTGACCTGCCAGGCGTACCAGTACTGCAGGCCGTAGAAGCCGAGCACCTCGCTGAACGCGGCGTTGCGGGCGGCGTCCCAGCGCTTGGTGCCGTCGACGCTGCTCGGCGTGCAGAAGGTGGCGAAGAGCTTCTCCTGCTTCACGAAGTCGAGGAACTCCGTGTACCAGACCTTGTCCTGCGCGTCCGCGATGAGCTGCCGCTTGCCGCGGGCCTCGAACCAGTCGACGGTCGCCCTGAGCAGGCGGCGGGTCTCGTCGTCGAGGTGGGCCGGGTCGTAGTGGTTCGGGTCGAGCAGCACTGTGCGCCTCCTTGCGTCTCTGCGTTCGGACGCTACCAGTGAGTAACTTGTGGGTCTACGTGGGGTTTCCCTCCTGCCCAGAAATTGTCAGACCCCCGGCGTAACGTGCTCCGCATCACATCTCCCCGGCTTTTGGAGGTTGCGTTGCGATGACGGTGGTCCTGGCGATCGGTACGCGCAAGGGGCTGTGGCTGGCCCGCAGTGAGGACCGTGTCTCGTGGCAGGTCGACGGCCCGCACCACGCGATGCAGGAGGTGTACGCGGTCGCGTTCGACGCGCGTTCGGGCCTTCGTCTACTGGCGGGCGTGGCCTCACCGCACTTCGGCCCCGGTGTGTCCATCTCGGACGACCTCGGGGTGAGCTGGGAGGAGTCCTCCACGCCCCCGATCGCGTTCCCGGTGGACGACGCGGCCCTGGAGCGCGTCTGGCAGTTGCAGCCCGCCCCGGCCTCGCAGCCGGGCGTGGTGTGGGCGGGCACCCAGCCGTCGGCGCTGTTCAAGTCCACTGACGGCGGCCGCTCGTTCGAGTTCGTCGAGGGCCTCTGGAACCACCCGCACCGCCCGGAGTGGGAGGCGGGCTTCGGCGGCCAGGCCGTCCACACGATCGTGCCCGACCCGGTCGACCCGGACCGGATGCTGGTCGCGATGTCCACCGGCGGCGTCTACCGCACCGCCGACGGAGGCAAGTCCTGGGAAGCCCGCAACAAGGGCATCAAGGCGTACTTCTTCCCAGACCCGTGGCCGGAGTTCGGCCAGTGCGTCCACAAGGTCGCGCAACACCCGGCCTCTCCGTCGCGCTTCTACGCCCAGAACCACCACGGCGTCTACCGCAGCGACGACGGAGGCGACACCTGGCAGTCCATCGCCGACGGCCTCCCCACGGACTTCGGCTTCGCGATGGTCGTCCACCCCCACGACCCGGACACGATCTTCACGTTCCCGATCGAGGCCGACGGCCGCCGCTTCCCACCGGAAGGCAAGTGCCGCGTCTACCGCTCCCAGGACGCCGGCGCCACCTGGCAGGCCCTGAGCACAGGCCTGCCCGACGCCTTCTGGACAGCGGTGATGCGCGACGCCATGTGCACCGACAACGCCGAGGTCCCCGGCGTCTACTTCGGCTCCCGCTCGGGCGAGGTCTACGCCAGCCCGGACGAGGGCGAGACCTGGCACCGCGTGGCAGCCCACCTCCCGGACGTGATGTCGGTCCGAGCAGCGGTGATCCCGACGTGAAGGTCAAGGTCCTGATCCCAGGAGTCCTCCGCACGGCCACCGAGGGCGCGGCCCACCTGGACGTGGAGGTGCCGGACCCAGCCACCCTGGGAGCGGCCCTCGACGTCCTGGCAGACACCTACCCACTCCTGGACCGCCGCTTACGCGACGAGCGCGCCACCCTCCGCCGCTACGTGAACTTCTACGTCAACGGCGAGGAGTGCCGCCGCCTGGCGGGCCCGGCCACGCCGCTGCCGGCGGGCGCCGAGATCCAGATCCTGCCGAGCGTGGCCGGGGGCTGACGGCCGCCGCGGTGCCGGGCCGCGCCGACCGGGGATGGCGGCGCACCCCGGCACCGCGGCGATCAGCGTGCCGCGGCACGTCGGTGACCTGGCAGCGCGGGTGAAGCGGGTTGAACTGCCAGCCGGTCAGCCGCACGCGCCGGCCGACCCGCTTGAGCTCGCCTGCCAGCTCGCCGACCCGCCTGTTCGCCGACCCGCGTTCCCGCCGACCCGCCCGCCTGCCTGCCAGTCAGCCGTGCGAACCCGCCGATCCGCTTGCCCGCCGACCCGCCGACCCGCCTGCCGACCCCGCCTGCCGACCGACCGACCCGTCTGCCGACCGACCGACCCGTCTGCCGACCGACCGACCCGCCGGCCACCTTGCCCGCCGGCCACCTTGCCCGCCGGCCACCTTGCCCGCCGGCCACCTTGCCTGCCCGCCCGCCGCCTGCCACCCTTCAGCCCGGCCACTCCCTCACCCGCACCTGCCGGCCCACCGCACACTCCCTGCGCAAGCTGCCTCGCCACGTGCCCGCACGCCACCAGCGCCCACGCCGGGCCACCGGTCACACCACCAGGAGCGACTTGCCCAGGGTGGCGCGCTCTTCGAGCGACCGATGCGCCTTCTCCGCCTCCGCCAACGGATAGGTCGCACTGATCACCGGCCGGATCCGCCCCTGCGCGGCGAGCGAGAGCGCCTCCGTGAGCAGGTCCCGCACCACCGCCGGGTCGGGCGGACCGGCGGCCAGCACGTTGTCCACGTGCACTTGGCGCCGTGCCGCCTCCTCCGGATCGATGTCGGTCAACCCGTCCGAGGAGCCGTAGGTGACGAAGCGGCCGCCTGCGGACACCGCCTCGAACGTGGCCTTGCCGAGCGGTCCACCTGCGCCGTCGAAGGCGAGGCCGACGCCGCCGGTGGCTTCGCGGACCTGGTGTTGCCAGCCGTCGCGTGAGTAGTCGACGGTGAGTTCGGCGCCCAGTTCGCGGGTCAGTGCCAGCTTGTGTTCACCTCGGGCTGCGGCGATGACCCGTGCGCCGGCGTCGCGCAAGAGCTGTACCAGCACGGAGCCCGCGCCGCCCGCTGCTGCCGCGACCAGGACCCAGTCGCCCTTCTTGATCTCCGTTCGGCGGGCCAGCAGTAGCGCGGTGGCGCCGTCGTGCAGCATGGCCGCGGCCTTGCTCGAGCTCAGGGTGTCCGGGATCGGGACGATGTCCTCGGCCGGGAAGACGATCTGCTCGGCGTAGCCGCCGGCGCCTCGGGCGATGACGCGCCTGCCCCGCCAGGCCGGGTCCACGCCTTCCCCTGTGGAGAGCACGTGGCCCGCGCCTCCTCCACCGGGCACGTACGGAGGTGTCAGCGGGAAGTACTCGCCGCCCCAACCGCTGCGCAGCAACGTGTCGAGGAAGATCACGTCGGCTACTTCCAGGCTCACCACCACCTGTCCCGGGCCCGCCACCGGATCAGGGATCACCTCGTTGCGGAGCACCTCGGGTCCGCCGAACTCGTGCACTCGGATGGCACGCATCCCCACCACATCCCCCACCTCGAACGAACTGGTCGCGTCCCACCGTAAAAGCTCCAGTTTGGTGGAGATCAAGACCGTCAGCAGGAGGCGAAGTCGTCCAGCAGTGCCGAGGCGACCTCGACGTCGGGGCTGAGCTGGCGGTCGGACATGTCCGGGTTGAGCTTCGACTCGGCCGCCTCGAAGGCGGCGCGCAGCGACGGTGTTCCGGGGGTGATGCCGCGCAGCCGGAGGGCGCGGACAGCCGCCACGACCTCGCAGGCCAGGACCAGCCGGAACGCGGTCAGGGAGCGCAGGGCCTGGGACGCGGACTGGAACGCGAAACTCGAGTTCTCCTCCTGGCCGCGGGACACGACGGCGTTGCCGATGCTCGCGGGCTCGGCGAGGGTGCGGACCTCGGCCAGCGCGGAGTTGGCGCTGTACTCGAGGATCATCACGCCCGAGCTGCCGGGCACGCCCTCGGCGAGGAACGGGCGCAGACCGGTGAAGTTCGGTTCGACGAGGGTCGCGAGGCGGGCGGTCGAGATGTGGCCGGTGTGCAGCATCGAGAGCCTCAGCCGGTCGAGCGCCTGGCCCAGGTACGCGCTGTGGAAGGCGCCGTGGTGGTAGGCGGCGTCGTCCTCCGGCCCGAAGTGGTCGGCGACGATCAGCGGGTTCTCGGCGGCCGCGTTGAACTCGACGTCGAGGACTCGGGCCAGGTCGGTGGCGGCGTCGACGGCCGGGCCGTGGATCTGCGGGAAGCAGCGGTAGCCGAACGGGTCCTGGATGCGCGCGGCTGGGCGCGGGGGTTCGCCGATCAAGCGGCGCATCTCGGTGGCGACCGCGACCTGACCGGGGTGCGGGCGTCCCAGGTGGACTCGTTCGTCGTAGGCCTCGACGGCTCCGTCCACGGCGAGGAACGACAGCGCGGCGACCACCTGGGTGGCCTTCAGGAGCTGGTGCGCGTCCTGCCAGGCGAGACCGGCCATGCCGATGGTGAGGGCGTTGCTGCTGATCAACGCCAGCGCGTCGCCCGAGTCGAGTTCGATCGGGTCGGGGGTCTGGGTGGAGCCGAGCCAGTAGCGCTCGCCGAGCAGGGTCAGGCCGGTCTCGGCCAGCGCGGTGAGGTCGCCAGTGCCGATGGCGCCGTACTCGTGGACGCCGGGGTAGCAGCTGCTGTTGAGGGCCGCGAGCAGGGCGTCGGCCACGGCTCTGCGCACGCCGGCACCGCCCGCGAGGAGCTGGTTGAGGCGCACGACCATCATGGCGCGCACCTGTTCCTCGGGGAGCATGCCGCCGAGTCCGCCCGCATGGCTGCGCAGCAGGCGCAGACCGTGCTCGGCCCATCCCTCCGTGCTGATGATCTGGTCGCGGTTCGCTCCGACGCCGGTCGTACGGCCGTAGACCTGTCGTCGCACCACGAGACGCTGGCTGGCGCCCCACGACGCTTCGAGGCGTGCGAGGCCGTCAGCGTGGAGGGTCACCGGCGAGTGATACCGCGCGACGCGCACCACGTCGTCGGCGCTGAGCGACTGACCGTCCAGCACGACAGGGGAGTCTTCGACCATGGCACCAATGTGAGCACATAGGGTTCAAAGGTGCTCGTACTGCATGGCCTGTGCACGACCGATGGCGTCCTCGCGCTGTGGGCCGAGGATTCCGGGCTGCCCGCACGCAGCGAGAGCACCCGTCGGGACGCTCCGCATCCGTTCGCGGCGTCGGCCGAGTCACTGGCTGCCGCGCTCGGTCAAGAACCGCGCAAAACGACAACGCGGGCGTTGCTGCTGCCGTCCTTCTCTTCGGGGCCGATGGCCTCGCCCGAACTGGTGCGCGACCCGCTGACGGCGGGACGGGCACCGCGCGGCAAGGTGACGCTGCGGCAATGGGGCGTGTCCACGATCCGCCTCGACGGTGCTCCGGAACGCGGTGCCGAGGTGCGGCTGAGCGACTCCGCGCGGTTCGTGTTCGACGTGGCCGCGTTCGCCGCGGACCTGGTCGACCGCGGCCGCGTGCTGCCCTCGGTCGCGCCGGACCAGCCCGTCGCGCGGTGGGTGCCGGTGCTCTCTGGGACGGACTCGGCGCGATTCGCGGCGCTGCAGACCGCGATGCCGCCCGCCTGCCGGTGCGAGGAGATTGTCAGCGACCCGGCCGCACTAGTGCGCGCGGCGCTGACGACCGCGGTCGACGAGCAGGTGCGCGGTCGGCTGAACGGCACGGCGCTCGCCCCGCCGCGACGGGGCCGCGTGACGACGGCAGAGGCGTGGCTCGACGCACTCACCGGTGAGCCCGCGTTCGACGCGGATCCCGTCGAACTCTACGAACTGCGCGAGCAACTGGACCGCTGGCGCGACAGCGCGGGCAACGAGAGCCCCGTGCGCACCTGCTTCCGGCTGCGCTCGCCCGAGCAGCGCGACGAGGACGAGTGGGCGGTCGAGTTCCTGCTCCAGGCCGTCGACGAGCCGAGTGTTCTCGTTCCCGCGCAACAGGTCTGGTTCGCGGACGACGGCGTGCTGCGGCGGTGGATCCCCGCACCGCAGGAGCATCTGCTGGCTGACCTCGGCCGTGCGAGCAAGCTGCACCCCGACCTGGACGAGGCGTTGCGCGGCTCGCACCCCGCCGAGATGGAGGTCGACGCGGAGGGCGCGTACCGGTTCCTGACCGCCGCGCCCGTGCTGGCGCAGGCCGGGTTCGGCGTGCTGCTGCCGTCGTGGTGGCAGCAGACGACGAAGCTCGGCCTGAAGCTCACGACGAAGAGCCGCGGCACCGCCGGAACCGTCGCCAAGGAGAGCGAGATCGGCCTGAAGTCCATCGTGGACTACAAGTGGGAGCTCGCTCTCGGCGAGGACACGCTGACCGACGCCGAGCTCGCCGAACTGGCGAGGGCCAAGGTTCCGCTGGTCAAGGTGCGCGGCCAGTGGGTGCAGGTCGACCAGAAACGGCTCGCCGCGGGTCTCGCGTTCCTCAAACGCGGCGGTGGGCAGATGACCGCGGCCGAGGTAATGCTCCACAGTGGACTCACGGAGGAGGACGAGAGCCTCCCGCTCCCGCTGACGTCCGTCGAGGCCGACGGCTGGCTCGGCGACCTGTTGTCCGGCAAGGCCGACGAGCAGCTCGAACCCGTCGAGCCCCCGCAGAACTTCCTCGCGCAGCTGCGTCCGTACCAGCAGCGCGGCCTGGCGTGGCTCGCGTTCCTCGACAAGATCGGTCTGGGCGCGTGCCTGGCCGACGACATGGGCCTCGGCAAAACCGTTCAGCTGCTGGCGTTGGAGGCGTTGAACCGCTCGCACGGCGACAGGCCGCCCACGTTGCTGATCTGCCCGATGTCGGTCGTCGGCAACTGGCAGCGCGAAGCGGCGCGGTTCACGCCGGAACTGAAGGTGCACGTGCACCACGGCGCGGACCGCCTGAACGGCGACGCGTTGCGCGAAGCCGTGGAGAGCAACGACCTCGTGCTCACCACCTACGCACTGGCCGCGCGCGACGCCGACGCGTTGAGCGACCTCACCTTCGACCGCGTGGTGCTCGACGAGGCGCAGAACATCAAGAACAGCGCCACCCGCCAGTCCCAGGCCGTGCGGCAGCTCAAGGCACGCCACCGCGTCGCGCTGACCGGCACGCCCGTCGAGAACCGCCTCGCCGAACTCTGGTCGATCATGGACTTCGCCAACCCCGGCGTGCTCGGCAGCGTCAACACGTTCCGCGCCCGCTTCGCCGTCCCGGTGGAACGCCACAACGACCAGGACGCCGCCGCCCGCCTGCGCAAGATCACGAACCCGTTCGTGCTGCGCCGCGTGAAGACCGACCCGCGCATCATCAGCGACCTGCCCGACAAGGTCGAGATGCGTCAGCTCTGCAACCTCACCACCGAGCAGGCCTCGCTCTACCAGGCCGTCGTCAACGACATGCTGGAGAGGATCGAGGAAGCGGAGGAGGGCATCGGTCGCAAGGGCCTCGTGCTCGCGACCATGTCGAAGCTCAAGCAGGTCTGCAACCACCCGGCCCACTTCCTCAGCGACGGTTCTCGTGTCGCCGGCCGCTCCGGCAAGCTCGCGCGCCTCGAAGAGGTCCTCGAGGAAGTGCTCGCCGAGGGCGACAAGGCGTTGTGCTTCACGCAGTTCACCGAGTTCGGCAGCATGCTCGTGCCGTACCTGGCCGCGCGCTTCGACACCGAGGTGATGTTCCTGCACGGCGGCACCAGCAAGGCGGCCCGCGACCGCATGGTCGAGCGCTTCCAGGACAGCAAGGGACCGTCGCTGTTCCTGTTGTCGCTCAAGGCAGGCGGCACCGGCCTCAACCTCACCGCCGCCAACCACGTGATCCACCTGGACCGCTGGTGGAACCCGGCGGTCGAGGACCAGGCGACCGACCGCGCGTTCCGGATCGGCCAGCGCCGCAACGTGCAGGTGCGCAAGTTCGTCTGCATCGGCACGCTGGAGGAACGCATCGACACCATGATCGAGGAGAAGCGCGCCCTCGCCCAGCTGGTGGTCGGTGCCGGCGAGAACTGGCTCACCGAACTGTCCACCGCGCAGCTGCGCGACCTGCTGACGTTGTCCGGGGAGGCCATCGGTGAGTGAGCACTGGTCCGGCGAACGCTCCCGTTACGGCAAGACCATCAAGGTGGACAACGGCATCAAGGCGGTGAGCAAGCGCGGCGACATCGGCGCCACCTGGTGGTCGCGTCGGTTCATCGAGGTGCTGGAGTCGTTCGGCATGGGCGGTCGGCTGACCCGCGGCCGCACCTACGCGCGGCAGGGCCAGGTGCTGTCGTTGTCGCTGTCCACGAGCATGGTGATCGCGCTGGTGCAAGGCTCGCGCCCCACGCCGTACAAGACGCGGATCGCCATCAAGTCGTTCACGGGCCAGGAGTGGCAGCGCATCGAGCACGCGCTGGCCGGCAAAGCCCTGTACGCCGCCAAACTGCTCGCCGGCGAGATGCCTTCGGACATCGAGACGCTGTTCGCCTCGCTGGGACTGCAGCTCTTCCCCGCGACGCAGCGCGAGTTGACGATGGACTGCAGCTGCCCGGACTGGGAGGTGCCGTGCAAGCACCTCGCCGCGACCTGTTACCTCCTCGCCGAGTCGTTCGACAAAGACCCGTTCGAGATCCTCGCCTGGCGTGGCCGCAGCCGTGAGGACCTGCTGGAACGCCTCCGCATGCTGCGCGGTACGACGCGCGCCGCCGTGGTCCGCGAGGAGGCACCGCCGTTGACGAGGTGCCTGGACACCTTCTGGCAGAAGCAGACCACGTCGACCCTCAGCTTCGGCGACCCCACGGCCGTGGTGCGGACGGACGCGGTGCTCGACCAGCTCGACGGCGTGCCCATCACCGTGGGCCGGACGTCGCTGGCCGAGGTGCTGCGCCCGGCCTACCTGTCGTTGAAGCCCGCCGACTGAGCCGGGCAGGGGTGCCGCCCCAGCGGATCCGGCTGAGGATTGGGAACACCGACTCGCCCGCCTTGGGAGCGGGTGGTTGGGCCTGTGCTTGGAGAGCTGCGGTGCTGGGGAACGAGGACAGTGCTGGGGGTGGGCCTCCTTTACGGCAGGTTCGCTTGGCCGTTCGGCCCCGTTCGGCCCGTTCGGCCCGTTCGGCCCGTTCGGCCCGTTCGGCCCGTCGGGTGTGGGCGAGGTTGTGCCTCGATGACCGGACATGGGGTCCCGCAGGCATGGTCGGCGGCCGCCCGACCCGTCGAGGAACGGAACGAGTGGGTGCGTGGGCTGCCGTTTTCGTGAGGATTCGGGGTGGATGAGCGTGTCGACGGCCACCGGATCCGTTGGGGCGCTGGGGTTCGGGCGCGGTTGAGCGCGCGAGGCAACGTGACTTGGATCGGTGAACAGTGGCGGGTCGGCCTCAATCGCCGGTGTGGTGCGGCAGCGAAACGAGTCGCTGCCCGCGGTGGTGGCCGCCGGACCCGTTGGGTGCCGAGCGGTCCGGGCGCGGTGGCTTGGGTGCGCTCGGAGGGCTGGCGGGCTCGGGTCGGCGGCGGGGTGCTCCGCGGTGGGGTCAGTGCGGGAGTTTCTGCTTGGAGCGGTTGGCCAGGAGGGTCACGCCGGCGCCGGCGAGGCCTACCTGGAGAGCCAGTTCGATCCAGTCGATGCCTGAGGTGTCGGCCACGCCCAGGACTGTGGCTGCCGCGGTGCCCACGAGGGCGGCTGCGATGCCCACGAGGATGGTCGCCAGCAGTGAGATGTGTTGCCTGCCCGGGATCACCATGCGGCCCAGGCCGCCGATGACGGCTCCGAAGAGCAGTGCGGTGAACAAGCCGCCGATTTCCACTGGGTGCCCCCTGAGACTCTGGTGTGTGCTACTCCAGGATCTGCTGGGCTCGGGACGTGCGAATCAGGTCTTTCCCTGAGTGGGCCCTGACTTTCCCCCTAGCAGCACGGCGGCTGTCTCGGACAGTTCGCGGCCCGGTACGTCCGGATCGCAGCCCACCCGCGCCAGCCGGGCCCGGATGGCGGTGGGGGAGCGTTCCATCTCGTCGGCCAGGGCCCTGATCAGTGCCGGCGAGTCGTGGACAGTTGGCGTCAGCCAGGCGGTGCGCAGGTCGGCGTCGAGCGCTTCGGTCCAGGGCTGGTTGGCGTTCGCGTGGCGGGCCGGGCGGGAGCGCAGGCGCGTGTGAGCGCTCAGGACTCGCGCGAGGAGCTTGCCGATCGTGACGCCGCCCTCTACCGGCAGGCGGAGGCGACCGTCCGCGATCACCTCGCCCGACTCGAGTGAGCCGAGCAGGTCGAGCACCATCGATTCGTCGGAGTCGGTCGTCGCGCTCAGCCGGTAGTGGACCTCGCCGAGCTTGATCTCGTTGTGGAAGGTGGATGTCATGGGATGGACGTTAGGGAGGGGGTCTGACGGTTTTTCCGGGTTGGCGGCCTGGAGGACGTTGTGATGCGGGGAGTTCACTCGAAGGGGTGGCCCTGCCGAGGTGTCCAGGGGCTAGCCCGAGGTGACGGCGCTCCGGCCCGTGCCGATGTCGGCCTTGTCCGCGGCCCTGCGGCCCGCACCCCACCCGGCGGCCGAACGCACCGTCACGCGGGAGGTCTTCGTGCGCGTGAACATCTCCTCGAACAACGTGTCCACGGCCTTCTTGCGGTCCGCCAGCACCGGCAGCAACCGCTCGTCCGACACGATGGGGTCGTCCGGCGGAACGGGCACGGCGGCCATGGCCTCCAGCCGCTCCCCGATCCGCGACGCGTAGGCCACCAGGAACGACTTCCGGAACGGCCGTGAGCGTGCCTCGCTGCCCTTGCCGGCCTTTCCGCCGATGGCGACCATCGCCCGTGTCGCCTGCACGAGCAGAGACGTCGACAGCAGCTCCACGCTCTCCAGGTCCACCTCGTCACCCACCAGCGCGACGAACCCGAACCCGTCGTAGGCCACCGCACGCGACCGGAACGCCTCCGACACGACGTGCACGAGCTGCGCCTTCTCCTTGAAGTAGCTCTTGTCGAGCCACAGCCGCCGCGACGTCGCCTCGGCCGGCAGGTCCGCGTCGAGCATCGCCCGCTCCAGCGCGTGCCGGTTCATCAGCTCCTGCGCCTTGGCCGACAGCGCCTCCGCCTCCTCGGGGAACGCCGTCGACTCGGCCTTCGCCAGCAGGCCCCGCACGCGGTTGAGCACCTTCGGGTCCAGGCCCGCGCGCACGGCCGCCATCAGCACGTCGCCCGGCAACGGCAGGATCTGCGGCACCGACGGCATCCGCCCGAGGAACTTCAGCAGGTCGGCGGCCGTGCGGTTCGCATACGACAGCGTCTCGATGTGCCGCGTCGCCCACGCCTCCAGCAACGGTCCCTCCCACCACACGGAGGCGCCGATCTCGTCCAGCTGTCCCTTCCACCGCGGATGCACCGTCTCCGGGGCATGCGGCGAACAGGACAAAGCGATCACGTCCACCACGAGAGAGACGGCCGACTCATCGAGCGATCGCGCCACCATCTCGCGCACGTCGTACGGCAGCCAGCCGCGCTGCCAGAGCGCGTCGACCGCTTTCACCAGTTCCACGCCACGCAGTATGAGACGTCCGCCATGTGCACAGGTCGGGGACCACCTGGTAGACACGGGATGTGATCGAGCTCCAGTTCCGCGGCCGGACCGTAGTCCGTGAGCACGCGCTGGTGATGGCGATCATCAACCGCACCCCCGACTCGTTCTACGACAAGGGCGCCACCTACGCCGAGGACGTGGCCATGGAGGCCGTGCACCGCGTCGTGGACGAGGGCGCGGACATCGTGGACATCGGCGGTGTGAAGGCCGGTCCGGGTGACCTGGTCGACTCCGGCGAGGAGGTGCGCCGCGTCGTGCCGTTCATCGCCCGCGTGCGTGACGCCTACCCGGAGCTGATCATCAGCAGCGACACCTGGCGCGCGGACGTCGGCCGGCTCGTCTGCGAGGCCGGTGCCGACCTGCTCAACGACACGTGGGCGGGCGCGGACCCGCAGCTGGCCGAGGTCGCCGCGGAGTACGGCGCCGGCTACGTCTGCTCGCACACGGGCGGTGCGGTGCCGCGCACGCGTCCGCATAGGGTTAGTTACCCGAACCTCGTCGCGGACGTCATCGCGGAGACGACGACGCGCGCGGAGAGGGTGGTCGCACTCGGTGTGCCTCGCAAGAGCGTGCTGATCGACCCCACACACGACTTCGGCAAGAACACATGGCACAGCCTCGCGCTGGTGCGGCACACGGACGAGCTGGTGGCGACCGGGTGGCCGGTGCTGATGGCTCTGTCCAACAAGGACTTCGTCGGGGAGACCCTCGGCGTGGAACTGCACGAGCGCGTCGAAGGCACGCTCGTGGCAACCGCGATCGCGGCGTTGGCGGGCGCCGCGGTCTTTCGTGCGCACGAGGTCGCGCGCACCAGACGAGTACTCGAGTCCGTCGCTCGACTCTGAGCTGGAGGTATCAGGTGGACGACGTCTTCGCCCGGTTTTCGGATGACCGGTGGGACGACTTCCTCGACGAACTCGACAAGATCCGCGTGAGCGTGGTGGATCCCGCGGAACGGCAGCAGATGAAGGCGACCGCGCGCCGTGACGCACGAGAAGCAGGCACTCAGCCGTTGCTCGTGCGGATGGCCCTCGCGGACCACTACCTGAACCTGCTCGCCATCGGCGTGTGGGCGGGCGACGAGAGCTGGCGTGCCGATCTGAGGGACCTGGTCGTCTCTCTCGTGCCCGAGGACGACGAGACGCGGGACGACGCCCTGCTGAGCTCCGTCATCGCCGTGGTGCTCGCACAGCTGCTGCAGGACGCACGGCTGCGCGGGGGTTCCGAGGCCGACGTCATCGCACGGTCGGCGTGGGAGAAGGCCCAGGAGTGGGCGGCCTACGCGGAGGACCGTCACGTGGAACGGCTCCTGCAGCACTCCACGGAAGCCGGTGCGCGCGTCGTGACGGCCTCGGAGGTGCAGGAGGTCGTAGAGCTCGCCACAGCCGCAGCGGACGACCAGCACGCCGAGACGATCGCAGCGCTGGAGACGGAAGGCTTCACCGCCGAGTTCATGAACGGCGTGTGGGTCGTGGAGGGCGAGTTCCGCAACGCGGTGAGGGCTGCCGCGCGCGCGATCACGCTCACGGGCCATGGTTGCGTCCTCGCGCGCAACATCCGGTCGTCCGCCGTGATGCTGTGGCAGGACAACACGCTCGCGATGGCCGACTCGAAGGTGCCGCGCTGGCGCATCTACCCGATCCTGGCCCCCGTTACGCCGCAATCGAAGTTTTCCGGCGGTGAAGGCCTGCCGTTCACCCGCGAGACACACCCGTTGGCACCCGCTCCGGAAGTCGTGCGCCGGTTGGCGGACGCCGTTGGTGTCAACGTGTCCCATCTGCTGGCGGCATTGCGGTGAAAGGGTGATCTTTGACTTTCCGCAACCTCGACTCGTTATCTTGGTGTCATGCCCAGATTTGCCGAGTTCGATGTGGAAGGCCTGCGTAAATCCAGCGCCGTAGCGGACTTTCCCTGGTCAGAGACGTGGGTCACGTTGATCCGCGTCGATGCCAAGGGAGTTGTCCGGCAAGCCAAGTCGTTGACGGAGAAAGTTTCTTTGCTGACGGTTGCGTCGGACAAGGACCTCGTCATCGCGTCCTGTCCCGAGATTTACGCGGTCGACGACCTGTCGGCCGCCCGTGCCGCCGTCAGGGCTTCGGTCGCACGCGAAATGATCCCAAGCCTCGGATGAATGACTCCCTCCACTCGGGCTCAGCGGCGAGCGCGAGTTCCGGGAATCGTCGAAGGAGTGTTCCGAACGCGATCTCACCCTCGATGCGAGCCAGCCGCGCCCCCACGCAGTAGTGGATCCCGTGACCGAACGCGACGTGTGGGTCCCGGCCCAGCTGCAGCACGTCCGGCTCGGAATACCGGGACGGATCCCGGTTCGCCGCTCCTAGTGAGACGATGACCTGCGAAGATCGCGGAATCGTGACCCCTCCGATCACCACGTCGGATGCGGCGACACGACTCACCCCCAGTGCCAGCGGCCCGTCGAGGCGCAGGAACTCCTCGACGGCCTCCGGGATCATGAGTGGATCGTCCGCCAGCGCCCGCTTCAGGCCGGGATCGCGGAGCAGGGCAAGCAGACCGTTGCCGATGAGCTGCACGGTCGTCTCGTGGCCCGCTGTGATGAGCAACACAAGGTTCATCACGAGGTTCGGTTCGTCCCTGAGCTCGGTGATGACGTCGTCACCGGGCTTCTTCGTCGCCACGAGCCGCTCGACGTACGCGGCGAACCTGCCGAAGGCCTCGGCCATGGTCGCGGGTGAGACCAGCTCGGAGGACAGCTTCCGGATCTCGTCCCTGTCCTCTTCGGGCACACCTAGGAGTTCACAGATGACGGTGATCGGAAGCGGATAGGCGAACGTCTCGATGACGTCCACCTCCTCCGCGCCCTGCCACGCCTCGAGCAGCTCGTTGGCGATCTCCTCGACGCGCGGCCGTAGCGCTTCCATGCGTCGTGTGGAGAACGCACGCGCGATGGGCTTGCGTAACTGCGTGTGCTCCGGCGCGTCCGTGTGGTTGAGCATGCCGCCGGGGATGATGGCGCTGCTGAGGCCGGGGTGGCCGAGCGCCTGGACGACGTCGTAGTAGCGGCTGATCATCCACGACCTCTGGCCGTCCGGGGTCTCGACCAGCGCGGGCCCCTGAGTGCGCCACTCGTCGAAGTACGGGGTCGGATCCGTGTAGAAGCTCATGCCGTCATCGTGGTGTTCGCGCTGCTCAGAGGCATGAGTGAGGCATCACCCATCTTCGCGGCGCCGATCACCTAGCCTGACGGCATGGGGTGGCCGTTCGTGGGGAGGGACGCCGAGCTCACCGCGGTCCAGCGTGCGGTGCGCGGGGTCGGGCTGATCGTGGCGGGCCCTGCGGGCGTGGGCAAGACACGGCTGTTGGACGAGGTCGAGTGCGACGTCCGGTTGCGTGCCACGGCGGCGATGTCGGAGATTCCACTCGGCGTGATGGCGCCCTTCTTGCCGTCGGTCGATCCCTCGCCGTTGGCGATGCTGACCGCCGCACGGGTCGCGTTGCGCGGTCGCGTCGCAGTCGTCGACGACGTTCACCTGCTCGACGACGCGTCGGCCGGCCTGCTGCACCAGCTCGTCCAGCACCGGGAAGCCGTTGTGGTGGCGACGCTGCGTTCGGGCGAACGCGCGCCCGAGCCGGTGGTGGCGCTCTGGAAGGACGAACTGCTTCCGCGCATCGAACTCGAGCCGCTCGGACGCGCGGCGGTGGTCGAGGTGCTGGAGACCGTGCTCGGCGGTGTGCTGGAGAGCGCGACGGCCGATCGGCTGTGGACGGCGTCTGCCGGAAACATGTTGCTGCTGCGAGAGATGCACTTTGCCGCGCGGTGGGTGTCGCACGACGGTGTGTGGTCGTTGGACGGTCCACTGCCGTTGTCGTCTCGGCTGGTGGAACTGATCGAGGCGCACCTTGCCGCCGTGCCCGCCGAGGAACGCCGTGTGCTGGAGCTGCTCGCGTTCGGTGAGCCGCTGGACCTGGCCGCGTCGGAGGCGTTGGACGGGCTCGTGATCGTGACCGGCGAGGGACTGCGGCTCGGGCATCCGCTGTACGGCGAGGTGTTGCGCGCGCAGTGCCCTCCTCTGCGCAAGCGCAACCATCAGCGGTATCTGGCTTCCGTGCTCGACGATCCGTTGCGAGTGGCGGTGTTGCGGCTCGACAGCGGTACGGCAGACGACCCCGAGTTGTTGTTGAAGGCCGCGAATCTCGCCAGTGCAACGGGTGGTGTCGTTCTCGCGGAACGACTCGCACGCGCCGCATGGTCGATCGGCGGCGGAGTGGAGGCTGCACGGCTGCTGGCCCAGGTGCTGCTGTTCACCGATCGTCCGGTGGAGGCCGAAGAGGTCTTCGCGATGATCGCCACCGACGACGACTCGGTCGAGCAGCGCACGATGCGCGCCCTGAACCTGGGCTGGGGCCTGGGGCGCCAGGAGGAAGCAGCGGCGATGCTGGAGGACGACCTCGCGCGGGCCGTGCTCCTGTTCCACGCGGGCAAGTACGACGAGGTCCGCGCGTTGCTCTCCTACGCCGAACCCGCCGAAGCCGCGGTCCTCGCGATGGTCGACGTGGTGCAGGGACGGTACGTGGGCCCGTTCCCGGTCGTCCCGCCGAACCCGGAGGCCGGGCTGGGCGCGGAGACCACGGTGTTCGCCGAGGCGTTCGTGCACGCCACGCACGGCGACCTGGCGCGAGCGGAAAGCCTTGCCCTGCACGCGCATCAGGAGAAGGCCGAGTGGGACTCGATGCGGTCGACCTGGGCGGTGTCGCTGGCCGGGATGGCGATCGCCGGCGGGCGGCTGAGGGAGGCGCGGAGGCTGTTGCGGGAGGCGCGGCCCGCGCAGCCGTTCGTCCGGTTGTGCCTGCTCGCGCAGGTGGAGGCATTGCTGGGCAACGACGGGCGCTCGATGCTCGCCGAGGCGGAAGAGCTGGTGCCGCAGGGCATGCGGCCGTACCTCTTCGGGTTGTGGATGGCCCGGATCTGGGCCGGTGGTGTGTCGCCCTTCGACGCAGTCGCCGACGTGCGCGCGTACGAGGAACACGCCGCAGAGGCGATGCTTCTGCACGAGGCCGTGCGTCTCGGCCACGCCTCCGATGCTCTTGAACGGTTGCGGGAGCTCGCCGCCACCACGACCGGACTGCTTGTCCCGGTGTACGCCGCGCACGCGGAGGCGTTGGTGCACAACGACTCGAAGGCGCTGGAAGAGGTGGCCGCGCGGTTCGAGGAGGCCGGGTACGTGCTGTTCGCCGCCGAAGCCGCCGCCGCATCGGGCAACCGCGCGCTGGCCACCCGGTTGATCGGTCTGTGCGAGGGCGCGCGAACGCCCGCGCTGGCACAGCTGACGTTGGAACCGCTCACTCGCCGCGAGAGAGAAGTCGCCGTGCTGGCCGCACGGGGCCTCACGAACAAGGAGATCGCCGAGACACTGGTGATCTCGGTGCGGACCGTCGACAACCACCTGTCGAGCACGTACGCGAAGCTCGGCATCACGACCCGCCGCGACCTCGCGTTGGTCCTTACGGATGACCTCGGCGGCCGGGGATAACACTCGGCACGGGTCTGGACGACAGGCCCGGCATGAGCAACGGTTACGCGGTCGTAGACGTTGAGACCACCGGGCTTTCGCCAGGTCAGCACCACCGGGTGATCGAGGTCGCCGTCGTGCACCTCGACGCGTCCGGCCGCCGGACCGACGAGTGGTGCACGCTCGTCAACCCGCGCCGTGACCTCGGCGCCCAGCACGTGCACGGCATCAGCGCGGCCGACGCCCGGCGCGCACCCGAGTTCGCCGGAGTCGCCGGTGAACTCGCCGCGAGGCTGTCGGGACGGGTGCTCGTCGCGCACAACCTGTCGTTCGACCTGCGGTTCCTCCAGGCCGAGTTCGCACGGCTCGGCCACGAACTCTCCGCGACGACAGGCCTGTGCACGATGGACCTCGCAGGCCGCTACCTCGGCGCATCATCGCGTTCGCTCGCCGCGTGCTGTGAGGTCGCCGGCATCCCGATGGGCACCGCACATTCCGCACTGCACGACGCGCGCGCGTCTGCGGGACTGCTCGCACGCTGCTTGGACCGCATCGGGCACGTGGAGCCCGTGCAACTCGCGGTGCCGCGCACTGTCAACGCATTCGCCGTGCAACGCAGCCACGCGCACGGAGCCGAACAGCACTTCCTGGCGAAGCTCGTCCGGCTGCTGCCCCGCGTGGAGACGTTTTCGGGCGACGAGTACCTCGACGTGCTCGACCGCGCGTTGGTCGACCGGCACCTGTCGTTGGCGGAGCAGGAAGAGCTGCTCGAGGTGGCGCGATCGCTCGACCTCGGCCTGCCGCAGGTGATGGAGCTGCACCGCGGCTACCTCGCCGCCCTGGCCGACGCCGCCTGGGAGGACGGTCGCGTGACCGCCGACGAGGAGGCCGACCTGCGGCTGGTCGCGTCGTTGCTCGGCGTGGAGGTCGCCGGTGCGCTGCGCAGGCCGGTCCGGCTGTCGCTGGGCGACCTCGTGGTGTTCACCGGCGAGATGCGCGAGGGCCGTGACGTGTGGGAGAGCCGCGCGCTGTCCGCCGGGCTCACGGTGAAGGCGGGCGTGACGAAGAAGACCGCGGTGGTGATCGCGGCGGACCCGGACTCCATGTCGGGCAAGGCGGACAAGGCGCGGACGTACGGGATCCCGATCGTGTCCGAGGATCTGTTCGCCGGGTTGCTCGGGCAGTTGAGCGGGTCGGCGTGAGCGCCGTCGACCGGGTGTAGTTAGTCATCAGCCGTGAGGCTGTGTCCGTCCCACGTGAAGCGCACGGTCGTAACGGCGTCATCCCCATCCGTGCCCGTGGTGAGCTGGTGAATGGCGATGCCGGTCAGCTCCCGGTAGTCGCACCACTCGTGGTCCGACGTGAGCACCAGGTCGAGGTCGAAGTTGACCAGCAACTCCAGCAACTGGCCGCGGTTGGTCGCGTCGACGCCGACGAAGACCTCGTCCAGCAGGATGAGCCGGGGTGCGGTGGGTGTGGCGTGGTAGTGCGCGGCCGCTGCTGCGAACAGCGGGAGGTGCAGCACGATGGCCTTCTCGCCGCCGGACAACGCGCCGTGCACGCGTTTGGTGACGGGGACCCAGCCTTCGCCTCTGTCTACCTTCACGACGAACTGGTGCCACGTCGTGTAGTCGAGCACCTGGGCTAGTTGTTGTTCCCAGCCCGTTGCCGAGTCGTGCGCGCGTGCTTCTTCTACGCGCTCGCGGAAGAACTGGTGCAGCAACGCGCGTTCGTCGTCGTCCAGGTCTGTGCGCAGCAGGAGGTCGCGGGCTTCTCGGGTGCCCGGTGGCAGTTGAGGGTCGACCTGCCAGTCGAGTTGCACGCGGATGCCCGACGCCGTCTGGACGCGTTCCAGGCGCTGGTTCATGGTGCCGACCAGTTCGGTGGCGCCCTGGATGCGCTGGGCGATGTGCCTGCGGGTGTCGCCGGTCAGGGTTTGGTCGAAGAGGTCGCGTTCGCCGTCCGTGATGTGCGTGCGCATGCGGTCGCGTTCGGCCTGCAGTGTGTGTAGCAGGGCGTGTGCACCCATGCGCGCGCCGTCCAGCGTCGCGGTCAGCACGGTGACGTCGTCGTCGGGGTCGAGCGACAGGTCGATGCGGCCTGCCAGTTGCTGCTGGGCCTCGTGCACCGCGGCGCCGAGACGGGACTCGGAGTCGCGGATCAGGCGTGGGTCCACCGGTCCGTCGGGCACCTCGCCGGCGTCGGCAGGGAGATGACCGCTGGTCAGGTGCTTGTAGCGGGCTTCGGCCGCCTCGTGCACGACGGCGGCTTCCGCAGCGCGTGCGGTGTCGACCTTGCGCTTCTCCTCCAACGTGCCGAGGGTGCGCGCCAGGCCCGTTTGCTTGTCCTGCAGCAGTTCGCGTTCCTCGGCTAGTGCGAGTGCTTTGGCGCGCAACGTGATGAGCTGCTGGTCCAGGGCGTGGAACTCGGAGCCCGCAGAACGTTCGACGGTCTCCAGCGTGATGGCGAGATCAGCCGCCTCCTGCTGACGGGCGGCCGTCGTCTCCTCCGCCTCGTCGGCCAGCGCGCTGCTCGTCGACGCACGACTGCCGGCGTCGACCGACAGCGACTCGGAGGCGAACGCGTCGTAGCGGTCGTCCAGCCAGCGGTGGGCCGCCGTGCCGAACGCCGTCAGCGCGTCCGCGTCCGGGACCTCGGCCGGCGCGGTGTGCCGGGCCACGGCGGACTCGGCCTCGGCCACCCGCTGGGTCGCGGCCGCGACGGCGTCCTTCCGTGCCGCACAACGCAACTGGGCCTTCGTCCGCTGTTCCTCGGCGATCTCGATCGGGTCGTTCGAGGGCTGCCGGGCCAGCTCACCGGCCAGCGTCGCGCGGCGCACCGCGATCTGGTTCAGCGCGGCGTCCACACCGGACAGGTCGGTGGCGAGCTGCTCGATCAGGCCGGTCAGCTCGGCGATCCGGCCCGCGCGAGCGCGTTTGCGGGAGTCCGCGCCGATGTAGGTGGGGAACTCCTTGGTCCAGCGGCCGTGCGCGTTGGCCAGGCGCCACGTGCCGTCCGCGCCGATCGCGATGGCGTGCCCGGTCGCCGTGTCGCCGAACGCGACACCGTCCAGGAACCGTTGGCAGCGCTCGTCCTCCGTGACGAGCACCTCCGACAGCGTGTAGCCGGGAGCCGGGGGAGCCAGCGACGGTTCCACGAAGCGGTCCCGTTCGGACATCCCGTACGAGTTCTCCGGCGTGAGCCACGCGTCGAGCAGGCCCGACGCCTCCAGAGCCGCCTCGACCGCGCCCTGCACGGCCGGCGGGGTGCCGGGGCGGAAGTCGACCAGACGCCACAGAGGGGCACCCACGGCGTGGAAGCGGTACTCGCCGTCACGCGTGTACGGCGCGGGCGGCGGCACGTCGACCTGGTTGGCGAGCTTCTCGCGGATGGAGTTGTACTGCGAGAGCTGACCGTTCAGCGCCGTGCGCGTCTCCTCGAGGCGTGCCTCGATGCGGCTGAACTCCTCGCGTGCGCGCGCGGCGGCCTCCACGACTTCGCCGTGCTCGGCCACGTTCAGCTCGGAACAACCGTGCGCCCACGTGTCGAAGTCCGCGCGGAACTTCGCAAACGCTTGCTCGAACGCCTGCTGCGCCGTGGTCTCCGCTTCCGTGGCGAGGTCGAGCTCGTCACGGGTTTCCTCGAGCCGTTGGCGTGCGGCGTTGCGTGCGTCGACAGCTCTCCCGTGGGCGGCCACGGCACGCATGATCGAGTTGATCTCGCTGAGCCGGGACTCGACGGCGGCGGTGAGGAGCTGGCGACCCGACCGTGCGTCGGCGCCCGACTCGATCTCCTCGAACACCGACGGCATGCCCGCGTGTTCGGCGGCTTCCTTTGCGATCACGGCGGAACGGCGCAGCTCATCGGCGCGTGCGGCGGCGTCGGTCTTCGCCTGCCCCGCCAATTCATCATCAGCAACGGCCCGTGCGCGCAGCTTCACGGCGTGCGCGGACGCCTCCGACGCACGCAGGTTCGCGGCAGAAAGCTGCTGCCGCAACAGGTCGAGCTGCTTGCCCTCCTGGTACGCGGGCAGGTCGGAGATGCCGGAGATCTCCGCGTCGACCGCGCTCGCCTCGCGTCCCAGCGCCGCGAGCTGGTCGAACGCCTCGTCGGTGAGCGTGATCTGACGCTCGTAGCGCCGGTCGCTCATCCGCGCGGCCCTGGTCAGGTCCTCGAGCTGCTCGGTCGAGGTCTCCAACGCCCACGAGGCCACGCCCAGAACGCGCTGGGCGTAGACGCGCTGAACGCCCGCTAGCCGCTCGGCGGTGATGATCTCCTCGTCGAGCCGCCGCAGTTCCTCACGCCGGCGGTCGAGCCGTTCGAAACCCTCGGCGATCTCGGTCAGATCGGACTGGTCGAGCGGCGGAAGTGCCTTGGACAGCAACGAGGACAGCACGCTCGGATCGAGCCGCTCGGACAGCTTCGGCGTGCGGAGTTGCAGTAGTGCGGTGATCAGCGAGTCGTACCGTTGCTCGCTCACGCCGGGGAACAACGTCGTCCGTACCGTGTGCCGGTAATCGGCCGGTGAGGTGTGCACGACGCCGTGTTCGCCGATCGCCGCGGCGAGGTCGGTCGTGGTCAACGGGCGGCCGGCCTCGTTCACCAGTGCCAGATCGCCGATCCTCTGCGACGTCGTGAAGTACGTGGCGGAGACGTTCGCCGTGTTCGTGGTGGCCTGGAGCCGCGCACCGCACGTGAACCACTCTTCGCCGTGCTGGAACTCCAGCCACACATACCCGACGCGCGTGCTGCCCTGGTTGCCCTCGCCCATGAGGTTCCAGTGCATCGTGCGGTCCGCACTGCCGAACGTCGACAAACGGTGCGGACGCAGGTTCGCGTCGAACAGGTACGGCAGCAGCAGTTCGAGGGCTTTCGACTTGCCCGTGCCGTTGGGGCCCCTGAGCAGCAGTCTGCCCTGGTAGAACGAGAAGATCTCGTCGTAGTAGCGCCAGACGTTGATGATGCCGGCGCGGCTCGGTTGCCACCGCTCAGTCATTGAGCTCCTCGACCGCGTACCTGGCTGCGGCGGGCAGCCTGTGAACGGTGCCGTTCTCCGTGCGTGCGAGTCCGAACGCCTCGAGCAGTTCGAGCGCGTCCGCCGCGAGTCTGCCCGCGCCACCGTCCGACTGGTAGGCCTTGGCCCACGTGCGGAACTTCGTGAGCAGTTCGCGTGACTCCTCGGCCAGGTCCTCCGTGGTGGCAGGACCCTGTGCCAACCGGTCGAGCAACAACAACGCGGCGACCTTCGCGTGGTTGTCGTCGTCCGGAAACCTCGTGTCCGTGGCGATCGCGTCGGCGTCGACCACGAGATACCCCTCGGCGCGTTCCTCCAGCGTGCAGCCGGCGAGCCTGATGCCCGTCTGCACGACCTTGCGCCCGGCGGGAGACGTCAGGAACGAGAGCTGGCTCGCGTTCAGATCTTCCTTGTAGAGCACGGGATCGTCGATCAGCCTGCGCATCACGGAGTGTCGTTGCCACAGGCTGCGGTGCGCGTTGTCGTACCGCGTCTCGCGGGTGAGGCCGGCGATCGTGTCCACTGTGGAGGGCGGCACCGGTGCGGCCAGCAGGCGCGTGATCAGCGTCGGGTCCGCGCGGACGTGCTCGCCCGCCTCGACGGCGCCCATCTCCTCCAGGAACGTCAGGACGTCGTTGAACGCGTTGCGGTCGCTGCGCCGGGCCGGGTCGAACCCGATGCCGTCCTCGGCTGCGGCCTGCTTCGTGCGGGTGTTCAGCTCGTCGAGCGTGGTCGTGGGTGTGCTCAGCAGTTCCGCGCACACGAGACACAGCAGTGTGTAGCGCCGCCGGTCGAACGCCGGACGCGTGCGGTCGGGCCGTTGCGTCACCTTGAACAGACGCGCGTATCCGGCCCGTGGCTCGACGATCACCCGCCAGCCGCAGTAGTAGTCGAACCACTTCGTGATGGGCTCACGGCGCCGTCTGATGAGGTCGAAACCGTCGTGGTCCTGTGCTGCGGTCAGCAACGGCCGTGCGAGCAGCATCCGGACACCACGCGCCACCTCTTCGCTTTCCAGCCGTGCGAGCTGGTTTCCCGTGCGGCTCATCGGCTCTGCACGTCGATCACGTAGTCGGGCCCGCTCAGCGTGCCCTTCTGGGTGGTCATGGTCGCCCAGCCGCGCGCGTTGCGCAGGTTGATCTGCATCCGCCCGTCACTCGTGCCGGCCGTGCGCGTGCCGGTGCTGTCCGGGTCGCTGCCCAGGGCCCTGCCGACCAGGTCGATCAGCCGGTGGAACGTGTCGTGGTCGAGGTTCGTGAGCGTGGAGATCCGGATCGCGCCGTCGGTCTGGATCAACGACCAGGCGTGTTCGAGCTCCGCGCGTTCCTTCTCGGCCTGCTCACGGCGGTTGCGGCGCACCTCGTCGACGTTGCGGACCTTGCCGGTGGCACCGATGTGCTCCTGCTTCCCGGTGGCGCGCAGCTGCGGCGACACGGGCACCGGCGGCGTGTTGTGCCAGGCCTCGCCACTGGGCAGCAGCTCACCGTCGGCGTGCGCGAGGTGCGCGTGCCGGGCCGGCCACATGCCGAACGCGGCGTTGAACAGCTCGTGCGCCTCGTCCTCGGTCTCGGTGCGCGCGAACCACTGGGCGAGCGCTCGGAAGTCGGCCGCGGTGTTCGTGGGCTTCTTGCGCTGCTCGCTGATCCGGTCGAGCACGCGCAGCAGCTGCACGATCGCCTTGCGCGACACGTCCTGCAGCTCCTCGACGCGCGGCGGGTTGTCGCTGAACCAGGCCTGGAGGTCGCGCCACCGCTCTTTTCGCTGCTGCAGCCACAGTTCGTCGCCCTGGTGGAGGCCGGCGCCGTTGCGGGCGCGTTCGTGCAGCTCAGCGGGGTTGAGGGAGAGGACGGCCTCGCGGATCTTCTGCTTGCGCGCGTCCAACTCGGCGATGAAGTCGCGCAGGTACGTGACCGTGGTGCGCTTGACGTCCTGGAACGTGGCCAGGTCGGCCTGGTCGTCCCTCAGGAGCCTCTGCAGGTCGGCGTTGAACCGGGTCGTGCCCGCTTGGAAGGCCTCCAAGTGGCCTTCGAGCTGGGTGAGCTTGGTGAACGCGTGGACGTCGTCGAGCGGCTCTTGCAGCTCTTCCAAGTGGGCCGCGATGGCGTCGAGGACCGCGGTCTGCAACGAGCCGGTGCTCGTCATCGTGCTCATCGCGTGCTGGATGCCGGCGTACGCGGCCTCGCCTGGTTTCGTCAGGCCGTACCGGTGCTGCGCCGCGTCCAGCAGGCCCCATCCACGGAGCGCAGTCAGGGACGCGCTGAGCTCGTCGTCCGTCACCTGCTCGGACCAGCCGACGCTGCGCAGTCGTTGCTGCACGTCATCGGGGGTGAGGACGGTCTGCAGGCGCTCGTTCGCCACCCCGAACACACGCATCACTGCGGTGTGCAGCTCCGCCTGGTCGGTCGTGGTGAAGCGGAACAGGTCCGCGGGCACCGGTGGAAACGTCGTCACCTGTGCCACCGTAGCTGGCGTTGTAGGGCTTTCGGGTGACAGGGCGGGCGCTGAAGCCGGCGGCGGAACCTGGCGCGCCTCAGCCGGACATGGTGCGCAGGTACTCCTGCGTCTCGGGATCCTCGGAGAAGACGCAGACCCCGCGCATGCCTCGCGTGAGCAGCACCTTGTAGGTGTTGCGGATCAGCCGGCCGAAGTGCAGCCCGTCCGCCTTCTTCACGGCCGGGTCGTGCGAGTGCTGGGGACGCGGCTCCCAGTGATCGTCCCGCCACACGTAGTCGTTTCCGAAGATCACACCTGCCCAGTCGTACTCGAAACCCTGGGCCGTGTAGACGCAGCCGACCTGACCGAACCCGCGCTCGTCGCTGGCCCAGAAGTGAGAGGCGGGCGCGTCGGGGACCCGGTGATCCGGTTTCGCGTTCCACGGACGTTCCCAGTCGCCGATCCGCACGTCCGGTACCAGCACTTTCGTCCCGCTCTCGGTAACGGGATCGCTCCACCGCCAGCAGTACCCGGCCGCGATGCGCGCGGTGCCGCCGTACTTGGCCTGCCGGTCCAGCAGCCAGGCCTCCATCTCCCGAGGCGATTCCGCGCTGCGGACCACGAACTCGTCGTCGGTGCGGGTGACGAGGGTGGACCACGCCGTGGGCTTCCCCTTGATGCCGAGCAGCTTGGCGACCCAGGCGTCGAAGAACTCCGACCCGCCGCAGCGGAACTGACCGCCGAGCTCCACCACCTCCACCGCGCACCCCGCGGCCGCCGCGGCAGCCTCGATCTCCGATCGCGATCCCATTTCGCCGGGCCGCACCGTCTGGTCTTCGTCGAGGAGGAAGACCGGTACCCAGGCGGCGTCGATCAGTTCCTCGATCTGCCTGCGCGCCTTGTCCCTGACCTCCCGCTTTGTGTACCGGTTGACGCTGGTCTCCCTGATCCGGTGGGCTTCGTCGCAGATCAACACGTGGAGGCCGCGCGGCTCGGCTTCGACGAAGTTGTTGAAGTACTTGAACATCTTCTGAACTCGTGGATTGCGGTGACCCGCGTGCCTGCGCATGGTGCTGGTGAACGAGCTGGAACCGGTCGCGTGGTAGACCTCCCTGCCCTGGCGCGCGAGTTCGCCGAGCAGGCTCAACGCGATGACGCTCTTCCCGGAGCCTGGGCCGCCGAGCACGATCACCACGGTCTGGGTCCGCGAGGCTCGAGCCTTGTCCACAGCCATCGTCACGAGGCGGTAGGCGACCTGCTGCTGGTCCAGGAGCAGGAACTGTTCTCGATCCTGGATCTCCTTGGCCGCCGCGGCGAGCAGGGGCTTCGACGGGGCGTGGCGCATGCCGAGGAACTCGTCCGCGGCCTGGCGGGCCCCGTCCCGTGTCGCCGAGTCGCGGTCGAGCAGCGCGCGAAGCCGGTCGATCAGCTTGCTCTTGCTGTCGAGGGTGTACAGCTCACCGAACTCGTCGACCGCGTACTGCGAGATGCGCCAGACCCCTGCTGCACGCGCGTTGTGCAGGTACGCCACCCCGTGCACTCGATCCGGCTGTTCGGCGAGCGCCGGCGTCGAGTCCACGAGGTACTCGCAGTACCGGCGGACCTGTTCGACCGGATGCAACACAGGTTGGGTGTAGTGGTCGATCCGCACCAGATCCTCGCCGTAGGGCTCGGCCTTGGACCACTGCTTGAGCTCGACCAGCACGTAGGACGGCGCACCATGTCCGGGGTGCTGACCGCACAACACCACGTCCACGCGCATCGGGCTGTGGGGCAGCTTGTGCTCCAACAGCACCTCGACGTGGCCCAGGCCGGCGTCCACGAGATCAGAGAGGAACGCGGGCAGGCTGTTGCGCCAGGACCGCACCTCGCCGTTGCCGACACCGGCCTCGAACTGGATCCGAGCCTGCTCCGCGAGCACGGTGTGCAGCCGGTCGGCCAGGGCATCGGCGAGCAGTGCCTCGGCGCTTTGGCGGACGAGAGCCACGGATGTTCCCCCACTCGAGCATGCGGAATCCACACGCGGGTGGGGACAGCGACGAGGTGCCTGGAACAGTCACACCCGGTGTCCGTCGGGCCGCACAGCCGAGGTTAGTCGATCTCCAGTGGTCTCAGCCCGCCATCGCTCGAAGGTGCTCCTGTGTCTCCTGGTCCACCGAGAACATGGTGACGCCGCGCATTCCTCTCGTCAGCAGGACCCGATATGCGTTGCGCACCAGCTCGGGAAACCGTGCGGAGTCTCCGCGCACGCCCGGGTCGTAGGACTTGTCCGACTGGGGCACCCACCTGTTCCGTCGCCAGACCAGGTCCTCGCCGAAGATCACGCCCGCCCAGTCGTACTCGAAGCCCTGCGCGGTGTAGATGCAGCCGACCTGCCACACGCCGGTGGGATCAGTCGCCCAGTACGTGTGCTCGGGGCCGTGCGCGTTGGCGACCTTGTAGTTCCACCACCAACCCCACGTCCCGATCCTGACGTCGGGCTTCGGTGCGCGTGCCCCCTTCGGCCACGGCCAGCAGAAGCCGGCCGTCAGGCGACCGGTCTCCTCGGGTCCACGGCGTTCCTTGATCCATCGCTGCATGTCGAACGGGTCGTCCGCGACGTGCACCTGGAACTGCTCGGCGCAGTTCAGGCTCGACCACTTCTCGGGTGTCTGGGAGGTGATCCCGAGCAGGCAGTCGACCCATCGGTCGTACGCGTCGGATCCACCGCAGCGGAACTGGCCGCGCAGATCGATCTGCTCGACCTCACAGCCGAGTTCCCCGGCGATCCTGCTGATCTCCTCCACGGTCCCGACCTCGTAGGTGCGCAGGCGCTGGTTCTCGTCGAGCAGGAACACGGGCACGCGAGCCGCCAGGATGAGCTCCTTGATCTGCGGTTCGCTGTTCTTCTTCGCGTGCCTCGACGCTCCGGACGGGGTGCTCGACTCTCGTAGCCGTTGTGCCTCGTCGCTGATGATGATGTCCAGGCCGTGTCGCTTGTCCGCGCTGAAATTGTTGTTGTACCTGAACATGTCGGCCACACGCGGAGCATCTGGATCAACGTACTTGCGCAGGGTCTCGGTGAAGGCCCTGGAACCGGTCGAGTGGTAACCCTTCATGCCAAGGCCTTTGAGACTGCCGAGAAGCGACAACGCGATGGCGCTCTTTCCCGAGCCCGGACCGCCGACCACGACGACGACCTTCTTGCGGCTGCCTTCGTCGGCGTCGACCAGCACGTTCTTCACCGCCTCGAAGGCGGCCTGCTGCTGATCGACGAGTGGCATGAGGGTGCGACTCACGATGGAGTCGTGTGCGATCTCGAGGAGCTGTGCCGATGGCCGGGTCTGATACCCGAGAAACTTCTCGGCCATTACCGCGTTCTCGTGGTGAGGCCGACTGGAGTCGAGCAGCCCTTTCAGCCGCGTCAGGAACTTCGAACGCTCGTCGATCGTGTACGTCCGGCCCCAATGATCTGCCGTGTGTCCGAGGAGTGGCAGCACATTCGCGCGGTGGGCGTTGTGCAGGTAGGCGACTCCGCTGACGAGTTCCTTCTGCTCTGCCAACGACGGCACCGCGTGATGGACGAAATGGCAGTAGCCGCGAACCTGGTCCGACGGGTGCGGGCGCAGCTGGTCCTTCTCGTGCTGCCGAACCAGCCGCCCCTCCTTCGCGAACACGCGGCTCCACTGCTTCAACTCGACGAACACGTAGGACGGCTGTCCGTTGTCCGGGTTGTGGCCGCACACGATGGCGTCGACACGCAGTGAGGAACGCGGAAGCGAGTGCTCGAGCAGAACCTCGGATTCTCCGAGGCCCGCGTCGACCAACGCCTGGAGCAACTCCTTCAGGCTGTGCTGCCAGGATCTCGACTCGCGTTCGTCGGCCTTGCGGAAGTGGGCGTTGAAGTACGCCCTCTCGAGTCGGCTGTGCAGTACCTCGCTGAGCGCTTCTTCGAGCAGACTCCGGGCACGTCCATGTGCGAGTGGCACCAGTTCCCCCACTGTTGCTCCTCGTGACTGTCGTCACTCGATCAGGTTATACCCAAACGAGTGATGAGCCGGGGGCAACTGCGGCAACAAACGGGGGCCTGAACAGCAAGCAGGAACAGGGCGGCCTTGATCACGTGCGAGTCGAGCCGACCTGGCCGGCGCTCACTGCGTCTTGATCACCGCAGGAAGTTTCGGTTCAGCGAGTCGCGCGCGGGATTGCTGTTCTCGAGACGCTGGGCGATCTGCAGGTTGGACAGCGGCTTGGCGATCACCGTGCCCACCAGGATCAGCATGATCATCGCTGCCCTGGCGAACTTGCTCTCGTACGGCTGGTCGACTGCCTCCCACTCGCCGTGCAGCAGGGTCACCGCCTTCGCCTTGCCGATGTCGTCCGGGGTGAACTGGGACTGGCTCAGGGTAGAGGTGACGCCAGGGCCGAACCGAGGTGATACCTCCACCGCGCATCGCCAGACGACGCCGAGGTAACGCCAGTCCCGTCCGCATGACTGGGCAGTACCGCTGCCCAGCGTCGGCAGCGCGACGATTCCGTCGTCGTTGATGTGCGCCACGACGAAGACGCCGTGCACGAAGTACGCGCCGTACAAAGCCAGCGCGCCGATGGCCAGGTTCCACGGCCACTGGGCGCGCAGGCGGCGAGCCAACGCTCGTCGCCGCTCGGGGTCGGCCGGGTAACCGAGCCGATCGCGTGGCCAGAGGAAAAAGGCACCGGCGAAAGCGGCGATGCCGAACGCGAACATCCCGATCTGGTTCCACGGCATCGGGGTGAAAGAGGCCCGCGCCGGGCTGAAAGACGGCGGTGCGTCTCTGTACGTGAACTTCTCCATCGGCACGTCGGTCCCGATGTCCGCGGGGGTCAGCACGGAGGAGTCGTTGGTGTAGCGGTACTGCTTCCCGTCCGAGTCCGTCACGATCGCCGTGCAGCTCCACCGGGTGCCGAGCAGCAGCCAGTTGCGCGAACACTGGACGTCGTTCGCTGTCGCCACCGCCTTGCCGCCGTCGCCGGCGTCTGCCCAGAAAGCGCCGATGAAGGCCGCGATGTACAAGGACAACAGCAACCAGGCCACAGCGAAGCCACGCTTGCGGTACTTCGTCACTCGCGGTCCTTCTCTTCCCACTTCTGCTCATCGGTGGCGACGAAGGAGTTGTTGTACTCCTTCAAGCCCTCCTTGGTGGGTGAGACCAGATCACCCCAGTTCGGTTTGAGGTGGCTGATGTCCAGGCTGGACACGGCGCGGACCCAGTTCTGGCCGTCGAGCACTCCCTTGCTCAGGGGCGCGTCGATGCTGTCGCCGGCGCGCTGTGACGCCGTGTTCGGATCGGGCATGTCCTTGTTGCGAGCGGACAGCGGAGGTTGGTTCATGTGCTCGTAGTAGTCCTCGACCGCCTTCTTCCTCGCCGGACCGTTCTCCTTCACGCTCGAGGCCCAGTCATCGACCTTCTGACTCGTGCGCTGCGCCCAGTCGTCCACTTTGGTCATCGCGTTGTCCACCGCCTCGCGAGTGCGCGTACTCGCGTTGGCGAGGTTGTCGCCGAGCTTGTCCAGGCCGTCGGCACGAGACGTGCGAGTAGCCGCGTCGTGTGCCAGTTCCGCGGCTTGCTGGTTGCCGTGCCGGGAGTTCGGCATCGACTTGCTCAACGACGCCAGCTCGTCCGCCTGCTTGCGCATGGCGTTGCCCGCGGACTTGGCCAGGCCGCTGAGCTTGTCCAGCGCCTTGAACAGCCTGGAGAGGAAGCTCATGATCTTGGTGCCGATGGAGATCGCCTTCGTCACCGCGCGGGTGATGAACGCCGCGATCGACGCACCCGCTGTCGGGATGGCCGCCGCAGCGGCCGGAATTCCCCATGCCAGCAGGGTGCCCGCGAGTTCGGCGATCAGGTCGCGGATCAACGTGCGCGTGGCCGCGACACAGACACCCGCGATCTTGACCTTGTTCGCGACGGATGCGGCTGCGCCCGACGACTGGTTGAGCTTGTCGATCAGGTCCGTGCAGCGCTGCTTGTAGGCGTCCGCCGCAGGGCCTGTCCACCCGGCCAGCGAGGAGAGCCTGTCCTGGTAGCCCTCCTTCTCCTCGCTCAGACGCTTGGAAATGTTCTCCCAGGTCGTTGCCGCGGCCTCGATGGCCGGCGGGTCACCCGCCAGCTTGTCGAAGGGTTCTCGGACGAAGTCGACGTTCTCGATGATCCAGCCCACGACCGAAGCGGCAAGGGTGCCCAGTGGGTCGGCCAGGAGGCCCGCCACGTCCATCACCGACGCCGCGCCGTCGATCCCCAGTGCCGCGGCGTCGAGTTCCTTGTCCGGACGCGCGGCCAGGCCGAGGTTGCGGCCCACGTCCTCCAGGGAGTCGAATGGGCCGGCTCCGGTGAAGACCTTCGAGTTCTCCTGGGGCTTCGCGATCAACGGCTCGTTCATCGGCTCAGCCCTTCGAGGGAAGCCGCGTTGCCGGTGTCGATGCTGTCGTAGAGCTCGGCGGTGCGCACGAGTTGGTCGCCGGTCGCCTCCACGGCGGCCGGGAGTTTGCTGACGAGGTCCTTCGCGGTGTCCAGTTCCTCGTTGAAGATGCCCGCGTACATCTGGCAGATCTCGCCCATCACGTTCGCTCCCAGGCTGATCCGGGAAGCCGTGACCACCTCCTGCAACGAAGGTGCGACGGCGGTGAGGAGCTGCTTGCCGTGGGCCGCTATCGCCTCTGATTCGGCGGCGAACTTCCCGCTCATCGCAGCACCGAGCTTCCGCCGAAGTCCTCGTCGTCGCCCTGCGCCGGTCGCGGGGGCCCTGCGGAGGGTGGCGGCTCCACCGTGCCCGCCGGGTCGATCACGGCGATGCCCTGCTCTACCTGTTCACGCAGGAAGGCCATGCCCTCGCCGTCGCCGAGGATCGGGCGCACCGTGTCCTCGATCTTGCGGGCGGCTTCGACCTGAGCGCGACGGATCGTGTCCATGATCGTGCGCCCCAGGGCGGTATGACCGAGGTCATCGGCGCGTGGGGTGAGCTGGAGCGATTCGAGGCGGCCACCGGAACCCACGGTGACGAGGACCGAGCCGTCGGGGCTCTGGGCGTCGGTGCGGGACTCGCGGAACGCGGTCTGGATGGCGTTCGCCTGCTCCTGCGCCTGGTGCAGGCGCTGCTCGAAGCCGGCGAGGTACTGGTGCGGATCGATCACGACCCGATGGTCCCATTCAGTCGCACTCTCCGCGCACGGTTGGGCACAATGCGTGCATGGTCAAGCCGCTCATCACTCGGGAGCTGAGGGAACGCGCTCGGCGTGTCCCCAACAACTGGCTGCACGTCGTGGACCCTGCCTACGACGACGTGTCCGGTGTTCCCGCAGATGCGGTGATGGGCCGGTACCTCGTCGACGCCAGGGGCGAGATCACCGACCAGTACGTGGTCAACCCTCGATATCAGGCGCGTGAGATCTCCTTTGAGAACGATCTCGAGGCGGTCATGTACCTGGTGCGTTGCGGGCACGACAACAAACAGGCGCTAGTGGACGCGGTGCTGGCGGCGGAACTGGTGCTCCCTGCCGATCCTGCTCGCGAGCCGCGCGAGCATCTGGTCGTGCGCGGGGACGTGGTCGACGTCTTCGCTTCGGAGCAGGCCCAGCCGCCTGACTGGCCACCGCACTGGCATCGCTTCCGGGGAGTGGAACTGGCGGTGGTCCTTGATGCGCTGGAGCGGCCCGTCACGGTGCTGTTGACCGCGCAAGGTGGGGTGCAGTTCGAGATTCCGGGGGAGTCTCTCGTGGACGGACTGCGCTCGGTGATCACGATGGGGTGATCCGCGTGGTGGCGTTGATCGGCTAGCGGCCCGCGTTGGGCCGATCGGCCTAATCTCCCGCCATGCGGACGAGGCTGACCCCCATGCAGCAGGCGGTGGTGGATGCCGGGCGGCCGTTGCCGCAGTTGACGGATCCGTTGGAGGTCGAGCTCCAGGTCAGCGCGTTCGTCGGGCCCTTCGCGGACAACGAGGAGTTGTGGGAGGTCGTTGTCCGGCACCTGCAGGAGGTGCCCAGTCGGCGTAGTGCGGCGCTGCTGACGGCGTTGGGGCATCTGCTTCCTGGGCGGCCTGGGGTGTGGGCGCAGAAGGCGGCTCGGCATCAGCCTGGGCCCCGGTGGGATCTGGGAGCGCTTTCATTCGGACCGTGCTGGATCGGTGATCGGTCGATCGACGCCGGATATCTGGCACTGCTGTGCAGTTATTCGTACGGCGATGCGCCTCACGCCATGGTTTTCATGATCGACGAAATCAGCGGGAGCTTGACGCGGCACGCGTTTCTGACTCGGCAGGTCGAGGAGGCGCTCGACCGGCTCAGGGACGAGATGCGGTTGGAGCTGATCACACCTGAGGCGGCTCATTGGCTGCTCAGCCGCAGTTACGACCGGTTCGAGCGGCGGCCTGGGCTCGGGGTGAGCATGGACGTGCACCACACGAGGTTGGTCGCGCGCAGGCGGATTACGTTGGCGATGAATTGAGTCGCCTGTGCGTTTCGCAACGTGATGATTCATCCGACTGTGCACATTGTCTGTAGCTCGATCGTGAGTGGCCTATTACTGTCCGGGTTGTCGATCACAGGGCGGAGGGATGGTCGTGGCCGCTCTTCCCGGGAGTGATGATCAGGCCCTCAGTCGTGTCCCTGACCAGGCGCGGCACCCGTGGTTGTCAGTCGCGTCCCAGCGCTTCGGGCAGACGACCGCGCTGAGTCAGTTGCTGCTGGGCGCGACACTGGGTTTCGGCATGACGTTCTGGGGTGCGTTCCTCGCTCTCACGATCGGGGCCGTGCTGCTCAACGTCGTGGCGATCGCGGTGGGGGTCATCGGGCAGCGGGAGGGGCTGTCGACCTCGTTCCTCGGCCGGTGGACCGGGTTCGGGCACGCCGGGTCGGCGATGCTCGGGCTGATCATCGCTCTGGCGTGCACCGGGTGGTTCGGGGTGCAGACTGGGCTGGCCGGTGCCGTGCTCGCCGGTGTCTCCGGGATGTTGTCGGCGCCGGTGTGGTCGTTGCTCCTCGGGGTCCTCATCGTGGTCATCGCGGTCTATGGCGTGCGGTGGATGGCGTGGACGTCGTACGTGGCTGTGCCCGCGTTTCTGCTGTTGCTCGGTTACCTCGTGCTGCGCGATGTCAACGATGTCGGGGTCGTTGTCAGCAGCCCCGCGCCGGGGGTGCCGATCGGGATGCTGACGGCGATCACGCTGGTCACGGGCAGTTTCATCGTCGGGGCGGTGACCTCGCCGGACCTCACGCGCTTCCACCGCACCGAACGGGACGTCGTCAAGCAGACGGTCTTGGGGATCACGGCCGGTGAGTGGGTCATCGGGCTCGCCGGCGTCGTTCTCGCGCACGGGCTCGGCACCGCGGACGTCACGGGCGTCATCAGTGCGTCCGGCGGGTGGATCGGTGCGCTGATCGTCGTCACGGTGGTGCTGAAGATCAACGACTGGCACCTCGGCACGGCCTCGCTCGGGATCGTGAACTTCTTCGACGCCGTGTTCGCGGTCCGGATCAGCCGGGCGCAGGTGATCGTCGTGGTCGGGTGCGCGGGCACCTTCCTCGCGGCCGCCGGGATCGTGCACCAGTTCAGCCACTTCCTGGTGCTGCTGGCGGTGGTGTTCCCGCCCGTCGCCGGGATCATGGCCGCCGAGTACTTCGTCGTGCGGCAGTGGCGCAACGAGATCATCTCCACCCGGCCGCACGTGCCGCGTTCGGCGCCCTCGTGGGTGCCCGCGACGGTCGTCATCTGGCCTGCTTCGGCCTTCCTGGGCGAGTTGCTGCCGTTCGGACAGTCCAGTGTGAACTCTCTCGTGCTCGCGTTCGGGCTGTACGTCTCCGCCGGTCGGCTGGACCTCTTGAGGATGCGGACGCGCAGGGCCACCAACCGTAAGGTGGTCGAGGAAGCTCAGGCCGCCTGAGGGGTGGACATGCACATCGGTATCGACGTCGGCGGCACGAACACCGACGCCGTTCTCGTCGAGGGCCGGCGTGTCCTGACCGCGTGCAAGGCGACCACGACGGCCGACGTGACCACCGGGATCATCGACGCGGTCAGTGGGCTGCGGCACGCGTTCGAACCGGCGTCGATCACCGCCGTCATGATCGGGACGACGCACTTCGTCAACGCCGTCGTGGAGGGCAGGGGGCTCGCGCGGACGGCGGCCGTCCGGCTTGGACTTCCCGCCACAGCGGCACTTCCGCCGTTCGTCGACTGGCCTGAGGAGCTGCGGAACGCCATCGGCGGGCACGCCTACCTCTGCCACGGTGGCCACGAGTACGACGGCCGGGTCATCTCGCCGCTACGAGAGGACGAGCTGCGCGCGGTCGCCGCCGACATCGCGGGGAAAGGCGTGCGGTCGGTCGCCATCTCGTCGGTGTTCTCGTTGGTCAGCAGCGAGTTCGAACGCCGGGCCGCCGAGATCCTCACGGCCGAGGTGCCGGGTCTGCTGGTGAGCTTCTCGCACGAGATCGGGCGGCTCGGCCTGCTGGAGCGGGAGAACGCGACGATCATCAACGCCGCACTGCGCGTGCTCGCCGAGCAGATCGCCGACGGACTCTCGGAATCCCTGACGGCACAGGGCATCGACGCGCCCCTGTACCTCAGCCAGAACGACGGCACGCTGATGGACCTGGAGTACGCCCGCTGCTACCCGGTCGCCACGTTCTCCTCGGGCCCTACGAACTCGATGCGCGGTGGTGCGTTCCTGGCCGGTCTGGACGACTGCGCGGTGATCGACGTCGGCGGCACCACGACCGACATCGGCGTGCTGCACCACGGTTTCCCGCGCGAGGCGTCGTCCGAGGTGCTGATCAGCGGCGTCCGCACGAACTTCCGGATGCCCGACGTCCGCTCGATCGGCCTCGGCGGGGGCAGCGTCGTCAGGCGGTCACCCGAGGTCCAGGTAGGACCGGAGAGCGTCGGATTCCGTTTGGCGCAAAGAGCCTTGGTGTTCGGTGGCGACACGCTGACGGCGACGGACGTGGCGGTCGCGGCGGGTCTCGCCGACATCGGCGACAGGAGCCTCGTCGAGAACCTGGACCGGACGCTCGTGCGGGCGGTGCTCGACCACGTCGGCGACCGGATCGCCGTCCAGGTCGACCGCACGCGCACGAGCCCCGCACCGGTGCCCGTCGTGCTGGTCGGCGGCGGGAGCGTCCTCGTGCCGGACGGGATCAAGGGTGTGAGGCCCCCGCACCACGCCTTCGCGGGTGCCATCGGTGCCGCGATCGCGCAGGTCGGCGGTGAGGTCGACCGGGTGTTCACGATGGAGCCGGCGCGCCGGGACGAGGTGCTCGACGCGGCCCGGCAGGAGGCCGTGGACAGGGCGGTGGCGGCGGGGGCGGACGCGGGCAGCGTGCGGATCGTCGAGATCGAGGAGATCCCGCTCGCCTACCTGCCGGGAAACGCGAGCCGCGTGCGAGCGCGTGCGGTGGGTGATCTGCTGCTCGGCCACTAGGGTCCTGCTCATGCACCTGCTGCGGCCCGACGAGGTGGACCGGCTCGCCCTGGGCGTGGTCATGCTCGGCAGCGGTGGCGGGGGTGGCGAGCAGGAGACCCACGCGTTCGCCGCGATGCTGCGGCACGAGATGCGGCAGAGCGGTCCTGTCACGGTCCTCGACGCGGCCGAGGCCGATCCGGACGGGTACGGCGCACGGGTCGGGCTGCTCGGCGCACCGACCGTCATGATCGAGAAGCTGCCGTCCGGCCGGGAGGCCGAGGAGGCGCTCAAAGCGTTGCAGGCGCACGACTCCACGCCCGCGACGGCCGTCATCGGCTGGGAGATCGGCGGGTGCAACGGCCTGTTGCCGCTGCTCCTCGCCGCACGGCTGGGCCTGCCGTACGTCGACGTAGACGGGATGGGGAGAGCGTTCCCGCGGATCGACCAGACGACCTACGACGCGGCCGGGCTGCCCACGACCCCGCTGGCCATCACCGAACCCAGCGGCAACCGCGCGGTGCTCGACTCGACCGGCATCGAGAAGCTCGCCCGCACGGTGATGGTCGACTTCGGAGGCTGGGCGATGATGGTCGCGAAGCCGTTGAAGCTCGCGGACGCGGTCGCGGCGGGCATCACGGGCTCGCTCGCGCGTGCTCTCGAACTGGGCGAGATCTGGTCGCGGCGCGCGGACTCCGTCGCCGAACGGGCCAAGGCCTCCGGCGGTTTCCTCGTGGCACGGGGAAAAGTCGTCGAGGTGTGGCGTGAATCGATCGGGGACTTCCCGCGCGGAACGGTGGCGCTGCGACGGCTGGACGCCGACGATGCGTACGTGCGCCTGGAGATGCAGGGGGAGTACCTCGTCGCGCTCGCGGACGGCGAGGCGCTCGTGACGACGCCGGACCTGCTGTGCTGCCTGGACGCCGAGACCGGCCACCCGTTGTCGGCCGAACGGCTCGGGTTCGGCGCGGTCGTGGACGTGGTAGCGCTCCCATCACCACCGCAGTGGGTGCGCCCGGGGCTGCTCGGCCGGGTCGACCCGAGGGCCTTCGGCTACGACCTCGACTACCTGCCGTTCCGGGACGCCGAGTGATCGACGACGCCGACTCCCTGACCGTGCGCGATCTCCTGGAGATCGGCGTGCTCGGCGACGTGACGCTGCTGGCGGGCGAACGCGGCGTCGGCACCGAGGTCGCGGACGTGCGGCTGGCGGCGGACATCACGGCCGTCGAGGCGTGCTCGGCGGGTGACCTGGTGATCCTCACCGGGCACCAGCCGTACCTCGTCGAGGTGGCGCTGCGCCGGGCGTACAGCGCCGACGTGCGGGCCGTCGTGCTGGTGCGTCCGTCGACCGGCGGCTACCAGGCCCCCTCGACCGCGACGATCTCGTTCGCGAACCGGCTCGGCGTGCCGTTGCTGCAGGCCGACGCGGACGACCCGCTGCTGGTCGCGGACGCGTTGCGCACGGCGGTGCGGCGTCCCGAGGTCGCGGCGGCCAGGCTGCTCAACGCCGTCACCGCACGGCTGGGGCGCAGCAGGCCCGATCCGCGGTCGGTGATCACGATCCTGGCCGGTGAGCTGCACGTGACGTGTGCCGTGATCAGCGCGGACGGCACCGCGATCGAGGGCGTGTCCCCGCCCGGACTGCCGCCGGACCTGCTGGCCGGCTCCGTCGCCGCCACCGTCGAGATGGCCGAGGGCTTCGCCGTGGCCGTGCCGGTGGAGACCGACCGCACCGGGCACGTCCACCTGTGGCTCGTCTCGCACGCGCGGGGCAGCAACAAGCGCTGGGCCGAGACGGTCGCGCAGATCAGCCAGGTCGCGTCGTGGGCGCTGGGCAGCTGGGTCGCCGCCGAACGCCTGGAGACCGAGCGCCGTGCCCGTTCCCGAGGCTCGCTGCTGTCCGAACTGCTCGCGTCCGGTGACGACGTGCCACCACAACTGGTGCAGCAGGCCGTGCTCGCCGGGTGGCGGCTCGACGGCTGGCACACGGGCGTCTACGTCGTGCCGTCGAGCGTGGCCGACACCGCGAGCGCCGAACGGCTGCGCGTCGACCTGTCCCGCCGCGGTCTGCACGGCCAGCTGGTCGAGGGAGCGGAGGGCTGGTCGTTCTGGCTCACCAACGACTCCGAGCCGCCGCAGTCGCAGCACCGCGAGCTGACCGCGAAGATCGCCCAGGTGCTGGGCGACTGCCCGCTCGTGGCCGGCATCGGACGCCCGCACCCCGGCGTCACGGGGGTGGGCAGGACGCTCGCCGAGGCCCGCGAGGCCGCCTCGATGACCGGCTCGGCGAAGGTCGTGCACGTCGACGAACTGGGCGTGCGACGCCTGCTGTCGATGGCGGCCGAGACCCCGGCGCTGGTCGACCAGGCCGCACGGCTGCTGGCACCGCTGGCGGGTGTGGAGGACGGGCAGTTGTTGCGCACCCTGGCCGTCTACCTCGACGAGGAGTCGGTGACGTCGTCCGCGGCCGTGCGCCTGAAGGTGCACCGGAACACGGTGTCGCAGCGGATCAACCGGGTCGAGCAACTGCTCGGGGTCAGCCTGCTCAACCCGGACGAACGGCTCGCAGTTCACTTGGCGTGCCGGGCGGTGCGTGCCTCCGACGACTGAGCGGCGAGGTGGCTCTGCAGCGTGCGGTGCAGGAACGCGTGGCCGTCGAGTCTGCGTCTGGTGATGATGCGCTCTTCGGTGTGCGCCAAGAAGCTCGCCATGTCGCGCGGCAGCATTCCGTCCCTCCGGATCAGGCGCAACGCGGTGCGGTAGCTCCACCAGCCTTGTAACGACATCGCGATCCCTGGAAGCCACACTCCTAGGGCGGTGCCGATCACCAGCGACATCCCCTCCGGCTTCAGCGATGGTTCGGTGAGGTGGTCGACCGACAACAACGCGATCAGGGGCAGCAGAGAAACGAGGCATGACGTCAGACGCACTTGCAGCGTGCGGCGGGTGGCGGACACCTCGCGGCCCAACACGAGAGGTTGGTCGACCGCTTGGTCCGGTAGCACGAGGATCGCCGCCATCAGCCCGCCGACGATGCCGGCGAACTGTCCGACCAGGAGGGCGTGGAAGCCGTCGAACCACCCCACTGCGTCGCCGACCGCACCGACGATCATGCCGATCGTCAAACCTGTCGCAGTCATGGACGCAGCGATCTTGCCCGCTGAAGTCCAGTCCAGGGTCCAATGGATGGACATGAAGTCCGTGTCGTTGTTGTGAAGCGCGATGTAGACGATTGCGCCCAACAAGGAAACGACCAAGCCCGCCGCTCCGATCTTCTGCCACGCGAGGCTGGTCGCGATCGCGGACAGCAGCGCGGTGAACCCTACGTTGAACACAGCGATTCCCGGCCAGGCACGCCTTTGACGGTCGACCCACGCCAGACTCAGCGCGTCCATGCGGAAGGTGTCGCGCCCCGCTCTTTCCAGCAGAACCGCCAGGCTGCGCGCATAGTGCAGCGTGTCCTCGTAGTTGTACGTGACAGTGCTGGTCAGGCTGCGCTTCCTTGGTAGAACCTCGCGCAGATAGGCCGACCACAGATGGTCGAGCTGGTTCGCGGTCAGTTCACGCACTGCTTCCTGGTCCACCAGCTTGCCGCGATAGGTCAAGACCGCCACGGTCAGCGTGAGCGGGGTGTCCAGCAAGGTCGCCAGGGCCGGGTTCCGTTGGCACGCGGTGCGCAAGGACGCCAATTCCGCACCCGCGTCAACCAAGTATCCGTCCACGTCCTTCGGGCTCAGCGACATGATCTCCGCCGCGACTCCGAAGGCGAGTTTGCGGTTGGCTTCGAAGTACTCGGTGGTCCTGCTGCACACCACCAGGCCCGTGTTCAGCCGGGATCGCAGCAAGGACAAAGCTTCCAAGCACCTGCCTCGGTCCCTCGCATCGCGGATCTCGTCGAGTCCATCCAGCAGCAGTACGACCGGGCTGCGATCGGCCCACAACCAGTGCTCGACGTGTGCGGGAGGAAGTTGGTAGAGCCGGCCGATCTCGAAGGCGAGCCATTTGACGGTCCTGGCGACGATGAGTTCGTCCTGGTCCAAGCCGGTTTCTCTGCGGATCCACGACAGTGCCGGTGTTCTGGGCGATTCGACCCGCCAACTGCTGCCGGACAAGGGCACCACGATCGGAACGAGGCCTTCGGGGTCGCTCAACAAATGATCTGCGAGGCGCAGGAGCTGAGTGGTCTTTCCTGATCCTGGCGCGCCGAGTACGAGCAGCCTGCGGGCGGTGTTCGGATCGGCGAAGATTCCGGCGATCCCCGCGTTCAGGTCCGGGGTACCGATGACTCGCAGTGGACTTGTGATCGCATCATGCCGTTCTGCGAAGCCGAGCTTCGCTGGCACGATCCTTTCGAGTGAGCGAGTCAGGAACTGATCGATCCAGATGGCTTTCATGCGCTTGCGGAGGTCGTCGAGATGGCCGTCGGCGCCGGGGTCGAATGCCTGGCGTGAAGGCGGCGAGGCATGTTCCCGTTGTTGCCACGCGAGCGCGCCTGCCGCCAACAACACGAGGGCGAACGTGACCATCGCAGTACCCGTGTGGTTCTTCATCCACTCCTGGCCGGGCAGCGGGTTGGCTGCTACCCAGTCGCCCAGCGGTGCGAAGTAGGCGGCAGCGAGCGCGGAGACGGTCAGCGCGAGTGCCGCAGGCACCCAATCGCGTTTCTTCACTGCCCCCACCTCCCGTGCTGTGTCGTCCAGGAGGCGCTGAGCGTTTCAGCGCGGCCGATCAGGACGAGGTCACGTAGGGACGAACGCGGGCAGCACGGCGTCCACCTCGAAGCCGCCGTCGTCCGTCGGGCCGGCGGTCAGCGTTCCCCCGACCATCTCCACCCTGCCGCGCAGGCCGAGCAGACCGCTGCCCGCACCGGGGAGTGCCAGGACCGGGGAGACCGGTCTCGTGTTGCGGATGACCGCGCGCACGATGCTCGGTCCACAGTGGATCGTGATCTCGGTGCGGGCGCCGGGCGCGTGCTTGTGCACGTTGGTCAGGGACTCCTGGACGACCCGGTACACCGTGCGGCGCATGGCGGGGGAGATGGTGTCCGCGTCGCCGTGTTCGGTGAGGGTGATCGCGAGGCCGGTGCCGGAGTCGGCGACCAGGCGGGAGAGGTGGTCGGGCAGCACGTCGGGGATGCGGGTGGTCCGGCCGGAGCGCAGCACGCCGACCAGGTCACGCAGTTCGTCCAGCGCCTGGCAGCCCGCGGTGCGCAGTTCGCCCGCCGCCTCGCGGACGCCGTCGTCGTGCGCGGCGATCCGCAACGCGCCGGCGTGCAGCACCATCAGGTTCAGCCGGTGCGTGACCACGTCGTGCATCTCGGCGGCGAGTCTCGTGCGTTCGTCGGCTCGGGCCTGCTCGGCCAGCAGTTCACGTTCCCGCTCGGCCAGAGCCCGCGTGAGGCTGCGCCGCGTGCCGAGGTAGAGGCCCGCGAGCGCGGCTGCCACGAGTACGAGCAGCACGAGTGCCAGGTCTCCGGCCTGCGTCACGCCGGTGACGATACTGCCGGTTTTGTGCCTTGGATCACCTACTGGAGCAGGGGGTTGACCCTACTTTCGCAGGTGGCGACACCCGACTTTTCCGCCTGCCGAACGCCGGCGTCCGGTCACTGCACTCGGCGCGTGAACAGGGCCGTCCAGAGGAACGACTTCCCGAACCGCGGCGAGTCCGGCGGCTCCTCCGACATCCGGCGCAGTTCCACCTCGGTGAGGTCCTGGAAGATCCACCGCAGCTCCTCCGGGGTGTGGCCGACGCCGCCCGCGAGCCCGGTCCGGTACAGCTCCGCGTCCGGGACGGCGGTGCCCTCCTCGTCGGTGAAGCAGGTGAGCGCGAAGTGGCCGCCGGGGACCAGCGCGCGGTCGAGCAGCGCGAGGTAGCTGACGCGGCGGTGCGGTGGCAGGTGGTGGAAGCAGCCGGAGTCGTAGATCAGGTCGTACGAGCCCTCGGTCGCGAACGCGTCCCCGTGCCGGAAGCGGATGTCGAGGCCTTCGGCGCGTTCGGCAGCCCATCTGATCGCGGTCGCCGAGATGTCCACCGCGTCGACCTGGAAACCGTTGCGCGCCAAGAAGATCGCGTTGCGGCCGGGACCGCAGCCGACGTCCAGGGCGCGGCCTGGCCGGAGCAGGCCGCGTTCCACGAGGCCGGCCAGGTTCTCGTCGGGCTTGGCCACGAAGAACGGGATTTCGCGCGAGCGGTCCGCGTAGAAGCGGTCCCACCAGTCGCCCTCGGGCGAGGCGGCCAACCCGTCCAGAAGAGCCATGACGTCGTCGATCGTGCGCACGGTCCGTTGCACTCAAACCCCCAGGTAGACGCCCTGCAAGTCTACCTGGGGGAGTGGGTTACAGGCCGCCTTCGCTCAGGCGTTTGCGGTAGCCGCGAGCACCTTCGGAGCCCACGTTCTCGTGGAAGTCGATGCCGCCCGGGTTGGTCTGCACGTGGTAGTAGCAGGCACCCCACAGGCTGGACGCGACCGAGTCGTCGAAGTGGATGAGGCTCCCGTACTTGTAGCCCTTGTTGTAAGGCGTGACGCGGGTCGTCCGCATCGAGTACTCGGTGGCGATCACCGGCTTGCCGGGCCACTTGGACGCGCACCGCGACAGGGTTTCCGAGTAGGTGAGCTCGTTCCACCCGCCCTGCGCGGCGAAGTTGCCGTCGTCGGCGTTGCTGTAGAAGTGGACGCCCACGAAGTCGCACTTCTTGATGGCGTTGACGAAGTTCGGGTTGGCGTACCAGGTGTCCGGGTTCGTGGTCTTGTTCGGCGACAGCGCGGTGCCGCAGATCTTGGCTCCGGGGAACGTCTCCCGGATGCGGTCGATCGTCACGCTGAGGTTGTAGCCGTACGCCCACGGGTCGGCGACGCGGATGTTCGGTTCGTTGCCGAGTTCGATGATGCACTTGTCGGCGCCCGAGCGGATCCTCTTGAACTCGAAGAAGCGCGAGTCGCGGATCTCGGCGACGGCCTGGTTCGGGTCGATCATCTTGTCCGTGTCGCCGGTGACGGTGCGGACGATGAGGAAGTTCGTCGCGCCCGCCGCGGTCCAGACGTGGTCGGGGAAGTTCTGCCACGGGCCGGAGCCCGGCATGCCCCAGCCCGTCACGACCTTCGCGAGGTCGGCGCCCTGGTTGTTGATCGCGTCGATCCACGTCTGGTAGCCGTCGGTGAGCAACGGGCCGTGCGCGCGGTAGTGCGGCGCGGCCGACGCCTGGCCCGGCAACGACGCCATGCCCGCCGCCGCGACGGCGCCTGCCGCCAGCTTGCCGATCGCACGGCGGCTGTACTGCCTCTCGCCGGACATCGCCGGTCTCCCTTCGTCGAGAACGACGCCAGACAACATCGGCCGGGTATGAGGTCAGGTATGTGATCGGTATGTGAAGGGGTGAACCTGGACACCGGTAACGGCTCGTTACTACTTTGGCGGGCATGACTGGAGCCGTGACCGGGGCGCACGTGCGGGACACCAATCTCCAGGCCGTGTACCGGGCGATCCGCCGGGAACACCCGGTCACCCGTGCGCAACTCTCGCGGGACCTCGGGATGTCCAAACCCACCGCGAACAGGGCGATCGACGCGCTGCTCGCGGCCGGGCTCGTCGAGGAGGTGCCCCGGCCGCCGGACGCGGCGGGGTACGACGCGGTGTACTTCGGGCCGCGGGCGCGGGCGGCCACGGTGCTGGCCCTCGACCTCGGCAGCCGGTACCTGCGCGGCATGATCGCCGACCTCGACGGGGAGGTGCTCGCGCGGCTCGACCAGCCGGTGACGAGCAACGAGCCGGCCCACGTGCTGGAGGTGGCGCTGAGGCTGAGGGACGCGCTCGTCGACACGGCGGGGTCGCTGCCCGAGGTCGCCACGATCGGCATCGGTGGCGTGATCGACCCGCGCACCGGGATCGTCCACGACGCCAACCAGCACGCGTTGGAGGGGTTCGCCGCCAAGGCCGAACTCACCGCCGCACTGGACCTGCCGGTGATCGTGGAGAACGACGTCAACCTCGCCGCGGTCGGCGAGGGCTGGCGGGGCGCCGGTGCGGGAGTGCGCGACTTCGCGTTCCTGTCGATCGGCAGCGGTGTCGGTGCCGGGCTGGTGCTCGGCGGCGGTCTGCACCGCGGTGTGAACGGCGCCGCGGGTGAGATCGACCAGGTGCCGCCCGGCCAGCGGTTCCGGACCGACAGCCCGGCCGCGGACGCGTTCCTCGCGCACGTCTGGCAGCACTCCGACTTCGCCACCTGCGAGGACGTCATGACCGCCGCTCGGGCACGCGACGACCGCGCGCGGCGGCTCGTCGCCTGGGAGGCCGACCGGATCGCCGAGCACGCCGCCAGGATCGTGTCGGTCGTGGACGTCTCGTTGATCGTGCTGGGAGGTGGCATCGGGTTGAACGGTGATCTGCTCGCCGAGCCCGTGCGCACCTCACTGGCCGCGCTGTCCCCTTACAAGCCACCCGCCGTGGAGACCTCACGGCTGGGCGAGGCCGCCATCCTCACCGGCGCCGTCGCCACCGGGCTCGGCACCGTGCTCACGAACCTGGTCACCACCAGGGTTTCTGCCGCCCACTGACACTCCCCGCCAGGCTTCGCCGCCACCTGTGCGGTCCACACCCATCACAGGAGAAGGCTCGATGCTGCCCATTTTCGCTGCTCTGCTACTCGTGGCGGGCACGCCACCGGTCGTGCCGCAGGCCGAGGCCGACCTGCTCACCGGCCAGGACTGGGGTCACTTCGCGGGCGCCACGCAGACCCCGGACGGCGTGCGGATCCGCCCGCTCGACCGCTGGATCGTCGGCACCGACGGCCGGCGCTCGCAACCCAACCCGCCGGTGAACCTGCTCGGCCCGCGCCTGGTCGTGAACGGGACGTTCCAGGTCGACGCGGGCATGTCCGGCTCCGGCTCGTTGCAGCTCTACGGCGCGCCGCCGGTGATCTACGACGAGTGGCGCCAGGAACCGCCGAGCGTCCGGGTCGGCGTCTCCGGCGGGAGGCTGGACGTCGCCGTGTGGAACGGCAAGGCGGACAAACCCGTGCAGAGCAAGAAGTTCGGCTCCGGACTGACCGGTGACGTGTCGGTGCGCGTCAGGCGTTCCGGTTCGACGCTCGAGTTCTCGGCCAACGGCAAGCAACTCGGCACCCTGCCGGAGTCGGGCGCCTTCTCGTCCGGGCAGATCTGGTTCGGCGCGGACGGCGCGTGGACCCTGCGGTCCCTCACCGCCTCCGGTGGTGTGCAGGTGCGCAAGGCCCCGGCCTGGAAGCAGAAGACGGTGCCCGGCTCGCTCCGGTCTCGCGCGGAAGCGTTGCCGCGCAAGGTGGGTGTCGGCAGCGCGCTGGCGATCGGGCCGCTGGTGGCCGACGACCTGTACCGCGCGACGGCGGGGGAGCAGTTCAACCTGATCACCCCCGAGAACGACATGAAGCCCCAGTTCGTGCAGCCGGCGCGCGGGGTGTTCGCGTTCGAGGAGGCCGATGCGATCGTCGACTTCGCCGAGGCCAACAACATCGCGGTGCACGCGCACACGCTGGTGTGGTTCGAGGCGCTGCCGACGTGGATGCGGTCCGCCCCGGACAAGAAGACCGTGATGACCGAGCACGTCAAGGCGGTCGCCGGGCACTTCAAGGGCCGCGTCACCGAGTGGGACGTCGTCAACGAGCCGATCAACGAGGACAACTCCGACGGCCTCGAACACAACCTCTGGTACGAGGCCATGGGCGCCGACTACATCGCGCAGGCCTTCCGGGCTGCACGCGCGGCGGACCCGAACGCCGTGCTGTACCTCAACGAGTACGGAGCCGAGGCGGACGGGGCGCGGTGGAACGCCCTGCTCGCGCTGGTGAAGAAGCTCAAGCAGAACGGCGTTCCCATCGACGGCGTCGGCCTGCAGAGCCACGAGTACGACGCGTCGGACCGCGTGCCCGCCGAGACGTTCCGCAGGCACGTGCGCACGCTCGCCGCGCTCGGGCTCAAGGTCCGGGTGTCCGAAATGGACGTCACGACCCCGGACCAGACCCTGCAGGCCAAGCAGTTCGGTGAACGGCTCGCGGTCTGCCGTCAGGAAGCCTCGTGCACCGGCTTCACGTCGTGGGGCTTCACCGACAGGTACGGCTCGACCGCCAACTTGGACAAGTACCCGCCGGTGCCGGGCAACGCGCTGCCGTGGACGGCGTCGATCACCCCGAAGAAGGCGCAGACCTCGATGGCCGACGCCCTGAAGTGAGTCCTCGGCCCCGGTGAGGTGGTGAGGGGAAGAACGTCGATTGGGCCCGTACTCACAACCACAGTTGTACAACCGTGGTTGGCAATGCCAGGATTCGCGCTGTGGACCTGATGGACATCGACCTCGGGACGCTCGCCTACCTCGCGGGCCGCTCCGCGAACGACGCGATCCTCAAGCAGCTGCACGAGATGGGGCACAAGGGCGTGCGGATGTCGCACGGCTACGTGATCCAGCAGCTCGTCGACGGCGAACCCAAGGTGGGCGAGCTGGGCGAGCTGCTCGGCGTCACCCAGCAGGCGGCGTCGAAGCAGTTGGTGGAGCTGGAAAGCCTGGGGTACGTCAAGCGAGTGCCGGACCGCGTGGACGGCCGGATCCGGCGCGCCCAGCTGACCAGCAGGGGCAGGCGTCTGGTCGAGGACAGCCAACGGCTCCGGCGCGAGCTGGACGTGCACGGCAACGACGAGGTCAAACGCGCGCTGGTGAGCGTCCTGGTCGCGACCGGCGGCGCCGAACCGGTGCTGAAACACCGGCTCGCGCCGAGCGACTAGGACGCACGTACGGCGGATCTTCACCAGCAACGTCGCAGGTGCGGCGGTGCGCCGTTCGGTCGTGCACCCATTCGGCTGACGGACGTACCCGGGTCCACCGGATGTCGTTGACGAGTACATGACCTGTGACAACGAAGTCCCGGTCCCTGCAGCCGGGGCCCCGGTTCGTCGTCGGCAGTTCCTCACGTTCCTCGTGGCCGCGCCGGTGCTCACCGTCGCGGTTCCCGGTACGGCCGAGGCCGTCATCCCGACGCTGCCGCAACCGGCCGAGATCCTCGATCTCGGCGATGTTCTGATCCTGGCCGGTACTCCGACCGCGGGCGCGCTCGCCGTGCTCAGCGTCGGGGAGGACGGCGTCGTCACCCTCGACCTGCCCCGCGCCGAGGTCGGTCAGGGCATCACCACGGCCTGCGCGATGCTCGTCGCGGAGGAACTCGACCTGCCGCTCGGCAAGGTGCGCGTCACGCTCGCGGACGCGCGGCCCGAGTTGCTGATGAACCAGCTCACGGGCGGTTCCAACACGATGCGGTCGGTGTACGGCCCGGTCCGTCAGGCGGCGGCGGCCGCACGGGCCCGGCTGCTCGCGGCGGCGGCGGAGCAGCACGGCGTGGCGGTCGAACGACTGTCCACGAGGGACGGTGCGGTGATCCTGCCGGACGGGCGCCCGATCCTGTACGGGCTGCTGACGTCGGCCGCGGCCCAGCTGACCGGAGTCTTCGCGGCACAACCGAAACCGGCGAGCGAACACCGGCTGATCGGCACTCCGCAGTCGCGCATCGACGCCCGCGCGATGGTCACCGGGCAGTTCAAGTACACGCTCGACCACGACGTGCCGGGTGCGATGCCGACGGTCGTGCGCCGGCCGCCGACCATCAACGGCTCGGTGAAGTCCGTCGACTCCACGGCCGCGAAGGCGATGCCCGGTGTGCTCGCGATCGGGATCGTGCCGACGGGGGTCGCCGTCGTCGCGGAGACGTTCGGGCAGGCCATGGCCGCGCGGGACGCGGTGAAGGTCACCTGGAACGCCGGCACGATCGACGCGTTGTCGGACAAGGAGATCCGGGCCAAGCTGAAGGCCGCCACGCTGCCGTTCGTGGTGCCGCCGCTGCTGACCCAGCACGTGGACATGGAGTTCGAGTTCGCGTTCGTCAGCCACGCGCCGATGGAGACGAACTCGGCGATCGCGGACGTCCGGGACGACCGTGCCGAGATCTGGGCGGGGCTGAAGTCGCCGATCGTGGCGCGGCAGACCATCGCGGCGGCCATCGGGCTACCCGAGTCGGCGGTGAAGGTGCACGTGATGCAGGGCGGCGGCTCGTTCGGTCGCAGGCTCTTCTTCGACGCCGCGATCGAGGCCGCGCAGATCTCCAAAGCGTTGCGGCGCCCGGTGAAGCTCATGTGGGATCGCAAGGACGACATGCGTCACGGCCGGGCGCGCGCCGCCAGCCACCACAAGCTGCGGGCGACGTTCGCGCTCGGCAACGTGCTGACGTTCGAGCACCGCGTGGCGTCCGTCGAGACCGACTTCCGGCACGGCCTGGGCGAGATCCTCACCGCCACGGCCGCGTCGCTGCCGGTCGCGGGCAACCTGTCGTTCGCGCAGACGGTGTTCCTCACGACGTGCAAGGTGCCGTACAACTTCGGCGTGGTGACCTCGCTGCTCAACGAGGTGCCGCTGCGCATGCACACCGGCTCGTGGCGGTCGGTGTACTCGGCGAACACCCGTGGCGCGGAGGAGGTCCTGGTCGACCAGCTCGCGAAGAAGATGGGCAAGGACCCCGTCGCGTTCCGCCGCGAGTACCTCAAGACCGCTCGCCAACGAGCTGTGCTCAACAAGGTCGTCGAGGAAGGCCAGTGGGGCAAGGTGATGCCCAAGGGCTTCGCGCAGGGCATCGCGTTCCACGACGAGTACAAGTCGTGCACCGCCTGCCTGGTCGAGATCGACGCCCGTGACCCGAAGAACCCGCGCGTGGTCAAGGCGACGATCGCGGTCGACGTCGGCCGCCCGATCAACCCGCGCGGCCTCGAGGCGCAGATGCTCGGCGGCCTGACCGACGCCATCTCCACCACGTTGCGCGCCGGTCTGCACATCGACAAGGGCCTGCCGCTGGAGGGTTCGTACTCGCAGTTCCACTACGCCCGCCAGAAGGACGCGCCGCTCGACGTGAAGATCCACGTGATGCCGGCGACCGGCGAACCGGGCGGTGCGGGGGAGTTGGGCGTGCCGGCCGCGGTCGGAGCGATCGCCAACGCCTACGCGCGGGCGACCGGTGTGGTGCCGACGAGCTTCCCGATCATCTTCCCGGTCGACTTCGAGCCGTTCCCGCGCTGAAGGAGCGTCAGCTGTGCCTACCTACACCATGATCGTCAACGGGAAGCCGGTCACCGTCGAGGCCCCCGCCGACATGGCCCTGCTCTGGGTGCTGCGCGACAAGCTCGGGGTGCGCGGCCCGAAGTTCGGCTGCGGCATCGGTGTCTGCCGAGCCTGCACGTCCCACCTGAACGGCGCGGAGATCCAGCCGTGCGTCACCCCGGTCGCGGAGTGCTCGGGCCAGGAGGTGACCACGATCGAGGGGCTGGCCTCCGGTGACGACCTGCACCCGGTCCAGGAGGCCTGGCTGGAGCAGGACGTCGCGCAGTGCGGCTACTGCCAGCCGGGCCAGATCATGGCCGCGGCGGCGTTGCTCCGGACGAAGAAGGAGCTTTCGGACGAGGACATCGACCGGATCGCGAACGTGTGCCGTTGCGGTACCTACTTCCGCATCAGGCAGGCCATAAAGTCGGCGGCGGCCAAGATGAGTTAGAGCCGGAGCACCGCCGGCGCAGGAGGATCCCGTGCTGGCGCTGTCCGTCGTGCTGCTGGTCGCCGTGCTGGTCTGCGCGGTCGTCCGACCGTGGGGCTGGCCCGAGGCGGTGGTGGCGGTCCCGGCGGCCGCCGTCGTCGTACTGGCCGGGGCGTTGCCGCTCGACCACGTCGTGGACGAGGCGGTGCGGCTGGGGCCCGTGATCGGGTTCCTGGCCGCGATCCTCGTGCTCGCCCAGCTCTGCGACGACGACGGGCTGTTCCACGCCTGCGGCACCTGGATGGCACGTGCGTCCGGCGGCAGACCGCGGACGTTGCTGGGCGGGGTGTTCGTCACGGCTTCGGTGACGACGGCGGTGCTGAGTCTCGACGCGACGGTCGTGCTGCTGACGCCAGTGGTGTTCGCGACGGCCGCGCAGCTCGGCGTCCGGCCGAAGCCGCACGTCTACGCGTGCACGCACCTGTCCAACAGCGCGTCGCTGCTGCTGCCCGTGTCGAACCTGACGAACCTGCTCGCGTTCGCGTCGAGCGGGCTGAGCTTCACCCGGTTCGCGGCGCTGATGGCGTTGCCGTGGGTCGTGGCGATCGGCGTGGAGTACCTGGTGTTCCGGCGGTTCTTCCGCACCGACCTCGACGCGCCCGTGCACGCGCCGGCCGTGCAGCCGCCGCAGGAGCTGCCGATGTTCGCGCTGGCCACCGTCGGGCTGACGCTCGTCGGGTTCGCGGTCGCGTCCGCCACCGGCGTCGACCCGGCGTGGGCGGCCTGCGCGGGTGCGGTCGCGATGGCCGTGCGGGCGCTCGTCCGGCGCCGCACCTCGCTGGTCAAGGTCGTGCGGTCGGCGTCGCTGCCGTTCCTCGCGTTCGTGCTGGGCCTGGGCGTCGTGGTCCGGGCGGTGGTCGACAACGGGCTGGACGACGTGCTGAAGCTCGCGATCCCGACCGGCACCGGCCTGCTGGCGCTGCTCGGGGTGGCCGCGGTCGCCGCCGTGCTCGCCAACGTGATCAACAACCTGCCCGCGGTGCTCGTGCTGCTGCCGCTGGTCGCGCCGATGGGACCGGGCGTGGTGCTGGCGGTGCTGCTGGGTGTGAACCTCGGCCCGAACCTCACCTACGCCGGATCACTCGCGACGTTGCTGTGGCGGCGGATCGTGCACGACCACGACACCGAGGTGAACCTGCCGGAGTTCACGAAGCTCGGTCTGCTCGCCGTGCCTGCCACCCTGGTCGGCGCGGTCGTGGCACTGTGGGCGTCCCTGCAGCTGATCGGAGGATGACCATGACGGTGGTCGTGTGGATCGCCGACGACACCTGGCAGGACTGCGTCGACGCGGCCCGCGCCTACGACGGGGACTTCCTGCTGCTGCACGTCAGCGACGTCGCCGGCACCGCTCACGGCGCGTTCGCCGGGTTGTTCGGCCGCCACCCCTCGCTCGACCCCGGCACCCGCCTGGACGGGCTCGCCGCAGACCACGCGACGCGGCTCCTGGACGCGGCCGCCGAACGCCTCGGGCGCCCGTGTGCGAAGGAGGCACGCGTCGGCAGGGTCGAGCACGAAGTCGTTGCGGCGGTACGGGACGCGTCGTTGCTCGTCCTGTGCCGCGACGGCGACGTGAGCCACGCCGGTCCGCGCAGCCTCGGCCCGGCGACCCGGTTCGTGGTCGACCACGCGACCTGTCCGGTGTTGCTCGTCTGGCCGACCTGACTGCTCGCACGCAAACTTGCGTGCACGCACTTTTCTCGCCTAGTCTTCGGGCCATGCGAGCCAAAGGCATCGCGTACGACACCGGTTTCGTGCGCCACGGGGACATTTCGCTGGAGAAGTTCGACCTCGACGAGGTCCGGCGGGATCTGACCGTCATCAGGAACGACCTGCACTGCAACGCCGTCCACCTCGTCGGAGGTGATCCGGAGCGGCTCGAGCGGGCCGCCGAGATCGCCGCCGAACTGGGGCTGGAGATCTGGTTCTCGCCCTATCCGCTGGAACTCACGCCGCCCGAGATCCTCGCCCTGTTCACCGACTGCGCGCGCCGCGCCGAACGCGTCCGGCTCGGAGGTGCCGAGGTCGTGTTCGTGACGGGCGTCGAGCTCAGCATCATGAATTCCGGCTTCCTGCCCGGCGACGACGTGCCGCAGCGCCTCGGCCGGTTGCTGGAACGGCCCGAACGGATGCGGGAGGCCGGAGCGAGGCTCAACGCGTTCCTCGCCGAGGCCGTCGGCGTGGTGCGGCAACACTTCCGCGGCAAGCTCACCTACGCCTGCATCCCGTTCGAGAACCCGGACTGGACGCTGTTCGACGTCAAGTCGTTCGAGCTGATCAGATCCGCCGAGGTCGCTGACGTGTACGCCTCGAGCATCAGGAACGTGGTGGCGCAAGGGATGCCGGTCGCCATCACGGGCTTCGGCACGGCGGCCTGGCGCGGTTCGGGGGCCGTCGCGCCGCGCAGCATGGAGATCGTCGAGCACGACGAGTCCGGGCGGGCCGTCCGCGTGAAGGACGGCTACGTCCGTGACGAGGAGGAACAGGCCACGTACCTGCGCGAGGTGCTGGAGACCTTCGAGGCCGAGGGTGTCGACGCGGCGTTCGTCTACATGTTCGCGCTGGCCGGCTACACGCACCGGCCGGACGAGCCGGAACGCGACCTCGACATGGCTGGCCCCGGCATCGTGAAGGTCCACGAGGACGGCAGCTGGGAGCCCAAAGCCGCGTTCGGAGCCGTCGCCGAGGTGTACGCGCGGATTTAACCGCTTGGCGCGTGCCTCGGGTGCCAGCCAGACTCGGGGCATCATGAGCGCAAGGCTGCGAGCGATCGCCCACGACACCGTCGCCATCGCGGAGCGCGGTTCCTACTCCACTCCGGCGGGCGAGGTCACCATCGCCGTCACCCCCGCCGTCGAGGGGACCCGGCTGCACCTGCCGGACGAGGTGCTGCCGCTGCGCCCGGAGGTCGGCGGTGCCCGGATCGACGTCACCAACGAGTCCACTTTGGACGCCACGCGCCGCCTCGGCGGTGACGTCGCGGCGCTGAACTTCGCCTCCGCGCGCAACGCCGGTGGTGGGTTCCTCAACGGCGCGCAGGCCCAGGAGGAGAGCATCGCCCGCGGCTCGGCGATCTACCCCTGCCTGCGCGCCGCCGGTGAGTTCTACGCGTACCACCGCGCGCACGAGGACCTCGTCTACAGCGACCGCGTGATCTACTCGCCGCGCGTGCCGGTGTTCAAGGACGACAAGGGAGCCCTGCTGCCGCAGCCGTACGAGGTCTCGTTCCTCACGGTCGCGGCGCCGAACCTGTCCGCGATCCTGCGCAACCAGCCCGGCCGCGCCGACGCTGTTCCGCTCGCGTTGCTGGGGCGTGCCATCCGCGTGCTGCACGTCGCCGCGTCGCACGGTCATCGCCGGCTCGTGCTGGGTGCCTGGGGTTGCGGGGTGTTCGGCAACGACCCCGCCACCGTCGCGCGGATCTTCGGGCTCGCGTTGCGGGACAACCGGTTCTTCGAGCACGTCGTCTTCGCGGTGCTGGACCGGCAGAAGGGCACGCCGACGTTCGCCGCGTTCACCGACGCACTGGGCTGACACCGCCTCTGACTGGCACTGAGCCAAAGTGGCACCACTTTGAGCCAGAATTGCTTGCCGGTGGTGCCACCGTGTGCCATAGTGATGCCATGGATCTGACCCCGTATGTGGCTTCCCTCGGCCGCGAGCTGCTGACCGCCGTCGAGACCGGCGGCGACGAAGCGAGCGCGCTGGTCGAGCGGTTGACCGTGACGATGGAGTCGGCGATCCGGCTGGCACTGCTCGAAGCGTTGTCCGCCGCCGCCGACGAGATCACCGCGGACCTGGCACCGGACTCGGTGCAGGTGCTGCTGCGGGGCCGTGACCCGAAGTTCGTCGTGACGCGCCGGGCACCCGAGCCGGCCGCCGTCGCACCGGAGCCCGCGCCCGCCGCACCCGCCGAGGACGTGGCGGCCGGCTTCGACGACGGCACCACCGTGCGGATCAACGTCCGTCTGCCCGAACCGCTCAAGGCCGCGATCGACGAGGCCGCCGCCAAGGAGGGCCGCTCGGTCAACGCCTGGCTCGTGCGCGCCGCGTCCGCCCAGCTGAGCCCGAAGCGCGAGACCCTCGCCGAGTCGATCGAGAACAGCATCACCGGCTCGCAGCGTTTCGTCGGCTGGGTCCGCTAACCACAGCCTTTCCCCACATCGCCCCGACCTGCGGGGATGTTCCACCGACACCTTCTGAGGGGACAGCCATGCCTTCTTACGACACGCCGGAACCGATTTCCGTACTGCTCGACGTCTACGCGGGCCACGTCCAGATCGTCGCGACGGACCGCACCACCACCTCGGTCGACGTGCGGCCGTCCGACTCGTCCGACTCCTCGGACAACGAGGCCGCGCAGAAGACCAGGGTCGACTACAGCGACGGCACGCTGATGGTGCGCGGTCCGAAGCGGACGTTCGACTTCTCCAAGAAGACCAGGTCCGTCGACGTCGTGATCGAGCTGCCGGCCGGGTCCAGGGCGGACGTCGACGTGACGGCGGGCAGCGTCCGGACCAGCGGTGTGCTCGGCCAGACCGAGGTCGACATGTCCGCGGGCAACATCCACCTCGACCGCACCGGCCCGCTGAAGGCCGACACCGGCGCCGGCCAGGTCAAGATCGGCACGGTCACGGGCAACGCCGAGGTCAAGACCGGCAGCGGGCACATCCGCGTCGGCAGGGTGGACGGCGCGCTGGTCGTCAAGAACTCCAACGGCCACATCGACGTCGGCACGGTCGAGGGCGAGCTGCGGGCCCGTTCGGCCAACGGTGACATCAACGTCGAACGCGCCGCGGCGGTGGTCGAGGCCAGGACCGCGATGGGCTCCATCGAGGTCGGCGAGGTCGTCAGCGACACCGTCACGCTGAACACCGCCATGGGCGGCATCGAGGTCGGGATCGCCAGGGGCACCGCCGCGTGGATCGACGCCAAGACCTCGTTCGGCCGCGTCTCCAACACGCTCGACGGGAGCGACGGCCCCGGAAACTCCGCGCAGACCGTCAAGGTCACCGCTCACACGTCCTTCGGCGACATCTCCGTCCGCCGTGCCTGAGGGGAACTCCATGAACGCGATCAAGGCAACCGGCCTGCGCCGCTCCTACGGCGACAACGAGGTGCTCAAAGGCGTCGACCTGAACGTCCAGCGCGGCACCGTCTTCTCGTTGCTCGGCGCGAACGGCGCCGGCAAGACCACCACCGTGAAGATCCTGTCCACGCTGATCAGAGCGGACGGGGGCAGCGCGTCCGTCGCCGGTCACGACGTGGCGGGCGACCCCGACGCAGTCCGTGCCGCGATCGGTGTCACGGGCCAGTTCTCCGCCGTCGACAACCTGATGACGGGCCGCGAGAACCTGAAGCTCATGGCCGACCTGCACCACCTCGGCAAGGCCGACGGCAGGCGCAAGGTCGAGCAGCTGCTGGAGCAGTTCGACCTGGTGGACGCGGCCGACAAGTCCGCGTCGACCTACTCCGGCGGCATGCGGCGCCGGCTCGACCTCGCGATGACGCTGGTCGGGTCGCCGCAGGTGATCTTCCTGGACGAGCCGACCACCGGCCTCGACCCGCGCAGCCGCCGCACCATGTGGCAGATCGTGCGGGACCTGGTGGCGAGCGGCGTCACGATCTTCCTGACGACCCAGTACCTGGAGGAGGCCGACGAGCTCGCCGACCGGATCGCGGTGCTGGACCACGGCAGGATCGTCGCCGAGGGCACCGCGGACGAGCTCAAGCGCCGCATGCCCGGCGGCCACGTCCTGTTGCAGTTCACCGAACTGCGCGACCTGGAGTCGGCCACGCGGATCATCGGCGAGGCCTCGCGCGACGGTGACGCGCTCGCCCTGCGGGTGCCGAGCGACGGCAGCGTCCGTTCGCTCAAGGCACTGCTCGACCGGCTCGACGAGAACGCCGTCGCCGTCGAGTCGCTCAGCACGCACACCCCCGACCTCGACGACGTCTTCCTCGCCCTCACGGGCAACCCCGAAAAGGTGAGCCAGTCATGACGTACGCCCTGACCGACTCGGCGACGATGGTGCGCCGCAACCTCAAGCGGATGATCCGCTACCCGTCGCTGACGTTCCAGCTCCTGATCATGCCGGTCGTCTTCCTGCTGCTGTTCGTCTACGTCTTCGGCGGCACCCTGGGCGCCGGGCTCGGCGGTCCGTCCGGCGGCAGAGCCGAGTACCTCAACTACGTGACACCGACGATCATCCTGATGTCGATCACCGCCGCGGTGCAGGGCACGAGCATCTCCATCGCGATGGACATGACCGAGGGCATCGTCGACCGCTTCCGCACCATGGCGATCGCCCGCGTGTCCGTCCTGACAGGACACGTCGTCGGCAGCCTGGTCCAGACGGTCCTCGCCATGTCGGTCGTCTTCGGGGTCGCCGTCGCGATCGGCTTCCGGCCGCAGGCGAGCGCACTCGACTGGCTCGCGCTGGCCGGTCTGCTGATCGCCATGTCGTTCGCGATGATCTGGCTGTCCGCCGCGCTGGGCCTCGCGAGCAAGTCCGTCGAGTCGTCGAGCAACGTCGGCCTGCCGCTGATCCTGCTCCCGTTCTTCGGCAACGGTTTCGTGCCGACCGACTCGATGCCGGCGGTGTTGCGCTGGTTCGCCGAATATCAGCCGTTCACGCCGTTCATCAGCGCCCTGCGTGGTCTGCTGATGGGCACGCCGATCGGCAACAGCGGCTACATCGCCTTCGCCTGGTGCGCTGTCATCGGGTTCGGCGGCTACTTCTGGTCCAAGAAGCTCTTCAACCGCGAATCCACCCGCTGAAGGAGATACCTCATCATGTTGCACGGCTTACCCATGGACCGCGACGTCACCCCGTTCGACCCGCCCGGTGAGATCACCAGGGTGCGCGAGACCCGACCGGTCAGCCCGATGCTCTTCCCCGACGGCCACGAGGGGTGGCTGATCACCGGGTACGAGGCGGTCCGGCAGGCGTTGGCGGACACCAGGTTCAGCAGCCGGCAGGACCTCGGCATCATCCACGTGCCGTTCCCGACGCCCGGCATGCCGGAGATGACCGAGCCGGTCCCGCAGACGCCCGGCCTGTTCATCAGCATGGACCCGCCGGACCACACCCGGTTGCGCCGCAAGCTCACCGGAGCGTTCACGGTCAAGCGGATGAAGGCTCTCGAAGAGGGCATCATCGCGATCACCGAACGGCAGCTGGACGAGCTCGCGAAGCTCACGCCACCGGTCGACCTCGTCAAGGAGTTCGCGCTGCCGGTGCCGTCGCTGGTGATCTGCGAGATTCTCGGCGTTCCGTACGAGGACAGGGACACGTTCCAGCACAACTCCTCCAAGTTCATGGAGAGGCAGGTGAACCTGGAGGACAAGATGGCCGCGTACATGGCGATGAACACGTACCTGTACGAGCTGGTCACGAGCAAGCGCGCCGAACCGGGTGACGACCTGCTGTCGGACCTGGCCAGCGACGAGGACCTGAGCCTCGAGGAACTCACCGGCATGGCGTTCCTGCTGCTACTCGCCGGCCACGAGACGACGGCGAACATGTTGTCGTTGGGCACCTTCGCCCTGCTGGAGCACCCGGACCAGCTGGCGGCACTGCGCGCGAACCCGGAGCTGGTCCCCGACGCCGTCGAGGAACTGCTGCGCTACCTGGCCGTCGCCGACATCTTCTTCCGTTACGCGGCAGAGGACGTCGAGTTCTTCGGCGAGACGATCCGCGAGGGTTCGATGGTCGTGTTGTCGTTGCTGGCGGGCAACCACGACCCGGAGCGTTACGAGCACGCCGACTCACTCGACGTGCACCGCAACGCCCGCGGGCACCTGGCGTTCGGGCACGGCGTGCACCAGTGCCTCGGTCAGCAGCTTGCCCGGATCGAGATGCGGGCCGGGTTCGAGGGACTGCTGCGCCGCTTCCCCGCACTGGAACTCGCCGTTCCGGCCAGGGAAGTGAAGCTCAGGACCGACATGAACATCTACGGCGTGCACGCCCTGCCGGTCACCTGGGCGTAGCCGTCAGACGGTGAACCCACCGTCTGCGTTGATGCTGGCACCGGTGACGTACGCACCGGCCTCGCCGGCCAGAGCCGCGACGAGCTCGGCGATCTCCGCCGGCTGTCCGTAGCGCCCCAACGCGGTCAGTCCGCGAATCGTGTCCGACATCGGCCCGTCGGCCGGGTTCATGTCGGTGTCCGTAGGTCCTGGGTTGACCACGTTCGCCGTGATGCCCAACGGACCCAGCTCGCGCGCAAGGCCCTTCGTCATCCCGATCAGGGCTGTCTTGCTGGCCGAGTACAACGCGAAGCCCGGAAACGGCGCGTACACGGCGACATTGCTGCCAATGCTGATGATTCGTCCGCCGTCGTGCATGTGCCGTGCTGCTGCACGGGACGCGAGGAACGGCGCCCGCACGTTCACAGCCATGGTGTGGTCGAACTCTTCGCGGCCGAGTTCCTCCAGGGGGCCGACCTGGAAGACACCGGCGTTGTTCACCAGCACGTCGAGCCGTCCGAAGTGGACCGCGGTCTCCTCGACCGCGGCCACCACGGCGTCCGGGTCGGCGCTGTCGGCCCGGATGGCGAAACCGTTGTCCGGCTTGGTGTTCTGGTACGTGACGGCGACGCGGGCGCCGAGAGCGGTGAGCTTCTCGGCGATCGCGGCCCCGATGCCGCGGCTCCCGCCGGTGACGAGAGCCGCTTTTCCTGCAAGTGATCCCATGCCGTTCAGCCTGCTGGAATCACGCGCGGGGTTCTGGCGGGAATCGGACCGTCAGTTGGCGCCCCGGACGTACGCCCAGGCGGTGCGGTTGAGGGAGTCCTCGATCCCGGTGAAGCCTTCGTTGGGGTTGAGGACGTCCTCGTGGAAGTCGACGTCGACGTCGTCCGCGGTGCCACCGATGGCGTCCGGGCCCACGCCGAACATGCCCTTCGGGTTGCCGCCCTGGTCCATGATGGCGTCCAGCGCGTTGAACTGGTCCTGGTGCCAGCTGCCCGACATGTGCCCGGCCTCGTGCGCGGTGATGTTGCCGATCGCGCGGCCGATGAACGTGACCTTGTCGCTGGCCGGGGTGATGTAGCGGTTCAGCGACGTGCCCGTCTGGGCGGCGGGAGCGCTGAGGATGTCGAGCAGCACCAGCGCGGTCTCCTCCTTGCCGAAGTTGCCCGCGTCGATCGACTGCGCGATGCCGACGGTCTGGATGCCGGCCTCGGCGATCGAGCCACCGATGACCACGCGGCTGACGTTCTTCTGGCCCCACGGGTCGGCGTGGTCGCGGCTGTTCAGGATCCGCACGGCGAACCGCTTGTTGGTGCCCTTCGCCGCGAGGTCCTTCTCGATGTTCTCGCGCGTGGTCGCGACCACGCCGTCGATCACGGCGTTCTCGTCGGCGGCGGAGAGACCCCAGCCGGGCAGGAACTTCCTGAGCGGCGAGAGGTCCTTGTTGCCCGCGCTGGGATCGGAGCCGAAGATCCGCGTGTTGACCCGGGCGCCGTCGAAGTCCAGGAAGATCGTCAGCACCTCGGGCCTCTGGTTGAGCTCCGACCCGGGACGGTAGGCCTCGACCGTGACGTCGTAGCGCCCGTCACCGTTCTCGGCACCGACGGTGTAGCGGCCGTCCTTCGGCGCCACGAAGTCCGCGACGGCGTTGCCACCGGCGGGCATCGGGGAGTTCACCGCGTACAGGAAGCTGAAGTCCTGTGACGAACCGAAGACCTCGCGTCCGGCCGGATCGTGGACGACCACCCTGGTCGCCTTGCCCGCCGCCGACGCGCCGAGCACGTCACCGGCCACCAGGTCGACGGAGAAGTAGTCCTTGTCGTTGCCGCCGGAAGAGACGGTCAGGTCGTAGTCGCCCTCGGTCAGGACGCGCTTGCCGGTGCCCGGCTTCAGCGGGTCGGCCGGGATGCCACCGGGCCCGGCCGCGGCGACCATGACGTACACGTCCTGACCCGCGGGCAGGAAGACCTGCAGCCTGCTGTCGGTGGTGCCCGCGAGGTTGTCGTGCTGTCCCAGGAGCGACCCGGTCGAGTCGAACGCGGCGAGCAGCGTGTCGAGGTCGCCCGCCGGGGTGTCCGTCGTGACGACGACGTACTTGCCTTCCGGGCCGCCGGTCAGCCGGTAGAAGTCGTGGTCGCCGGTGCCGTCACCGGTGCTGCCGTACGGGCCGTCACCGATCGTCCCGCTGGTCCGCACGGGCGTGGTGATGCCGCTCGCGTGCGGGATGGCGTCGTTCATCTCGGCGAACGGCGGCACCACGGGGATCGTGGGATCACCCGCGAGGTCGCCGGTGAGCGTGAGCTTCGGGTTCTTGCCCCTGCCGGTCCCGAACCCGGTCACGTGCTCGGCCTTCGAGGGCGCGTCGTTGGCGCCCTGCCCGGTCTCCTTCTCGGTGTAGGTCAACGGCTGGCCGGCGCTCTTCGCGGCCACGCGTGACTGCTCCCGGTCCTGCTTGCGGGCCTCCCGGCCGCGGTGCACCGCCGCCCAGTCGACCTGTGCCTCCGCGGGCAGGAAAGCGAGCATCGGATCGGGCTGGATCAGCCCTCCCACCGGCTCGGCCGCCGACTGTCCGCCGGCGACCAGAGCCAGTGCCACACCTGCCGTGAGCACGCCGAATAGCCTTTTGCGCATGTGAACTCCCCAGTTCGACTCTCGAACCGAGGAAATCAGCGCCGTGCGGGTCAGGCGAGCGTTTTGGCGGACCTCTGTCCACTTTCGGACAACGAGGCCGCGACCTCGTGCAGGTGTTCCAGCACGTAGCCGTACGAGCGGAACAGGCCGCATTGCGCGTACGAGATCCCGCGCTGCTCGCAGAAGGCGCGGACGATGGACTGCGCGTGCTTCAGGTTCGGCCGCGGCATGCTCGGGAACAGGTGGTGCTCGATCTGGTAGTTCAGCCCGCCGAGCAGGATGTCGGTGAACCAGCCGCCCCGGATGTTGCGGGACGTCAGCACCTGCTTGCGCAGGAAGTCGAGGGTGTGCCCGGCGGACAGCACCGGCATCCCCTTGTGGTTGGGGGCGAACGAACATCCCATGTAGAAGCCCCACAGCGCCTGGTGGACCAGGATGAACGCGATCGCGTACACGGGCGAGAGCACCCAGAAGACGATCGCGAGGTACACCACGACGTTCGCGATCATCACGGTCCGCTCGCGGCCGGAGTACCGGATCGAGTGCCAGTGCAGCGCGAAGCCTTCGAGAAGCAGCAACGGGAAGAACAACACCGCCTGGCGCGAGGCGATCCACCGCAGCGCGCCGCGCTTGGCGACTCCCTGCCGTTGTGTGAACGCCAGCACCGAGATGTCGACGTCCGGGTCCTCGTCCTCGTGGTTCGGGTTGGCGTGGTGGCGGTTGTGCTTGCCGACCCACCAGTCGTAGCTCACACCGACCAGGCCGCTGTGGACGTAGCCGGTGATCTCGTTCCACCTCCTCGAAGCGAAGATCTGCTTGTGGCCGGCGTCATGCCCGATGAACGCGAGTTGCGTGCTCATCGCGGCCAGGACCACCGCCACCGCGAGCTGCCACCACGAGTCGCCCAGCAGCGCGAACGCCACCCAGGCCGCGGCGTAGACCACGAGGTTCACGCCGATCCGGGTGAAGTAGTAACCGCGCCGCCGGGAAAGCAGGCCAGCCTGCTTGATCTCGGCGGCCAACTGGGCGAAGTCGCTCGCCTGCCGGGATGCCATTTGCGCAGAATGCCTGATCGCGGCGACTAAGTCATGCACGGCCCATGAAGTCGTTACCAACCACACGGGTCACGCCGGCGCCGACACGATGGAGTGGACATGATCATCATCCTCGGCGAGCCGCTGGTCCCCGCCCTCGTCGTTGCTGTCCAGTGCTGCGGCACAGGGCCCGGCACGGGCTCGACCGGTAGAGAGGATCAGAAGGCGTGGTCGACCACACCACCGTGCTCATCGCGGGCGCGGGGCCGGCAGGACTTGTCTTAGGAAACCTGCTGCGGGCGGAGGGGATCGACACCCTCGTCCTCGAGCGGGCGAACTGGGAGCAGGTGCGGACCAGGGCGAGGGCGGGATTCCTCGGCCCGAACAGCGCCAGGGTGCTGACCGAGCACGGCCTCGGCGCCGGCATGCTCCACAAAGGACGGCAGCACGGCGTCTGCGCCTTCCGCGGTGAGGACGGGGAGTTCGAACTCGACTACTCCCGGCTCGGGCGGGGCGAGGTGCACACGGTGTACCCGCAGCAGGACCTCGTCGCGGACCTGGTCGCCGAATACCTGGACCGTGGCGGCGAGATCCGCTTCGGTGCCACCGTCACCGGTGTCGATTCCGGTACGGCGACGATCCGTTATCGCGACGAGCAGGGAGAAAGCGTCGTCACCGGCCGGTTCCTGGCGGGCTGCGACGGCAACAACGGGGTGACGCGGCAGGCCGTGCCCGGCCGGCGCATCACCCAGGACCACGGCGTCAGCTGGCTCGCCGTGCTCGCCGAGGCACCGCAGAGCATGACGGCGGTCACCTACGCGATCCACGACGACGGCTTCGCGGGCCACATGGCGCGCAGCCCCGAGGTGACGCGCTACTACCTCCAGGTCCCTCCCGGCGACGACCCCGAGGAGTGGACCGACGAACGGATCTGGGCGGCGCTGGACACCCGCCTGCGCGTCGACGAGTTCGGGCAGCTCAAACAGGGCCCGATCATCGAACGGCGGATCGTGCGGCTGCGTTCCGACGTCGCCGAGGAGATCCAGCACGACCGGTTGTTCCTCGTCGGCGACGCCGCCGGTCTGATCAGCCCGTCAGCGGCCAAGGGCGCCAACCTGGCGATCATGGAGGCCGAGACCCTCGCCTCCGCCCTGATCTCCGCACTGCGCCACGACGACGAACGGCCGCTGGCCGCGTACTCGCGCACCTGCCTGCCCCGCGTCTGGCGGGCGCAGGAGTTCTCCCGCTGGATGATCGATCTCCTCCACACCCAGGACGACGACTTCCACCGCGCTCTGCGTCGCGCCCGGCTGCACAGCCTGCGCGACTGCCACGCCCACCAGAACTTCTTCGCCGAGCACTACGTCGGCATCTGAGCCACCAGGAATCGTCACCATGATCTCGACAACCACCCGCATCATCGCCGCGGCGGACCTCGGCCGGCTGACCGCCGCGATCTCCCTCATCGGCAGGCACGACACGCATTCGGCCCTCGCCGCCGCGGTGCCGTCGCTGCCCGCCGACCAGCGCGCCGCCGTGACCAGGCACGCCGCTCTCGACCACGCGGCGTTGCTCATCTTCCCGGAGACCCTGGTGGGCCTCGCGGACGAGCTCGCCCGGCTCGGCCTCGAGGTCGGCACGATGACCCCGAGCGTCGTCGTCCGCGAACGGCTGAGCGCCCGGTACTCGGTGCCCTTGGAGGACCTGAAGGTCGGCATCCTGCGCGCGCCCGTGCCCGACCGCAACGGCTGGCCGTGCGAGCTCGAGATCTTCGTGATGGTGACGCCGCCCGAGCTGGCGCACATCGCGGAGGACGAACGCCGGCACGAACACGAGAACCACGTGGCGCTGGCCGTGCGCAGGCCGGATCCTGTGCTGCTGCGCGGACTGCGCACGATGATCGCCGGTGTCCGGCGTTCCGACGGCGGCGGGTACAACCGCTACGAGAACAACTCGGTCTTCTACTTCCGCGACGCGCACTGCGCCGACCCCGCGTTCCGCCGCCTGGAACTGATCGCCACCGGCCGGTTCGCGCAACTGCAGGCGAGCCACCAGCGAGAGTCCTGCGCAGGCACCGAACTGCTGCGCCTGATGACCGGCGCGTGGGCGACGCAGGCCATCGCGACGGCGGCCGAACTCCGGCTGCTCGACCACCTCGTGACGATCACGGATCTCGAAGGCCTGGCGTCCGCCACCGGCTGCGAACCCCCGAGCCTCGCAAGGCTTCTGCGCTACCTCGGCTCGCTCGGCGTCGTCCACGTCTCCGGCGAGCGGTACGACCTCACCGACCTCGGCGAGCTGCTGCGGTCGGACCTGACGGGGTCGATGCGCCCGCTCGCCCTGATGTACGGCGGCCCGTTCTACCGGTCGTTCGCCGAGCTCACCGAGGCCGTCCGCAGCGGTGAGGAGTCGTACGCGAAGGCCTTCGGCGCCCACCACTTCGCCCACATGGCAACGGAACCGGCGCTGGCGGAGCTCTTCCACGGCTCGATGGCGGCGAGCAACGCCATGTTCACCGGCGTCACCAAGGTCGTCGACTTCTCCGCCGCCCGCACGGTCGTCGACGTGGCCGGCGGCAACGGCGAGCTGCTTTCCCGTGTCCTGCACGCCAATCCGGCGCTGCGCGGCGTGCTGCTCGACCTGCCGAACGCCCTGGCCGCGGCCGAACCCCGGCTCGCCGACCTCGCGGACCGCGTCAGCCTCGTGCCCGGCGACTTCACCCAGGCCGTCCCCGGCGCCGGTGACGTCTACCTGCTGTCCCGCGTGCTGCACGACTGGGACGACGAGCAGTGCCGCACGATCCTGGCCACGTGCGCGCGGAACATGCCCGCACACGCCGAGATCCTGGTGATCGAGCGGCTGCTGCCCGAGACCGGCGACGCCGACTCGCTCTCGATTCCCTGGGACGTCCACATGTTGTGCAACACCGGTGGCCGCGAGCGCACCGAGTCGCACTACCGCGCTTTGCTCGCCGAGGCCGGGTTCGACCTCGTCGAGACGCACGCGCTGCCGTTGGACGCGCACGTGATGCGCGCCCGACTGATCTAGTTCACCAGGCAGAAGGGGTGGCAGGCGGGATCCGCGTAGACGTGGAACCGCTCGCCACCCCCTCCGAGCCTGTGGGCACCCAGTGCCAGCACCTTCTCGCCCGCCGAAGCGAGATCGTCCACGCGCACGTCGAAGTGCATGTGCGCGGTCTCGTCCGGCCAGTTCGGCGGTACCCAGCCGTCGACCAGCGCGAACGCGACGCCGGGCCGGTCCGGGGCGTCACCGATGACGACGAACTTCCCGTCGTCCTGCACCCGGACCATCCCGAGCAGCTTCTCGTAGAACTCCGCGAGGGATCGCGGATCAGGGCAGTCGATCACCAGGCCGTGCCAACGTCCGATCATGCGCGGGATGCTGACACCGAACCAGGACAGCCGACGTCCTCGTTCACGCGAGAGGCATCGCCATCACCGCGGGCAGGGTCGGTTCCGTGGAACCACCCGACGGCTCCACGGTCAGCGCGACCTCCTGCACACCGGTCAGTCCGCTGACGAACACGGGCGCCGTCCGCGAGGCGAGCAGCCCGGCCGAGTGCGGGACCTTGTCGGCACCGATCGTCCAGAGTTGGTAGATCCGCCCGGCACCGGGATCCGGCAGGTCCTTGGCGAGGAACAGGGCCTCGTCGCGGCTCGCCGACACGACGGCGGTACCCGTGGCGCCGTTGGGTGCCCTGCCGTTGACGAGCCGGGCGTCCGGTGTGGACAGGAAGTCGGAGAACCGGCTGTACTCGCTGGAGAGTTGCGCCAGCTGCCGGTCCTGGTCCGAGGATCCCGTGTACTGCACCGTCACGAACACCGCGGCGACGAGGCAGGCCGCCGCGAGCAGCCCTCCCGCCCAGCGCTTGCGGCGCGGGTCCGGCACGCGGTCCGCGTGGGGTGACATCTGCCGGGTCTCGGCCGCGGCGGCGAGCACGCGGGCGCGGAGCTGGGGCGGTGGCGGCGATTCCACCGCGACGCCGAGCCGTGCGGCCGTGGCGGCCAACTCGGTGACCTCGATCGCGCAGCTCTGGCAGCGCGTCAGGTGCGCCTCGAAGGCCGTGCGTTCGATCTCCGACAACGCGTTCACGGCGTAGGCGCCGGTGAGCGTGTGCAGATCAGCGGATGTCGTCCTCATCCGGTCACCCCCATGCAGTCCCGCAGTCGGATCAGGCCGTCGCGCATCCGGGTCTTGACCGTGCCGAGCGGTATGCCCAGCAGGCTCGCGACCTCCGGATAGGAGTAGCCCTGGTAGTAGGCGAGCAGCACGGACTCGCGCTGCAGTTCGGTCAGGAAGCTCAGGCACCGGCGCACCTGACGTTGCTCGAGCCGGCCGTCGACCTGCTCGCTCACCTCGTCGAACGGCCTGGCCGGGTCGAGGCGGGCCGCGCGGTCCTCGCGATGCGTGGCGGCCTGGGCGGACCGGACCCGGTCCACCGCCCGGCGGTGCGTCAGCGTGAGGATCCAGGTGTTGGCGCTGCCTCGCTCGGGGTCGAACCTGGTCGCGGTCCGCCACACCTCGAGCATCACCTCCTGGAACACCTCCTCCGACTGCGCCTGGTCCCGCACGACTCGTCTGATCAGTCCGAACACCGAGCCGGACACGACGTCGTAGAGCCGTTCGAACGCGGCTTCGTCGCCGCGTGCGACGAGCGCGAGCAGATCGTCGGCTGTCGGGCCGACGTCGCGAGGAGTGCTCTGCAGGCTTTGCAGCGCCCGCTCACGCTCAGGCATCCCGAGGTCCTCTCCATCAAGCGTTGTCCTCTGGTGTTCGCAGCCGAGGCGCTCATGGATCGGTCCTGAATGCGTCATCACGTCCGGGCGGTTGGTAACAGGTCGATAACCACACCCATCCGTCTCCCGAGGGGCGGCGAATCACGGGCAGCAACTGCTCGATCACCCTTTGGAGATGTCCTGTCATGAACCAGAACGTCCGCAACACCGTCCTGGCCGTCGGCGCCGTTTCTCTCGCCCTGTTCGGCGCGGCGTGCGGTTCTAGTGACACGGCCAGCACCGGCACGTCTTCTTCCGCCGCCCCGACCACGACCGCGACCTCGTCCGCGGCGATGGCGGACCCGGCCGCGAACCTCGTCGGCCCTGGTTGTGCCGACTACGCCAAGCAGGTTCCGTCCGGTGCGGGTTCCGTGTCGGGCATGGCCGCTGACCCGGTTGCCGTGGCCGCGAGCAACAACCCGCTGCTCACGACGCTGGTCAGTGCTGTGTCGGGCAAGCTGAACCCGAAGGTCAACCTGGTCTCGACGCTGAACGGTGCGGAGTTCACCGTGTTCGCGCCGGTCGACTCGGCGTTCGCGAAGATCGACGCGGCGACGATCGAGAAGCTCAAGACCGATGACGCGCTGCTGACCAAGATCCTGACGTACCACGTCGTTCCCGGCCAGATCACGCCCGACAAGATCGCCGGTGACCAGAAGACCGTGCAGACCGGCACGGTGAAGGTGTCCGGTACCAAGGACGCGCTGAAGGTCAACGACGCCAACGTGATCTGCGGTGGCGTGAAGACCGCGAACGCCACCGTCTACCTCATCGACACGGTTCTGCTCCCTGCCTGATTCCAGGCGCTCGACACCTGTGCACCCACGTCGCTGACGGGGGTGCACAGGTGTCTGTCCACTGTGGATCCACGAGATCGTCTGCGAACTCGCTCCGAAAGCCGTTGGGACCGCCCTACACTGGGGTGAACTGATCAACGTCTTGCGTGTCGAGGCGTGCTACGGGGACCGCAGTTGAACGGCCGCGTTCCCGTGCAGGGACCTGCGGAGGCCGCAGCACGATGAGCAAGACCACCCAGGACGCCGGGGCTCGGATCGGGTACTGGCAGGTCCTGACGACCCGCAACGTGGCGCCGCTGCTGCTGTCGGCGTCGCTGTCGCGGCTGGCGTCGGAGATGACGCTGTTCACCGTCGTGCTGTCGGTGCTCGTCCGATTCGACTCGCCGGTGCTGGCCGGACTGAGCGGGCTCTTCCTGACCCTGCCGGGATTTCTGGTCAGCCCGATCGCCGGTGCCCTGCTCGACCGGGTCGGCGCGCGCCGGGCGGTCATCCTCGACATGCTCGTCAGCGGTGTCCTCATCGGACTGATCGTCGTGGCGTCGGTGGGTGACTGGCTGACCGCGCCGCTGCTGCTCGGCGCGCTGGGCGTGCTCTCGCTGACCAGTCCGCTGAGCGCGGGCGGGGTGCGCACGCTGTTCCCGATGATCGTGCCGCCGCACGCCTACGCCAAGGCGAACGCGCTCGACCTCAGCACGTACTCGGCCATCGAGGTCGCCGGCCCGCTCGCCGCGGGTGCCCTGATCGCGCTGGTCGGCGCAGACCCGGCACTCGCGGTGGTCGCGGTGATCTTCGCACTGGCGGCGCTGAGCCTGCTCGCGGTGCGCGGCCCGTTCACCGAACCCGAACGCGAGCCGCGCAAGCACCTGGTGCGCGAGGCGTGGGACGGCATCGTCTACCTGATGCGCAACGCCACCCTCCGCGGGCTGGCGGCCGCGTACTCGACCTACCAGATCGCGTTCGGCATCCTCGTGGTCGCCGTGCCCGTCGCCGTGGCACAGCGGATCGGCGGCGACGGCGCGACCGAGCAGTGGGTCGGCCTGGTCTGGAGCATCGCCGGTGTCTGCGGCGCGGTCGGCGCACTGGTCGCGGGCAAGGTCATGAACGCGAACACCGAGCGGATCACCATCATCGTCACGCTGATCGCGTCCGCCGCCGTGCTGCCGATCAACGCGATCGCGTCGGTGATCACCCTCGGCACCGGCATGGCGTTGTTCGGGTTGGTCGGGGGCGGGCTCAACGTCGGTCTGCTGTCGTTGCGCCAGCGCCGCACCGAACCGCAGTGGCTCGGCCGGGTCATGACGGTGTCGATCAGCGTCAACCTCATCGGCTTCCCGATCGGCACCGCGCTCGGTGGCGTGCTGGCCGGCCAGTCGGTCGCGGTGGCGTTCTGGGTCGCCGCGGTGTGCGCCGCGATCGGCGCGGTGATGGCGGCCGTGCTCATTCCGCGAGCCGATCGCTGAAACCGGCGCGCGCGACGACCCCGCGATCTCCGGGACTTTCCCTGTCGTGAAACGATTTCCGCGCTGATCGAGGCGAGCCGGCTGCGCGTCGCTGACGTTCGGACCCGATCGTTCCGGGGGTGCAATCGTCCACTATGGACGAAAGTGGGGAAAGCGGACCGAGGCGCGTTTCGGTCTGCTTTTTGTTTGTTCTGGTTCGGTATTGACAGGGCGCATGCCTGCGAACAACCATGGAAGCGCTCTCATAACCGGTCTGGACCAGTTCCCGAACGGAGGTCGCCGACCGCCCTGAAGCCGGTCGGGGGCCTGCTCGCGGAGCACCCCTGCACAAGGAGTCCCATGCGCACTCGAACGAAGTGGTGGAGCGCGCTCGCCGCGCTGGCGGTGACCGCGTCGACGGCCCTCGCGATCCCGCCGGCCCAGGCGATCGGCCCCGACCTGCTGCCGCTCAACGTCACCAACAACAGTGGCCGGTCCGAGGCCGTGCACCTGTACGTCCTGGGCACGGACATCCGCAACGGCCGCCTCGGCTACGTCAACCAGGCGGGCGCGTTCACGCCGTGGTCGCCGGGCGGCAACCCGCCCACGCCCGCACCGGACGTGTCGATCGCCGGACCCGGCCCTGGTGGCACCGCCTCGCTGCGGGTGCCCCGGTTCATCTCCGGCCGCGTCTACATGTCGTTCGGCGAGAAGCTCAAGTTCTTCCTGACCCCCGACGGCCTGGTGCAACCGGCGCCGTGGGCGGGCGGCGACCCGAACAGCGGCATCCTGTTCGACTGGAGCGAGTTCACCTACAACGACGCAGGTCTGTGGCTCAACAGCTCGCAGGTCGACATGTTCGCCGTCCCGCACGCGGTCACCGTGAGGGGCGCGAGCGGTGCGACGAAGAAGACCGGTGAGCTCAAGTCCGGCGGGCGCGACGCCGTCATCAACGGCATCCGCGGCCAGGCGGGCTGGGGCGGGTCGATCATGTCCCGTTCGGACGGCACGGTCCTGCGCGTGCTCGCGCCGGGCAAGGCCGCCGACGTCGGCAACTTCGACCGCAACTACCTGGACTCGTACATCACGCAGGCCTGGAACGCGTACACGGGCAAGACGCTGACGGTGCAGCCGTTCGGCGACCGTCCGGACGTGAAGTACTTCGGTCGTACCTCCGGCAACAACATGAACTTCACGAACACCTCCGGCCAGCAGGTCGCGTCGTTCGCGAAGCCGTCCACGTCGAACGTGTGGGGCTGCGACGGCGCACTGCACGCACCGAACGACCAGGTGGTGGGCCCGATCGCCCGCACCCTGTGCGCGGCACTGCACCGCACCACGCTCGGCCGCATCGACGTCCAGCCGGGAGGCGGCCCCGCCGACTTCTACCAGGGCGCGATCACCAACCACTACTCGCGGCTCGTGCACCAGAACATGGTGGACGGCAAGGCGTACGGGTTCGCGTTCGACGACGTGCAGGCCCAGGAATCGCTGGTGCACGACGGCGACCCGCGCTCGGCCGGGATCATCCTGACCCCGTTCAGCGGCGGCTCCACCCCGCCGCCCGCTCAGGCCGGCAGCATCGTCAGCGACTGGCACGGCAAGTGCATCGACGTCCCGAACGGGAACTACGCCGACGGCCAGCGCCTCATCGTGTGGAACTGCACGGGCGGCACGAACCAGAAGTTCGAGTTCGTCGGCGGCACGCTGCGCACGCAGAACAACAAGTGCGTGGACGTGGCGTGGGGTTCGACCGCCAACGGCGCGGCCGTGCAACTCGCGACCTGCTCCGGCAACGCCGCGCAGCAGTTCGTGCTGAACGGCAACCGCGACCTGGTGAACCCGCAGGCGAACAAGTGCGTGGACATCGCGGAGTGGAACCCGAACAACGACGCCGTCCTGCACATGTGGGACTGCGTGGGCGGCGCCAACCAGAAGTGGCACCGCGGCTAGCACCCGTTCAACCGGAGAAGCAGGTCGGCTTTCGAGCCGGCCTGCTTTTCTGCTGTCCGGGATGCAACGTTGGGGGTGACTTCTCCATTAGGGGTGCGAAATCGAGGTCGAGCCGACGATCGGGAGTTGCCGGTGGAGTTTGCTGAGTACGTGGCGAGGCAGCGTCCCGCGCTGTTGCGGTTCGCCATGGTCCTGTCCTGTCAGACGTGGCTGGCCGAGGACCTGGTGAGCGACGTGCTGGGCCGGGCGTTCGAGCGCTGGGACCGGATCTCTGTGATGGACGAGCCGAACGCCTACGTGCGGCGGATGGTCGTCAACGAGTACCTGTCCTGGCGCAGGACGCTGACCCGCACGTCCCCACGAGCGGAGGTCGAACAGAGGGCGATGCCCGACGGCGCGGACGAGAGGGCAGAGCGCGACGCGATGATCAACCGCCTCGCCGGCCTGCCCAAGAAGCAGCGCGCGGCCGTGGTCCTGCGCTACTACGCGGGCCTGTCCGACAGGGAGATCGCCACACAGCTGGGGTGCCGGGAACCGACAGTGCGCAGCCAGATCCACCGCGCACTCCAGGTTCTGCGCATCGACCTCACCGCCACCCCCAGCTTCCAGGAGACCTCATGAGCGACCTGAGCACCCTCGACGACGCCTTCGCCGAGTTGGAGAGGCGCATCGACACCGCGGCCACGGGCATGGCCCCGGTCGTGCGGCCACGACGAGCCGTGCGCCTGGTGCCGGTAGCGGCCACCGTCGTCGCGGTGGCGGGCCTGTTCGCGGGCGCGATGTGGCTGGTGCCAGGCGACGCCGGCACACCGGCCGCCGGCCCACCGCCCACCGCGCCGTCCACGACCATGACGCGCGTCCCGGCCCCCACCTCGCCGGAAGATCTGACCACCCGGTTCAGGGTGGTGCTCGGCGACACCGCGACGGTCGAGGTGACCGCGGGACACGTCCTGGGATCCCCGCCCCCGTCGAAGAACCTGGAACCGACGGGGACGGGCGTGACGCCACAGCGGTGGGACCCGGACGCCGCCACCCACGCGCTCATCGGCGGAACCCTGACCTCCGCGGGCGTCACCGGGAGCTTCAGCCTGACGATCAAAGCCGGCGACGACTCCGAGCCCGGCACGTGGTGCCGGAACTCCCACCCGGTGGACTGCGTCGTCAGCACACTGCCCGACGGCTCCCAACTGGCGACCGAGACCGCACGACTGGCTCCCGGCGCGGTGTCGTACATGGTGTGCGCCAAGCGGCCCGACGGGACGATGGTCCGCCTGCAGGTCGGCAACCAGGAGGACCCCGCCGGCGCCGCGATCGGCTCGCCGGGCGGCCGGTTCCTCTCGCCGCAGCCCCCGCTGACGCTGGAGCAGCTGAAGGCGATCGCCACCTCGGACAAGTGGTGACGAGTTCCGGCCGGACGAGTGCGTGAAATGCGGAGAAGCGGGTAGAGACGAATCTCTACCCGCTTCTCCGGAGTACGCCGCCAGGGACTCGAACCCCGGACCCGCTGATTAAGAGTCAGCTGCTCTAACCAACTGAGCTAGCGGCGCTTGTTTGTGTGCCGGAGCAGTGCTCGTTCCGACGTGAAGAACGTTAGCACGGGGGTTCCACCGGGTTTTCGCGGGGGTCACCCGTTCGACGTCTTGAACCCCGTGTGCAGGAGCCACTGCGCCGCCGCGTAGGTCGGCATCACCCCGGCTGAGGCGACCTTCGCCGCGCGTCCCCCGAGTACGAAACGGCTGGCGCCGAGCAGGGCGTCCGAGACCGCGAACAGGGCCGCACCACCGAGAACCCGTCGTGCGCCCGGGCCTCGGGTGGTCGAGGCCGCGGCGACCATCGTGCCCAGCGTCAGGGCGTAGAGGCCCACCGGTTTGCCCAGCGGGCCCGCTGCCTTGGCGAACACCGCGGCGCCTGCGGCCGAGGCGGCGACGATGGGGATCACGGCCTTCCGGGAGCCCGGGGTGGAGCGGCGGGCCAGGGCCGTGGTGTAGCCGAGGTGGGCCACCAGGAAGCTGAAGAGTCCTGTTCGGAATGCTTTGTCCGAGTCGCCCAGCAGTGCCACGTCGCCTGCCCACGAGCCGGCCAGGCCGATCGCCATGCCGGGGTCGCGGGGAGGGGTGGCCGCGGCCAGCACCGGCATCAGCGCGGTCTTCGTGACCGGGCGCACGGACCGGGTGCCGCGCATGACCGCCGCGATCGAGTCCACGATCGCGGCGGCCGCGTACGCCTGCTTGTTCATGAGCACCTCTTCGTCGAGGCGCTCAGGGTAAGCCGGTCAGCTCAGGGTCACCGCCGTGTCGTCGATCACGAACGACGTCTGCAGCGAGGCGTCCTCGACGCCGCTGAACTTGAAGGTCACCGTCTGGCCCGCGAACGAGGACACGTCGAACGTCTTGAGCGCGTAGCCCGCCGCGGCGTTCGTGTTCGAGAGCGTGGTGAGGGTGGTGGTGCCCGCCGTGACGGTCAGCTTGTCGTAGGCGGTGCCGCCGGTCTCCTTGGTGTCGATGTGGACGTAGAACGTCAGGGACGCCTTGCAGCCGGCGGGGATCGTCACCGACTGGGACAGCGAGTCGGTGTGCGAGGCGCCGTAGCCGTTCAGCCACGACGACCAGGTGCCGGTGCGGGCCGGTTCGCCGTTGGCGCTGTGCTGGCCGATGACGCCGGAGGTCGCGGTCCAGGAGGTGGCGCCGGACTCGAAGCCCTGGTTGGCGAGCTTCTGGCCGCTGCAGTTGCCGCCGGTGGTGCCGACGGTCCAGCTGAACGACGCGGTGCCGGTCTTGCCCGCGCTGTCCTGCGCGGTCACCGTGACGTTCGAGGTGGCCGCGGTGGTCGGGGTGCCGGAGATGGTGCCGTTGCCCGCGTTGATGGACAGGCCCGCGGGCAGGCCGGTGGCGGACCAGCTGTACGGCGCGGTGCCACCGCTCGCGGACAGCGGCAGGCTGACCGCGGTGCCGGTGGTGCTCGACTGGTTGCCGGGGTTGCCGATCGTCACGGTGCCGGTGGCGCTGCACGTCGGGTCGGCCGACTGGGCGGGCACGCTGATCGCGTCCCAGGCCGCCTTGACGGTGTTGAACTCCGCGCAGCTGCCCGGGTAGAGGTTCTTCGCCGCCGTCAGCGTCCAGGTGCGGTACTTCAGGTACGAGCTGCTGGACGTCTTGAGCAGCATGGCGTTGTAGAAGATCTTGATGGCCTTCTCGACGCCGAGACCGGTGATCGCCGTGTTGTTGCACGTGGTGCTCGCCGGCTGGCCGTTCGTCGGGTTCGTGCCCTGCGAGAGCAGGTAGAACCAGTGGTTGCCGGGGCCCGCCGCCGCGTGGACCTCGGCGTTCGGGATCGAGCTGGAGTAGCAGTTCGCGTGGTTCAGCGCGGACGGGTTGTACATGTTGCGGATCGGGCCGCGGCCGACCAGGTTGATCGTCTCGCCGACGAGGAAGTCCGGGGTGTCGTAGGGCGACGCCTCGTTCGCGAACCACTCGGTGGTGGCGCCGAAGACGTCCGCGACGAACTCCTGGGTGCCCGCGCCGGAGATGCCGCCGGGCGTGTGGTCGTCGATGCCGTGGCCGAGCTCGTGCGCGACGACGTCGATCGAGCCGATCCACTGGCCGGCGGAGTTCTTCCCGATCTGGACCTGGCTGCCGTCGTAGTAGGCGTTCTGGTCGTTCAGGCCGACGCGCATCGGCCAGCCGCCGCCGTTGCCGTCGAAACCGTTGCGGCCCAGCCACTGCGAGAGCATCTTCGCTTCGGTCTGCGCGGCGAACAGCACGTCGACGCAGCCCGTCTCGCGGTTGGTCTGGGTGCCGTTGCCCCACGTGTCGGTGGTCTTGGTGAACGTGGTGTTGTTCGCCGCGTCCTGGCAGCTGACGTTGGTCAGCGTCGGGTCCTCGAGCGAGTAGTTCGCACCGGACTGCGTGGTGGCGATGCCGACGGGGCCGTTCCAGCCGCTCGTGCCGGTGCCGTGCAGGACGCGTTCCTGCTTGCGCAGCACCTTGCCGGTGGCGGCGTCGACGACCACGTCGAGCTTGCTCGGGCCCTCGGAGTCACGGCCGGTGACCGTGATCTTCCACGCGAGCGCCGGCGCGGAGTCGAGCGCGTACACGACCTGTTCCGCGGCGCCGACGCCGTCCACAGTGGACATCGCGGTGCGGGCGGTGGCCTCGGCCTGGGCCTTGGTCACGGACGGCGTGGTGCTCGCCAGGTCGATCGTGGTGTTCTGGCTGACGGAGGTCTGCAGGACCTGGCCGGTCGAGTTCGTCACGACGACGAAGTCGCCGCCCACGACCGGGATCCCCTTGTAGGTCCGGTCGTACGGGACGTACTTCAGGCCGTTCGTCGACGAGATGACGCCGTGCCGGACGAACGAGTCGTCCGTCCCGGCGTGCAGCTGTGCCGGGCGGTCCGCGACGAGGCTCGCGGCCGCGTCCACGGCCAGGGCTTCGGCGGTCGGACCTGGTTGGGCGGTGGCTGTCTGCGCGCCGGTCTGGGTGAGAACGGCGGCGACCAGTGAACCTGCCGCAGCCAGCACGAGTGTGCGTCTCGCTTGCATTTTTCTCCTCGTTGCAGGGCGAACAGCCCGGCCCTCGATTGCAGGGCGAGCCGGGTGTTCGTCGAGGTGAATGTGGTGGCGGAGCAGGGAAAGAATGAGTTCCCGGGCGATCGTCAACAAGTACTAACTTATTCACACAGATAATTCGTGCGCATTTGTAGGGCTTGCTGCCGAACATTCCTTTGTCTGGTCCGATGTTCGATTTGCCCCGAGAAGTCTGCGCAGTGCGGTTGGTGTGTGGCCGAGGTGTTCGCGCACCGTCCGGCACAAATGCGCCTGGTCGGCGAACCCGAGGTCGGCGGCGAGCACGGCGAGGCCGGGTTCGCCTTCCTGCAACCGATCCAGCGCACGGGAGACGCGAACACCGTTGCGGTAGCGGGTCAGCGACACCCCCAGCACGCGGGTGAAGGCACGACTCAGCCGATAGGGCGAGACACCGAGCAGGTGGGCGAGTGGAATCAACCCCGAGGCCGCGGGATCACCGTCGCCGATCACCCCGCGCGCCTTCGCGACCAACGCCTCGTCACCGCCACCGGACGGCACCGGGGTGGTGACGACCTGCCGGACGGCCTGCGCCACCAGGCCCACCAGCTCCTCCGCCCCGTCCTCGCGCGCGGCCGCGACCAGCCGGCGGTGGGCGAGATCCAGCCTGCCGTCCACGTACAGCGAAGAACCGGCGAGCCCCGGCGCGTCGCCCGCCAGCGACCGCCACAGCTCGGGCCGCAGGCTGATCGACGTGCATACGTCGCCGCCCACGGGATGGGAGAAGTGCTCTTCCTCCTCCGGTAACCCGAGATAACCGACCGTGCGGTCGAGATCGGTGCACACGCCCCGGACGCGGCGGCGGAACCCGCCGCTGCGCACGAGCACCAGCCGCACGTCCCCGCGCGGCTGCTCGGCCGACCAGCCGCGACGGTCGTCCGTGCAGTCCACCGCGGACACGGTGAACTCCGGACGGGCCGCGAGAGCGTTGATGGAGAGCACCACTTCAGGCTAGAGCTGGAGTCTGACAATTTTTTCGCCGCAAGGATGTTCAAGACCCGGGAGGCGGTCGCGCGGCAGGCTGGGCGCACCAACCCGGAAGGAACCGACCATGCCCGCCCTGGCCCAGCTCACCACGATCGTCCTCGACTGCGCCGATCCCGGCCCGCTCGCCGAGTTCTACCGCGCGGTCACCGGCTGGAAGATCACCTCCAGCGACGACGACTCCGCCTACCTGGGCGAGGACGGCGTCCAGCTCGCCCTCGTCCGCGTGCCCGACCACCAGTCGCCCGCGTGGCCCGGTCCGGGCAAGCAGGCACACCTCGACTTCCGCGTCGAGGACGTCGAGCTCGCGGTGAAGCAACTGCGGGAACTCGGCGCCACCAAACCGGATTTCCAGCCCGGTGAGGGCCAGTGGACCGTGCTGGCCGACCCGCAGGGCCACCTGCTCTGTCTGTCGGCGTGACGCGCATGGCGTCCATTAGCAGGGAAGTCGTGATCGAGTCGAGTGCCGACGACGTGTGGAAGGTGATCGGCGAGTTCGCCACCGGGCCGTCCGCCATGGCGCCGGGATTCGTGCTGGAGACCCAGGCCGACGGCGACCACAGGACCGTCACGTTCGCCGACGGCACGGTGGTCGTGGAACGGCTCGTCGGCATCGACCCCGGCGCACGCCGGATCGCCTACTCCATCGTCGGCGGCTCGGTGAAGCCGGAGCACGACAACGCGTCCATGCAGGCCTTTCCCGACGGTGAACGGTGCCGGCTGGTCTGGACTCGCGACGTGCTCCCCGACCGGCTGGCCGCACCCATCGCGGACTCGATGGCGCGCGGTCTGGAAGTCGTCGAACGGACTCTCAGCTCCCGTTGAGCCGTGCGCGACCGGCGGGCCAGGCGCCAGCGGATCGAGGTCACGCAGCTTCCACGAGCGCGGGCGAGAAGTCGTAGTCCGACAACGGAAACCTGCCCGCGGCACGATGCGCGCTGACCGTCGAGGTCGGCCGCAGGAGCGTGGCCTCGCCGTGCTGGTTGAAGTAGTAGCTGTGCGCGGTGGCGCACTGGCCGAGCGAGAACACGGAATTCTGCGTGACCTTGGAGCGCATTCGGGACAGGAACTCGTCGTTGGCCCGTTGCGTGACCTCGAAGACCGACGACCCACGGGCGCGCATCGCCGTGAACAACCGCCGCATGTGCGTCATCTGGCACTCGATCGTCGTGAAGTACGACAACCCGCTGTAGGAGTACGGACTGTTGAGCGACAGGTGGTTCGGGAACCCCGGCACCGTCACGCCCTCGTAGGCCTGGAACCGGTTCTGCCGCCACCACGCGCCGAGGTCCTTGCCGTCCCGCCCGATCACCTCGAACGCCGGGAAGTTGGTGTCCCACAGGTTGAACCCCGTCGCCAGCACCAGCACGTCGACCTCGGTGCGGCCGGCGGCCGTGACGATCCCGCCCTCGTCGATCCGCTCGATCGCCGAGGTCTCCAGTCGCACGTGCGGCCGCGTGAACGTGCGGAAGTAGTCGTTGGAGAACGTCGGCCGCTTGCAGCCGAACGAGTAGTCCGGCGTGAGCGCGCGCCGCAGCCCGGGATCGCGGACCTGCCGGTGCAGGTGCAGCCGGCACCACCGCTCGGCCAGCCGGTTCACCACCCGCAACTGCTTGTAGCGCACCACTCCGGAGATCATCATCAGCTCGAGGATCGAACTGCCCACCCACCGCACCGCCCGCTGCACGAACGGCAACCGCGCGAACAACGTCCGCACGGCGGCGGGAACCGGGTAGTCGGGCTTCGGGCTGACCCAGATCGGCGTGCGCTGGAAGACGGTCAGCGCGGAGGCGGTCCTGGCCAGTTCGGGGATCAGCTGCACCGCGGTCGCGCCGGTGCCGATGATCGCCACCCTCTTGCCGGCCAGGTCGACGGGCTCCCAGGCGGCGGTGTGCACCACCTCGCCCCGGAACGACTCGATGCCGTCGATGTCCGGCGTCCTCGGCATGGACAGGAATCCCGTGGCGGTCACCAGGTAGCGCGCGGTGAAGGTCTCCTCACCGGCGGAGACCTCCCAGTGGTCGCCCCGCCAGCGAGCGCCGTCCACCGTCACGCCGAAGCGCATCAACGGCCGCAGCCCGTACTTCACGGCCACGTGCCCGGCGTACCGCTTGAGCTCCGCACCCGGCGCGAACAACCGCGACCAGTGCGGGTTCGGCTCGAACGAGTACGAGTAGGTCGAGGACGGGATGTCGACGGCGAGCCCCGGATAGCGGTTCACGTGCCAGGTGCCGCCGAGGTCGTCCTCCCGCTCCAGGATCAGCAGGTCGTGCAGCCCGAGCCGCTTGAGTTCGATCGCCGCGCCCATGCCCCCGAACCCCGCTCCGACGATCACCGCGTCGTGCATGTCCGACCTCCCGAGCCAGAGCGGAATCACATGTCAGTTTCGGAACCGTATGTCAGTTTCGGCGATGATCGCAAGACTCCGCAGGTCATAGACTCAAGCCATGACGTCCAGTGCCGAACCCGTCAGCCGCGCCGAGCGCAGGAAGCAGGAGTTGCGCCGCGAGATCATCGACGCGGCCTTCGACTGCTTCGCCGAACGCGGCTACCACGCCACCGGGATCGCCGACGTGGCCACGCGGCTCGGCATCGGGCACGGCACGTTCTACCGCTACTTCCAGAACAAGCGGGACATCGTCGACCACGTGGTGGACGACCTGGTCGGCCGCATCACCGGAGCGCTGACGGCGGAGAACGCGCCGGACGCGGTGTCTACGCTCGCCGAGTACCGCGAGCAGTCCGCCCGCATCGGCGAGTCGCTCGGCCGCATCTTCGGCGAGGACCCCCGAGTGCCGCGCCTGCTGCTGTTCGAGGCGCCCGGCATCGACCGCGCCATGGCCGAGCGGATCCTCGACCTGTTCGACCTGGCCGCAGCACTCACGGCCGCGTACCTCTCGCACGGCGTCGAACTGGGCTACTTGCGCGCCGACCTCGACGTCGACAACACGGCCAGGGCCATCAACGGCATGATCCTCGGCACCGCGATCTCCTCGCTGCGCGCGCCGGAGGCCCAGGCGGCGCAGAGCGAGGCGCTGCGCCGCGTCATGTACGACGGGATCGCGGCCACCTGACCCACGCGCGTGGCTGAGTCATACCTCACGCCGTCCGAATGAGACTGTCGTGAGCACGTGTGCCACCAACGGCGAGGCGCTCCGCCACGTGCCTGTGGTGGTGTCGCGTGTGGACTCGAACGACCGTGCGCCAGCAGCGGATTTCGGGGTCCGCGCGCTCGAAGCCGCGGCTCGGCTCGTCCCGTTCGGCGCGGAAACATGCGAGACGTAGCGGTTCAGAGCCTGCGTTCGTTACGCAGGACGCATGTGACGTAACGCACAGCAACCCTCAGGCGTAGTTCCGGTTGTGAAGTCCGCATGAATGCCGCACTCTGTTGACCGCGTACGCGGCGACGAAGCTCCGCGTGCCGGTATTCCTGGGGGGAATTCCAGTGCCACGTGGCTCTGTGCTGCGCAAACGCGTTCTGCTGCTCGTCGTCCTGATGCTCGTGGGCTGGCTCGGCCCGGCCGCCTCACAGCTCATGCCGCCTCTCTTCGACGACTACGAAGAGCTCATCGAGGCGATGGAGCTGGCGCCCGACCAGCACTGGGACAGATCACCCGAGTCGCTCGCCAAAGCCAAGGCGCTGCTCGCGAACGTCTCGACCAGCGCGCAGAACCGCAAGGCCGAGTCCGAGCAGCTGAAGTTCCCTCCGCTGGACTTCGGCAGCGACAACGCCGCCGGAAACGGAGTCACGGCATCCGTGCACGGCCCCCAGGCCGCCGGGTTCGACCCGAAGACCAGCCGTGAGCTTCCCGGCGAGCGCAAGGAGAACGAGCGCTCCTACCTGAACACCGACGGCACGGTCACCACCGAGATCAGCCGCGAGGCGCTGAACTACCGCAAGGCCGACGGCACGATGGCGCCGATCGACACCGCGCTCGTGCGCGACGGCTCCGGCTGGCGCAACGCGGCCGACGCCACCGACATGAGGTTCGCGGGCACCGCCTCCGCCACCGGCACGGTCCGGCTCGCCTTCGACGACAGCCACAAGCTCGGCTACGGCATCGCGGACAGCGCCCCGGTCAAGGCCGAGGCGACCGGAGGCACCCTCACCTACAGCGGTGTCCGTCCCGAGGCGGACCTGCGCTTCGACGTCCGGCCCGGCGCGTTGAAGGAGACGATCGTCCTGCGGTCGCCGTCCGCGCCCCGCTCGTGGCTCTTCCCGCTGCAGCTCGAGAACCTGCGTGCCGAGGTCGTCGACGGCAGGGTCGCGCTCTTCGACGAGAAGAACGCCGAACGCGTCCGCTTCCCGCGCGGCTTCATGGTCGACTCCAAGGTGAACCCCGACTCCGGTGAGGCACCCCGGTCCGAGGGCGTGCGGTACGAGATCGTCAAGCACGGCAACGGTGTCGCGTTGAAGGTCGAGCTCGACCACGCCTGGCTCGACGACAAGGCGCGGCAGTACCCGGTCCTCGTCGACCCGACCGTCGAGCCGGTCAACCCGTCCGTCGCGATGAACGCGCAGGACGGCTTCGACGACACCACCGGTGGCGAACTCAAGGCCGGTTCGGTCGAGGGCACCACCTCGGCGGTGTACCTGAAGTTCCCCGGCATCGAGAACTCGATGCGCAACCACAAGATCTTCAACGCGCACCTGGCCGTCGCGAACATCCACTCCTACTCGTGCAAACCGCGTCCGGTCACCGTGCACGAGGTCACCGAGAACTGGCCGCGGGCGACGAAGGGCTACCCCGGCGCCTCCTTCGGCCCCGCGCTCGCCGAGTCGTGGTTCGCGCTCGGCCGTGCTGGGTGCGATGCCGACTGGCAGATCATCAACCTCGGTGACGCCGGTCGTGGCGTGGTGCAGAAGTGGGTCGACCACGAGAAGCCCAACTACGGCCTCACCCTGCGCGCACCGACCAACGACGTGTACGCGTGGAAGAAGTTCGCTTCCGGCCGCCAGGGCACGCAGGGCGCCGCTCCCGCGCTCTACATCACGCACTCGCCGTACAACGTGAGCTACGAGTTCACGCGGTCGCGTCCCGAGCCGCCGATCACCCGCACGACGGCCGGCAAGGTCAAGCTCACCGCGAAGAACCTGGGCTCCGCCACGTGGACGAAGACCGGCTACGGCCTGGGTTACCGCATCTTCAACAAGAAGGACGGGTCGCGCGTCTCCGAGGTCGAGACGGCGGCGAACCTGCCGGAGGACGTCCCCCGCGGCGGCAGCGTCGCCCTGGAGCCGGAGATCCAGAAGCTCAACCCCGGCGAGTACATCATCGACTTCACGATCGTCCACAGAGGAGTCAAGTTCCTCGTCGACGACATGATGCCGGCGCTGCGGCTCGTGCTGGAGGTCTACGAACAGCCGCCGAAGATCGTCGACATGACGCCGCCGAACGGCTACCCGTCACCGGTGCTGTCGCCGACGCTGTGGGCGAGGGCGGTCGACATCGCGCCGCCGCCGGGCGCGTCGCTCACCTACAACTTCCAGGTCTGCCGCAAGGACAAGGACAACAAGGACACCGGCTGCTTCGACTCCGGGTACCAGCCGAGCCAGAGCTGGACGGTGCCGAAGGACAAGCTGCGGTGGAGTGAGACGTACTTCTGGCGCGTCACGGCCTTCAACGGCACGATCCACAGCACGCCGAGCGACCAGGCCGCGCTGCAGACCGTCGTTCCGCAGCCGGAGATCACCTCTCACCTCGCGACCGCGCCGTACAGCGGTGCGACGCCGGACTTCGACCCGCAGACCGGCAACTACTTCAGCAGCGCCGTCGACGTCACGGTCGCGACGGCCGGGCCCGCGCTCGGCGTCGTGCGCACCTACAACAGCCTCGACCCGCGCAACGAGCTGGCGTTCGGCACCGGCTGGTCGTCGATGTACGACATGCGTGCCGTGCCGGACGACGACGGCAGCGGCAACGTCGTCGTCACCTACACCGACGGCCAGCAGGCCCGGTTCGGCCTCAACGCCGACGGCAGCTTCTCCCCGCCCGCGGGCCGCACCGCCGCGTTCCGCAAGGACCTCGCCACCGGCGGCTGGAGCCTGCAGGACAAGGCCGGTAGCGCGTACGCGTTCGGCACCGACGGCAAGCTCGCGCGCATCGTCGACAACCAGCGCCGCGAGGTGCTGCTCGCCTACGAGGGCGGCAAGGTCAAGACCGCGAGGAGCGCGACGAGCGGCCGCACGCTGACGTTCGCCTGGAACGGCGCGCACATCTCGTCCGTCACCACCGACGAGATCGGCGGCAAGCGCCTCACCTGGAACTACACCTACTCCGGCGACAAGCTGACGAAGGTCTGCGACCCGCAGGACAGGTGCACCGGCTACGACTACGGCCAGGGTTCGCACTACCGCTCCAGCGTCGTCGACTCCAAGCCCGACTCGTACTGGCGCCTCAACGAGGCCGCCGGCGACGTCGCGGCCAGCCAGATCGCCCGTCACATCGGCAAGGACAACGGCAAGGCCGTGAACGTCGGCCGTGCCGCCCAGGGCCCGCTCACCGGGTCGGGCACCGGCGCCACCACGTTCAACGGCACGTCGTCGGTCGTGACCCTGCCCAAGGACACCGCGGTCAAGAGCCTCAACATGGCCGTGGAGCTGTGGTTCCGCACCACCGCGTCCGGTCCGCTCTTCGCCCACCAGCGCAAGCCGATCGGCGAGGACTCCGACGGCGCCGTGCCCGCGCTCTACGTGGGCACGGACGGCAAGCTGCGCGGCCAGTTCTGGCACGGCTCCGTCGCTCCGATCACGACGGCGGGACCCGTCAACGACGGCCAGTGGCACCACGTCGTGCTCTCCGGCGAGATCGGCTCGCAGTCGCTCTACCTCGACGGTGCCAAGGTCGGCAGCCTGGCCGGCACCATCGCGCCGCAGGACGTGCCGCACACCCAGCTCGGCGCCGGGTACGCGGCGGGCACGTGGCCGGCGTGGGGACCGTCGCCGCGCTGGTTCTACAACGGCGAGATGGCCGAGGCCGCGGTCTACCTGCACCCCTTGGGCCTGCCCGCCGTGCGTGCGCACTGGGCCGCTCGTTCGGCGGCCGACCAGCTGACGAAGGTGGCGCTGCCGTCCGGCCGCACCGCCGCGTCGATCACCTACGACACCACGCGCGACCGGGTGAAGGAGTTCGTCGACGCCAACGGCGGCACGTGGCGTCTCGGCGCCCCGTCGGCCAGCGGCGACGAGAAGAACCCGCTCGTCAGCGTCTCGGCGACCGACCCCGGCAACCGCCCGCACGACTACGGGTACGACTCCCAGCGGTCCCGCATCGTCTGGTACGCCTCGCCTCTCGGTCTGCACGCGCGGGAGAAGGACACCGCTGTCCCGACGCCGGCTCCGACCACACCCGCACCCTGCACCACACAGCCTTCGCCCCCGTCGGGCGAACCGCAGTGGTGCGGTGGCCCGATCACGTCCCCGCCGAAGTGGGAGACCGGGCGGATCGAGGGCCAGGGCGTCCGCACGTTCGGCTACGACGAGCGCGGCTTCCAGAACTCGGTGGTCAACGAGGTCGGCAACAAGGTCGAGTACGACTACGACGAGCGCGGCAACATGACGTCGTCGAAGTCGTGCCGCACCGACGGTGACTGCCAGACCACCCACACCACGTACTTCCTCAACGCCGGCAACTCGCTCGACCCGCGCAACGACAAGCCGATCGAGTCGAGGGACGCGCGGTCGTCCGGCCCCGCCGACAACACGTACGTCAAGAAGATCGACTACCTGGTCACGGGCGAGGAGTCGCAGCGGACGATGCCGGACGGCGGCACCGTCAAGCACACGTACACGACCGACTCCGACTGGGCGTACGGCGGCGGCAACGCCCCCGGCGGTCTGCTCGCGACGACGACGGACTCGCGTGGAGGCGTCACCCGCTACACGTACTACCGCAACGGCGACATGGCCGAGGTCGTGCAGCCGAGCGGGCTGACCAACGTCTACGAGTACGACGTGCTGGGGCGCAAGACGAAGCAGACGCAGCTGACGGCGGACTTCCCCGACGGCCTCGTCACCACCTACGCCTACGACGAGCTGTCCCGTCAGGTCGAGGTGCGCAGTCCCGGCGTGCGCAACGCGATCACCGGTGTCACGCACACCTCCGTGTCGAAGACGAGCTACGACGCCGACGGCCTGAAGACCTCGATCGAGGTGTCCGACGCGACCGGTGGTGATCGGCCGCGCAAGACGTCCTTCGCTTTCGACGACCGGGGCCGCGTCGCCAAGGCGACCGACTCGCTGGGCCGCGAGACCACGCAGGGCTACGACGTCTACGGCAACGTGACGTGGAAGGTCGACCCGGCGGGCACCCGCTCGGAGATCTCCTACACCGCCCGGAACCAGGTCTCCGCGGTGCGCGTGACCAACTGGACGGGTGACGAGGGCACGCCGGGAGGCGGGGTGCTCACGTTGGAGGAGAACACCTACGACCACGCGGGCCGCCTCGCGCAGCGCACGGACGCGATGAACCGCACGCAGCTGTTCTCGTACTACCGCGACGACCGGCTGTGGAAGACGACCGCGATCGGCGAAGAGCAGGACATCGTCCTGCAGGAGAACTTCTACGACGCCGCGGGCAACGTGGTGAAGCAGCTCAGCGGCAACGGGCTGATGACCACGGTCATGGAGTACGACGCCACCGGCCGCGTGAAGAGCTCGACGGCCGACCCGGCGAAGGTCCAGCGCCGCATGGACTACACCTACAACCAGGCCGGTGACCTCGTCCGCGAGGTGCGCGGCGGCCTGCCGTCGAACGTGCCGTTCCAGGCGTCGGCCGCCTCCACGAGGGTCGACTACACCTTCGACACCGCCGGTCGCCAGACCGAGCAGAAGGCATGGGTCGACGGCCAGTTCCTGACCACACGACGGGTCTACGACGAGCGCAACCTCCTGCGCTCGGTCACCGACCCGCGCGGTGAGGGCTTCACCACCGAGTACGCCTACGACGAGATGGGCCGTGAGGTCACCGCGACCTCGCCCGAGGTCTCCGTCGAGGCCCTGGGCGCGGAGACCGTGCGCGCTCGTCCGACGACGAACAAGGCCTACAACACGTTCGACGAGCCCACCCAGGTGCGCGACGCGAACGGCCGGCTGACCACCACGTCGTTCGACGACGGCGGTCGTTCGGTGCGCACGCAGCTGCCGTCGTACACGCCACCGGGTTCGTCCAGCCCGATCACGCCGGTCCTCACCACCGAGTACGACGAGTTGGACAACGTCGTGGCGTCGAAGAACGCCCGCGACCACACCATCCGGATGCGGTACGACCAGTTCGGCAGGCTCGTCGAGCGCACGACCCCGGACAACGCGGTCTGGCGCTACACCTACACCCGCAACGGCGAGGAGCTCTCCGCCACCACGCCGCTGGGCGGCCGGGTCCAGTCGACCTACGACGAGTTCGGCCGGGTGAAGACCTCGACGCAGCTCGAGCGCTACCCGCGCCCGGAGGCGTTCTCGTCGACCTTCACGCACGACGAGCTGGGCCGCGTGGTCACCGCGACCGCGCCGTCGGGTGACAAGGTCACGAACCAGTACGACACGGCGGGCCAGCTGATCCGCACGGTCGACGCCGCGGGCGTGAAGGTCGACTACGGCTACGACCAGGTCGGGCGCCAGATCACGGTGCGCGACGGTCTCGGCCGCACCTCGTCGAAGAGGTTCGACGAGTCGGGCCGGCTGACCGCGCTCATGGACCTCAACCCGCGCAATCAGATGGTGCGGGCGAGCCAGTTCACCTACGACGCCGCGGGCAACCAGACGGAGGCGACCGACCCGTACGGCCGCACGACCGCCATGACCTACGACGCGATGAACCGGCCGCAGACGCAGGTCGAGCCCGTGACCGACTCGTCGTCGATCACGACGTCGTTCGGTTATGACGCGACGGGCAACCGCACGCGCTACACCGACGGCCGTCAGCACGCGACGTTCTACACGTTCAACTCGCTGGGGCTGCCCGAGTCCGTTGTGGAGCCTTCGACGGCGGCACACACGGCGGCGTCGGATCGCACGTGGACCGTCGCGTACGACGCAGCGGGCAACGCCGTCACGGCGAAGGCGCCCGGAAACGTTGTACGGCAACGGACCTACGACGCCCTGAACCGGTTGGAGAAGGAGACCGGCGCGGGCGCGGAGTCCGCGACGGCGGACCGCGAGCAGACCTATGACCTCGCGGGTCGCATCAAGACGGTCAGCGCTCCCGGCAGTGTGAACACGTTCGAGTACAACGACCGCAACGCCCTGCTGTCCGCGACCGGCCCGTCCGGCGACTCGTCGTTCTCCTACGACGAGAACGGCCGGGTCGTGCAGCGGACCGACGCCGCCGGCACCTCGAACTACACCTACAACCGCGGTCGTCTCATGTCCGTCCAGGACGGTGTGACGAACGGCGTGCAGCTGCTCGGGTACGACGACTCGGGCACCGTCGACAAGGTCAGCTACAGCTCCGGGCACACGCGTGCCCTGACCTTCGACGACCTGGGCCGTCCGGTGAAGGACAGCCTGAAGACCACGGCCGGCGTCGAGGTCACGTCGATCGGCTACGAGTTCGACCTGGTCGGCAACATGACGGCCAAGACGACGACCGGCACGGCCGGTTCGTCGGTGAACAAGTACGGCTACGACTACACCGGCCGGATGACGTCGTGGACCAGCGGCAGCAAGACCGTCGCGTACGAGTGGGACGCCTCCGGCAACCGCACGCGCGCCGGTGACAAGGTCGCCACCTACGACGAGCGCAACCGCCTGCTGTCCGACGGCGACTACACCTACAAGTGGACCGCCCGCGGCACGATGAAGTCGCGCACCTCCTCCGGTTTCGAGGAGAAGTTCGGCTTCGACGCGTTCGACCGCAAGGTCTCGCAGGACAGCACGCAGTTCGCGTACGACGGTCTCGACCGCCTGGTGTCGCGCAACACCAAGAAGTTCGCGTACAGCGGCGGCGGTGACGTGCTGGCGAGCGACGGCAGCGCGTCCTACAGCCGCGGCCCGTCCGGCGAGCTGATGTCGTTGCAGGAGAACGGCGCCAAGCGCATCACGATCTCCGACCTGCACGGCGACGTCATCGGCGGCATCGACCCGGCCAACGGCACCGCGGGTCTCGCGGACTCGGCCGCGTTCGACCCGTTCGGCAAGGTGCTCGGCGTCACCGGCAGCAAGCGTTCGGTCGGCTACCAGGGCGCCTGGACCGACCCGGACAGCGGCCAGGTGGACATGGGCGCGCGCTGGTACGACCCGTCCACGGGCGGTTTCGCCTCCCGTGACTCGGTCCGTGCCAGCGGCGGCGACTCGGTGCTGTACAACGGTTACACCTACGCGGGCGGCTCTCCGCTCTCGGCCACCGACCCGGACGGCCACTGGCCGGACTGGCTCGACAAGGCAGCCTCCGCCGTGGGCCGAGCCGCCTCGTCAGCAGGCAGCTGGGCGAACCGCAACGTGGTGCAGCCGGTGGTCAACACCGCGAAGTCGGTCGGCAACTGGGTCAGCTCGACGGTGAGCGCCGGCGTCGGCTGGGTGAAGCAGACCTTCAACCAGGCCGTCAACTACGCCACCCAGTTCGCCAACACGGTGAAGAACTGGGCGAAGGACACCTGGAACAAGGTCAGCCCAGCCCTCAAGGCGGGCTGGAACAAGATCACCAGCATGGCCTCGGCAGGCTGGAACAAGATCGCGGCAGGCTTCAACGACGCGAAGAACTGGGCCTCCAACAAACTCGCCCCGATCATCAACTCGGTGACGAGCGCGTGGAACTTCGTCCACGACAACATCGTCGAGCCGATGAGCGACATGACCCGCCGCTACATCATCGAGCCGGTCATGGACACCAAGCGCCTGATCATCTCGGGCATCAAGTCGGCACCCGCGGCGATCGTCAGTGCCGTCACCGACCTGAGCTTCGACGAGGCGCAGCAGCAGATCGACGCGGCCTGGAACGCGGCCCTGGTGGCGGTCCCGCAGCTGCAGTACGCCGTCGACTACTACAAGGGCGTCGGCGAGTTCCTGGACGAGGCCAGCGATCTCCTGATCAACGGCGCCATCCGCACCATGTTCGATCCGATCGGGTACTTCATGGACCAGGTCGAGGGTGGCATGGGGATGCTGAGCAGCCCGATCGACAGCCTGAAGTCGATCGTGAACTGGGACACGTGGGCGGAGAGCCCGGCCAAGGGGCTGGGCAAGACGCTGCCGGACGTCGTGCTGGCCATCGTGTCGGGTGGCAGCGCCGGGGCCGGGCGGGCCGTCGGCAAGGGCGTTGCGAAGGAGATCGCGGAGGGGGCCGCCGAGGGCGGTGCCAAGAGGTCGCTCAGGCAGAAGATCGACGACTGCAACAGTTTCATCGCGGGCACGATGGTGTTGATGGCGGACGGCAGTCGCCGGCCCATCGAGGACGTCGCTGTCGGAGATCTCGTGCTGGCAACGGATCCGACGACCGGAGTCACCGAGGCCAAGCCGGTCACCGACGTCATCGTCGGTGACGGTGAGAAGAACCTCGTCGCGCTGTCCGTGCGCGGATCGGCTGCGTCGTCGGCGGTGGTCGCGACCGACGGGCACCCGTTCTACGTCGACAGCAGGAAGACGTGGCTCCTCGCGAGCGAGGTACAGGCAGGCGACTCGCTGCGGACCGATGACGGGGCGATCGTCGCCGTCATCGCTACGCGGGCGTGGACCGAGGAACGCCCGGTCTACAACCTGACGGTCGACGGGATCCACACGTTCTACGTGTCGGCTGCCGGTCAGGACTTCCTCGTCCACAACTGCGAGGAGGAGCTTCGTCCCGGGTACACGTCGTCGCCCGCGCTCAAGGGAGACCCGTACCACCCGGACAGCGTTGCGGCACGCAGCGATAAGAACGTGTCTCACTACGTCACTCACAAGGAGATGGCGCAGCAGCTTGGTTTCACCAGGCGTATGAACTCGGGCCAGTTCAGGGATGAAACCGGCGGGGGCAACTCGCACCGCCAAGATGTTTACCACCACGCGAAGGACGACCTCTACATCTCGCGTGACCACACTGAGCACAAGACGGTCGGATGGAAGTTGTTCAACCGGCGAGGTGAGCGGATCGGCACCTACAACTACGACCTGTCCGTACGGGTGGGGAAGTGAAATGTTCTCAATCGAAGTGATCGATCTCGGCAACGCGGTCGAAGGAACCGGCCGGATCACGATCGCGGAGTTCAGCGAGACGTTCCCGATGTCGTTCGAGCACTGGAGTCCTGACGACTACCGGAGCAGTTGGCGTGAGTCCTTCGCGGTTCTCGAAGGTGGTCAGTCGGGGATCTCGTGCCTCATCACGTCGATGAGCGAACCGGTGAGCACCGGTTTCGTCACGACCTGGCCGATGTACCGCGAGGGAGATGTCGTTCATCTTCAGAACCGCATGTTGTTCCTCGGCGATCTCGACACGCCGTTCGACGAGCATGCGCCCTGGCTGTCGATGCTGCCGCATCGGACCTTCGACGAGAGCGGCTACGAGATATCGCAGTGGGACGTACCGGTGCGAGAAGTCCGGCAGTTCTTCGAATCTGCACGTTGAACCTGGGGGGAATGAACAAATGAGAGGAACCGAAGTGCGCAGATCGCGCTCGTCCGGAAGAGCAGGCCGCGCGATCGCCGCACTGCTCACCGCCACCACCACCGCAACCCTCGCGGTGGCGGTCACCGCCCTGACCGCGACCACGGCCCAGGCCAGCACTCCGCCGGCCAACGCCCTGAGCTGCCTGCCCGAGGTGCCGGTCCTGGCCAAGATGGGCACCGAGTTCGTGCGCGTGTACCGGCACAACGACAGCGTCGCCGGCAGCGCGGCCTGGAGTGAGACGACCGAACTCGGTGGTGGGTTCCCGGGCCGGGTGTTCGCCTCGGCCGGGCGGGTCGCCTACAACATGCGGCCGAACGGCGAGTTCTACCGCATGGAGAACTTCGACAAGTCGACCGCGATCAAGGTTTCGGAGGGCTGGTTCGGGTGGGACCTCGACGGGTACCGCAACCGCATCACCTTCGACAGCGCCGGTGACCTGTGGACGGTAGAGTCCGACAACCAGTTGCGTCGCTTTGTGTACGACGCCACCACCAAGCGCCTTGAGGGCGAGGTCGTCGAGGCCGGGTGGGGACGCTTCAACCTGATCGTGGCCGCCGGTGACGGTGTGCTCTACGCGCGTGACCCCAATGTCGCCGGTGGTTCGTTGCTGCGGTTCCAGTGGGACAAGGTCAACCGGAAGTGGTTGCAGCGCGACGGGAACGCGGGCAGCGGCTGGAACATGCACTCCGGCCTGTTCTCTCCCGGTGGGGACGTCATTTTCGGGCGCACTCAGGACAACGGGCCGCACGGGTATCCGGGTGAGCTCTTCTGGTACCGCATGGATCAGCAGGGTGCCGGTTCGCTCGCCGACCGCACCTACAACGGCTGGGGCTGGTCGCGCGACTGGGACGTGACCGCGCAGACCGACGCGTGCAAGTGGGTGCCCTCGAACGCGGCCACCATCACCTGTGCGAGCACCGTGCCGTTCATGGCGAAGATCGGTGACGTGCCGCGGAAGTACTACTACAACGATCCGGCCAACGGCACGACGAACTGGGGCACCGACCACGACGTCGCGCCGTCGTTCGCCGGCAGGCTGCTTTCCAGCAAGGACAACATCTTCTACAACGTGCGGACCAACGGCGACGTCTTCCGCATGGAGTGGACCGGCAGCGAGTGGAAGAAGCTCGACGGCGACTCCATCCACAAGAAGATCGCGTCCGGCTGGTCCAATTGGGACCAAGCAGAGTACCGCAACCGCATCACCATCGACAGCCGCGGCGACTTCTTCACCGTGCAGGACGACGGCAAGCTGCGCTGGAAGCGGCACGTGTCGGGCGAGCAGTGGGACGTGCGGGTCATCGACACCGGCTGGCTGAAGTTCGACCTGATCACCGCCGCCGGTGACGGCGTGATCTACGCGCGCGACAAGAACGCCAACGGAGGCACGCTCTACCGCTTCCAGTACGACGTGCCGTCGCAGCGGTGGGTGCAGCAGAACTCCGTGGTGAGCGGTGGCTGGAACCGGTACAGCCGCGTGTTCTCGCCGGGTGCGGACATCCTCTACAGCACCACGGCGGAGAAGGGTGAGCACGTCGACCAGTTCGGCGAGATCACCTGGACGCGCCTCGACGAGAACGGCCAGGTGCTGTCCGGCCGCCGCTACAACGGCTGGGGCTGGAACAAGGACTGGGACGTCACCGCGCAGAGCAACGCGTGCGTGCTGACCCGCTCGATCACGCCGCAGCGGCCCGCGGTGGTGGAGAACGACAAGACGCCGTTGCTGTTGCAGAACGCAGACGGCGCGCTGGAGCACTTCTACACCGCCTCGAAGGTGCTCTACCACGGTCGTCAGCACAACATCAACGACCTCAACAGCGTGCAGTTCAGGCCGTTCACGTCGCCTTCCGGCTTCGTCAACAAGCCGGCCGCGGCGTTCTTCGCGGACGGCAGGCTGCAGCTCGTCGGCCAGAACTTCGACAGCGAGTTCCGCGGCGCCCGCAACAACATCCCGAACGGCCTGATGTCGGACCCGTACGGCATGGGCGGGTTCATGGCCAGCAACGTCGCGCTGCTGAAGGGCCCCGGCGACAAGCTGTACTCGTTCGCCGTGGACGCGCAGGGCCGCCTGTGGTGGCGTGACCAGGACGGCGCCACCGAGGGCGACCTCGACGGCTGGAACGAGATCGCCGGAGGCGGCGGCAACAGCACCCGCACGCCGGCGGTCGCGGTGCAGGGCAACGGGTTCCGCATCGTCACCACCGACACCACGGGCTCGCTGCGCACGGCGACGCTGATCGACGGCAAGCTCAGCGCGTGGATCAGCTTCGGCGGCAAGATCGAGGGCACGCCCGCGCTGGTCATCCCGCCGGACGGCGCCATGCGGGTCTTCGCCCGTCGTGCCGACAACCGCATCCACCTGTGGGGTGAGGGCTTCAGCGACTGGCAGACCCTGCCCGGCGCCGTGACCATGGCCGGCTCGCCCGCCGCGCTGTGGACGCCCGCGGGCAACCTCGCCGTCGTCGTGCGCTCGGCGGCCGGCCCGATGTACGAGACCAGCCCGATCACGCCCGGCGGCGAGGAGTACCGGGAGTGGAAGATCACCGGGCAGGAGTTCTCCGGCACGGACGCGTCGGTCCTCGCGCTGAAGGACGGCACGTGGGCGTTCACCTTCCGCAGCAAGGGAGGCACGCTCTACCTCTACCGCGACGTGTCGAACCAGAACCAGCAGCCGGCGGCGCGCACCGCGTCGGCCGAGGCGGAGACGAAGGCGCCTGCCTTCCAGGTGACGAAGGTCAACTGACGCCGAGGTGATGGCCAGGACGGCCCGTGACCGGAACTCCGGTCACGGGCCGTCTGCCGTAGTACAGGGCCTACCCGAGCCACGCCCGCGCCGCCACCACCAGCGCGTCGACCCCGGTGGACAGCGTCGGCTCCACGTCCGGCGCGAACTCGGGGGAGTGGTTCATCGCCACGGGCCTGCCGGGCTCGCGGGTGCTGAAGTCGGTGCCGCCCAGGAACCAGAACACGGTCGGCACGCCCGCGGACGTGCCGAACACGCCGACGTCCTCGCTGGCGTTCACGACCGCGCCGGGGATCAGGTTGCCCGTGCCGAAGTGCTCGGCGAACGCGGCCATCGTCCTCGTGGTCGCATCCGGATCGGACACGAGCACCGGAGTGCCGTCGTACCAGTCGAACTCGGGCTCGCGCGGCGCCCCGGACGCGGTGGCCTCGGCGCGCACGATCCGTTCGACCGCGGCACGGACGATGCCGCGGATGTGGTCGCTGAACGTCCGGATGTTGACGCCGATCTCGGCCGTCTCCGGGATGACGTTCTCCTTGGTGCCCGCCTGCAACCGTCCGACCGTGACGACAGCACGTTCCGACGGTGCGATCTCGCGCGAGACGATGCCTTGCAGCCGCACGACGGTGTGCGCGGCCATCAGCACCGGGTCCACCGCGATCTCCGGCGCCGAGCCGTGGCCGCCTCGCCCGAACAACGTGACGCGGACCGAGTCGGAGGCCGCCATCAGCGGGCCGCTGCCGTACGCGATCATCCCGGCGGGCAACGGGCTGACGTGTTGCGCCAGCACGACTTCCGGCTTGCCGAACCGCTCGAACAACCCGTCGGCGACCATGTTCCGGGCGCCGAGGCCCAGTTCCTCGGCCGGCTGGAACACCACGAGCAGCGTGCCGGACCACTCCTCACGCGTCTCCGACAAACGTGCCGCCGCGCCGATCAGGCACGTGGCGTGCATGTCGTGCCCGCACGCGTGCGACACCGGCACGTCCTCGCCGTCCGAATTGGTCGCACGGGCCGTGGACGCGTAAGGCAGCCCCGTCGTCTCCTCCACGGGCAACGCGTCGATGTCCGCACGCAGCATCACGACCGGTCCGTCGCCGTTGCGCAGCACACCCACCACGCCCGTGCCGCCGACCTCGGGCGTGACCTCGTATCCCAACGGGCGCAACGCGTCCGCGAGCACACCGGCAGTGCGGAACTCCTGCAGCGACAGCTCGGGGTGCTGGTGCAGATCGCGGTAGAGCGCGTGCAGGTCGGGCACGGTGTGTCTCCCTCAGCCGGGCTTCGGCAACTCGTCGGCGAGCAGGGTCAGCGAGCGCAGCAACGCCTCGCGGTCGGCCGGGGCCAGCCGGGCGAGCAGGCGTTCCTCACCGCGCTGGATCTCGGTCTGGACCTCGCTGTGGCGGCGGCGGCCCGCCGAGGTGATGGTGACGAGCCGCGCGCGCCGGTCCGCCGGATCGCGGGTGCGCTCCAGCAGTCCGTCGTTCTCCAGTTCGTCCAGCACGCCGATGATGCGGCTCTTGTCCGCGCCGATGAACTCCGCGAGCGCGGCCTGGGTGCGCACCGGCTGGCCTTCGAGCGCGTCGAGCACGACGTAGCCCCACATGCTCAGGCCGTGGGCGCGCAGCACCGGCTGCTCGGCGGCGACCAGCGCTCGTTGCAACGGCGCGATCATCGCCGCGAGGTCACGTCGCCGGCCATCCACGACCAGGATGATACCGACCTTGCGGCAATCATGTGCAGCTGCTTATCGTAAGCACGTGCTTATTAATGACCTGCTGGCTCACCACCGCGAAGTGGTGCTGACCAGCGTCGAGATCGTGTCCCAGGTGTCCCGCGACGACCTGGACAGACGCACTCCGTGTGCCGAGTGGACCCTCGCCGACCTGCTCGCCCACATGACCGCCCAGCACCACGGCTTCGCCGCCGCGGCACGGGGCAGGGGAGGAGATCTCGCGGCCTGGGAGACCGGCCCGGGCGACTACGCCGAGGCGGCGGAGGACGTCCTGGCCGCGTTCGCGGAACCCGAGGTGCCGCAACGGAAGTTCGAGCTGCCGGAGTTCGGTGCGAGCTTCCCCGCGGTCCAGGCCATCGGGTTCCACCTGATCGACTACGTGGTGCACGGCTGGGACGTCGCGCGCTCCCTCGGACTCGGCTACCACCTGGCCGGCGAGATCGCCGAACCCGCGTTGCGGATCGCGCTGGCGGTCCCGGACGGCGACGGCAGGCTGAAGCCCGGTGCGCCGTTCAAGCCCGCGGTGGAGGAGCACGACCCGGACCCGTTGCGCCGGATCCTGGCGACGCTGGGACGGTCGCCCGACTGGGCCTAGCCCGACACGATGAGACGGAACCCGGCGTCCCACTCGTCGAGTTCGAGCAGGTCCCGGTGGGTGTCGTGCCACCGGCCGGTGCGCAGGTCCTCACGCAGCCTGCAGACACCCCGTTCGACGGCGTCCGGAGCGGTCTGGGCGAGGGCGGAGCACGCGCGGCGGACACCGGGGTCGAGGTAGGCGGCCGGGCGCCGCCAGTAGGCCGGGAACACGCCGTCGGTGAAGTCCCACGGCAGCGGCAGGGCGGTGACGCTGTCCGCGCCGAGCTCGTCCGCGATGTCGTCCGCGGACGGCCGGGTGCGTTCCAGCTCCGCGATCTCGGGCACGTACTCGCGGACGAACCAGAACTCGCTGTGCCGCCGCGTGTCGTAGGCCAGGACGACCCGGCGAGGCGCGATCCGGCGGAGTTCAGCGAGCCCCGCCCGCCAGTCCGTCCAGTGGTGGACGGTGAGCACGGCCAGCGCGGCGTCGACGGCGTTGTCGCGCAACGGCAAGGCTTCGGCGACGGCACGCACGGCGGGACTCGCGCCGGGCGGTCGCTGCCGGATCATCTCGCCGGACGGTTCGAGCGCGAGCACCGTCCGCCCGGGCGGTTCGTACGAACCGGTGCCCGCGCCCACGTCGGCGATGGATCGCGCCGTGCCGAGAGCGGCGAGGATCTCCGCCATCCAGCGCGGATCGGTCCGCCGCCCCAGCGAGTACCCGGTGCCGATCTCGTCGTAAAGCTCGGTCACGCCCGCCCCCAGTCGTCCGGCTGTCCCCGACGGTACCGATGTCACCCGGTCGTGCGGGCGGACGAACCGCGCAAACCACCATCAGAAGATCGCGGATGTGCTGAACTTGGCCGCATGGGCACGATCCGCTCCACCGCCGTCCTGGCCGCCATCCTGGCACTCACGGCCTGCACCTCGCCGCCGGAACCGCCGCTGAGCTCACCGGGGCCGGTCCTCGACCCGCAGGCGATCGCCTACGACAACCTCGACTTCAACCTGGCCCGGCCGCCGGTCTTCGACAACACCTGCGAGACGTTGCCGCCGAACCTGCAGAAGCTGATCGGCTCCCCCAAGAAGCCGATCTCGGGCAACGGTGGCAGCTGCTTCACCGACTTCGAGTGGGGCCGGCTGACGATCTCGCTGCTGGGCCCCGGCGCCGGGAGGAAGTCGAACGCGCGGCACTTCGTGGACGTGTGGAACGGCGACCGGGGCGCCGGGCACTACTTCCAGCGCTCCGTCCTGCTCGACCGCTACTACGCGACCACGGTGATCAGCGGCGAGGTGAACGAGAGCTGCACGGTCACCGTCGACACCGGGTCCGAGCTGCCGTTCGAGGTGCAGGCGTCGATGGACTTCGAGGAGAGCATCGCGTTGCAGGCCCAGGACGTCGACCAGCCGATCGACCGGGCCATGCGCGAGTTCTGCCCTCCGGCGCGCGAGGTGGCGGAGAAGGTGCTGCCGCTGATCGACGAGAGCGGCGGCAGCCGGGCCCGCTAACCGGCGTCGCGCCGCTGCAGCCGGAAGAGCGAGAAGGCGAGCAGCGACAGCCAGAGGATCAGCGAGCAGATCGTCTGCGCCCACCCCGTGCCGAGGCCCGCCAGGTGCCAGGCGGCCTCAAGCGGGTAGATCAGGCCGAAGACCTCCGGCAGGGCCAGCCTGGCGAGCATCAGGATCGGCACCACGATGAAGAACACCGTCAACGCGCCGCCCGTGTTCGCGACCAGCAGCGAGACGATCAACGCGGTGAGCAGCACGAGGGCCGTGGCCAGCATGGTCACGCCGAGCACCCAGCCCAGGCGCAGGCCGAGCAGGTAGTTGTGGTTGTTCCCGTTCGCCGCGGTCTTGATGAGCAACGGGAACAGCACGAACGTGAACAGCGAGCACCCGAGCCACACCGTCGCGAGCACCGTGCCCTGAGCCAGGAAGTAGCGCATGCGGGAGGGCTGCACCAGCAACGTCGGCTGCACGCTCTTGTACTGCCACTCACCCGCGACCAGCTTGATCACAGTCGCGAACACGAGCAGCAGGCCGAGCTGGACCACGATCAGCAGCGGCCCGATCTGCTTGCCCGCGCTCGCGAGGTTCGTCTGCGGGAGCGTGAACAGCACCATCAGGCCGACCAGGAAGACCGGGGCGAAGGCCAGCACGAGCTTGTCCGAGCGGGTGCCGACGAGCTTGCGCAGCTCGACCGCGACCAGCCGCCAGAACGGGGAGCGCTCGGCGGCCCGTGCCGCCCAGGGACCACCGGCCGCGGGCGGTGCGGTCATCGGCGGGGCGACGTGGCCGGGGATCATGCCCTGCCTCCACTCGTGAGACGGAAGAACAGGTCCTCGAGGCTCATCTGCTCCTCGCGCAAGCCCAGCAACGGGATGCCCGCGGCGAACGTGACGTCCGAGACCCGTTCGACCGGCGCGTGGGCGGCGATGTACCCGTCCGGCGCCGGCTGGATCGCGACGCCGCCCTGCTGCAGCGCGGCGGCGAGGCGGTTCATGTCCTTGGCGCGCACCAGCGAACGTGACGACGTGGTCAGGCTCGCCAGCGGGCCGTCGGCGACGATGCGGCCGTTGCCGATCACCAGTACGCGGTCGGCGGTCTGGTCCACTTCGGACAGCACGTGGCTGGACAGCAGCACGGTGCCGCCCCGGGAGGCGTGGCCCCGCAACAGGGTGCGCACCGCGCGAATGCCCTCGGGGTCGAGCCCGTTGATGGGTTCGTCGAGCACGAGCAGCGGCGGGTTGGTGAGCAGGGCGTGGGCGATGCCCAGGCGCTGGCGCATGCCGAGGCTGTACTTGCCGATCTTGCGGGTGGCCGCGTCGGCGAGGCCCAGCATCTCGAGCACCTCGTCCGCCCTGCGGCTGGGCACCCCGGCCAGCGTGGCGGCCATGCGCAGGTGCCCGCGCCCACTGCGTCCCGGGTGGACTGCGGCGGCGTCGAGCAGCACCCCGGCCACGTGAGCCGGGTTCGGCCACGCGGTGAACGGGCGGCCCGCCACCGTCGCCTGACCCCGGTCGGGTCTGGTGAGTCCGGTGATCATCCGTAGGGTCGTCGACTTGCCGGCCCCGTTGGGCCCGAGGAAGGCCGTCACGGTGCCCGGTTGGAGCTCGAAGCCCACCTGATCAACGACCGTCCGACCCTCGTAGGCCTTGGTCAGCCCCCACGCCGTGAGCATCGGGCCACCGTAGCGCCAGTCACTCTCCGTCGCGGGCTGATTCGGCCAGTTACGACGCTTGGGGTGAACCGTTGTGATCTGGAGCACTGCCCCGTTCGGGGCTCGGAAAGCCCCGAACGGGTCTGGTGCCAATCTGGTGCGCGGTTCGTTTCGAACACCACGTGTGAAGGCAACACGATCCGTCCTCATCGGCCTGGTGTCGGTCGCTGCGGCGCTGGCGGCGGGACACCTCGTCGCGGGCCTCGTGAGTCCGCTGGCGTCGCCGTTCCTCGCGGTCGGCAACACCGCGATCGACCTGACGCCCCATCCGGTCAAGGACTTCGCCATCCGCACGTTCGGCGAGAACGACAAGCTGGTGCTGCTCGGCGGCATGGCGGTCGTGCTCGCGGTGCTCGGGGTGGTGGCGGGTCTGCTGTCGCGCCGCAGCCCGTGGCCCGGCACAGCGCTCGCCGGCGCGCTCGGCCTGCTCGGGGTGGCCGCGGTGCTGGCCAGGCCCACCACGACGGGGTGGGCCGTGATCGCCCCGTTGGTCAGTCTCGTGGTCGGCGTCCTGGCGTTCCGCTGGCTGTGGTCCCAGGCGCCCGCCGAGGTGCCGGGGCGGCGGAAGTTCCTGCTGTCGACCGCGGCGATCGCGGTCGGCGCCGGAGTCGCGGCCGTGGGCGGTCAGTTCCTCGCCGGCCGCGTGGACGTCGAGGCCTCGCGGCGTGGCATCACGTTGCGGCCCAGGGAGAAGGCACCGGAGATCCCGTTCGACGCCGACTTCGCCCGCGAGGGCACGCCGTCGTTCATCACGCCGAACGAGAAGTTCTACCGGGTCGACACCGCCCTCTCCATCCCTCGCCTGCGCGCGGAGGACTGGCGCCTGCGGGTGCACGGCATGGTGGACAACGAGATGGTGCTGACCTACGACGACCTGCTGAGGCGTCCGTTGGTGGAGAAGACCATCACGCTGGTGTGCGTGTCGAACGAGGTCGGCGGCCCGTACATCTCCACGTCGAACTTCATCGGCGTCTCGCTGCCGGACCTGTTGCGGGACGCGGGTGTGCGTCCCGGCGCCGACCAGCTCGCGACCAGGAGCGTGGACGGCTGGACGTGCGGCACGCCGGTCGAGTCGATCATGGCTCCCGGCTCGAACGCCATGCTGGCCATCGGGATGAACGGTGAGCCGTTGCCGTTGGAGCGAGGTTTCCCGGTCCGCATGGTCGTTCCCGGCCTGTACGGCTACGTCTCCGCGACGAAGTGGCTGGTGGACGCGGAACTCACGACCTTCGACACGTTCGACCCGTACTGGGCGCAGCGCGGCTGGGGCAAGAAGGCCCCGGTCAAGGTGATGTCCAGGGTGGACCGGCCGAAGTCGTTCGAACGGGTGCCGGCGGGGAAGTTCGTCGCGGCGGGCATCGCGTGGGCCCAGCACACCGGCATCGACCGCGTCGAGGTCCGCGTCGACGGCGGGCCGTGGCAGGAGACGACGCTGAGCACCGAGGTCAACGTCGACACCTGGCGCATGTGGCGCATCGAGCTGGACCTCAAGGAGGGCAACCACACCGTGGAGTGCCGTGCCACCGACCGCAAGGGGTACACGCAGACCAACGAGCGCGCCGCCCCCATCCCGGACGGCGCCACCGGCTGGCACTCGATGGTCTTCACCTCGGTCGCCGGCTGATCGATCCGGCCCCGCGGCGACGCGGGGCCGGTATCGCTGTCTAGACGCGCGCTCGCAGGACCTCGAGGGCCTCGTCGGCGTGGACGGTGAACTTCAGCTCGCTCTTGACCACGGCGAGGACCTCGCGGTTCGTGTCGATGACGAAGGTGTGCCGCTTCGCGTGCAGTGGGCTGAAGCGCCGCCAGACGCCGAACTGCTTCGCGACCACACCGTCCACATCGGACAGCAGTGGGTAGTCGAAGCCGTGGGTGGCCGAGAACGTGCGTTGCTTGCTCACACCGTCGGGACTGATCCCGACCCGGTGCGCGCCCACCTCCTCGAACTCCGCTGCCAGATCGCGGAAGTGGCAGCTCTCGGCGGTGCAGCCGCCCGTCATCGCGGCCGGGTAGAAGAACAGCACGACCGGGCCGGAGGCCAGGAAGCCGGACAGCGTGCGGGCTTCGCCGTTGTCGTCGGGCAGGGTGAAGTCGGGGGCGGTGTCTCCTTGTTCCATGACAGGTGTTCGAGTCTGTGAGCGGCACGGATTGCGCGTTCCCCCGATCGTCCACTGTGGACGGTCGACCGACTGTGGAGCGTTTCCGCTGGTCACGTGCGATGTGTGGATTCTTTGGTAACAGGTCGATAACCGCACCCATCCGACTCCTCGGGGGCGGCGAATCACGAGTAGCAACTTCCCCGAACACTCCTTGGAGATGTCTCGTCATGAACAAGACCGTCCGCAACACCGTCCTGGCCCTCGGCGCCGCCTCGCTCGCCCTGTTCGGCGCGGCGTGCGGTTCGGGCGACATGGCCAGCACCGGCACCTCGTCGAGCGCCGCCCCGACCTCGACCGCGACCTCTTCCGCCGCGATGGCGGACCCGGCCGCGAACCTCGTCGGCCCCGGTTGTGCCGACTACGCCAAGCAGGTCCCGTCCGGTGCCGGTTCCGTCAGCGGCATGGCCGCTGACCCGGTCGCCGTTGCCGCGAGCAACAACCCGCTGCTCACGACGCTGGTCAGTGCCGTGTCGGGCAAGCTGAACCCGAAGGTCAACCTGGTCTCGACGCTCAACGGCGCCGAGTTCACCGTCTTCGCGCCGGTCGACTCCGCGTTCGCCAAGATCGACGCCGCGACGATCGAGACGCTCAAGACCGACGACGCGCTGCTGACCAAGATCCTGACCTACCACGTCGTCCCCGGCCAGATCACGCCCGACAAGATCGCCGGTGACCAGAAGACCGTCCAGACCGGCACCGTCAAGGTCACCGGCTCGGGCAACGCGATCAAGGTCAACGACGCCAACGTGATTTGCGGTGGCGTGAAGACCGCGAACGCGACCGTCTACCTCATCGACTCGGTCCTGATGCCCGCCTGACATCTCCAGGGCAGCAGTACCGCGACTCCGGGAACCGCGCTGTGCAGGCGGTTCCCGGAGTTTTCACGTCTGCCGGTCGTCTGATTGTCGCAAGTGGATGGTCATGGTCCCGTCGTTCTCGAAGATCGCGTGGTTCTCGGCTTCGCGGATGATGACCACGATCACCGTGTCGGGGTTGAGCGGGCGCACCGCTCTCGTGATCAGGAACGCGTTGAGGTCGTCCGGGACCGCGACGATGACCCGATCGGCGGCGTCGACGGCGGCTTCGTCGAGTGCGCATCTGTCCCGCCCGTCGCCGACGACCGCGGCGGCGCCGTTGGCCGTCGCCTCGGCGACAGCGAGGTAGTCGGTGTCGAGCACGGTCAGTCGCGCGTCCGGCTGCGTGGCCAGCACCGAGTTCACGGCGCAGCGCCCGGCATCGCCATATCCGACGACGAGAATGTGATCGGTCACGCTCTGGATTCGACGCGCGGCGCGAACCGGATTGCGTCCGGTTCAGCGAAGAACGACGGTGAGGACCGGAGCACTCGTCGGGCCCGGTGATCCACCGGCAGGCTCGACGGTGAGGATCGCTTCGCCGACGCCCTCGATCCCGTGCACGAGCAACGACGTCACCTCGTTCGCTGGACGCACTGTTCCCGCTGGTCGCGGGCCGTGCTCGTCCACCAGCCACAGCTGGTAGACCTGGTCGCGCGGCAACGTCCGCAGCCCGCCTGCCAGGAGCAGCATCTCGTCGCGGCCGGGGGACATCGCCGCGCTGCCCGCCGGATCCTCTCCCGTGACGAGCCGCAGGTCCGGCGCCGCCAGCAGATCACCGATCAGGGTGCGCGGGGAGGCGGTCACAGGAGTGATCGTCGACGTCGTCAGCGCGCTGTGCGCGCCGGCCACCGCCGCGGCGATCACGCAGGCGGCCGCGACGAGAGCCGCCGCACGCCGGAAGCCCTGGCGTCGTGAGAGATCCGTCGTGATCTCCGAGGTCGGCGGCGCCTGCCGCACCTGCCGGGCCGCGTCCAGGACCCGTGGCCGCAACGCGAGCGGGAACACGCGGTCGACGGCGGCACCGAGCCGGGCCGCGGTCTCCCGCAGGCCGATCAGCTCGTCCGCGCAGTGGCGGCACCTGTCCAGATGCGTCTCGAACGCGTCCCGCTCGGCGTCGGGCAGCGCGCCGAGTGCGTGTGCACCGGTCAGCAGGTGCGGGTTGATCGCACGCATCGGTCCCGGTTTCACGTGGTGACTTCGAAGCCGTCCGATGAACGGATTGCCCCAGGTGATCGCGTTCTTGCCGGACGAACGCCGAAAGGCCACCCCGGAGCGCGGTCGGGGTGGCCTTTCGCGAGCGGTGGGTCAGAGGCTCAGGTCGAGGTCGTTCAGCACGCCGCCGACGTTGACGTCGCCCAGTTCGCCGGAGATGTCGCCGATCTTGCCGATGTCACCGACGTGGCCGACGCCGGTCAGGTCGCCGACGTTGCCCACGTGGGACACGACGTCGCCGACGTTGCCGACCTCGTGCAGCGACAGGTCGTTGCCCGTCACGTTGCCGATGGCGGAGGTGACGTCGCCGCTGAGCACGTCGTTCACGCCCAGGTCGCCGGTGTGCAGGGTGCTGGTGACGTCGCCGACGACGTCCGTGACGTGCGTGGTGTCGAGCACGTCGGTGCCGTTGCCGAAGGTGTCGGTCACCCCGAGGTCGGTGACGGTCTCGGTGACGTCGGTGATCTCGGTCTTCCCGACGACGTCCAGCGCGCTGGACGGGTCGCTGAGCACGTCGAAGCCGGTGGTGACGCCGTGCACGGCGGCGGTGAGGCCCGAGACCGCGCCGAGGACCGTGTTGTCGTCGACCTGCGTGCCGACGGTGTTCTGCAGCGTGCTCATCAGGTCGAGCTGCTGGTCGAGGTCCAGGCCGGAGATCGTCGAGCCGAAGTCGCCGAGCGAGGTGACCGGCGCGAAGTCGAGCACGAGCGGCAGCAGCTCCTGGATGTCCGCCGGGTGCACGTCACCGAGACCGGCCGCGTCGAGCGAGCCCTGCGGGTCGAGCTGGAAGGCCGACCGGGCGTCCGGGTCGCTGAGCAGGTTGAGGGTGAAGTCGTGCAGCGTCTGCGGCAGGGTCACGTCGAACTCCAGGGTGCGTCGTTGTGCTTGTGCGACTCAAAGCTACGAAGAACAGGCTGATCACCACATCGGGTGACATGCCTGGTCCTGTCCGCCGGGGACTGATCGGGGATCGGCACCACCGCGCGTAGGGGAATAGGGGTGTCTCCCGATCTTCGGGCCGTGACCAAACCTGAACGGGTGATGTACCGAAGTACTGAGGTGGAGGTCGGCCACCAGGAGGTTCACGCGCTCATGTCCCCGCTGTCGGACACGCCCTTGCTGCTCGACACTGGGACCGCCCGGACGCTCGAACGCGCACGTGGCGCGGACCACGTCGTGCTGGTGGGCCCGGCCGGGTGCGGCAAGACCACGTTGCTGCGGACCTTCGGGCAGTCGATCGTCGTCGACGACGGGCACGCGCTCGGGGACGACGAGGTAGGCCGCCTGCTGGCCGAGGTGAGCGCCGGAGGCCGGCTCGCGCTCGCTCATCGGCCGTGGCCGGACAACCGCGCGCTGAGCCGGTTGATCAGCGAACTGCCCGGTGCCGTGGTCCGGGTGCGTCTGCGGCCACTGACGCGCGCCCATGTCCGTTCCCTCGCCGCGCACCTCCTGGACGCCGAGGTGAGCGAGGAGTTCGCGGACCGCCTGCACGAGCGAACCGGTGGCACGCCGGCGTTCGTGCTCGACGAACTGTCACCGGAGCCGCGCAGCGCGTTCGCCCGCCACTTCGACGGCCTGTCCGTCGCCGCGAGCGACCTGCTGCTGGCCCGCGCCCTCGGTGCCCCCTTCGACGTGAACCTGCTCGCGACGGTGCTCGCCCTGGACCTGCCCGCGGTGTCGGAGTCCATCGAGGCCCTCAGGTCGGCGGGCCTGCTCCAGATCGACGGAGCCCCACTACCCGTCGCCGCCGACGCGATCGAGGTGCTGGCACCCGCCGAACAACGCGCGGACCTGCTGCGCAAACTCGCTCTCACCCAGGCCGCACGCGCACGACCGGTGCACGGCTACGCCCGGCCACTGCTGGACCTCGGCGTGGTGGATCCCGGACTCGCGGACGTGTTCACCGCCGCGGGCCACGAGGTGATCGACGACGATCCGGCCCTGGCGGCCAGGCTCTTCACCGCCGCCGGCGCACCCGCGCTCCTGGCACGGGCCCGCGCTCTCAGCGGTGACCTCGACGGCGCGGTGGAGGTGGTGGACCTCGAACACGCCGACGCGGACGCGTTGCTGGTCGCCGCCACCGTGCTGACGCTGCGCGGACAGGTGGGCCGAGGCGGCGAACTGCTCCAGCGCTCGGACAACGTCCTCGCCCTGGGCTACGCCGTGACCGGCCTGCTCGGCGCCGGTCGACTGGAGCAGGCCCGCACCCTCCAGTTCGGCACGCGGTCGCAACCGGCCAGGTCCCTGACCGACACCCTCGGCCACCGTCTGGCGGACGTGGTGCTCGAGACCGTCACCGGACCCCCGATGGCTGCTGTCGCCGCCGCGGTGGCCACGGCAGGGGTGAACCAGGCCGGTTCCAGGGCCTCGGTGCAGCCGGACAGCCCCACCGCGCTCGCCGCGCTGATCTGCGTCCACGCGGGTGAGTTGACGGTCGCGAAGTCGTTGCTCACCAAGGCCGTCCAGGGCGACGACGGCAGAGGAGTGCACGCGGACAGGCACCGACTGCTGCTCGCCTGCGTAGAACTCTTCGGAGGCGATGTCGAAGCAGCACAACACCCGGCTTCTCTTGGAGAACCCCGGGAAGCGTTGTTCGCCGCGGCGTTGGAGCTGGGCATCACCCGCCGCGCCGGTGACCTCCGCGCCCTGCGATCGGCATGGGAACCGGCCCAGCAGGCGCTCGTCGTGCACCCCGTCGATCTGTACACCCTGATCCCGTTGACCGAGATCGCCGTCGCCGCAGCGAGAATCGGCCAGTTCCACCGAGTCGAGACACACCTGGCCGAGGCGTGGACGCTGCTGGCCAACCTGGGCGACCCTCCACTGTGGTCAGCGCTCCCGCGCTGGAACGCCTTCCACGCCGCGCTCCTCCTCGGCGACCACCAGGCAACCCAGGAACACCTCGCGGCACTGGACGACGCCGCAGACGCACTCCCGTTCGCCAGAGCACTCGCCACCGCCGCACACTGCTGGAACCAGGCGGCCCGAGGCGACGTCGACCACGCGCGAGTCGAGTCGGCGGCCCAGGAACTGCACGCCCACGGCATGGGCGCGGACGCGGCACGACTGGCAGGGCACGCGGCCATGCACACCACGGACCGCAAGGCGATGACCCAGTTGCTCGACATCGCCCGCCAGTTCCACGGCACTCACAGCGGCCAGGCCAACGGCGGCGCGGAAGTGCTGAGCGACCGCGAGCAGGAAGTGGCCGCACTGGTGCGTGACGGCCTCACCTACCGCGAGGTCGGGGACGCCCTGTTCATCTCGGCCAAGACCGTCGAACACCACGTCACCCGCATCAGGAACAAACTCGGCGCGAAGAACCGCCGCGAACTCGAACGCGCGCTGGAGGACGTCGACCTGACGTCCGCGAGGTAGTCACACCATCAGGTGCATCCGGCCCTGACACCGATCCGAGCTGGACACGGCCTACGGATACAAGGTGCGCGGATCCGCCAGATGCGGTTCAGCCGGCTCGGGACGGCGCCACGCACGTCCCTGTGCGTCCGCAGGCACGAACCCGGACGCACAGGGACGCGGCGCCCAGGACCGGGAAACGGCAGTCCTCACCAGCGCCGATGGAGTCGGAGCGTGCGGGCGGCCGCGCTCGCTCTCGAAAGTCGGTAACAATTCGGTTGAGCCGATGAACCTCTCTGTACGTACTCCCGTTCATGCGCCGCACGAACGAGGAGTACGCATGACGCACCGCGTGACGGACAGACGGAAGTTTCGCCTGATCGCCGGGTTGTCGGCGGTGGCCGTGGTCGCAGCGGGCACCGCAACCGTTGCCCTGGCCGCCAAGAACGGCGAGCCGGCACCGCTCAGCGCCTTCGTACCCATCGAGAAGGTGAACAAGAACGTCGTGGTGCCGAAGGTCGGCAAGGACGGCGCCAGTGGCGTCTTCAGGGTCGACTGCGGCACGAACGAGAGCGGCAAGTTCAGCGCCGACAACCCGGTCGCCCAGCCGGGTCTGAAGCACGGCGCGCAGCACGTCCACGACTTCGTCGGCAACCAGTCGATCAGCGCGGAGTCGACTGACGAGAGCCTGGTCGACGCGGAGACGTCCTGCCGCAACGGAGACCGCTCGTCCTACTTCTGGCCGGTCGTGCGGATCAACCCCAAGGCCAATCCGCAGGACGTCGGCTCGAACCCTGACAAGATCAAGGAGAACGGCCCGGGAGAGGTCGCGTGTCCGGGCGTCGCCCAGCGCCTGCCCGCCGTTCCGCAGCGGGTGCGCGACGAGATCATCAAGAACCTCCAGCAGCTCGCGCAGCAGCTCAGGGAAGCCAACGACCGCGTCGCGCGCGCTCAGAACCCCGGTGACCCGAACTTCGTCAACAACACGGTTCTCGGTCCGTTGCGCGCCAAGCGCGTCGCCACTCTCGAACGCATCGCGAACGCCCTCAGCAGGTCCGCGCGCAAGCCGAACCTGACGTCGCTGGCCGACTGCGACCTGCGGTGGGGTCATGGAGGCGGTGGCGGTCACGGCGGCGGCAACCACGGGTCGAAGCCGCGCAAGTTCGCCTCGGGCGGCCTTTTCCAGCAGGCCGAGCAGAACGACAACGACGAGCAGAAAGCGGCCGGTCAGAACGGCGCCGAGCAGGACGCCGCCACGCCGACCATCAAGTGCCCGTCAGTGCGCGAAGCACTGCCCGGCGTGCCGGATCAGGCCCTCGACGAGGTGGACGACAACCTCAACCAGCTCGACAAGCAGATCGCCGAGGCCAACCAGCGCCTGGTGAAGACCAAGGGCCAGGGCGGGCCGAACTTCATCGACAACGCGATTCTCGGGCCGTTGAAGGACAAGCGGGTCGCGACCCTCGACCGGATCGCGATCGCGATCGGCCGCAACGCCGAGAAGCCGAAGGACCTGGGCCGCCTCGCGAAGTGCGGTCTCAACGAGGCCGAAGAAGGCAACGGCAACGAGGGCAACGGCAACGAGGGCAACAACAACGGCGGCAACAACAACGGCGGCAACAACGGTGGTGCCACGACCACCACCGCCCCGCCCGCGACCACCACCGCCCCGCCCGCGCCGCCGCTGGCCGCTCCCACCGGCAAGAACCTCGAACTGGTCGGCAACCTCGGCAAGATCGTCCGGCCCGCCGAGGTGAAGATCGAGTACCGGGGCAACGCGACCAGCAAGGTCACGGGCATGCCGAAGTTCCTGAAGATGGTCGTCGGTGACGCCAAGCCGACCAGCCGCGGCCCCGCCAACGCCCGCGCGACGTGGACGTGCAGCGGGTTCGAGGACCGCCTGTCCGACAAGTACGTGATCTGCCCGAACGGCAGCAAGGTCATGCGAGTGCACGACTTCGCGGGCTGCTGGGACGGTCAGAACGCCGACAGCGCCAACCACCGCGACCACGTCCGGTTCGCCGACAAGCAGACCGGCGCGTGCCCGCAGGGCTTCAAGGCCATCCCGCAGCTGCGGATCAGCATCTCCTACAACATCTCCCGCGACGTCCAGCAGAAGGGGCAGTACCAGCTCGACGCCTTCCCGGAGGAGAACCACAACCCGTTCTCCGACCACAACGACTTCGCCAACGTCAACTCCGACCAGACCATGGCGAAGATCGTGAAGTGCGTCAACGACGGGCGCAGGTGCTCCTGACCGTCACCTGAACCACCACAGGGGCTTGCCCGGGCTTTTGGTCCGGGCAAGCCCTTTCTAGTGGGCCTCGAAGCCGCCTGCACGACCTGCGCCACGGGGCAGCAAACTCTCGCGCTCGTTTCCGAGGCGGACTGGAAGGTCGTGTCCAGCAAGAGAATTCGGATGAGTACCCGAAAAGCAAAGAAGCAGGTAGAGACGAATCTCTACCTGCTTCTCTGGAGTACGCCGCCAGGGACTCGAACCCCGGACCCGCTGATTAAGAGTCAGCTGCTCTAACCAACTGAGCTAGCGGCGCTTGTTTGTGTGCCGGAGTCTTGCTCGTTCCGACGTGAAGAACGTTAGCACAACGCCTCCGCGCGCTCCCAATCGGCAGGTCAGCGAGGGTTTGAGAGCGCATCGGCCACGTAACGATCCGGCCACTTGCGCAACTTCGGACCACCCCCTGTCGTCACCTAGTCGGGGGACGCCAAAACACCTTCGTGCAGGCAGTCTCGGGAGCGGACACAAGCAGATCGGAAGTACGTCCATGGGGATGTGGAGCAGGCGCGGTCGTGGGGTGGTCATGGCGGGAATCGCTGTGATGCTGATCGCAGGCTGTTCGGGCGGCGGTGACGCGGCGACCGGTGCCGGTGGTGAGTCGAGCAGTGCTCCTCCGCCTCCGCCTAAGCCCGTCACGCTGACGCTGGCGTTGAACAACGGCGCGGCCGACGTCATGCCGGGGCTGCCCGTCATCGCGACGGCGGCGGACGGGAAGCTGACCGAGGTCAAGCTGACCAACCCCGAGGGCAAGGTCGTCGAGGGCAAGATGAACGCCGAGTCGACGCAGTGGACCAACACGGAGCCGCTCGGGTACTCGAAGGCCTACAAGCTGGTCGCCACGGCCACCGGTGCGGACGGCAAGGCGGAGACCAAGGAGTCGAACTTCACCACGGTGAAGCCGCGGACGCTCACCTACGTGTCGACGAACCCCCAGGACGGCACCACGATCGGCGTCGGGCAGCCGCTCGCCTTCTACTTCGACGAGAAGGTGGCCGACAAGGTCGCGGCCGAGAAGATGCTGGAGATCACCACCGAGCCCAAGGTCGAGGGCGCCTTCTACTGGTTCAACGAGAAGGAGGTGCACTGGCGTCCGGAGAAGTTCTGGAAGGCGGGCACCAAGATCACCATGCACGTGAAGGTCTACGGCAAGCACGTCGGCAACGGCATCTACGGCCAGGAAGACCGCATCATCACCACGACGGTCGGTGACGAGGTCATCCACGAGGCCGACGGCCAGACGCACCAGGTGATCACCAAGGTCAACGGCCAGGTCGTCCGCACCATGCCGACGTCGATGGGCAAGCCGGCCGACGCCACCCCCACCGGCACGTACGTGCTGATGGAGAAGCACGACCACATGATCATGGACTCGACGACGTACGGTCTCGCGCTCGAGAACGGCGGCTACAAGACGCCCGTCGACTGGGCGTACCGGATGTCCAACAGCGGCATCTTCTTCCACGGCGCGCCGTGGTCCATCGGTGACCAGGGCAAGCGCAACGTGAGCCACGGCTGCCTGAACCTCTCGCCGGAGAACGCCAAGTGGGTGTTCGACAACAGCAAGCAGGGCGACGTCGTCATCGTCACCAACTCCGGCGGGCCGGCACTCGAGTCGTGGGACGGCTTCGGCGACTGGCAGGTCCCGTGGGCCACGTGGGTCCAGGGCAACCGCTAACTCACTAGGAGACCGTCACCTGGCCGCCCGACACGGCCAGGTGACGGTTCACCTGCACCGCCTCCAGCATCCGCCGGTCGTGCGTCACCAGCAGCAACGTGCCCGGGTAGTTCTCCAGCGCCGACTCCAGCTGCTCGATCGCGGCCAGGTCGAGGTGGTTCGTCGGCTCGTCCAGCACCAGCAGGTTCACCCCGCTGCCCTGCAGCAACGCCAGCGCCGCCCGCGTCCGCTCACCCGGTGACAGCGACGCGGCCGGCCGCATCACGTGGGCCGCCTTCAGGCCGAACTTCGCGAGCAACGTCCGCACGTCGGCCGGGTTCATCTCCGGCACCGCCTCCTGGAACGCGTCCACCAGCGGCAGGTCGCCCAGGAACAGCCCGCGTGCCTGGTCCACCTCGCCCACCACGACGCCGGAGCCCAGGGTCGCGTACCCCGAGGTCAGCTCCAGGCGCCCCAGCAACGCGGCCAGCAGCGTCGACTTGCCCGCGCCGTTCGCGCCGGTGATCGCGACCCGGTCCGCCCAGTCGATCTGCAGGTCCACCGGGCCGAGTGTGAACGAGCCCCGGGAGACCACGGCCGCCCGCAACGACGCCACCACGGCACCGGAACGCGGGGCCGCGGCGATCTCCATCCGCAGCTCCCACTCCTTGCGGGGCTCCTCGACGACCTCCAGCCGTTCGATCATGCGGTCGGTCTGCCGCGCTTTCGAGGCCTGCTTCTCCGTGGCGTCGGCACGGAACTTACGAGCGTTCTTGTCGTTGTCGGTCGCCTTGCGCCGTGCGTTCTTCACGCCCTTGTCCATCCATGCGCGCTGCATGCGGCCACGGGCTTCCAACGACGACTTCGTGTCCGCGTACTCGTCGTAGTCGTCACGGGCGTGCTGACGGGCCCGTGCGCGCTCTTCGAGGTACGACTCGTAGCCGCCGCCGAACAGGCGCACGGAGTTCTGGTGCAGGTCGAGCTCCAGCACGCTGGTGACCGTGCGGGCCAGGAACTCGCGGTCGTGCGAGACCAGCACGGTGCCGGCGCGCAGGCCCGTGACGAACTTCTCCAGCCGCTCCAGGCCGTCGAGGTCCAGGTCGTTGGTCGGCTCGTCGAGCAGGAAGATGTCGTACCGGCTGAGCAGCAACGAGGCCATGCCCGCCCGCGCCGCCTGGCCGCCGGACAGCGAGGTCATCAACGCGTCCAGGCCTACGGTCAACCCCAGGTCGGCGACGACCTCCAGAGAGCGCTCCTCGAGGTCGGCACCGCCCAGCGCGAGCCACTGGTCCAGCGCGTCCGAGTAGCCCTCGTCGTTGCCGGCGGTCAACGCTTCGGTGGCCACGTCCAGCACCCTCTGAGCTTCCGCGACACCGGTGCGGCGAGCCAGGAAGTCGCGGACGGTCTCGCCTTCGAGGCGCTCCGGTTCCTGCGCGAGGTGTCCGACGTTGGCCGCGGGCGGGCTCAGCGTCACGCGGCCGGACTCGGCGGGGATCAGCCCGGCCAGGGTCTTGAGCAACGTCGACTTGCCCGCGCCGTTCACGCCGACGAGCCCGATGACGTCGCCGGGAGCGACGACGAGGTTCAGGTCGGAGAACAGGACGCGGTCTCCGTGACCGGCGGCGAGGTCCTTGGCGACGAGCGTGGTCATGAAGGCTCCCGTAAACGTGAAGAAAGGCCCCCGCGAGTGCGGAGGCCTTTCGACAAAGGGTGAGTGACGGGACTTGAACCCGCGACACCTGGGATCACAACCCAGTGCTCTACCGGCTGAGCTACACCCACCATTGCCAGTCGTTGACCGGCGAGGAAAGCATAGCAACGGTAGCCACCGATATTGAAATCAGGGGGTCATTCGACGTTCTTGAGCAGGTCAGCGGCCACGGCCTGGGCCTGCTCGGTCGACGGGCCGGGCTGCGGCACGAACGCCGTCCGCCGGTAGTACGCGAGCTCCCGGATCGACTCGACGATGTCCGCGAGCGCCCGGTGCGCGAGGCCCTTGCCCGGCTGCGCGTAGTAGATGCGCGGGTACCAGCGCCGGCACAGCTCCTTGATCGACGACACGTCGACCATGCGGTAGTGCAGGTGGGCGTCGAGCGCCGGCATGTCGCGCGCGATGAACCCGCGGTCGGTGGCGATGGAGTTGCCGGCCAGGGGAGCGGTGCGGGGATCGGGCACCCACTCCTTGATGTAGGCCAGCACGGCGGCCTCGGCCTCCTCCAGGGAGACGGTGGACGCGCGCACCTCCTCGGTCAGGCCCGACTTGGCGTGCATCTGCATGACGACCTCCGGCATCGAGGCCAGCACGTCATCGGGAGCGTGGATCACGATGTCCACACCCTCGCCGAGCACGTTGAGCTCGGCGTCCGTGACCAGTGCCGCGATCTCGATCAGAGCGTCCTTGCCCAAGTCGAGTCCGGTCATCTCGCAGTCGATCCACACCAGACGATCCATCACGCCCCGAACATTACTGCGCGGAGCGTCAACTTCGAGTGGCGGCGTGCAGCAACCTGGTTACGCTCCCCGTGCATGACGGCTCAAGCTGAGATCGCCGCGGGGTACGCGTCCGAGGGCGCGGCCATCGAACTCGGCGCCGTGCTGGTCGACGGGACCGTCGAGTCGACCGCGCACGTCCGCATCCCGTTGTCCATGGTCAACCGCCACGGACTTGTCGCAGGCGCAACGGGAACCGGCAAGACCAAGACCCTCCAGCTGCTCGCCGAGCAGCTGTCGAACAACGGCGTCCCGGTGCTGATGGCGGACGTGAAGGGCGATCTGTCCGGTCTGTCGCAGCAGGGCGCCGAGAGCGACCGGACGAAAACCCGCGCGCAGGACACCGGCGACGACTGGCAGTCCCAGGCCTTCCCGGTGCAGTTCCTGTCGATCGGCACGGGCGGCATCGGTGTGCCGCTGCGGGCGACGGTCACGAGCTTCGGGCCGATCCTGCTGTCGAAGGTGCTGGGGCTGAACGACACCCAGGAGTCGACGCTCGGCCTGATCTTCCACTGGGCGGACTCGAAAGGTCTGCCGCTGCTCGACACCAAGGACCTGCGCAGCGTCATCCAGCACCTCACCAGCGACGAGGGCAAGGCCGACCTCAAGGGCATCGGCGGCGTCTCCGGTTCCACGGCGGGCGTGATCCTGCGGGCGCTGGTCAACCTGGAGGCGCAGGGCGGCGACAGGTTCTTCGGCGAACCCGAGCTCGACCCGGCCGACCTGATGCGCCAGCGCGACGGCAAGGGCGTCGTGAGCCTGCTCGAACTCGCTGAGCTGCAGGGCAACCCGGCGCTGTTCTCCACGTTCCTGATGTGGCTGCTGGCGGAGCTCTTCGAGACGCTGCCCGAGGAGGGCGACGTCGAGAAGCCCAAGCTCGTCTTCTTCTTCGACGAGGCGCATCTGCTGTTCTCCAACGCCTCCAAGGCGTTCCTCGACCAGATCACCCAGACCGTGAAGCTCATCCGGTCCAAGGGCATCGGCGTGTTCTTCTGCACGCAGCTGCCGACCGACATCCCGAACGACGTGCTGTCGCAGCTCGGCGCGCGCGTCCAGCACGCCCTGCGCGCGTTCACGCCCGACGACCAGAAGGCGTTGGCGCGCACGGTGAAGACGTACCCGACGACGCCGCACTACGACCTGGAGAAGGCCCTCACGTCGCTCGGCATCGGCGAGGCGGTCATCACCGTGCTGAGCGAGAAGGGCGCGCCGACCCCGGTGGCGTGGACCCGGCTGCGGGCGCCGCGCTCGTTGATGGACACCATCGGCAACGACGCGATCAAGCAGGCCGCCTCGTCCAGCGACCTCCACGGCAAGTACTCGGAGACCGTCGACCGCGAGTCGGCCTACGAACAGTTGATGGCGAAGGTCGCGCCGCCACCCCAGGAGGAACAGCAGCAGGCCCCGGAACCTCCTCGCCGGGAGGAGAAGGAGGAACCGGGGATGGTCGAGAAGGTGCTGGGCAACAGCGCTGTGAAGTCGTTCCTGCGGTCAGCCGGCAGCGCCCTGGCGCGTGAGATCACGCGAGGGCTCTTCGGGACTTCGCGCAAGCGACGCTGACAGCACGGCCGCGCCGATGCAGAGGGCGCCCGCGACGTACCAGGCCAGGTCGTAGCTGCCCAGGTGGTCGCGGGTGAGCCCGGCCGCCGAGGCCGCGATCGCCGCGCCGAGCTGGTGCGACGCGAACACCCAGCCGAACACGACCGGACCGGACATGCCGAAGTACTGGCGGCACAACGCCACGGTCGGCGGCACCGTCGCGACCCAGTCCAGGCCGTAGAAGATGATGAACACCAGCATCGACGGGTGTGCCGACTCGCCGAACAGCTGGGGCAGCAGCATCAGCGAGAGGCCGCGCAACGCGTAGTAGCCCGCCAGCAGCAGCCGCGAGTCCACCCGGTCGGTCAGCCAGCCGGACGCGATCGTGCCCACGATGTCGAACACGCCGACCAGCGCGAGCAGTCCGGCCGCGGTCGTCGTCGGCATGCCGTGGTCGTGCGCGGCGGGGATGAAGTGCGTGCCCACCAGGCCGTTCGTCGAGGCGCCGCAGATCGCGAACCCGCCGGCCAGCAGCCAGAACGGCCGGGTCTTCGCGGCCATCGTCAACGCACCGAGGGCACGCTTGGCGGCACCACCACCGGGTGGCGGGGGAGTGTCCTCGGACGCGCCGAGCGGCAGCAGTCCCACGTCCCGCGGGTACTCGCGCAGGAAGAACGCGGCCAGCGGCACGACGGCCAGCGCGGCGATGCAGATGACCAGCGACGCGGGCCGCCAGCCGTAGCTCTCGGACAGCCACGCCACCGTCGGCAGGAACACCAGCTGACCGGCCGCGCCACCCGCCGTCAGCACGCCCGTGACCAGGCCGCGGTGCTTCACGAACCAGCGTCCGGTGATCGTCGCGACGAACGCCAGCGCCATCGAACCGGTGCCGAGCCCGACCACGACACCCCACAGCAGGATCAGCTGCCAGGACGCGGTCATGAACACCGTCAGCCCGCTGCCGATCGCGACCATGGTCAACGCCCAGGTCACCACGACCCGCACGCCGAACTTGTCCATCAGCGCGGCCGCGAACGGCGCGGTCAGCCCGTACAGCAACAGGTTGATCGAGATCGCGAGCGAGATCGTGGCGGTGCTCCAGCCGAACTCCGCCCGCAACGGCTCGATCAACGCACCCGGCGCCGCGCGGAACGACGCCGCGCCCACCAGGGCGATGAAGGACACGCCTGCGACAACCCAGGCCCAATGGAGTCTCACGACGACAAGGTTCGGTGAAGGCCGACGCTTCAACCAGTGGCCCGATGGCCAACATGTGAAAGAATCAGGCCATGCACCGGATCGCCGTCCTCGCGCTGGAGCAGTCGGTCGCGTTCGACATCGGCAGCTCGACGCACATGTTCGCCCGGCTCGCCGACCGCTACGAGGTGGTCGTCTGCTCGCCGGACCGCCGCCCGATCCCCACGACCGGTGGCTTCACCATCACGCCCGAGCACGGCTTGGAGGTGCTCCAAGACGCGGACACGGTGCTCGTGCCCGGCACCCACTACAAGCCCGCGCGAGAGGGGTGGCTCGAACCCGCGGTGCTGGAGGCGCTCACGACGACGAACGCGCGCCGGATCATGTCGATCTGCACCGGAGCGTTCGTGCTCGCCGCCGCCGGACTGCTCGACGGCAGACCCGCGACCACGCACTGGGGCACCACGGACCAGTTCCGCGCGCTGTACCCGAAGGTGCGGCTCAACCCGGACGTGCTGTTCATCGACGACGGCGACGTGCTCACCTCGGCGGGCGTCGCCGCGGGCATCGACCTGTGCCTGCACGTCATCAGGTCCGACCACGGCAGCGAGGTGGCGAACTGGATCGCCCGCTACTGCGTCGTCCCGGCGTGGCGGCAGGGCGGCCAGTCCCAGTTCGTCGACCGGCCGGTGCCGAGCTACCCGGACACCTCGACCGCGCTCGCCCGCGAATGGGCCTTGGAGCGGCTCCAAGAACCGCTCGACCTCGCCGCGATGGCCGGGCAGGTGCGGATGAGCGTGCGCACGTTCACCCGCCGGTTCCGCGCGGAGACCGGCATGTCACCGGGCCAGTGGCTGACGCAGCAGCGCGTCGACCGGGCCCGGCACCTGCTGGAGTCGACCGACCTGCCGATCGACCAGGTCGCGAACCACGCCGGCTTCGGCACCGGCGCGGCTCTGCGACAGCAGCTGGCCGCCTCGATCGGGGTCTCGCCGAGCGCCTACCGTCAGACGTTCCGCTCGGCTTGATCGTCCACAGTGGAGTCGATCAGGAACGGGCGCAGCAGGTCCGGCACCGCCTCGTCGGCCAGCGCCAGGCCGTGGGACTCGCCGACGTCCGTGACGTGGTAGACACCCGCGCCCGCCGCGGTGGTCGCGCCGATCGTCACCAGCCCGCTGCGGCGCTGGAAGAACGACCGGTGGATGCGCCACCCGATGATGCCGGTGCGCTGCAACGCCACGGTGCTGCGGACGAGGGAGTTGTTGCGCGTCACCAGATACCGCTCGTCCAGCGCGTTGCCGAGTGAACGGTAGTTGTCCCAGCCGACCAGCGCGGCGAACGGGAGGATCGCCACCGGGATCGGCCACGCCCAGGACGGCGCCCAGATCGCGAGGCCCACGGCGATCACGACCCACGGCAGCACGTGCCGGAACATGCTGCGGCGCAACGCGGCGAACGGGTGCTTGCGCAGCCTCAGCGTCGTCGGGTCGTTGCCGACCTTCAGCACGTCCCGCGAGACCTGGTGCGCCACGGACAACGGCGCGGGCGGCAGCAGCAGGTTGCTCTCGCCCTTCGAACCCAGGCCCGTCGTCACCGCGGCGAGCTTCGCGCCCTTGCCCGCGCGCACCAGCAGCGGTTCCTGGATGTCGACGCCGCGAAGCCGTTGCTCCTCCACCGAAACCGAGCGGGTGGTGAGCAGACCCCGTTGCACGCGCACGGTTCCGTCCGGCTCGCGGGTCAGCTGGTAGTTCCAGAACTGCAGGATGTAGAGCGGGACCGACAGGATCAGTCCGACCACGGCCAGCCCGACCAGGAACGCCGCGATGAGCGCGAGGCTCGGGTTCTCGAACAGCCACTCCCACAGGTCCTGCACCGGGTGCAGGCCGAGGTCGTCGGCGTAGTTCGACAGCACGCCGAACACGGCGCCGATCGCGACGAGGCCCGACAACGACAGCGGCGCGTACTTGAGCCACTTCAGGTCGAGCTTCGAGATGACCTCGGACTCGGGCAGCGGAACCGGTTCCGCGCTCTCGCCCTCCGAAGCGACCGGCCTGGGCGCGGTTCCCTTCTGCAGCAACAACAACCGCAGCCGTTCGGCCTCCTGCTGCGTCACCGCGTCGAGCGTGAGGCCGTCCGTGCCCGGCACGTCCTGCTGCCCGGTGCCGATCCGCACCGCCGAGAGCCCGAAGATCCGGTGGCCCGGCTTGGACGTCAGGTCGACCGTCCTGATGCGATCACGCGGCACCGCGAGCTGCTTGCGGGTCAACAGACCCGTGTGCAGCTCGACCTGGTCGTCGGTGATGCGGTACCTCGTGGTGCGCCAGATGAGGTAGCTGAACGCGAGGATCGCCGCGACCGTCGCGCCGGACGCGATGAGCCGCCACTTCTCGCCGTTGCCGGTGAACAGCAGCACGAGGATCGGCACCAGCATCGCGATGCCCTCGTTGAGCGGCCGCACGACCAGCATCCGCACGTGCAGGCGGTGCCACTCCTGCAACGGCTCGGTGAACTCCGGCGCGGCGGGCAGCCCGGCCGGAACCTCCGCCGGGGTGGTCACGTGGCATCACCGGGCGTGGCCTGGGTGGTGTTCGTCAGTTCCACCACGAGCCTCTGCGCGACCTCGTGCTCCAGGCCCTCGATCTCCACCGGGCCGGCGGCCGACGCCGTCGTCACCGTGACGGTCGAGAGGCCGAGCATCTGCTGGAACGGCCCGCGTTTCGTGTCGATCGTCTGGATGCGCGACACCGGCGCGACCCGCCACTCCTGGTTCAGCCAGCCGGAGAGGGTGTAGACGGCGTCCGGCGTGGTCTCCCAGCGGTGCACGCGGTAGCGCCAGCTCGGTTCGACCGCGGTGTGCACGACGCCGACGACGCCGGTGGCGATCATGAGCACGAGCTCCCACGTCGGCGGGTTGCTCACCAGCAGGAACACGATCAGCTGGGGCACGAACAGCACGAGCCAGAAGACGGCGGCCTGCATCGTCCACAGCAGGACGGACTTCGGGCTCACCTGGTGACGAGGCGTGCGCAGTTGCAGAGTCACCCCACAAGGGTGCCTCACCCGCACCTGCCGGTGTGGTCAGGTGTGTCAATTGGTGTGTCGGTGACCGGGGTGGTCCCGCTTGCGAGGGAGGCGGGACCACCCCGGTTCGGGCTAACGGGTCAGGGCTGGGCGCAGTACGGCGGCGTGAACTTGTCGGGCTCGTCCGCCGATGCCGCACCGGACATCGCGAGCAGCGCCCCCAAACTGAGGATCACGGCCGCGACGGTTCGAGCGATAGTGTTCAACTTCATTGAGGGGCTCCTTCGTTAGGTGGCGGCCGTGGATGAGGGCAGGAAGTCGTTGACCAGGTTCGGTGCGCGGTTGCGCGCGGTCCGGCTGCAGCGCGGTTTGTCGCAAAAGGACCTCGCGTGCCCCGGTGTCTCCATGAGCTACGTGTCGCGGCTCGAGTCCGGCGAACGGGTGCCGTCGCCCACCGTCGTCCGCAGGCTCGCCGAGGTGCTCGGCGTCGACCCGTCCGAGCTCGTCGTCGACGAGGACCGCACCGCCATGCAGGACGAGGCGCTGGCGTGGTGCGAGGCCCTGATGGCCTACCACGACGGCGACCTGGTGCTGGCCGTCGATCTGCTGGAAACGCTGGGAAAGCGCACCGACGAGGAGATGTTCGGCTGGTGCGTGCGCTGGACGCGCCTGGTGGTGCTCGCCCGGCAGCGCGACCACGAGGGTCTGCTGCTGGCGGCGTCGAAGCTGCGCAAGTCGTGGTCTCCCGGTCCGGCGGTGGACGCGCTCGTGGAGATCCTGCGCGCATCCTCGTTGCGGCGCCTCGCCCGGACGGCCGAATCCGTGAAGGCCGCGACCGAGGCCGTCGAGTTGGCGAACGGCGACGGTGAACGGGTGCGCCGCGTCCACACGCGCGCGCTCATCGCGTTGTGCGCGGAGCTCACCGCGGCCGGGCGCCTGGCCGACGCCGAACAGGTCGTGGACCAGCTTTCCGTGCGGCTGCCCGAACTCGGCCGCGACCGGCTCGCGATCTCCACGTGGTGGGTGCGCGCGAAGGTCGCGGATCGCCTGGGGGACCGGATGGAGGCCGCGCACTGCATCCGCGAGGCCATCGGGATGCTCGGCGACCACGGCGGTGATCCCGAGTACGGCTGCCGGGTCCGCCTGGCCGGGGCGGCCATCGCGCTGCGCACACCGGGAGCGAACCTCGACGACGTGGTCGCGTTGCTGGACGAGGTGGAGACGACGATCGCGGCCCTGCGAGGGCAGGACGGCCTGCTCGCCCACGCCCGCGCGCTGCGAGCGGAACTGGCGCTGCGCGACGGAGAGGTCGACCGGGCGCGCGCACTCGCCGAGGTGGCGCTCGCGACCGGACGGCTCGACGCCGAACAGCAGCTGCGGTGCCACCTCCTGCTCGTGCGGGCGGCGGACGAGGGTGATCCGGAGGACGGTGCCGGAGCGCGGACGGCGCTGGCGGCACTGCTGGAGAACATCAACCCCGAGGGCGTCGACCCGCTGCTGTGGCGAGACGTGGCACGCATCGCGCTCCGGAAGCACTAGTGCTTCGAGCGCCAGGCGGCGTTGCCTCCCCATGACCGTCCCTCGCTCATGAACCGGACACCTTGTTAACGGAGCATGACACAGACCAGTTACCCATCACATCACCCAATTCCACCTCGTGGACATGGGTAAAAAACCCGGGAACCGGCAGTTCCCGGTGAACGACAAGCGGCCGAACGGGCGATGGTCAACCGGTCCGCTCGGCCTATTTGTCAATACCTTGCCAATGCATGTCTAGGTGGTGGTGAGGTTCATCCACCACACGATGGCGCCGGCGCGGCCGTTGACGTCAAGGGTCGTGTAGATGCGCTGGAGGTGGTTCTGCACGGTCTTGGGCGACAGGCCGAGCGACTCCGCGATCATCGCCGTGCTCGCCCCGGCGGCCACGAGCCGCAACACTTCGATGCCGCGTTTGGTGAGTCCTGCCCGCAGTGCGCGGGCGATCCGCGTGTTCGTGTGCTCCGCGGTGCCGGTCTCGTGCAGCTCGCCGACGCGCGGGACGCGCACCACCGCGTCCTCCCGCTTGGGCTCGAAACGCCTGTGCGCCAACTGTTCCACGAGACGTGACGACAGGTCGTGCTCGCGCATCCGGAGCAGGTCGCGGCCCTCCTGCAGTTCCCACAACCGGTACTGCTCCAACTGCATCCGCGCGTGGCGCAGCGCGCGTTCGAACTCACCTGTCCGTTCGTGCGCCTCGCTCAACTGCTGGTGCGCGTGCACCGCCACTTCCCGTGCCAGGCAGCTCATCGCGAGCTCGGCGGCCTGGGAGAGCTGGGCTATCTGCTCGGGGTGACGCCCCCGCGCCCCGCTGAGCCGCGCCCGGACCATCAGCGCCTCCGCCCGTGCCACCGGGCGGGTCCTTCCGGCAAGCAACTGGTCAGCGCGCTGCCAGCTGCGGTGCGCGCGGTCAAGTTCACCCAGATCGATGCGCACGTGTGTCAGCAGAACGTTGACCATCGCCATCCGCACCGGGTCGCCGAGCGTCTTCCACCGGTCGCGGACCTGAGCGCACAACGCTTCCGCACGGCGGAGTTTGCGCACGCACGGCTCTCCGTCGAGGCTGCAGCGGTTCTCCTCGGTGCGCATCATGCAGTGCTCGTGGTACTGCATCCGCATCACCCGCGCCTGTTCGAACAGCACCGAGCCGATCAGCTCGTTGTCACCGGTGAGCTCCGCGAGACCGAGCGCGCGGGCGAAGGAGTTGAAGCTCCGTTCCCGCGAATCGAGACGCAGTTCCACCACGGCACGGGAAAAGCTGCACCGCGCCTGGAGTCCGATGTGGCGGTTCGCCGCCGCGATCGCCTGCACCTTGTCGATCGTGTCGAGCGCGCTGGGCCACAGCCCTCGCTTGCCCAGCGCGACCGATTGGGCCAGAACGCCCTCGGCCACGCCCTCCGCGTCGTCCAGCCACGAGAACGCGGCCACGGCCTTCTCCGCGTACTCCAACGCCTCGCCGGGCCTGCCCTCGTCCAGGGCGATGCGTGCCTCGCGCAGGTTGTGCACGGCGTTGGACCGCGGATCCGCGGACCTGCCGGGAACCGTCATGGTGAAGCCCCCTCACTTCGAGGGCTGACTCTAGTGCTGCTCCCGCAATTGACGTTTCAACACTTTTCCGGCTGCGTTGCGGGGCAACTCGTTGACGAAGAAAACATCCCGGGGAACGGAGTATCGCGCCAGGTTCGCCTTCACGTGTTCACGTACGTGTTCGGCCGTCAGGGTTTTTGCGCCGACAACGAAAGCGGCGAGGCGCTGGCCCCATTCCTCGTCCGGCACACCGAGAACCGCGACCTCGGTGACGCCGTCGAGCATCGAGAGGAGTTCCTCCACGTCGTGCGGGTAAACGTTCTCGCCACCTGAGACGATCATTTCGTCGTCACGGCCGGCCACGAACAGCAAGCCGTCCTTGAGGTAACCGAGATCACCGGTCGACATGAGGCCGTTCAACGATTCCTTGCTGGTGCCGTTGGTGTAGCCGTCGAACAGCATCTCGTTGCCGACGAAGATCCGCCCGGTGTCGCCCGGCGTCACCGGCTTGCCCTGATCATCCACAATGGCCAGTCGGGTGCCGAGCGGTGGCTGGCCCGCCGTGCCGGGCTCGCGCAGCATCTCTTCGGGCGTGGCGATGCTCGCCCAGCTCACTTCCGTTGAGCCGTAGAGGTTGTAGAGCACCGGGCCGAACTCCCGCAGGGTGCGGGCGGCGACCTTCGGCGGGAGGGCCGAGCCGCTGGACGCGATGATCCGCAGCTTCGGCCGGTGCTCGGTCTCCAGCATGCGTTGCAGCATCACGGGAACCACGAACATCGCGGTGCACCTCGCCGCGTCCTGCAGCGCCTGTGCCGGGTCGAACTTGCGGCGCAGCACGAGGGTCGCGCCGAGCACGAGCCCGAGCTGGAACGCGGCGAGCCCCCAGGCGTGGAAGAGCGGGGAGGTGATGGAGATGACGTCGCCGTGCTTGAGCGGGATCCGCGAGAGCAGCGCGGCGGCGGGGGCGAGGCTCGCGGGCTCCGGGCGGCGGGCGCCCTTCGGCGTGCCGGTGGTGCCGGAGGTGAGGATGATCAGCCGGCCGCGCGGAGGTCTGCGGGGGAGCGGCTTCACGGGCCCGTCAGCGATCAGCGACTCGAGCTCGTCGGTGAAGTAGGTGGGCAGGTCGGGCACCACGCCGGCGAACTCGCGGTCCGCGACGATCCTGTCGATCTTCTGGTCCTGCGCGACCTGGGCCAGTTGTCCTTTGCTCAGGCTGGTGTTGAGCAGCACGGCGTCGGCGCCGATCTTCGTGCACGCCGTCATCGTCTCGATGAACGCGCGGCCGTTGCGGCACAGCAGCCCGACGCGTTCCTTGGCGCGGAACGCATGCGCGAGCCTGCTGGTGCGCTCGTTCACCTCCGCGTACGTGAGCACGCCGTCGTCGTCGATGATCGCCGCGCGGTCCGGATGCCGTCCCGCGCCTGTCTGGTACCCCCACGCCAGTGTGATGTCCCACTGCAGATACCCGCGCACGGTGCCGGAGAGCCCTCGCGGGCCCAACGGCCGGATCACTCCGGCTTTGACCAGGGTCAGCAGCACGCGGGTCACCATGAGACCCACTCTGCCATCTACCTACTAGCGAGTAGGTAACGGTGTGACGGCGGTCACATATCGGTGTTGGACGCGCTCACGACGGCGTCCCGCAACGCCGCCCGCAGGCGACCGACCTCCAGTGGTGTCAGCACGGCGGCCTCTCCCGGCGGCACGGTGATCACGATGTGCCCCTGGCTGACGAACACCGTCATGTCCCGTCGGCGCGAAGCGATGTCGCGGCAGCTCACCTGCCACTCCTCTTTGGCTCCCACGGGTTTCTTCCTCCAGCTCACTCGGCACGCCGGCTCGGTGCCGCCGGCGCTCACGTCAGAGAGACGTGCGTCACCGTTGGTCATGACGGAGGTTTCGGCTTCTCCGTCCGGCGACCGCGCCGAGCTGCGGTTAGCGTCGCACGTGGGATGAGAATAGATCACCTGGAGGGGTGAAAATGGCGGAACCGCAACGCATCGTGATCGTCGGCACGGGTCTTGCCGGTGCCTCCGCGGCGAGCGCTCTCCGCGACCGCGGCTACGACGGCAAGATCACCATGTTCGGCACCGAACGCCACCGCCCGTACGAACTTCCCGCGCTGTCCAAGGACGTGCTGCTCGGCAAGGCCGCCGAACCGGCCTGGGTGCACGAGCCGAGCTTCTACTCCGACAACGAGATCGACCTCCGGCTCGGGGTGTCCGTCCTGGACCTGCGACCCGGTGATCACGCGATCGCCGACTCGGACGGAGCAGTGCGTTCCTACGATCGGCTCTTGCTCGCGACCGGCTCCCGCCCCCGCGTTCTGCCTGGAGCGCAAGGACATGTGCTGCGGACGCTGGACGACTCGCTGGCGTTGAAGTCGGCTCTGCGCGAGGGCCGGCACGTCGTGATCGTCGGCGCGGGCTGGATCGGCTGCGAGGTGGCGTCCGCCGCCCGCACCCACGGCTGCCGCGTCACGGTGGTCGATCCACTGAACGAACCGCTCGTGCGCGTGCTCGGTGCCGAGATGGGCGCGATGTTCCGCGGCCTGCACGAGGAGCATGGCGTGGAGTTCAAGCTGGGTACGGGGGTCGCGAACTTCTCACCGTCCGGCCTGCGGCTGGACGACGGCACCGAACTGCATCCGGACGTGACGGTGCTCGCCGTGGGGGCGACACCACGGCTCGAACTGGCCGAGGCCGCCGGGCTGGAGCTGGCCTCCGGCGGCGTCGCGGTCGACGCGCTGCTGCGCACGTCCGCGCCCGACGTCTTCGCGGCCGGCGACATCGCGGCGCAGGACCACCCCCGCTACGGCGACCGGATCCGCGTCGAGCACTGGGCGAACGCGAAGGACCAGGGCACGCACGTCGCGGGATCGTTGCTCGGGCTGGACGAGCCCTACGCGAAGTCGCCGTACTTCTTCACCGACCAGTACGACCTGGGCATGGAGTACCGCGGGCTCGCCGGCCCGGACGACGAACTCGTCGTGCGCGGTGACGTGGCGGCACGGGAGTTCATCGCGTTCTGGCTGCGTGACGGGCGGCTGCGGGCGGCGATGAACGTTAACGTCTGGGACCACGGCACGGCGTTGAAGGCGCTGGTGGACGCGCAGGCGACGGTGACGCCGGAGCAGCTTCGTGAGGCGGACCTGGGCGCTTTGGTCTAGATGCAGGAGCCCTGCATGGGACCTTCTCCGCGGGAGAGGTCCTGCAGGGCCTTGCGGATGATCACCATCTCCTCGTGGGAGAAGCGGGAGTGGAAGCCGCGCTCCACCTCGGCGAGCGCCTCGCCCGCCTCCTTCTGCAGCTCCCGGCCCTGGTCGGTGATCACCGGTGTGCGCACCCGCCGGTCGTTCGGGTCGGGGACGCGCTGGACCAGGCCGGCCCGTTCGAGCTTGTCGAGCTCGCTCGTCAGCGTGGTCTTGTCGAGGCCGAGCATCGCGCCGAGCTTGAGCTGGGTGCGCTGGAGCTCCTCGTTGGCGAGCGCCTGCAGCACCAGCTGGCCGCGCAGTGAGATCCCGAACTTCGCGATCTCGTCGGCGAACGCGCCGCCGACGCGCTGGGTGGCGCGGTGCAGCAGCCAGTTGAAGTCCCACTTCTCCAAGCAGGCTTCGACGAGTTCTGACTGCTCCTCCATGTGTTCCATCCTACATCCCGGAGGAGATGTTCTTGAGTAAGAACATCTTGACTCGGAAGTTCTTCACTCGTATGTTCCGAGTATGACCAATCTGCTTCACATCGACACGAGCATTCGGTACGAGGGCTCCGTGACCCGCGAGGTCTCGGGTTCGTTCGCGGAGAGCTGGCGCGCCGCGAACCCCGGCTCCGGCTACACCTACCGCGACCTGCACGCGTCGCCGATCCCGCACAAGGACGGCACCGACCAGGGCATCGCCGCAGGTCTGATCGCCGAGGTCGACGCGGCGGACGTGATCCTCATCGGTGCCCCGATGTACAACTTCTCGATCCCGTCGACCCTCAAGGCCTGGATCGACCAGGTGGCGACATCCGCCAACTTCGCCCGTGAGGACGGCACGTTCGCGTGGGGCGGCAAGCGCGTTGTCGTCGTGACGGCCCGTGGGGGCTCGTACAAGCCGGGCACGCCTCGCGAGGGTTTCGACTTCCAGGAGCCGTACCTGCGCGCGGTGCTGTCGATGGTCGGCCTCGACCAGAACCTGGAGTTCGTGCACGCCGAGCTGACGCTGGCGGACGTGGTGCCGCAGATGCACCAGTTCCGCGAGCTCGCCGTCGAGTCGCTCGCCGACGCGCACCGCGTGGTCAAGGAGCTCGCCAGCGCCTAATGTCGGCCCCGTGATCGACAAGGTGGCTTGGATCTATCTGAACGACGGCCAGGTGCTCGGCACCCGGTCGAGGGGCAAGGACACGTACTACCTGCCCGGCGGCAAGCGCGAGCCGGGGGAGTCCGACGTCGAGACGCTCGTGCGCGAGATCCGCGAGGAGCTGTCCGTCGAGATCGACGGGGCGTCGGCGAAGCACCTGGGGACGTTCGAAGCGCAGGCGCACGGCCACACGTCGGGGGTGACCGTGCGGATGACCTGCTACACCGCGTCGTTCGACGGGGAACCGGTGGCGTCGGCCGAGATCGAGGAACTCGCCTGGCTGACCACCGCGGACGCGGACCGGATCTCACCGGTCGACCGGATCATCTTCGCCCACCTGCACGGTCTGGGAGTGCTGTCCTGACGTTCGCGGACCGCGGCCGCGAACGCCCGTCCACAGCGCCGTCCCCGCCGTGAGCACGGCGATCGCCAGGTAGATCACCTCGAAGCTCACGTTCGCCACGAGAGCGGCACCGGTGGCCAGCCCGATCGGCACGGCACCGAACACGACGCTCATCGCCGTGGCGCTGACCCGGCCGAGCACCGCCGCCGGCGTGCATTGCTGGACCAGGGTCGACACGGCGATCACGGTCCAGGCGAGCCCCACACCGTTCACGAACCCCGACACCAGCACTGCGGGCAACCACGCCGACATGCGTGCTGCCGCGGCGACGGCCATCAGCACCAACCCCACCGTCACGTTCGCGCGCCTGCCCAGCAGGCCCGCGAGCACCGATCCCGCGCCCTGCGCCGCGGCGAGGACGCCCAGGAACTCGGGCCCGTAGCGCAGACCGTTCTCCACCAGCGGAAACGCCGCCGCGGTGTTCAGCGAGGACGCGAACAACGCCACCGCCGTGCCGACGATCGGCCACCTCAACGCCTTCAGGTGCGGCAGGCTCGCGAACTCGCGCGGAGCCGGCGCCGGTTCGTCGACCCTGATCATCGCGGTGGCACCCGCCGCGAGCAGGAACGACAGCGCGTCGATCGTCACCACCGGCCACGCCCCGTGTGCCGCGAACAGCGCAGCGCCCGCCAACGGCGCCACGAGCTTCATGCCCTCCTGCAGCGACATGCGCAGGCCGTTGACCCTGGCCAGCCGGTCGGGCGGGAGCATCGCCACCAGCAACGCCGGTTCGGCCGCGCTGACGAGCACCGCCTTCGTGCCGTAGAGCAGCAGGACCGCGAAGATCACCCAGATCTCGTCGGTCAGCAGCAGCACGGCCAGCGCGGGCACGATCGCCAGGTCCGTGCAGATCAGCAACGGCTTGCGGCGGTACGAGTCGGCGAACCGGCCGATCCACGGCGACAGCACGCCCGGCGCGTAGACGCAGAGCAGGGCGAGGGTCGCGAGCGCGTCGCTGCCCGTGAGCGACTTCACCCAGATCCCCGCGACCAGCATCATCGCGCTCGTCCCGAAGAACGACAGCACGAGACCGGCGAAGTACCAGCGCACCACGTCGTGACCCCCAGAAACGACGAAAGAGGAGAGCGCTGCTCTCCTCCCACTTCAACGTATAGCGCACCCGGGGTCTTGCCACAAGACCCCGGGTGTACCTCATCATTTCCCAGCCAACGTCATCTACCTGGGGAAATGGGGAAGACTCCATGATCGACGTCATCATCGCCGGCGGTGGACCGACCGGCATGATGCTGGCTGGCGAGTTGCGGCTGCACGGCGTGAGCGTGGTGGTGCTGGAGCGGGACGCCGAGCCGACCAAGGTCGTCCGGGCGCTCGGCATGCACGCGCGCAGCATCGAGATCCTGGACCAGCGCGGCATCGCCGACCGGTTCCTGGAGGCGGGCACGACCCATCCGCTCGCCGGGTTCTTCGCGGGCATCGACAAGCCCGCGCCCGAGAAGCTCGGCACGAAGTACCCGGTGGTGCTCGGTCTTCCGCAGCCGAACATCGATCGTCTGCTCACCGAGCACGCTCTGGAGGCCGGCGCCGAGATCCGGCGCGGCAGCACGCTGACGGCATTCGCACAGGACGAGGACGGTGTGACCGTCGACCTGGCGGACGGCACGTCCTTGCGGGCCCGGTACCTGGTCGGGTGCGACGGCGGGCGCAGCACCGTGCGCAAACTGGCCGGCATCGACTTCCCCGGCGAACCGTCGCGGGTGGAGACGCTGCTCGGCGAGATGGAGATCGGCGTTCCGTGGGAGGAGGCGATGCCGTTGATGCTGGAGGTCCGCAAGACGCAGAAGCGGTTCGGCATCGGCCCGATCGGAGGCACCGCGACGTACCGCGTCATCGTGCCCGCGGAGGGGGTGAACGAGGACCGCGCCGTCGTGCCGACGCTCGACGACTTCAAGGAACAGCTGGTCAAGGTCGCCGGGACCGACTTCGGCGTGCACTCGCCGCGCTGGCTGTCCCGGTTCGGCGACGCCACCCGGCAGGCCGAGCGCTACCGGTCCGGGCGCGTGTTCCTCGCGGGCGACGCGGCGCACGTCCACCCGCCGACCGGTGGGCAGGGCCTCAACCTGGGCGTGCAGGACGCGTTCAACCTGGGCTGGAAGCTCGCGGCGGTCGTGCACGGCCGGGCTCCCTCTGCGTTGCTGGACACCTACGAGGCCGAACGGCATCCGGTGGCCGAGGAGGTGCTGAACAACACCCGCGCGCAGATCGAGCTGATGAAGGTCGAGCCCGGTCCGCAGTCGGTGCGACGGCTGTTCACCGAGCTCGTGCAGTTCGAGGAGGTCAACCGGTACCTGATCGAGAAGATCATCGCGGTCTCGGTCCGGTACGACCTCGGGTCGGAGAACGACCTGGTCGGGCGCCGGATCGGGGACCTCGTGCTGAAGCGCGGCGGGCTGTACGCGCAGATGCACGCCGGTCGCGGCATCCTGCTCGACCAGGCCGGAGCGTTGTCCGCCGGCGGCTGGACGGACCGGGTCGACCACGTCGTCGACGTCAGCGAGGACCTGGACGCGCCCGCCGTGCTGATCCGGCCCGACGGGCACGTGGCGTGGGCCGGCGAGGACCAGGAGGGGCTGGACCGGGAGCTCGCTCGCTGGTTCGGAGAAGCCTCCGACTGAGGTCACCCGTTCGGGGGCCGGAGGCGCTTTGTCACACTGTGCGGCGTGTCCGAGCCGATGACAGCGGTGCTCCTGCGTGCCGCCGACCTCACCGCCTCGGGGAAGCCGCGGCAGGCCATCGACCTGTTGCGGCCCCTCGTGGCGGCGAACCCTCGGCACGCCGAGGCGTGGTGCCGGCTCGCCGCCGCCCACCTCGACCTCGGCGAGGCGGACCAGGCACTCGACTCCGCCAAGCGCGCGATGGTGCTCGACGGCGAGCCCGCGTGGCCTCAGCGGCTGGCGGCGCTGGCGTTGAGCGACCTCGGCCGGCACCAGGAGGCGGCGGTCGCGGCGCGGGAGTCCGTGCGGCGCAAGCCCGGCGACTGGCGTTGTTACGTCGTGCTCGCCGAGGTCCTGGCCGACGCTCCCGACGGCGCCGTCGAGGCGTTCGACTCGGCCCTGCACGCCTCGCAGCTCGCGCCGACCGAGGCGCGGGCGTTCCAGGTGCTGGGTGACGCGGCCCTGCGGATGCGTGACTGGGGCACCGCCGAGCACGCGTACCGGTCGGCGATCAAGCTCGATCCGTCCGACGCGGACTCGAAGGCCAACCTCGCGACCGTGCAACGGCGGCGTTCGACGAAGCCCGTTCAGCTGCAGTTGAACAAGGTGCAGGTGTGGCGTGCGCTGCGCATGCTCTCGTTGCTGCTGATCGGCGGCGGTTTACTGGCGTTGATCGCCGGCATGCCCCGGCCGACGCCCTACCTGGGGTTCTTCACCGGTGCGCTGGTGCTGTGCTGCCTGGTCGTGGCGTTGCGGCTGCGTCCGTTCAAGCTGCTCTTCAGCCTGCGCAAGCTCGCCGTGACGGTGACGCTGCTCGCTGTTTCGGCCGTTGTCCTCGTCGGCTGGACCGTCGCTTTGTTCTTCGGGGCTACGACGATGCAGCCACTTGTGCTTTCCTGGTTGTGCGCTGTCGTGGGGGGAGCGCTCGTCTACGTCGGTGGAGGCAGGAAGCGGTGATGCGTCGCAACGCGGTCGCGCTCGCGTTCCTGCTGTTCCTCGGGCAGCTGTTCATCGTCGCCGCGCCCGCCGAGCCCGTCACCGCCGGATCCGTCGTCCGGCACGGCCACGACTTCGCGAACCTGCCGGTCACCGCGCCGAAGCCGCACAACCCCAACGCCGCCCAGGTCCCGCAGGCCCAGGTGGCCTCCGACGTGCCGCCGGTCGCGAAGCCCGCGATGCCGTTGCGGTTCATCGTCTCCTTCGCACGGCGCGTGCACCGCACGCCCGAGGGCATCCGCTGGACCCCGCAGCCCGCACGTTCCCCGCCTTCCGGTCGCTGAATCCCTTTTCCAGCAACCCACTCCGGAAGGTCTTCTCACCCATGTCGCGCGACACCGCGCGACGGGGTCTCCTCCTGCGTGCTCTCCTAGCGCTCGGGGTCCTCGTCGCATCCGCATTCCTGCTGCTCACCACAGATCCCCGCCTCGGCCTCGACCTGCGTGGCGGAACCCAGATCGTCCTCGAGGCCAAGGGCGACTCCGACGCCGCCGACCGTTCCCTGGAGGTGCTCAGGCGCCGCGTCGACGCGTTGGGCGTGGCCGAACCGGTGATCGCCCGCTCCGGCGAGAACCGGATCGTCGTCGAACTGCCCGGCGTCCAGGACCCGGCCGAGGCCGTGAAGGTCCTCGGCCAGACCGCGCAGCTCACGGTGCAGCGCAACGGTCAGACCGTCATGACCGGCGAGGGCATCTCCGACGCCCAGTCCACGCGCAACTCGCAGGGCGCGGGTTTCGTGGTCAACATCCAGTTCCAGGGCGAGGGCTCCAAGACCTGGCAGAAGGTCACCGGTGAGGCGGCCTGCGAGCCGTCCGGCACCCCCGGCCGGCAGATCGCGTTCGTGCTGGACGGCAAGCCCATCTCGTCGCCCGAGGTCAGCCTCGACACTCCCTGCGGTGCGGGTCAGGCAGGTGGCGCGACCACGATCACCGGCCGTTTCTCCCAGCCCGAGGCCAAGGAACTCGCCCTCGTCATCCGTTCCGGCGCGCTGCCCGTGCCGGTCGAGGTGATCGAACAGCGGACCGTCGGCGCCACCCTGGGCGCGGAGGCCATCGAGGCCAGCGCCAAGGCCGCGATCATCGGCATCGCCCTGACCTCGTTGTTCCTCATGTTCGCCTACCGCCTGGCCGGATTCCTGGCCGTCGTCGCGCTGGTCGGCTACGCGGGTGTCGCCTACGCCGGTCTGCTGGCGGTGGGGGCGACGCTGACCTTGCCGGGCCTGGCCGGCTTCGTGCTGGCGATCGGCATGGCGGTCGACGCGAACGTCCTGATCTTCGAGCGAGCCCGTGAGGAGTACGCCCGAAAACCGAATCTCCGGCGTGCCTCCGAGAGCGGCTTCCGCGGCGCGTTGAGTGCGATCGCCGACTCGAACGTGACGACCCTTCTGGCCGCCGGGCTGTTGTTCTGGCTGGCCACGGGCCCGGTACGAGGCTTCGGTGTCACCCTGACCATCGGTGTGCTGGCGTCGATGTTCAGCGCTCTGGTGCTCTCACGCGTGCTGGTGGTGTGGGCCATGGGCCTGAAGTTCGTGGCTCGTCGTCCTCGGTTGAGCGGCCTGCACACGCTGGGCTTCGTCCGCCAGCGGCTGTCCGTCCTGCTCTACCGCCGCCCGTCGTTGTGGCTGATCAGCGCGGGTGCCGTGGTGCTCGTGGCGGTCGCGGGCCTCTTCGCGCGGGGCCTGAACCTGGGCGTCGAGTTCACCGGCGGCCGCATGCTCGACTTCACCGCGGGCGGCCCGATCGACGCGGGTCGTGTGCGCACCGCCCTGGCCGACGCGGGGTTCTCCGAGGTCGTCGTCTCGTCCTCGGGCAACGAGGTCTCGCTGCGCACCAGTCCGATCGACGAGGCCACCTCGTCGCGGCTGGGACAGATCGTCTCCTCGGCCGTCGACGGAGGCGCCCGCCAGTCCAGCAACGAGCTGATCGGCCCGTCGCTCTCGTCCGAACTGCGCCGCAACGCCGTGATCGGCCTCGCCATCGCCGTCCTCGCGCAGCTCGGCTACCTGGCCGTGCGCTTCGACTGGCGACTCGGCCTCGCCACGGTCGCCGCGCTGCTCAGCGACGTGCTGGTGCTGGTCGGCATCTTCGCGTGGATGGGCAAGACGGCCGACGGAGTGTTCCTCGCCGCCCTGCTGACCGTGATCGGCTACTCGGTCAACGACTCGGTCGTCGTCTTCGACCGCCTGCGCGAACTGCGCGGCTCCCGGTTGAAGGCGCTGTACCCGGACGTGGTGTCGGACGCGGTCGTCCAGACCGTGCCACGCACCGTGAACACCGGTATCGGCGTGCTCTTCGTGCTGTCGGCGTTGCTCGTGCTCGGCGACGGCTCACTGGCGAACTTCGCCGTGGCACTGCTGATCGGTCTGGTGGCCGGCACCGTGTCCACAGTGGTCACCGCCGCGCCCGTGGCGATCTGGCTCGAGTCGCGCTGGCCCAGGCAGGTGGTCGCGAAGAAGACGCGCTCTGCTGCCGCGCGGGTCTAGTGCGTGCTGTTGGTTTCGTAGCAAAGTAGGCGCCATGACCTCCTTCGCCTCGTACCAGAACGAGATCTACCTGCAGGGGCTCGGCGGTGCGGTTCCGCCGTTCACCACCGACCCGGACGCGCTGGAGCAGTCCGCGCGCGACCGGCTGGGACCGGGTCCGTTCTGGTACGTGGCAGGAGGTGCGGGGTCGGGTGCCACCGTGCGGACCAACCGCGAGGCGTTCGACCGCGTCCGGATCGTGCCCCGGATGCTGACGAACTCGACCGAACGGCACCTCGGTGTCACCGTTCTCGGCACCGAGCTGCCCGCGCCCGTCATGCTCGCACCCGTTGGCGTGCAGTCGATCCTGCATCCGGACGGCGAGCTGGCGACCGCGCGTGCCGCCGCTGAACTCGGCATCCCGATGGTGCTGTCGACCGCCTCCTCGCACACCATCGAGGAGGTCGCGGAAGCTTCCGGTGACGGGCCGCGCTGGTACCAGCTCTACTGGCCGAACGACCCCGACGTGTGCGCGTCGCTGCTGGACCGGGCGCGCAAGGCTGGGTACACGGCGCTGGTCGTCACCTTGGACACGTGGACGTTGGCGTGGCGGCCGCACGACCTGGACCAGGCCTACCTGCCGTTCCTGCGTGCTGTCGGCACGGCGATCCCGTTCAGCGACCCGGCTTTCCGCGCCGGTCTGCAGAAGTCGCCCGAGGAGGACCTGCCGATGGCGATCCTGCGGTGGGTGCAGCTGTTCACCGGTACCGACAAGTCGTGGGACCAGTTGTCGTTCCTGCGCGAGCACTGGGACGGGCCGATCGTCCTCAAAGGAATCCAGCACGCCGACGACGCGCGCAAGGCCGTCGAGTACGGAATGGACGGTGTCGTCGTCTCGAACCACGGCGGTCGTCAGGTCGACGGTGCGATCGGGTCGCTGGACGCGCTGCCGTCGATCGTCGAGGCGGTGGGGGAGCAGGTCGACGTGCTGTTCGACTCCGGGATCCGCACCGGTGCCGACGTCGTGAAGGCGCTGGCGCTGGGAGCCAAGGCCGTGATGGTCGGGCGGCCGTTCGCGTACGGGCTGGCGCACGGTGGTCAGGTCGGCGTGCGGCACGTGCTGCGCAGCCTGCTCGCGGACTTCGACCTGACGCTCGGGCTGTCGGGGCACCGCAGCCCGGCCGACCTGGGGCCGGACGCGCTGCGGTTCTCCTGACAGGTCTTACGGCATGGTGGCGGTCATGTGCGCCAGCGTGCCGAAGTCGGCCGGCTGCACCCGCAGCCAGCCGTCGCTCTTGGCCGCGAGGTACCGCCCGCTCGGCGTGTCGATGTACGTCAGCGGGTTGGCGCAGCGCTGTTTGCGGCCCAGGTGGTCGCGCTTGGCCGAGAAGACCTGACCGCCGCCGGTGCGCGGCTGCGACATGATCTCGTTGAGCTGCGCGACGAGCTGGTCGTTCGGCGTGCTCGTCGGCCTGCTCTGCTGCAGGAACGAGCCGGTGTCCTCGTAGGACGGCTGCTGCCGCTTCTGCTGCAGGGCTTCCTCGGGCAGCGTGATCGGGCTGCCCTTGCCCGCCGGTGTGGGCGGCAGCGCGCCGACCAACGCCTGCGGTGCCTCCTCCGGCCGCACCGGTTCGAGCACGAACTGCTGGTCCGGCGTGAGCTGGATCCGCAGCGCGTCCTGACCGTTCGACACGACCAGCACGCTCTGCTGCGGGCCGTCCTTCAGGCTGAAGAACGCGTAGTACTCCACGCCCGCCTCGACCACGAGCCGCAGCGCGTTCGTCAGATCCGGGTGGATCTGCCCGCCGCGCGCGAGCCCGTACTGCTCGAGCTGCGCCCACGCCGACCTCTGCAACCGTTCGAGCTCGCTCACGTCACCCGACTCGAGGAGTCCCTCGTCGAAGTCGACCTGAGCGAGCAACGCACGGTGCAGCGTCGGCAGGCCCGCGGTCTGCCAGGCCTGATACAGCGCCGTGACAGGGATTGCGACCCTGCTCCGCAGCACGTTTCCCCCTTATCCGCCGATGACCGGCGGAGCGACCATCGTTCCGTCGCCGAAGATGTCTTCGGTCTCCTGCAGGTACGAGGCGGACTTGTGCTCCGCGTCGTCCCCGCCTTCACCACGCTGGCCACCGGCACCCATACCGCCGGCGCCCATGCCGGCCGCACCACCACGACCGGCGGCACCCGCCGCACCGGCACCAGCGGGCCCGAAACCACCACCGGCACCGCTACCGGCAACACCGGCAGCACCACCGAAGTTGCCGCCCATGCCACCGGGACCACCCATGCCCTTGGCCGCCGCGGCACCACCGAGACCACCACCACCGGGTCCACCAGGAGGCCCGCCGATGCCACCACCGCCGCCGCCACGACCGCCGCCGGCACCACCACCGGGCCCACCGGGAGGCCCGCCGATGCCACGCCCACCAGGCCCGTTGGGCCCGTTGGGTCCGCCGGGACGGTTGCGCGGGTTGTTGGGGTCGAGCGGCCCGCCGGGACGACGCGGGTCGTTCGGGTTGTACACGCCGTCCGGCGGTGAGATCGGCACGCCGATGTCGGGCCGCGGCCGGCCGGTGTCGGTCGGCGGAGGGGTGAACCGGGGGTCGTTGACGCCGGACGTGCCGGTGTCGTCGCCACCGCCGGTGCCCGGAGGCTTCCAGCCGGACAGGTTGGTGTCCCCACCACCGCTGCGGTCACCGCTGCCAGGCGGGGGGTTGCTGCCGATCGGCGGCGGGTTCTTGCCGTTGGGGCCGACCTCGTCGATCCGGTACTTGCCGTCGGGCGGGCCCTGCTCGACGTTCGCGTCGTCGGCAGTCGGCGAGATGAACGTGGGCTGGTTGTTGGTGCTCGCGGTGACAGCGTCCGCGTACTGGTTGAACGCGCGAACGTTCTGCTCGCTGACCTCCTGGTTCTTCTCTAGCGCCTTGTCGTAGTCGGTGTCCCACGGGCGCCAGTCGTTCAGGAACGGCTTGTCGGGAACGGTCGGCGGCATGGACATCGCGTTCTTGGCGTTGACGTACGCGTTGCCGACGGCATCCGCGCTTTCGCCTGCCTGAGACGCGGAATCGCCGGTCACCGTGGCCCACGTCGCCAGGGGCGACGTCCCACCGCGCGCCGCGTCGCCGGCTGAGCCCTCCCAGGCGGCACCGGAATCGCGCACGGCCTTCTCGATCAACTGGGCCACGTCTCCGTGCCCGGTCGCGAGGTTGCGCCAGGACTGCGCGGTGGGCGTGGTGCTCTGGCCCGGGCCCTTGCCGTTCTCGAACCACTTGTAGATGGTCTCGCCGCCCGCGAAGGGAAGCATCGCGAAACCGCCGATGTTCGGTTCATCCCCAGCCATCTCGCTACCCCTTCAGGTTGCCGATGATCAACTGGGCCACCCGCTCGCCCTCGACACATGCTTTCTTGGCCGCCTGCTCGTCCGAGGCGACGTTGACCTGGATGGTGACCGAGTCCGTCTTGGACACCTGAATGGAGACCAGACAGGTGATCAGGCCGTCGAGCCGGTCAGTCGAGATCACCCGCGCGCCGGCGATCTTCTTGTCGGTGAAGACCGCGTCGTTCTTCACCTCGTTGACCTGCTTCTCGAAGTCCTGGTCTGCGGTCACGTGCACGGTGTAACGCGAGTTCTTGATGACGTCTTGGCCGGACCACACGCAGTTGGGTCCGAGCAGCCCCGAGCCGGGAGCCGGCGCGCGCACAGAACCGAGCGTCTTGGCCTGGTCCGCTGTGAGGATGTTGCAGGGTGCGCTCGTGTACTTGGCGATGCTGAGTCCTGAGTCGGACCCGTCGCTGGTGGGCTGGCTGCTCGTCTGCTCTGTCCCGGTCGTAGGCGCTGAAGTGGGGTTTCCGCCGGTTTGAGTGCTCGTGCAGCCCGCCAGCGCACCGAAGGCGAGCACGGCGGTCAGCAGGGCGGTCATGCGCTTCAAGATCGTGTCAGCCCTTCATGGCGGACGACGCCGCCTCGTCGGTCTTCTGGTACTCGGCCAGAGCCTTCTCGATGTTCTTGATCGTCTGCTCGAGCGCTTTCCGCGCTTCCCGATTCGCCCAGAGATAACCGCCCGGCTCGCCACCGGCCGTCTTGCGCTGCGCGAGCGTCGCGTAGCCGCTGTACGGATCGGGGCCGGGCGCACCGTGGTAGTGGATCTCGGCGCTCTTGTCCTCCAGCACCAGCAGCTGCTCGAGCGCCTGCTTGAGGCCGTCGATCATCTTCTGAGCCTGGTCAGGGTCGACGCTGAACTTCGTGACTCCGCCACCGCCCGCGCCCGCCGCTGCCCCAGCGGCCGCGCCGAGTGCCGCACCGACACCCTTACCGACGGACCCGGCTGTCTTCACGGGTACGAGCGCGTCGAACATCAGCATCCTGGCCAGCTCCCCTCAGAACTCCACACCCCACTCAGAGGATTTTCGCATAGGACCGGTTCCCGGTGGAGGTGAACGAATCAGCAGATCAGGTCACATGGCCGTTTCGTTCAAGACCCCGCGCGGCCACCGGCATAGGTTCGAGCCATGATCGGACAAGCGAGGACCTTCCTCTGGCTCAACGCCCGCACGCTGGAACAACGCTGGTTCGAGCACGCGTTCGACGGCGGCAGTGCCGAGGCGGTGGTCAGGGCGGTGCTGGCCTACCGCAACGACGACGGCGGGTACGGCTACGGGCTCGAACCCGACCACCGCGGGCCCACCAGCCAGCCGCTGCACGCCCTGCGCGCGCTCCAGGTGTTCGCCGAGGTCGGTGCTCCGGAACACGCCGAAGGCATCCTGACCTGGCTGAACGCCACCTGCCCCGACGGCAGCGTCCCGTTCGGTTTGTCCACCTCCAAGGACCACCCGAAGGCGCCGTGGGTGCAGGCCGACGACCAGGGCGGACTCCTTCTGACCAGCCAGATCGCCGCCGCGCTGCACGCGCTCGGGGCGTCCGGCCCGTGGCTCGACCGGGCGACCGACTACTGCTGGCGCCATGTCGAACAGCTCGACCAGTCCCATCCGTACGAGCTGCGGGGTGCGGCGATGTTCCTGGACGAGGTGCCCGACCGGACCCGTGCCGAACTCGCCGCGGAGAGGCTCAAGAACCTCAAGCTGAGCACCGAGGGGTATGCGGAAGGTGAGGGGCTGGACCCGCACGCGTACGCGCAGAAGCCCACCAGCCTCGCCCGCGCCTGGTTCACCGAGGACGAACTGAACAAGGACCTGGACGCACTCCAGCAGGGCCAGCAGGAGGACGGCGGCTGGAACTTCGGTTTCCCGGCGTTCACGCCGATCACGAACTTCGAATGGCGTTCCATCGCCACGGTCGACGCCCTGCTGACCCTGCGCCGCTACGGCCGGATCAGCTGACCCAGCGGCACGCCGGCCAACGCACGCACTTCGCGGGCCAGGTGCGCCTGGTCCGCGTAACCGGCCTCGAAAGCCACCGAGGCGAACGGCAGCCCACCCCAAGCCAGCCGCAGTGCCGTGTCGAACCGCAGCACCCGCTGCAGCACCTTGGGCGGATACCCGAACGCGTCCAGGCACCGCCGCCGCAGCTGACGCGAGCTCAACCCGATCTCCCACGCGACGGCACCGACATCACCGGACCGCAGCAGCGAAGCGGTGGCGGCCAGCGCCGGATCGACGACCACCCGCGAAGCGCAGAACTCCACCATCGAAGAGAACGAGTCCAGCCGAGCCGAGGGAACGAGCTCGGCCAGCGGCACTCGCTGATCCCGCACGGCATGCGCGGGCACCCCGAACACCGACGGGAACGCCCCCGGTGGCAACCGCACCCCGTACAGCGTTCCGGGAGCGACGGAAGCGAACTGGGCGGCCGTGTCCGGTCCGGCCACGTTCAGCGCACCGGACTCGGGCGTCCAGATCAGGTCCGTGCACCCGTCCGGCACCACGCGCTGCACGGTCGGTGAAGCCACCGTGCGCGTCCACAGGCAAGCCAGACCCGGAGGAGCGGGACGTTCGGCGTACACAGCCCGACGGTACCGGGGGTCCGGGGGCGAAGCCCGCCGGGCGGGGACTGGGGGTTGCACCCCCAGAAAACACAACGGAGCGAGCAGGTTCGCGCTTTCCGCGAACACAACTCGCTCCGAGTGGAGTGGACGATACTGGGATTGAACCAGTGACCCCTACCGTGTCAAGGTAGTGCTCTCCCGCTGAGCTAATCATCCGTTGTCGTACGGATGCCATCTTAGCGGACGAGCCCCGAAGGCTGCTAACCCAGGGGTCAGGTTCCGAACTTCACCCAGTTCACGCTCACGTAAGGCGCAGGCTGCCCGCTCGTGAAGGTGACGTAGACGTCGTGCGTACCGGTGATGTTCGAGATGTTCGCGGGGATGGTTCTCCACGCGTCCCATCCACCGGTGTTGCCCACCGCGAACGACCCGACCGGGGTGGCCGTGCGCGACCCGAGCCGCACTTCGACCAGTCCGCTCACCCCGCCTCCCGCACCGGAGGCGACGCGGGCGTTGAACTGGCGTGCGGGTCCGGTGCCGAAGTTCACGCCGGAGAACTTCAGGTAGCCGCCGTTCGCGATCTGATGCACGCCCGAGCCACCATCACCGGGCGCAACGGAACCGCCGGAGCGCTCGGAAGCGTTCTCCGCCTGCAGTTCGTTGTACGCGGAACCCCCACCGCCGGGGTTCGACGTCGTGGTCGTAGTGGTGGTGGTCGGGACGGTGCCACCAGCCGAGTAGACGGCCACGTAGTCCACGACCATCGAGTGCCCGGATTGCGTGGCTGCGACAGGGGTCGGCTGGTTGTTGTTGAGCGCGTTCGGGAACGCGCCGCCCATCGCGAGGTTGAGCAGGATGAAGTGGCCCGCGTGCGACGTCATCGCGTTCCACACGTTGACGCCTACACGTGCCTGCGTCACCTGGTGGAACGACTGGCCGTCGACGAACCACGTGAACGTCTTCGCGGCGTCGTCCCACTCGAAGCGGTACGTGTGGAACGCGGACTGGCAGGACGCGCCGGGGCACGTCCGCGAGTTGCCGATGCCGGTGAACTCGCCGCAGGCACCGCCGGGAGCGACGTCGCAGTGCAGGACGCCCCACACGGAGTTGATGCCGTTGACGTTCTCCATGATGTCGAACTCGCCGATGCCCGGCCAGTTCCAGTAGTTGCCGCGGTACGGCGCGCCGAGGGTCCAGAACGCGGGCCAGTAGCCCAGGGCTGCTTCACCCGTGACGTTCGGCATCTGGATGCGGCCCTCGATGGCGAGCTTGCCGCCGGCCGCGGGCTTGAAGTTCGAGCGCTGGGTCTCGATGCGCGCCGACGTCCAGTTGCCACCGCCGTCCTTCAGCGCGGTGATGCGCAGGTTGCCGTTGCCGTCGAGCTTCAGGTTGTTCGTGCTGTTCGTGTAGTTCTGGATCTCGCCCGTACCCCAGTTGGCAGGTCCGCCGGGGTAGCCGTGGCCGGTGTCGATGATCCAGTTGGCGCTCGACGGCAGCGATCCGTTCGAACCGTTGAAGTCGTCACCCCACACCTGCGTCCATCCCGATGCAGGGGGTGGGATCGAAGCGTTGGCGGACATGGCGGCTATCGCCAGGGGTACCGCGGCAATTAGCGCTGTCGTGGCCGCGAGTACGCGGCGGCGTTGCTTCATGCGCGAGTGACCTCCTTGTCACGGGTGCAGTCCACTTATGAGAGCGCTCTCACGGTGTAAGAACAAGCGCCCGTTCGGACCAACGGCACAAACCGAACCGTCTCGTTTGGACTTATTTCGCGTCGGCGTAGCAGGTCACGGGCACCGCCTTCATCGGGAAGCGCACCGATGTCTCGCCGAACAGCAGCCGCGTCGCCTCGCGCCCCGCCGAGGCGATCGCCTCGATCACCTCGTCGGCGTCGGCCAGCGGGCAGTGCACGAGCACCTCGTCGTGCTGGAAGAACACCAGGTGGGCCTCGGCGGGGAGCTTGGTGCGCAGCACGCCCAGCAACGCCGCCGTCCAGTCCGCCGCGCTGCCCTGCACCACGAAGTTCCTGGTGAACCGGCCCCAGTTCCGAGCCGCCTGCCTCGACGACCGCGACACGTCCCCCGAGTCGTCCGCGCCTCCGGTCAGCTCCTGCCAGGCCGCGGACGGTTCGGGGGAGGTGCGGCCCAGCCGGGTGCGCACCATCCGTCCCTGCTCACCGGCCTGCGCGGCGGCCTCCACGTACCCGACGGCGATCGGGAACCGCTTGCGCAGCACGGCCAGCAGCGGCCCCGCCTCGCCCGAGGTGCCGCCGTACATCGCCGACAGCATCGCGATCTTCGCGCGCGGTCGCTCGCCCTTGAACGAGTCCTCCGCCAGCGCCGCGTACAGGTCCTCGTCCCCGCACACCTCGATCAACCGCGAATCCCCTGACAGCGCAGCGAGAATCCGCGGTTCGAGCTGGGAGGCGTCCGCCGCCACGAGACACCAGCCGTCGTCCGCGATCACGGCCTGCCGCATCAGCCGCGGGATCTGCAACGCCGCCCCGCCGCGCGACGCCCAGCGTCCGGTGACCACGCCCCCGACGACGTAGTCCGGTCGGAACCGCCCGTCGGAAACCCACGCGTCGAGCCACGTCCAGCCGTGCGCCACCCACAACCGGGCGCGCTCCTTGTAGTCCAGAAGCGGTGCGACAGCAGGGTGATCGACCTTCTTGAGCACCCACCGCCGCGCCGACGGCACCTCGATGCCCGCCCGCGCGAACGCCCGCACGATGCTGGCCGGCGCGTCCGGGTTGATCTCCTTGCCGCCGAACGCCTCCTGGATCTCGTCCGCCAGCGCCTGCAACAGCTTCGGCCGCTGACCGGGTGCCGGACGCGGCCCGAGCACCTCCTGCAGCAACCGGTTGTGCACGTCCTCCCGCCACGGCAGCCCGTGGAACGTCATCTCCGCCGCCACGAGTGCCGACGCCGACTCCGCCGCGATCAGCAGCCCGAGCGCCGGATTCCGTTGCTGCGCCCGGAAAACCAGCGACAACGCGGCCAGCGGGTCCGTGTCGCCCGGCAGCACCACCGGCTCGGGCCCGAACAACGTCAGCGCGTCGTCCTTCTTCGGCGGCCCGACGTCGGCCGGGGCGGGCAGCCGCAGCACCCGCGCCAACGCTCCCGGGAGCTCCTTCGGCTCGCGGTGCCGGCCCTCGACCCCGAGCAGCAACGCCTCGGTCAGGTGCAGGTCCCAGCAGCGGTCGACGCGCACCCCGGCGGCCAGCAGCACGGGGTAGACCTCGGACGTGTCCGCCCACACCCAGCGCGGCCGATGGGCGCGCTCCAGCGACGCGACGGCCGAGGCGATCGACGAAGCCTCCATCGCGGGACCTGCCGGGGTCCCGTCGTCGTGCAGCTTCTGCCACCGCCCCGCACCGTCCGCGTCCAGAACCAGAGCGACCAGCACACCTCGGATTGTGCCGAGGGGGTCTGACAGTTTCAGTCCAGGCTGAACTGGAAACGTTTGCAGGGAATGGGTAGCCGTTGGAGTTCCTCCAATCCAGTCAACAAATGAGTGAAGGAAAAACGGAAAAAGACCACGATGGTGTGGTCTTGCTACCCCTGGCCTGACCTGCGGTCGACTATGAATTGGTGGACCGAGCACTCAGCGTCGCCGCTTTGCTGGATCCCACCCATCAGGTGGTCCCCTTTCACGGCAGAGAATCCGAGCTGCACACACTCACGCTCTGGCGCGACAGCGCCGCGCCCAGGGCGTCCCTGTTGCTGCACGCCCCGGCGGGCGCCGGCAAGACCAGGCTGCTCCAGCGCTTCCAGGAGGAGCACTGGGACACCGAGACGCACGGCAGGCTGCTCGTCATCGACGACGCCGACCGGCTGAGGTGGCAGGACGTCTTCCTGCAGCTGCAGGACACGCTCCGGCACGGGCCGGCGCGCACGCGGGTGCTGCTCGCGTCGAGGAACACGGGCTGGTGGTGGTCCTCGACCCGCCAGCGCATCGCGGACTTCGACCACGAGGTCATGGCCGTCGAGCTCGCGCCGACGCTCGAGGACCGGGTGGAGTCGTTCACGCTCGCCTGCCAGCACTTCGCCAAGCACCTCGACGTCACGGCCCCGGACGAGCCGCCGCCCAACATCGCCCAGGAGACGGTCCTCGACCTGCACATGGCCGCGCTGACCGTCGTGCACGGCGACCCGTGCGACGTGAACCGCACCCAGCTCGTCCGGCAGCTGCTCAAGCGCGACAACGGCCGCAAGACCGGTCGAATCGCGGAGGACTACCTGGCCGCCGCCACCCCGGCGACCCCGGACCCGGACCTGCTCGCCCGCGCCGCGCAACGCTGGCCGCAGCTGCGCGCCAAGCTCGACGAGCTCGTCACCGGCACCCCGGCGGTCGTGCGCGACATGGCCCGCGACAGCCTCCGCGCCGCCGCGGAGATCGGATCCTTCACCACCGTCGAGACCATCGCCCGCGAGGTCTTCCGCGACGAGCGGTTCGCCACCGACGCGATCCCGTCGATCCTCACCCGCCGTCTGATCGAGCGCGCCGACGACGTCCTCGAACGCGCCGAGATGTACGGGATGCTCAGCGCCAGAACGATGTTGTGCGGCCTGCGCCATGAGTCCGTCGAGGCCTCCCAGGCCGAGGTCGAGTGCTACCGCGAGCTCGCACGACAGGACCCGGAGAACCGCCCGCTGCTCGCGGACGCGTTGGGAGACCTGGGCCTGCGGCTCATCAACGCCCAGCGCAACGACGAGGTGCTCGCCGTCTCCGAGGAGGCGATCGACCTCTGGCGCACGATCGCGGAGGCCGACCCGGAGACCATCCCGCAGCTCGCCTCGGCCCTGGAGCAGATCAGCTACCGCTACCAGGCGCTCGGCCGCGACGAGGACGCGATGACCGCGATCAGCCGCGCCACCCTGCTCTTCCAGGAGCTCGCGAAGAACCACCCGGCGCTCTTCCGCGCCGACTTCGCCAGGGTCGCCGCCGTGATGGCCCGCCGCTTCCAGATGGAGGGCAACCGGCTGCACGCGGCCGACTCGATGCAGCTCTCCATCGCGAACTGGCGGGTGGTCGCGCAGGAGGACCCGCGCTTCGAACCGGAGCTGGCGCGCAACCTCGTCACGGGGGGCACCATGTTCCTCGACCTGGGCCGGGCCGAGGCCTCGAACGAGGCGCTCGAGGAGGCCGTGGACCTGTTCCGCCGCCTCGCCGTCGCGCACCCCGAGACGTTCGGCAAGGAACTCGCGGACGCGCTGACGCGACGCAGCCAGGCGTTGCTGGAACTGGCCGATGACGTCGACGCCGCGCTCACCGCGCGCGAGGCCGTGATGCTCTGGCGCGAGACAGGGGACCGCAAGGGCCTGGGCGGCTCCCTGCTCAACGTCGCCAAGGTCGTGGGCGACGTCGACGCGGCCGCGGAAGCCGTCGAGGTGTACCGGGACCTGGTCGCCGAGGACCTCGTCTGGAACCAGGCCGGCCTGGTGATCGCGCTGGCGACCCTGGTCGACCAACAACTCCGGCACGGCCAGGACGGTCAGGCGATGGACTCGGCCGACGAGTGCCTCGACCTCTGCCACCGCCTGCCGTCGCAGCTCGTCGAGTTCTTCGGCGCGACACTGGCGCCGCCACTGCAGAACACGGCCCGCGCACTGTCCGATTCGGACCACCACGTCCGCGCGGTGCGGATGTCCGAGTTCACGGTCGAGGTCTGCCGGGCGCTGCGGCCGAAGACGGCGCCCACGGTCTACCTCGACGCTCTCCAGCGGCACGTGTGCAGACTCCGTGCCGCGGAACGGAAGGAAGACGCGCGCGGCACCGCGCACATCGCGATCGTGCTGTGGCACATGTCCGGACTCGAGCTCGACGTGAACGCCGCCTACGCCGACGCGCTGACGATCTACGGCCGGCTCTGCGCGGAGACGAAGTACGAGACGGAGAAAGCACTTCGGCTCACCCGCCGCGCGGTCGACGTCCTCCGCGCGGCAGGTGAGCCGGTGAAACTGCAGTTCGCCCTCGAAACGGTCGAGGACCTCAGCTCTTGGTGAGCAGCGAGCGCGCGAAGAACGCCACGTTGGCCGGACGCTCCGCGAGGCGGCGCATGAAGTAGCCGTACCACTCGTCGCCGTAGGGCAGGTACACGCGCATGCGGTTGCCCTCGGCGGCGATGCGACGCTGCTCCTCGGGCCGGATGCCGTACAGCATCTGGAACTCGTAGGAGTCCTGGGAGCGGGCGGACGCCAGGTCGGCGGCGATCGCGATCAGGCGCGGGTCGTGCGAGGCCACCATCGGGTAGCCGTCGCCCTCCATGAGCACCTTCAGGCAGCGCACGTACGACAGGTCGACGTCGTGCTTGTCCTGGTACGCAACGGAAGCGGGCTCCTGGTACGCGCCCTTGCACAGCCGCACACGCGAACCGGCGTACGCCAGGTCGCGGCAGTCCTGCTCGGTGCGGTGCAGGTACGCCTGCAGCACCGCGCCGACCCACGGGAAGTCGATCCGCAGCTCACGCAGGATGCTCAGCGTGGAGTCCGTGGTGGTGTGGTCCTCCATGTCGAGCGTCACGGTCGTGCCGACGACGGCCGCCGCCGTGCAGATGCGCCGCGCGTTCTCCAGTGCGATCTTCTCGCCGTCGATCGCCAGCGACTGACCGACGGCCGACAGCTTCACCGACACCTCGGCGCCGTTCGTGAGCCCGAACGACTCCAGCCGCGCCAGCAACGTCAGGTACGCCTCGACGGTGGCGTTGGCCTGCGACTCCTCGAAGGTGTCCTCACCGAGGTGGTCGAGGGTCACCAGACGACCGTCGGCGAGCACCTCGGCGGTCGCGCGGATCGCCGAGTCGACGTCGGCGCCGGCGATGAACCGCTCGACGACGGGCCGGGTCAGCGGCGTCGACTCGACGAGCTTGCGGGCACCCGCGTTGCGGGCCGCGAAAAGAAGGCTGGAGCGCAACATGGTTCACGTCCTCAGGGTGTGAAAGGTGAGAGGAACGTCGAAGTGCTTGTGGCTCAACGACGTTCCCCTCACTCAGGAGGGCCTGGTCTAGCCCTGGTGCGGGTGGAGGTGGTTGGTGGGCGCCGCGAAGGTCTCCTTGATGGAGCGCGGGCTGACCCAGCGGAGCAGGTTGTGGACCGACCCCGCCTTGTCGTTCGTGCCGGACGCGCGGCCGCCGCCGAACGGCTGCTGGCCCACGACGGCACCGGTGGGCTTGTCGTTGACGTAGAAGTTGCCGGCGGCGAACCGCAGCTCCTCCTGCGCGTGCGCCACCGCGGCACGGTCACGCGAGATGATCGAGCCGGTCAGGCCGTAGGGCGCCGCGCTCTCCATCTGCTTGAGCACGGTCAGGTAGTCGGCGTCCTCGAAGACGTGGACCGCGAGCACCGGGCCGAAGAACTCGGTGGTGAACACGGAGTTCGCCGGGTCGGAACCGACGAGCACGGTCGGCCGGACGAAGAAGCCGTCCGAGTCGTCCGCGGTGCCACCGGCGGCGATCTCCAGCGAGGAGTCGGCGCGAGCGGCCTGCAGCACGCCCGACAGCTTGTCGAACGAGCGGCGGTCGATCACCGCGCCACCGAAGTTCGAGAAGTCGGTGACGTCGCCGTAGGTCAGGGCGTCGACCTCGGCCAGGAACTGGTCCTTGATCTTGTTCCACACCGAGCGCGGCACGTAGGCGCGCGACGCGGCGGAGCACTTCTGGCCCTGGTACTCGAAAGCACCGCGGATCATGGCCACGCGCAGCACGTCCGGGTCGGCCGACGGGTGCGCCAGGATGAAGTCCTTGCCGCCGGTCTCGCCGACGATGCGCGGGTACGAGCGGTAGTTGGCGATGTTCGCGCCGACCTGCGCCCACAGCTTCTGGAACGTCGGCGTGGAGCCGGTGAAGTGGATGCCCGCGAGGTCGGGGGAGTTCAGCGCCACCTCGGACACCGCGAGGCCGTCACCGGGCAGCAGGTTGATGACGCCGGGCGGCATGCCCGCCTCTTCCAGCAGCCGCATGGTGAGGTGCGCGGCGAACGACTGGGTGGGCGACGGCTTCCACAGCACGACGTTGCCCATCAGCGCGGGCGCGGTCGGCAGGTTGCCGGCGATGGCGGTGAAGTTGAACGGCGTGATCGCGTAGACGAAACCCTCGAGCGGACGGTGGTCCGTGCGGTTCCACACACCGGGGGAGGAGATCGGCTGCTCGGCCATCAGGGTGCGGGCGAACTGCACGTTGAAGCGCCAGAAGTCGATCAGCTCGCACGCCGCGTCGATCTCCGCCTGGATCGCGGTCTTCGACTGGCCGAGCATCGTGGCCGCGTTCAGCGTCTGCCGCCACGGGCCGGCGAGCAGCTCGGCGGCACGCAGGATGATCGCCGCGCGGTCGTCGAACGACATCGCGCGCCACGCCGGGGCGGCCTCGCGGGCCGCGGCCAGGGCGTCGACGGTGTCCTGCTGGGTCGCGCCGGCCAGCGTGCCGAGGACGGAGCGGTGGTTGTGCGGCTGGACGACGTCGAAACGCTCCCCGCCACCCATGCGCTGCTCGCCACCGATGGTCAACGTCAGCTCGAGCGGCTCCTTCTGCAGCTCGGCCAGCTTGGCCTGCAGTTCAGCACGCTCCGGGGTACCGGGGGCGTACTGCAGGACCGGCTCGTTGACCGGGGCGGGAACCTGGGTGACCGCGTCCACTCGCAACTCCTTCTGGGCTTGTTCGGTACGCAAACCGTAAGTCCGCGCGACCTGGCCTCGGTTGTTCAACAGGCCAAGATTCATCAGGTCAGATGTACGATCGAACAGTCATGAGTCTCCGGCACATCCTGATCGCCCTCGGTGATCCACTCGTCGAACTGCAGGTCGCCCCCCACGGCCTGGAGGTCGAGGTGCGCGACGTCGTGATCATGGATCCGGACGACCCACCCGATGTTGCCGCAGGTGACCTCGCGCTGCTGATCGGCGCACGAGGCCGCGCCGCGTTGCCGCTGATCAGGGCCGCCGGACGAGCGAAAGCCGCGGCTGTGGCCGTCAAAGAAAGTTCACAAGCCCTCGCACAGGCCGCCACGGACGCCGGCGTCGCGCTCCTCGAAGTCCGGCCCGAGGTCCGCTGGGGTCACCTGGAGTCCCTCGCCAAAGGTGTCCTCACCACGACCACTGACGACGGAGAGATCCTCGGCGACCTGTTCGCGCTCGCGCAAACGATTGCCACGCTGACCGGCGGCATCGTGAGCATCGAGGACACCGCGAGCCGCGTGCTGGCGTACTCCCGCTCGTCCGACGAGGTCGACGAACTGCGCCGGCTCTCGATCCTCGGCCGCCAGGGCCCCGAGCCGTACCTGAAGATGCTGCGCGAGTGGGGCGTCTACAACCTGCTGCGCTCGGGCGAGGAGGTCGTCCGCATCGACGAACGCCCCGAGCTGGGCATTCGCCGGCGCATCGCCGTCGGCATCCACGCGGGCCGCCAGCCGCTCGGCACGATCTGGGTGCAGGAGGGCGACCAGCCGCTGACCGAGCAGGCCGAACGAGCCCTGCTCGGCGCCGCCCGCGTCACCGCCCCGCACCTCATCCAGCAGCGCAACCAACCGACGTCGAGGTTCCGCGAGAACCTGCTGGCGGCGTTGCTCACCGGCCGCATGGACGCGGCCACCGTCGCCGGCCAGATCGGCGCCGACCCGAAGAAACCTGCCGCCGTCGTGGTGTTCGCGGTCCGCAGTGCCGAGGGTGACCGCAGCGAACACGAACTCCGCCGCGCCGAGATGACCGGCCTGATCTCCGTGCACGCGGCGGCGTACCGGCGCAGCGCGCTGGTCAGCGAGTCCGGCGGCCGCACCTACGTCCTGCTTCCGGACCTCGCCCCGAACGCCCAGCTCCTCAGCCTGACCAGGGAGATCGTCACCACCGCACGCCGTCACCTGCACACGGCGGTGCAGGCCGCCGTCGGCTCGACGGTGTCCACACTGGACGACGCGCAGATCTCCCGCCAGGAGGCCGAACGCGTGCTGGACGCGATGGCCCGAGACCTCGACGCCGAGGTGGCGACGCTCGCCGACGTCCGCTCCCAGGTGCTGGTGAGCGAGATCCTGGCGCTGCTCCAGGACAACCCGCGCATCAGGGACCCGCGAATCGACGCGCTCGACCCCGAACTCGCGAAGTCGTTGCTGACCTACCTCGACGCGTTGGGCGACGTGCGCGCCGCAGCCGACAAGCTGCACGTGCACCCGAACACGTTGAGGTACCGGCTCAAGCGTGCCAAAGAGAGTGGTGACGGCCTCGACCTGGACGACCCGCTCGTCCGGCTCGTCGCGCAGCTTCAGCTCAGGATGCGGTAGAGCAACGCCCGTTCCGCGATCGTCCACGTCGTGGTCGTGAGCAGGTACAACCCGGCGGCCAGTGGAAGATAGGCCGCCACCAGGATCGTGCCGAACGGCAGCACCTTGATCAGCCCGGTCATGAACCCCGGCTGGGGCGTGGTCGTCATCCGCGACTGCTGCCACTTCACGGTCAGATAGGCCACCACGGCGAGCAGCCCGAACAGCACGAAGAACACCCACGCGAAGCCGGACGTGAAGTGCGTGCCGAGCGAGGTGCCGAACAAAGTGCCCTCCAGCAACGGGTTCGGCGTCGTGACAACCTGGTAGATGACCATGAAGAACGGCACGGTCGCGAGCATCGGCAGCATGCCCGCGAACATCGAGACGCCGTTCTTCTTGTAGACCTTCTGCGACTCCTCGGAGAGCCGCATCAGGTCCTTGCCGTACTTCTTCTGCAGCTTCTGGATCTCCGGCGCGAGCTTGGCCTTGGCCTTCTCCCCGCGCACGGCCGCGCGGTAGAAGGGGTGCAGCGCGAGCCGCACGACGATCGTGAACAGAACGATGGCGAGCGCGGGCATGCCGAAGCTCGCCAGGGCAGCGCCCAGGTCAGCGAACAAGGGAGGTTCTCCGTCTTGAGTTGGGGACGTGCGGACGTGTCAGAACGTCCGGCATCCCGGTGCTCGGGGACGGGCTTTGCCTGCGGCGTCAGGGTTTCGCAGACGCAGCTGTGCCGTGCGCTGGGCTCGTTCGCGGAGGGAGAGCGACCGCGCCGGTGCCACCGACAGCGGCACCAGCGCGACGACCACGATCAACGCGAGGGCGAGCGCGGTCACGGCCGCGACGACCTCGGTCGGAGACGAGAACAGCGTGAAGGCGTAGAGGGCAGGCAGGAAGACCGCGAGCACCAACAGCGCTCGTTGCTTCGTCTCCGGCCGCCACATGCCTCGCAGCCTACCTGTGCTTGACGGGGATTGGTGCGGTCAACAGAACAACGCCCGCCTCGTCGTAGAGCTTGACGTCCTTCGGCTTGCCCAAGCTCGGCCACCAGGCCACGACCCGGCCGTTGCCGATGGTCGCGGTCACCTCCAGCCCGTCCTCGATGCTGATGACCACCTTGCCGACCGCGCGGCTCACCCGACCGGTCAGGACGGTCATGGCGTTGCGACCGTCCACGTCGTGCATGCCCACGGCCGGGGAGAAGTCGGCGAACAGCCTGTCGCCGAGCGGTTCCTGGTTCTGGAGGTTCCCCCTTCCGTTCGCGCCGACGCCTGCCGGTGTTCGCAGGCACAGCATCTCGGACTGCGGACCGATGTACTGCACCATCGTCATGTCTCCGCGCTGGTCGACGACGGCCACGTCCCGGGGGGCGGGCCAGTCCGGCCCGTTCACCCCCCGTTCGGCGTCGTGCCGGTCGAGCGTCCTCCCGCAGTCCGCCAGCACGGGTGCCAGGTCGCCGGGCGCCCGCGGTTCGGCGGTCCACGCCGCGGAGGCTTCCTGGGTCGTCGGGGTCCACAGCACCAGCGTCACGGCGACGGCGGCCACGAGAGCCGTCGCGGGCACCGTGAAGCGCCACCACCGCCGGGACGGCCTCGGGCTGATCTCGTTGAGCAGCGCGTGCTTGCGGACCTGGAGCCGCATCGGGTCCAGCTGCGGGATGTCGGGCTTGATCACAGTGCCTCCTCAACCAGGGCGCCACGCACGGTGCGTTGCGCGCGAGCGAGTCGGGACTTCACCGTGCCGACCGGGATGCCGAGCACCCGGGCGATCTGCGCCTGCGTCAGGTCCGACCACGCGGACATCTCCAGCACCTCCCGGTCCCCGGCGGGCAGCTTCTTCAACTCCGCGATCACGGCCCGAGTCCTGGCCTCCGCGTCCACGCGTCGTGCCACGTCATCGGCGTGGTCGTCGTCCGCGTGCTGCGGCGAAACCTTGCCAAGCGCTGCCTTGTACCGCGTACGGGCACGTTGATGGTTGCGGGTGACGCCGAGTGCGACGGTGTACAGCCACGGCAGCAGCGAGTCCTCAACGGTCACGGACGTGCGTTTGCGCCAGGTCTCCATGAACACCACGGACACCAGGTCCTCGGCGACCGCCCATGTACCGGTGCGGCGCAGGCAGTAGGCGAACACGGCTTGGGCGTGGCGTTCGAACAACAGCCCGAACGCCTCGCTCTCGCCGGTCCGGACCTGCCCCCAGAGTTCTTCGTCGGTCACGGACCCTCCTCTCTGCCCCGCCTATGTCCGCGGAGGGAGATCGGGTTCACGACTCGACCAGACCCGGCCGTTCCGGGTGGTCGTAGCGCACGAAGAGGTCGGCCACCGGGTCGTAGTCGTCGAACGCCGGCAGCGTCCACTCCTCCGCGGTCTTGCGTCGGAGAGCGCCGGGGGAGAGCCACAGGTGCACGGTCAGATCGGCGGGCAGCCGGCGGTCGAGCATCAGGGTGCCGTCGACGAGCACGACCCCGTTCTCCGGCACGTCGACGTACTCGGCGCGGCTGGCCCGGTCGGTGGCGGCGTTCCACAGCGACGGCAGCACCTTGCCGTCCGTCGCCGGGTCGAGCACCTCGCGTTGCAGCCCTTTGTAGTCGAACCAGTCGTGCCGGTACGAGTACGAGTCGGTGCGGCCGTGCTCCAGCCGGATCGACGCCGGTCGCAGGAAGTCCTCGAGGGACACTCGTTGTACGGGGCGACCCAAGGCGCGCAACGGTTCCACGACAGCGTCCGCCAGCCTGCCGGGTTCGGCCGCGGGCGCTCCGTCGATCAGGACGCGCACCCGTCCGTCCAGCTCCGACACCTGGTCGACGATCACGGCGACGAGTGCGTCGAAGGTCAGGGGCCGTACCTTCACGGCTGCCAGTCCGCCCAGGCCGTGTCCCACCAGATCTCACCGGACGCCAGCATCTTCTCGATCTCGAACCCCTGGGCCCGGATCTCCTCGGCCTCCCGCGCGGAGTACTTGCCCGAAGCGACCTGCTCCTCGAACTCGTCGAGGTCGCGCTGCTGCCACGCGCCGTCCGGCGCCAGGGTGTAGTCCAGCGCGTGGTCGAGGGTCTCGAACCCGTCCTCGACACGGCGGTACGGCGCCTGCAGGTTCAGGTAGTAGTTGCCGAACGTCCTGTCCTCGCCCTTCCAGAACAGGTCGACGGAGTAGGCGTCCTGCGGGCGGTGCAGCATGAGCTTGCCGTGGCCGCGCCAGAAACCGCGTTCCGGCTTGTCCCACGGGTGCGGGTGGTGGTGGTCGGGGTAGGTGAGCCGGGTGCCCGGCTCCACGAACACCGCGAGCAGTCCCGGCTCGTCGACGACCACCCTCGTCGGCATCTCCGACCAGACCTTGCCGTGCAGCACCTCACGCCGCACCACGACCTCACCGGGCGTGAACAACCTCATGCGCAGAACTTACGTGATCACGTTCGGCCGCGTCCTCGGCCAGCATCTTCCGCTTGAGCACGGGCACCGCGTTGGTCACGCGCAGGAAAGTCCGCGAGAACGCCGCCGCGACCCGTCCGATGACGGGCTTGTGGATCAGGCTGGTGCCGTCCATCATCTCGCGCGACGCTTCCACGGCCTGGAAGCCGTACTCGACCATCTCCCGCTCGTACTCGCCGATCGCCTGCACGGCGTCCTTGCCGTGGTGGGCCTCGACGAGCTTGCGGCACAACAACTCCGCGTCCCGCAGCGCCGTGTTCGCGCCGATGCCGCGACCGGGGGTCATGAGGTGCACCGAGTCACCGATCATCGTGACGTTGTTCGGCTCCCACGGCTGCAGGCGTTCGGAGGTGCGGACCTTGATCTGGAACACGGTCTCCGGGGTGGCCAGCGCGAACAGCTTGCGCAGGTCCGGGTGGAACTTCGGGGTCGTGGTCAGCACGACCTGCTTGAGCTCCGCCTGGCTCATCCCCTTCATGTCCGGGAACCTGTCGTGCGCGGCCGCGTAGCCCCACATGATGTAGTCGTCCTCGACGCCAGTCCCGTCGAAGCGCATCACGTGGATGATCACGAACTCGCCGCGCGTGCCGAACAGCAACGTGATGCCGCCGTCGGCCAGGGGTGGCAGCAGCTTCGCGTTCTCCTCGGTCAGCGGCAGCTTGCCCGCGATCGACGTGATGCCGGTGTCGACCACCCGGGCGTCCGGCAGGCGCAGCTTGCGCACCCTGGACTGCGCGCCGTCCGCGCCCACCAGCACATCACCGGTCTCGGAGGTGCCGTCGTCGAAGTACGCGGTGACCGTGCCGTCGTCGTTGCGGCTGTAGTGCCGGAACGCCTTGTCGAAGTGGACGACGTCGTCCAGGCCGCCGAGCAACGCCGTGCGCATCGCGATCCGGCTGACCGACTTCTCGCTGCGGCTGTCGTCGCGGTCCGTGTCGACCTCGCCGACCAGGAGTTCCTTGTACTTCTCGGTCCGCATGACGATGTGCTTCGGCGGCCTGGCCGTGGTGCGGACGAACTCGGCGAACACGTCCGGCGGTAAGCAGCTGTGCAGCGCTTGGCTCCCGTCCGGGCTGATCCCGACCCGGTAGCCGATCAGCATGCTGCGCGGCGTGCGATCCCGTTCGAACAGCGCCACGTCCACGCCGGCCTTCTTGAGCCCGTGCGCCAGGCACAGGCCACCGGTCCCCGCTCCGATGATGAGTACGCGCATGACAACCTCCCCCTTACTAAGTCTCTTAGTTGGGAAGATATTCAGTTCTTGAGACTCTTGTCAATCGTCCTGACTGAGTCTCCGGAGTCTGGCGGTGACGATGGCGAGCCTGACGTCGTCCGGCGGAAGCAGCCTGACCAGCTGTTCCATCGCCTCCACGTCGTGTTCCCCCGAGTCGGTCTGGGTGAACGTCCACAGCGCGTTCGCGTCGCCGCGGGAGAGGACGGCCGTGCGCACGCCCGTCGCCAGCTCGTCCCGTTCGGCCAGCACGACCGGTGCTTCGGAGCGGCGCAGCAGTGAGCCGCGGTACCTGCTCGTGGCCAGAGGGACGTCCGCGTCCTTGAGGGCGGCCCGCACCGCCAGGAAGTCCGTCTCGACGTCGGCGGTGAGCCGGTAGGGCCTGGTCGCGAGCACGTCCGGGCCCAGCTGGGCGCGCAACCGGTGCAACTCGGCGCGCACGGTCGTGGGGTTGCCGCGCTCGCCGTAGAGGCGCAGTGCGAGCTGGTCGGCGGTGAGCCTGCCCTGCAACGTCAGCGCGGCCAGGATCTCCGCGTGCCGCAACGAGATCGGCACCTCGCGGCCGTCCAGCACGACCTTGGGTTCGGGCAGCAGGAACGACAGCGACAGCACGCTGCGCCGGACGTGCCGCTGCCGGGGGATGCGCAGCAGGTAGCCGTGGGCGAGCGGTTCCAGCACCGCCTCGCGGCCGTCCGGCAGCACGACGCGGTCGGTGGAGACGTCGACGCGCGGGGGGAGCAGCCCGTACGGCTCGACGGCGACGACCCGGCCGGTGGGGCTGAGCAGCGCGCCGGGCTCACCGCGCAACGCGATCAGGTGCCGCATGTTGCGCGCCCGCAGTTCCTCGTCCTGGGCGTGCATCCGCGCGAGCATCTCCGACTCGGCGAGCCGGGCCGACGCGGAGACGAGTGCCACCATCGAGGGATGCACGGTCTCGATCGGGCCACTGAGGTCGACGACCCCGATCGTGGTGCCCGTGTCGGGGTCCCGGATGGGACTCGCCGCGCACGTCCAGTGGTGGTAGGTCCGCACCAGGTGCTCGGCCGAGTGGACCGTGACGGGGGAGTTCACCGCCAGCGCGGTGCCCATGCCGTTCGTTCCCGCCGCACCCTCTGACCAGAGCGTTCCCTCCGCCAGGCCGACCTCCTCGGCGATGCCACGGGTGTGCTTGGACCCCTCGCACCACAGGATGTGCCCCTGGGCGTCCGCGACGATCATGATGTGCCCGGCCTCCTCCGCGAAGCCCAGCAAGGTCTCGCGCAGCAGCGGCAGCGTCGGGTGCAGCGGATGCCGTTCGCGCAGGTCGGAAAGCTCGTCGGCGGCGAAGACGGTCGGCGCGGTGTGCAGGTCGGGATCGACGTTGGCGGCGAGTGACCGTTGCCACGACGCGGAAATCACTGAGCGTGGCAAATCAACCGTGTGAGTACCACTCAACACGGCATCTCTGACTCGACTCAGCAACAGTGCGTGTTGCCCGGGTTCGTGGGTCACTGATCCATCCACGGCTTGCAACGAGCATGCAACGTTCTGCTGCCTACTTTCTCACTTCCCCCACTTCTGGTAACGGGTGGGCCATCTCTGGCAGGGAGTCGAGAATGACGCAGTACGCGGCACCGGGTCAGCCCGGCAGCGTGGTCGCGTACCGGGCGAGGTACGACCACTTCATCGGCGGTGACTACGTGTCGCCCGTGACCGGCGAGTACGTCGAGAACATCACGCCGGTGACCGGCGACGTGTTCACCGAAGTCGCCCGCGGTACCGACGCCGACCGCGCCCGTGCGATGCACGCGGCCAGCGGCGCCGCACGCGCGTGGGGGAACACCACGCCCCGAGAGCGCGCCACGGTGCTGTGCGAGATCGCGGACCGCATCGAGGAGCACGCGACCGAACTCGCCGTCGCCGAGACCTGGGACAACGGCAAGCCGGTCCGCGAGGCCCTGGTCGCCGACGTCCCGATGCTGATCGAGCTGTTCCGCCAGTTCGCCGCCGTCATCCGCGCCGAGGTCGGCGAGGTCGAGCAGCTCGGCCGCCACTCGTACGACTACCGCTCGTTCCAGCCGCTCGGCGTCGTGCACGAGCGCATCTCGTGGACGTTCCCGCTGATGAACGCCTGCCGCGTGCTCGCGCCCGCGCTGGCCGCCGGCAACGCCGTGGTGCTGGAGCCCGCCCTGCAGACCCCGGCCTCGATCCACGTCCTGATGGGCGTCATCGCCGACCTGCTGCCGCCCGGCGTCGTCAACGTCGTCACCGGGTCCGACGACCACCCCGCGGTGGTCGGGCGTTGCCCGAACATCTTCTTCTCCGACGTCACGGCGCAACGTGACAGCTTCCTGGACAAGGCTCTGGAGGGGTTCGCGATGTTCGCGGCCAACCAGGGCGAGATCGCCACGGCTCCGTCGCGCGCGTTGATCCAGACCGCCGGTTACGAGGAGCTCCTGCACCTCGCGACGCTGCGCACGCAGGCGTTGCGGATGGGCGACCCGCTCGACACGGACACGATGGTCGGCGCTGTCGTGAGTCTTGCGCAGCGCGATCGAGTTCTTGCGTACGTGGAGCGGGGCAAGGCCGAGGGCGCGCGTCTGGTTCTCGGTGGTGAGGCCTCGGGGCACTACGTGCAGCCCACGATCTTCGAGGGCGATCATCGTTCTGGTGTGTTCGCGGAGGATGTGCTCGGGCCTGTTGTGTCCGTGACCCGGTTCGACGACCGCGATGACGCCGTGAAGATCGCCAACGAGGCCGTCGCCCAGCTCGGCGCCGGCATCTGGTGCCGCGACGTCGCGCTGGCGCACAACGTCGGCCAGGACCTGCGCGCCGAGCGGGTGTGGGTCAACAACTACTTCGCGTACCCGGCGAACACCGCTGTGCTCGCCGAGTACCGGCGGGTGAAGCACCTGCTGGTCAGTTATTCCGACCGTGGGCAGGGGTACTTCTAGCGCTTCCAGGGCACCTGCGGGCTCGCGTAGAAGTTGATGCCCTGGATCTTCCAGCGCGGTGCCTGCGCGCCGAGGCGTGGTGCGAACCTGTCCCAGTTGTGGGTGCTCGCCGGGGACCAGCCGAGTTCTGCTGCTACCGGGAGCCTCGGGAAGGCCATGTACTCGATGTCTGCCGAGGACTTGATGGTCTCTGTCCAGAGTGGAGCTTCGATGCCTCGGACGTTGGCTTCTGTGACGCCGTTGAGGTACGCGCCTGGGTTCCAGCTGTAGGCGTCCTTGACCTCTACCAGGCCTGCCCAGTCCAGGCCCAGCTTGGTGTCCTTGTTGTACTTCATGTCCAGGTAGATCTTGTTCGCCGGGGACATGAGGATCTTGTTGCCCCGCTTGGCTGCCGCTGCCACGTTCGCGTCTGTTGTGGTGGTGCCCCAGAACTGCGGGATCGTGGTCGTGTCTGTGGTGGTCTTGATGTACTCGTGCCAGCCGACTGTGGTCTTGCCGTACTTCTTGACCAGTGGGAGTACTCGGGTCATGAACGTGGTGTAGTCCGCGTCCGGGGTGCTCAGGGCCTCGTCGCCACCGATGTGGAAGTACGGGCCCGGGGTGATCGCTGAGACCTCTTTGATGACGTCTTCCACGAACTTGTAGGTGATGTCCTTGTTGATGCAGAGCGAGCTGAAGCCGACCTCGGTGCCTGTGTAGAGGGGGCGCTTCTTGTTGTCGCAGTTCAGTTCGGCGTAGCTGGCTTGGGCGGCGTTGGTGTGGCCCGGCATGTCGAACTCCGGGATCGTCGTTATGCCCCTGGACTGGGCGTAGGCGACGATGTCCTTGTATTCGGACTGGGTGTAGAAAAGTTTGCCCGTTCGGCCACCTACTTCAGTGCTGCCGCCGATTTTCGTCAGCTCTGGCCAACTGCTGATCTCCAGGCGCCAGCCCTGGTCGTCGCTCAGGTGGAGGTGGAAGTAGTTGATTTTGAACGCTGCCAGTTGGTCTATGTAGCGTTTTACCTGGGCTGGGGTGAAGAAGTGCCTGGAGACGTCCAGCATGGCGCCCCTGTGGTGGTACCTGGGGTGGTCCAGGATGCTTGCTCCTGGGATTTGCCACGGGCCCGGTTGTTTTGTTTTGGCCTCGGCTTTTGGCGGGAGGAGTTGGCGGAGGGTGGCTATGCCGTTGAAGTGGCCGGCCGGTGTGTTGGCTCGGATGACCACCTGTTTTGGGGTCACGTCGAGTTGGTAGCCCTCCGGGCCCGTTTTCTGGTCTGCGCCTGCGGTCAGGACTATGCCTTCGCCTGAGATTTCGTTTGTGATCGGGAGTTTGTAGCCGGTGGAGTTGCGGAGGATGCCGGCCAGTAGTTCTGCTGGCTTGCGGGCGTCCTGCGTCGCCAGTTGGATCTTGGCGGTGGGGGTGAGGGTGAAGGTTGTCTGGCGGGACTTCACCTGGACTGGTTGAGGGACCAGTTCCTGCAGGGGTGTGGCTGCGGTGGCTGTGTCGGTCACCAGTGCTCCTGATACGGCGATCACCAGCGCCGCTAGTGCGGCCTGCAGTGGGGATGGCTTCACGCCTTGACCTCCGGGGTGCGCGAGGGTGGGGCGGCGTTCGTTCACCGTTTCAGTGGTGCTGGGTGGTGTCAAGGTCCAGACCAATGCGCTGGGGCTCCGCCCCAGACCCCGCCAATCTGATCCAAAGCCGGGGCCTGCGCCGTGCGTGGGTAGATGGCACGCCTGTTGCGTTGGGCGGAGGCGCGTTGCGTTGGGGGGCGCGGTGGTGGGGTGGCTTCGTCACGAGTCGAGCCAAGAGCGGGCCACATGCAAGGAGGGGTGTCAACCCGACGAAAAGCGTGTCGGGTTGACACCCCTCCTTGCATGCAGCAAGAGCTATGGCACGACTCGTGACGAAGCCACCCCACCCGGACCGTTTGGTAAGTACGGCTCGCCTGCGGCGTCGCGTTGGGGTGGGCGTGCCTGGGGCTAGAGGTGTTCCTTGCTCAGTTTGTGCCACAGGGCGGGGAGGGCTGCCTCTGTTTTGTGTGCCAGCTCTACCTCTTGGCCGTACAGGAGGCCGAAGGTGAAGCCGTTCTCGTCGCCCCTGCCCAGCTCTAGCAGGACTGGGCGTGCCACTACCGAGTCCTGGTGGTCGCCCAGCAGGGTTTGGACGTCCTTTGCTCGCTTGCGGAGCGCTTTGGCGTGCTTGCCCAGGGCTGGTTCTGCCACCTCTGCCGAGTAGCGGAGGCGTTTGCCTGCCTTGCGGGCCTCGTGCAGGGGCTCGTCGTTGTTGTTGGCTTGCAGTGCTGCTTGCACTCGGACGTCCAGGCGGTGGCGGGCCTTTTCGACCAGTTTGGGGAGGACCTCTTTTGCCTTGTCTGCCGCCAGAGGCGTTAGAGGGGGTGCGGTGAGGAGGGTGTCGATGGTGTTGAGGAGGGTGAAGTAGCGCTTGCTGTCCAGGGCTGCGACGGAGTCGTTGTGCGCCTTGGCTTCCAATGGGGCGAAGTAGCGGGTCATGCGGGCTGCCACGTCGCCCAGGGCCAGTTCTGGTGGGAGGGCGTGCAGGGCGGTTTCGAAGCGTTCGCGGAGTACTTCCAGGTCGCGTGAGGTGCCCAGGACTGAGGCGAGCCACTTCAGTTCGTCCGTGAGGGCTCGGGTCTTGTCCCGGTCGATGATCTTGCCGAATGCTTGGAGAGCCGAGCGCATGCGGCGGGTGGCCACTCGCATCTGGTGGACTGCGTCGTCCTCGTTGCGGCGGACTCTGGGGTCCTGGTTCTGGAGTGCTGCTCGCTGGTCGTAGAGGTAGGCGAGCAGGACGTCGCCTGCCGTTGGTTTCTTGCCCAGGGTCGGGCCCGCGTCTCGTTTCACGCCGATCACCTGGGAGAGCTTGGACTTTGAGGACGACGGGACTATGCCTGCGTCGCCCAGGTGGCGTTCTACGGTGTCGAGGAGGTCGCGGTCGCCGCCTTCGCCCAGTTCTACCTCGATCTCGCGCCAGCTCGTGGTGGTGGTCGAGGAGCCCATGGTTTGGGCGGTGACGACGTCGTCGACCACCTCGGCGAGCATTTCGCCGGTGCCGTTGCTCAGTTGCCAGCGGCGGCGGTTGGTGCGGATTTCTGCCACCGGGGTCAGGGTGTGGCCCCTGGTGTGGGCGCGGACGAGGGTGGAGAGGTCCTTCGGGGGCTTCTTGACTGCCTTGCCCAGGGGGACTCGGAGTTCTTGCCTCGAGTCTTCGCCTGCTGGGAGTTTGAGGTGCCAGCCCTCGTCGGAGCCGCCGGTGCGCCTGCGCAGGGTCACGCCCGCGCGGGCCAGGCGGTAGTCGCTCGTGTCGAAGTAGGTGGCTTCGAGGTCGAACTCTTCCGGGCCGGTCGCCACGCCGGTGATCTCTGTGAGGTCCGGCAGACTCGCGTCCGATGGTGCCTCGTACTTGCGTTCGGTCTCAGTAACGGAGGTCGCCATTTTCTATTAATACCTCGTTTTGTCCGGGTTCACCCAGTGTTGTGACGGTGCGTGAGGGTGGTGCCACGGCCGGGCGGAACCACGCCTCTAATGCGTGTAATCGACGGGTACCCGCTTTTCTGGGTCTGTGGTGTCCGGTTCGCTGGTCGCGTGCCCACGGAGAAGGAACGACTCGACGTGGTCGAGCCGCAGGTCGCCACGTTGATCAGTCACGTCGGCCAGCTCTCGGCCGAGCTCGAGCGCGTCACGGCCCGGCTGACTGTGCTGGAGCGGCGGTTGGCCGGTGCGGGGGACGGGCCGCTGGCCGACCTCGACGCCGTGTCCGGTGACGTCGAGCCGCTGGTCGAGGCGCTGCGCAAGGGGTGGGACGCCGAGCAGGAGATCCTCGCGGATCCCGCTCGGGTCGATCTCCGGCAGGAGGTGCTCGAGTTCGACGGGCTCAAGGCGCGGCGGGACGACGCCCGGTCCAAACTGGACGGTGGGCGGGTGCCCCGGTTCGAGCGGGACGCGTTGTCGCACGAGGTGCGCCAGATGGAGTGGCTGATCAACGCGAACGAGGCGAGCGCGCAACGGGCCGCCGAGCGGCTGGAGGCCGACGAGGACGCCCTCGGGGAGGAGTGGCGCACCGAGGCCGTGCTCGCCGGGGACAAGGCTCGTGGCGAGATCAAGGACGCGGCCGCGCGGCGCATCTCCGAGGCGCTCGCGCAGTACGCGCGGATGCCCGTGTGGTTCCGGGTCGGGCTCGGCGAGATTCCGACGCCGGACCCGTCGTTCTGGCTCGAGTCGGCGATCGCGGTGCTCGCGTACCGGCTGGAGTACGGGGTCACGGACGCGGTCGCGCCGCTCGGCACGCCGCCGTCCGCGTCGTCCGGCAGCCAGAACTGGGTGCGCCGCACCAATGTCCACGCCGACATCACCGACCGCCTGACGACGTTGGCCGCGACCTTCCACCTGCAGTAGCCTGTTCTGCAACCGTCCGGTTGCAGAAGGGTGCGCGAGTGAGTCAGGTCGACGACGTCTTGGCCGCGCTCGCCGATCCCATGCGCCGGCGGATCCTCGACCTGGTCGCGGCGAAGGGTGCTGTGTCGGCGTCGGCGCTCGCCGCCGAGTTGCCGGTGAGCAGGCAGGCCATCGTGAAGCACCTGGGCGTGCTGGAGAAGGCCGAGCTGGTGGCGTCCGAGCGCGTCGGCCGGGAGAACAACTTCTCGGTCCGGTCCGGCGCGCTCGACGTCACCGCCACCTGGATGGCGTCGCTCGCCTCCCAGTGGGACCAGCGGCTGGCCGCCATCAAGAAGATCGCTGAAAGCTGAAGGCGCCGCCGACCATCGTGGCGAGCACGGGGATGTCCGCGATCGCACCACTCGTGCGCGGGTCCTCGCCGAGCACCACGAGGTCCGCGAGCTTGCCCGGCGTGAGGCTGCCCAGCGCGTGCTCCTTGCGGCACGCGTAGGCACCGCCGAGCGTGTACGCGCGGATCGCCTCCTCGACGGTGATCGCCTCGTCCGGGCCGACCGGCCTGCCGCTGGACGACCTTCTGCGCACCATGAACTCGATGGCGCGCAACGGGGCTCCGTCCGCGACCGGGCGATCCGAGCTGCCCGCGACGGTGATGCCGTGGTCGAGGAACGAACGGCCGCGGTACATCCACGGTGCCCGTTCGGAGCCCATGATCTCGCTGTAGTCGTCGCCGTAGGCGTGCAGGAACGTCGGCTGGATGACCGGGATCATGTCGAGGGCCGCGATCCTGGCGAGCTGGTCCGGGCGGACGAGGCCGCAGTGCTCGATGCGGTGGCGGGCGTTCGGGCGTGAGCGTTGCTGTTGTGCTTCTTGGACCGCGTCCAAGGTGAAGTCGATGGCTCGGTCGCCGATCGCGTGGATCGCGAGCTGCCAGCCGGCGTGGTGACCGTCGAGGATCGCGGCCCGCATGAGCTCCTCGGACTCGGCGAGCTGACCCGAGCCGTTCGTGCCTCGGTAGGGCTCGGACAACGCGGCCGTGCGCGCCATCATGCCGCCGTCGGTCCACAGCTTCATGGCGCCCAACGACAGCATGTCGTCGCCGAAACCGGTGTGCAGGCCCAGGTCGATCGCGCGTGGGATTCCGTCGGACGGTGCGGCGGCCACGTCGTGCAGGACGTGCGCGGACACCATGAGCTGCACGCGGATCGGCAGCTTCGCGCGCTGGTACGCGGCGGCTTCGAGCGGGCTGCTGGCGATCAGGCCCGCGCCGATGCCCGCCTCCGCGCACATCGTGATGCCCTCGGACAGCACCTGCCGTGCGCTCTCGTGCAGTTCGGCGGTGATCTCGTCGAGTGAGTAGGGCAGTCGCAACGTGCGGGCGGCCAGCTGCTCGTTCTCGGTCAGCCAGCCGTCGCTCTCGATCTCCGGAAGTCGCTCGAGAACCCGGGAGTTCACGACGCAGGCGTGGCCGGACAGGTCGGCGACGTAGACGGGCCTGTCGCCGCTGATCCGGTCGAGGTCGAGGGCGGTGAGCGGGCGGTCCATGATCCGGCGGTCGTACCCGGACGCCTCGATCCAGCCCGTGCCCGGGGCGTTCGTCAGGCGGTCGAGGACGTGGGCGACCGTGGTCAGGCCGGTGATGTCGATCGTGCGGCGGCCGTTCCACGCGAGGTGCGTGTGGGCGTCGATGAAACCGGGCAGGACGGTGGCGTCGCTGAGGTCGATCGTTTCGGTGGCGGGGAGGTCCTGGACCTGCTCGTCCAGCCCGGCGATGCGGCCCTGCCAGATGCCGATCGTGTGCGCGGCGGGGCGTGCCGGGTCCATCGTGAGGGCCCGGCAGCCCGTCAGCTTGAGATCGAGTTTCACGCGGTCGCGAGGACCGGCACGGGAGTGTTCGTCAGCACGGACGCCAGGATCTCACCCGAGCGCACCGCGACGTTGGACAGCAACGACGACGTGATGCCGTGCGAGTGCTCGGTGCCACCCTGCAGGTAGATGCCGCCGCGCAACGACGTCTGCACGCGGTAGTCGCGGCCCACGACGAGACGAGACGACTCGTCTCGCCGGCAGGTCTCCTCCAGCGAACCGAGCATCGGCGCGGCCTCGTCGTACCCGGTCGCGAGCAGCACGACGTCCGCGTCGAGGAACTCCTGCTCACCGGTCACGAGCGACTGGACCACCGCACGCGCGCCGTCGGCGGACTCCTCGACGGCGACGAGCCGGGTCATCTTCATCATCTTCAGGCGTTCGGTGCCGAGCACCTTCTCCTGGTACTCGGTGCGGTAGAGCTGCGCGATCAGGTCGACGTCGACCACGGAGTAGTTGGTGTTGCGGTGGTAGTCCATCAACCGCTGCTTCACCGCGTCCGGGGCGTCGAAGTAGTGGTCGACGGCCTCGGGGTCGAAGATCCGGTTCGCGAACGAGCTGTCGTCCGCGGGGGAGTAGCCGTAGCGGGAGAACACCGAGCACACCTCGGCGCCGGGGAACTCGCGGTGCAGGTACGCCACGGCCTCCGCGGCACTCTGCCCGGCGCCCACGACGACGCAGCGCTTCGGGTCGGTCAGTTCGCCGACGCGGTGCAGGAACTCGCTGTTGTGCCACACGCGGTCCGACAGCGTGACGCCCTCGGGCACGGTCGGGCGCAGTCCGGTGGCGAAGACGAGGTTGCGGGCGTGGTACACGTCACCCGTGGCCGTCGTCACCTCGAACAGGTCGTCCTGGATCGCTTCCACGCCAACGGCTTCGGTGCCGTAGGACACCACGTCGTCGACCTGGGCGGCAGCCCACTCGAAGTAGTCGTGGAACTCGACGCGCAACGGGAACAGGTTCTTGTGGTTGACGAAGTCGATCAACCGGCCGCGGTCCTGGAGATAGCACAGGAACGTGAAGCGGCTGGTCGGGTTCCGCATGGTGACCAGGTCCTTGAGGAACGACACCTGCATGGTGGCGTCGTCCAGGAGCATGCCCCGATGCCAGCCGAACGCCTGCTGGCGTTCCAGGAACACCGCCGTGACAGGGGTTTCCGCCTGCTCGTTGTGCTCGGTGAGAGCGATGGCGAGCGCCAGGTTCGAGGGACCGAACCCGATGCCGACGATGTCGTAGATCGGATGCATGAGCACCTAACTTAGGGAAGCCTAAGCTTGCTGCGCAAGCCGTCAGTTAGGTTAGCCTGACCGTATCGCATCGCAGTGGAGGAGGACACCACCCATGAGGGTCGTCATGTTCGGGTTCCAGACCTGGGGTCATCGCACCCTGCAGGCACTTTTGGCGTCCGAGCACGAGGTCGTCCTGGTGGTGACCCATCCCAAGGGTGAAGGCGTGTACGAGAAGGTCTGGAGCGATTCGGTCGAGGACCTGGCCCGTGAGAACGGCGTCGACGTCCTCGTCCGCGAACGCCCGGAGGACCAGGAACTGCTCGACGCGCTCAAGGCAGCCGAGCCCGACGTGATCGTCGCCTGCAACTGGCGGACCTGGATCCCGCCGCAGGTCTTCGCGCTGCCCCAGCACGGCACGTTGAACGTGCACGACTCGTTGCTGCCGAAGTACGCGGGCTTCTCGCCGTTGATCTGGGCGCTTCTCAACGACGAGAAGGAAGTCGGCGTGACGGCGCACATGATGGACGACACGCTCGACGCCGGCGACATCGTGCTGCAGCGCTCGGTCGCGGTCGGCCCGCGCGACACGACGGCGGTGCTGTTCGAGAAGACCCTGGAACTGTTCGGCCCGATCACCGTCGACGGCCTCGCCGAGATCGCGTCCGGCCGCACGGACTTCCAGAAGCAGGACCGTTCGCAGGCCTCGTTCTTCCACAAGCGCGCCGAGGAAGACCTGCGCATCGACTTCACGTGGACCGCAGAGGAGCTGGATCGCCTGGTGCGGGCCCAGTGCGCGCCCTACCCGAGCGCGTTCTGCTTCCACCGCGGCCAGCGCCTGGAGATCATCGAGGCGGACGTCTCCGCCGAGGTCTACGGCGGCACCCCCGGCCGGATCTTCTACCGCGAGGGCGACGGCGTGACGATCGTCGCGGGCTCCGAGGCTCGGCGCGGCACCAGCAAGGCGTTGCTGGTCAAGAAGGTTCGCACCGCTGATGGCACCGAGCTCAAGGCGCACGAGTACTTCAAGCACATGGGCGGCTACCTGACCTCGCGTCCGTAGTCCCGACACGCTGATCGCGGGCCGGGTGACCGGTCCGTGATCAGCATGGTCGATCATTGGCGCATGAATCGCGCGGCGGTGACGTCACTGGTGGTCTTCGTGCTGCTGGTGGCAGTGGGTTGGTACCTCACGAATCTCCAGTCATCGCAGGAGAATCCGCCCACCACGCCCGTGCCCACCGGGTCCGCTCCGGCTGGTTCGTCCGATCTCGGCGCGTTGAAGATCGCGCCCGAGGGCAAGATGGCCGGCTACAGCCGCGACCGCTTCCCGCACTGGGCCTCGCAGGGGAACTCCTGCGACACCAGGGAGATCGTCCTGCAGAAGCAGGGCGCCGACGTGAAGACCGACAAGGACTGCAAGGCGGTCTCCGGCACCTGGAACAGCGTCTACGACGGCGTGGTGATCAAGGAAGCCGGTGAGGTCGACATCGACCACACCGTGCCGCTCGCCGAAGCCTGGCGTTCCGGTGCCGACAAGTGGACCGACGACGAGCGCAAGGCGTTCGCCAACGACCTCGGCGGCATCCAGCTGCTCGCGGTCACAGCGAAGTCCAACCGCTCCAAGGGCGACCAGGACCCGGCGAAGTGGAAGCCGCCGGTAGCGGCGTACGGGTGCACGTACGCGCAGCACTGGATCGCGGTGAAGATCACCTACAAGCTGACCGTGGACCAGGCCGAGCACGACGCGCTCGGCGTCCTGCTCAAAACCTGTTAGGCCAGAACCCGGGATCGGGGGTCGGCGTGAACTCGATGAGCTCGCTGCGGATCGCGCCGGTGAGCAGGTCGAACAGGAACGCGCTCATCGGCCCGTCGTAGCTCTCCCACGCACGGAAGTCCGCGTCTCCGAACGTGATCGTCCACTCGTCGGGCGGACCTTCGGCACGCCAGAACAAGAGGCAGCCGCGGTCGGCCCGGCCCCACGGGACGAGGCCGTCCGGAGCGTCGTACGCGTCGCTCATGTAGCTGTTGAGCGACTCCTCGTCGGCGACCGGTGAAGTGACCTCGACGACGTGGTCGAAGACGCCGTTGCCGACCGCGGACATCAGTTCCTTGTAGTCGCGCGGGAACGCGAACCCCACGTACTCCTCGGCCTCGGCCCAGGACAGCTCCGGCTCCTGCCTCCGCTCCCACTTCAGCAATGCCAGAAGGTCCGCGCTCCGCGACAACATTCCCCCTCGTCCGGTGCCGACGACACGGCCCGACCCCCCAGGCGGGCCGCGTCGTCCCTTCCCCTACCCGACCTGGACGGACTCGAACAGGCCGGACAGCTTCCAGTGCGTCACGTACCCCATCGCCTCGGCGGCGATCAGCACGTCGAGCTTCCCGAGGTTCGTGCGCGCGGGCATCTGGTACGCCTTGCCGCGCCGCGCGTCGAGCACCATCGGGACCGCGCCGGGCAGCGTGTCCGCCACCGTGTGCTGCAGGATCCGCAATCCGACGTTCGCCGCCTCCCTGGTCAGCGGCGCCTCCTTGGTGTGCACGAGCACCGCGTACGTCGTGCCGTCCTTCTTGCGCAGCCCCAGGTGCGGCCGCACCTTCAAGGTCAGCTCGCCGGCGCGGTAGGTGGCCCCCTCCACCGGCACCCCCGTGGCCTTGAACGACGCCAGCCAGGGCAGGAAGCCGTCGGCGATCTCCTCGAACGCCCGCGGCTGCCCCGTGCGGTTGGCGTTCATGATCGCCTTCTTGAGCTCGATCTCGGGTTCGGTCGAGCTGACCGCTCGTCGCATGGCGTCGCGGATCGGGTTGTAGAACCCGCAGACCCGCGTGTCGGCGGCCAGGTACATCCCCCGCTGTTCCGACACGATGTTGATGCGTCCACGCTGACCGCTCATGACGTACTCGGTGAACGACAGTGCGGTGACGCTGACGTTGTTGTCCGGCAACGTTTTCTCCCCTCGTACCGCGAGCTTCACCTGACGTTATCGAAGGGGTCTGACAAAAACGGCGCTACGCCGAACGGCGTAACCGTCACTTTGCGTCGAACGGTCACCTGAGTGGGTGACACGCAGAGTTGCGATCTAGATCGCAATCGGTAAACGGACGGTGACGGCCCGGCAACCGATCGCACGGATGACCGTTCGTCTGCCGTTCGCCGACGCTCACCGAACGCTCACCGCAAGACCAGCGGGAGTAACACTCCGTAGAAGATCAACTCAGGAGAATGGAGTTCGTCAGGAGCAATCACGGCGAGGGAGCACGATGTCGGTCAAGGCGGAGCGTTCACCCGATAGAGCGGGTGACGTGGAGGTTCCGCAGCCGCGGCAGCTGGACAGGTGGCCGGTCCATCCCGGCCACTGGCCGCACGCGGTGCAGGTGACGGTCATCCTCGTGCTGATCGCGCTGCTGCTGTGGGCCATCGCCGTGACACTCGGGCCCGATCAGGCCTTCATCGTCGGCTCCGCGGGCATCGCGGCCAAGCTGATCTGCATGTACCTCGACACCCGCGTCCAGAGCTAGTGGTGCGACCCGGAACGTCGGCGAGGTAATCCACGCTCAGCAGGACACCACGACGCACCCGTCTGACCGCGAATTCCCCCGGCAACGTTCCGGGTCACACCACTAACTCCCGTACCGCTCCGCGGAGCGTGCCTTCGCCTTCGCCGCCTCGACCTCGCGGTCCTTGGGCGGCGCGGTGGTCACCAGCGCGTCGAGCAGTTCCTGCGTCGCCGCCGCGACGGCCGCGACCGCCTTGTCGTACGCGGCCTGGTTCGCCGCGGACGGTTTCGCCGCCCCGCCGACCTTCCGCACGTACTGCAGAGCGGCGGCCTGCACCTCGTCGGACGTGGCGGGCGGTTCGAAGTTGTGGAGCACCCGGATGTTTCGGCACATGCCTCCACTATGACCTGTCCGGCGGCGCCGCGCGGGTGTGGATGCGTTCGCCCTGCTTGCCGAACAGGCTGAGGATCTCGGCGGGCCGGCCGTCGGCGCTGCACAGCGCGTGCGGCTGGCGGCAGTCGAACTCCGCGACCTCGCCCGCCCGCAGCACCACTTCCTTGTCGCCGATCCGCAGTCGGATCCGTCCGCTCAGCACGTAGAACCACTCGTAGCCCTCGTGCACGCGCGGTTCGTGCAGATCGGCGTCGGACAGGATCATCTTCCACGCCTGCAGCGGCCCGATCGACCTGGTCAGCGGGATGCCGACGCGGCCGTGGTCGAGCTCGCGCGGTTTCATCTGCACGCGCGGATCACCCACCTCGGGCGCGCCCACCAGGTCGTCCAGCGTCACCTGGTACGTCCGCGACAACGGCAGCAGCAGTTCCAGCGTCGGCTTGCGCTGGTCGGTCTCGAGGCGGGACAGCGTCGACTTCGAGATGCCCGTCATCTCGGACAGCGACGCCAGCGTCAGATCGTGTTCGGCCCTCAGCGCGGCGAGCCGTTGCCCCACGGTTGTTGCCATAATGGCAACTTACTTTGCCAAAACTGGACTGTCGACCGCACTCTCGAACCATGACGTACGAAGTGGTGATCATTGGTGGGGGAGCGGCCGGACTGAGCGCTGCCCTGATGCTGACCAGGGCGCGCCGCAGCGTGCTCGTGGTCGATGGTGCCGAGCCGCGCAACGCCCCGGCCGCGCACATGCACAACTACCTCTCTCGCGACGGCCTTTCGCCGTTGGAGCTCCTCAAGCACGGACGAGCCGAGGTCGAGGGCTACGGCGGAGAGATCGTCAACGACGAGGTTCGCGGCGTGACCAGGCTCGACGACGGGTTCGCGGTCGAGCTCGCCGGACGCACGGTGCACGCCCAGCGCTTGCTGTTCGCGACCGGCCTGGTCGACGAGGTGCCGGACAAGCTGCGTGAACGCTGGGGCCGGGACGTCTTCGGCTGCCCGTACTGCCACGGTTACGAGGTCCGCGACCAGAAGCTCGTGGTGTTCGGCGAGGAGATGAAGGTCGCGCTGGTCCGGCAGTGGTCCGACGACGTCACGCACGTCCCGTCGGTCGACGCCGTCGAGGTCGAGGACGACCGGCTGGTCGCGGTGATCTCCGAGGGCAGGCGGGTGCCGGCCGACGCACTCGTGTACTCCGCACCGGTCAAACCGCGCGACGAGTTCCTGCTGGCGTTGGGTGCCGAAACCGCGGAGACGATGGCAGGCCAGTTCGTGCGCACGGACGACAAGGGACGCACGAGCGTGCCCGGTGTCTACGCGGCGGGCAACGTCACGGACCCGACGGCCATCGTGATCGTCGCCGCCGCACAGGGTGCCCAGGCCGGCGCGATGATCAACGTCGACCTGCTCGGCCTCATGCCGAAGGCAGGCTGATCCGGAACGTCGAGCCCTCGTCGAGCGTGCTCGTCACCGACACTGTGCCGCCGTGGGCCTCCACCAGGTGCCGGGTGATCGCGAGCCCTAGCCCGCTGCCACCCGTGCGGCGGCTGCGGGACTTGTCCGCCCGCCAGAACCGGTCGAACACGTGCGGCACGTCCTGCGGCGCGATGCCGGTACCGGTGTCCGTGACCTCGAGGATCGCCCTGTCCTGCCACTGGAACAGCTTCACCACGACCTCGCCGCCCGGCGGGGTGTAGCGCACGGCGTTCGCGACGAGGTTGCCGAGCGCCTGCCGCAGCCGCACCGGGTCCGCGCTGAGGTGCACCGGCGTGGTCTCGGCGCGCAGCAGGATCTCGCGGTTCTGCTGCGCGTTGACGACCTGCTCCACGACGTCGTCGAGCGCGATCGGCTCGGGGTGCAACCGCAGCGTGCCCGCGTCGGCCTGCGCGAGGTCGTGCAGGTCGTCCACGAGTCGTTGCAGCAGAAGGGATTCCTCCAGCAGCATGCCGATCAGGTGCGGGTCCGGTTCGGCCAGCCCGTCCTGCGTCGCCTCCAGCCAGCCGGTGATGTTGCCCAGTGGCGTGCGCAGCTCGTGCGCGACGTCGCTGACCATGGCCTGGCGTTGCCGTTCGGTCTCGGCGAGCTTCTCGGACATGGCGTTGAACGACTTGGCCAGCTCACCGATCTCGCCCGCGCCACCGTCGACCCGTGCCGTCCGGTCCCCTTCGGCGGTGCGCTTGGTCGCGGCGGTGAGTGCGCGGATCGGTCGCACGAGCTGGGTGGCGGTGACCCACGACGCGAAGCCCGCGATCGCGAGGATCCCCAGCGCCACCAGGGTGATCCGGGTGGCGCCGGTCGTCGACAGGTCGATCGACTGCGGCTCGGACCCGGTCGGCGACGTGATGAAGAGCTGTGCCGGTCCGGCCACGTACGCCTTCAGCATCTCGTGGCGGGCGGTGTCCATGCACTGCACCACGTCGGGAGACGCGTCGGCGGTCACCAGGTAGTCCCAGTCGAGCGTGACCCGCCCGGCGGCCTTGGGCGGTAGCAGGTCGTTGCCCGGCAGCGTTTTCAGGCAGTCCGTGAAGTACGGCTGCAGCTCCTCGTAGGCAGCCTTCTCGGTCGTCGTCATCGTGTAGAGGAAGTCGCCGGCCGGGCACGACTCCCACACCGAGGACCGGCCGGGATCCAGGCCCTTGACCCGGGGCCTGCCGTTCGGGGCGTACTCGATCTCGATCCTGTCGTTGCAGCCGACGAGCTGATCGGAGTAGGAGCGCAGCTTGCGGCTCTCGTCGTCGGTGAGCTTGAACGGCCCGACCGCGCGAGGGTCGGGCTTTCCGTTGACGTTCAACGGGTCGATCAGCGCCTTGGGTGTGACGGGCAGCGGCGGCGCGTTCCCGGTGCCCGTGTCGAACAGCTTCTTCCCGGTCTGGTCCGTCAGCGCGATGCGGCGGTCGTACGTCCCCGCGAGCCCGTCCACCACGGACTTCGCCTGGCTCCAGTCCTTGTGCGTGGCCGCGTACTTCAGCAGTTCGTCGTAGATCTGGGCGTCCGTGGTGAGCGCCTCGCCCTGCTCCTGCCGGATCGCGCCCGTCGTCGCCTGCGACGCGAGCCACGCCGTGACGGCGATCGAGCAGGCCGCGATCACCAGGGAGAACAGGAAGAACCGGACGAGGAGGCTTTTCATCTGAAGTCCTCCGAGGAGACCTCGTCGTTCAGGACGAGGGATTGGACCTTTGCGGAGCAGAGCGGGAACAGCCGTGTCGCTGCCGGGGCGTGCGGTGTCCACGACCCATGTCGTACAGGGCACAGCGGCAAGATAATCTGTGAACTGTGAACGGTCTGGTGAAGCGGGCGTTTCGGTACCGCTTCTATCCGAGTGAGGCGCAGGCGGCGGAGTTGTCGCGCACGTTCGGGTGTGTCCGCAAGGTCTACAACTTGGCATTGCAGGCCCGCGCGGAGGCGTGGACGCTGCGTGCGGAGCGGGTTGGCTACGAGGCCACGTCGGCGTTGCTGACCGTGTGGAAGCGCACCGACGAGCTGGCGTTTCTGGCCGAGGTGTCGGCGGTGCCGTTGCAGCAGGCGTTGCGGCATCTGCAGGCTGGGTTCACGAACTTCTTCGCCAGGCGTGCGCGGTTTCCGCGGTTCAAGTCGCGGAAGAAGTCGCGCGCCAGCGCGGAGTACACGCGTTCGGCGTTCCGCTGGCGTGACGGTGCGTTGACGCTGGCCAAGATGGCCGAGCCGCTGGACATCCGCTGGTCCCGGCCGCTGCCTGAGGACGTGGTGCCGTCGACGGTGACGGTGTCGCGGGACTCGGCTGGGCGATGGTTCGTGTCCCTGCTGTGCGAGGATCCCGGTGTGCGGCCTTTGCCTGCCGCAGATGCGGTGGTGGGCATCGATGTCGGTCTCGACCACCTGCTGGTTCTTTCGACCGGGGAGAAGATCGGTAACCCCCGGCACGAGCGGCGGGATCGCACGGCGTTGGCCAGGGCCCAGCGGGCGTTGTGCCGCAAGCAGAAGGGCAGCGGCAACCGGGACAGGGCCCGCGTCAAGGTCGCCCGTATCCACGCTCGGATCGCCGATCGGCGATCCGATTTCCTGCACAAGGCCACTACTCGGCTCGTGCGTGACACTCAAACGCTCGTGATCGAGGATCTGGCCGTGTCGAACATGACCGGCAACCATCGCCTGGCCCGCGCGATCAACGACGCGGGCTGGTGGCAGTTCCGGCAACAGCTGCAGTACAAAGCGAGCTGGTACGGGCGGGACGTGATCCTCGTTGATCGCTGGTTCCCGTCGTCCAAGCTGTGCTCGGTCTGCGGCGCACGCGCAGCGGCGATGCCGTTGCGTGTGCGCACGTGGACCTGTGGCTGCGGCACGACCCATGACCGGGACGTGAACGCGGCGCGAAACATCCTGGCCGCCGGGCTGGCGGCGTCGGTCTGTGGAGCCGATGTAAGACCTCAACGGAACCCTCCGGGCGGGCAGTCGGCGACGAAGCAGAAAACCCTGCAGCGCGAGCCGTAGGACTCTCCCTCGTTCACGAGGAAGAGGAAGTCAAACGAGCTTGTATCCGATGCCGTAGACGGTGAGGAGTCGTTCCGGACGGCGGGAGTCCTGCTCGATCTTGCGGCGCAGTTTCATCATGTGCACGTCAACCGTGCGTGCGGTGATGAACCCGTCTTCCAGCAGTTGTTCGCGCGTGAACACCCGTTGTGGCTGCGCGGCCATCTTGGCCAGCAGGCGGAACTCGGCGGGCGTGAGGCTCACCAACTCGTCCTTGATGCGCACTTCATGCCGGATCGGGTCGACGGTCAGATCGCCGACCTTCAGCACCGTCGCATTCGTCTCGCGCGCACGGCCGGTGCGGCGCAGGATCGTCCGCACCCGCGCGACCATCTGCCGTGGCCGGAACGGTTTGGTGATGTAGTCGTCGGCGCCCAGGTCGAACCCGAGCAGCACGTCGTCCTCAGTGGACCGCGCGGTGAGCAGCACGATCGGCACGTCCGACTCGGACCGGATGGCGCGCATCACGTCGATGCCGTCGACCAGCGGCATCATCACGTCGAGGACCAGCAGGTCGGGGTTGCGGCGCCGGGTCTCGTCGATCGCCGCCCGTCCGTCGTGCACGACGACCACGGAATGCCCGTCGTGCTCCAGGTACCGGCGGACGAGTTCAGCCTGGTGAACGTTGTCCTCGGCGACGAGAATGTGGGCGCACACAGTTCGAAGTATGCAGTCCTTCACGACAGTCAAGCGGGACGTAAACAGGTTCTTCATCAGTTCCGGCGAGCGTTGCGGTCATGAAGGTGCACCTGGCCCTGGGGGCCGTCGGTCTGACGGCACTCCTGCTGACGACGGCTCAGCTGGCAGGCGAAACGGCCCCGGCGGCGGCTCCGACGACTGTCGCGAGCACCACGCCTTCGTCGCCGGCCCCGTCCGCGCCCGTGACATCGACGCCGCCTCGCGTGTACGCGTCCAGTTCGGACCTGCCCGACGGCCCGGAGTTCCCGGTGGCGGGCGCCGGCACGTTCCACGTCGTGCCGGGAAACGGCCCGATCGTCGGCACGGGACCGGTGCGCACCTACGCCGTCGAGGTCGAGGACGGCATCACCGTCGACGAGCAGGCGTTCGCGGCTTTCGTGGACGCCACGCTCGCCGACCCGCGCGGCTGGACAGCCCGTGGCGCACGTTCGGTGCAGCGCGTGTCCGGAGCCGCATCGGTGCGTGTGCGGCTGACGTCGCAGCAGACCGCGCGCAACGTCTGCGGGTTCGAGATCCCGGTCGACGTCTCGTGCCGTGACGGCAACTTCGTGTTCTTGAGCGCCGCCCGCTGGATCCGCGGCGCCGTCGCGTTCCTGCCGGACCTGACCTCGTACCGGACGTACATGGTCAACCACGAGGTGGGGCACGCGTTCGGGCAGGGCCACCGCCCGTGCGAGGTGGCCGGTGGTCCGGCGCCGGTGATGATGCAGCAGTCGTTCAGCGTGGCCAATGACGAGATCGTCCGCATCACCGGTGGCGTGCCCCAGGGCGCGGTCATCCCGCAGGACGGGAAGGTGTGCACGCCGAACGGGTGGCCGTATCCGTGACCTCTCACTTGTGGTTGATGTCCGGCTCCATAGCCTGACGGCATGGACGTGGACACGAGGCTGCTGAGATATTTCGCCGCCATCGCCGAGGAGGGCAACCTCACGCGCGCTGCGCACCGGCTCTTCGTGTCGCAACCATCGCTGACAAAACAACTCAAACACCTGGAGTCGCAGCTGGGCGTACGGCTGTTCACGCGGTCCAGCACCGGGATGAGGCTGACCGAGGCGGGCCACGCCCTCGCCGCGCGCGTGCCGCCGGTGCTCGCGGGCTGGGACGCCGCGGTGAGCGAGACCCGCAGCGCCGCCCGTGTGCTGCGGGTCGGGTTCCTGGCCAGCGCGGCGAACGACGCGACGCAGGCGATCGTCACGGCGTTCGGCAGGGTCCGGCCGGGCTGGCGCGTCGACCTGCGGCAGGCACCGTGGTCGGATCCGACGGCGGGCCTCGCCGGGGCGGAGGTGCCCGTCGCGTTGCTGCGATTGCCGTTCCCGGGCGAGGAGACCTTCGGCGTGCGGACGTTGTTCAGTGAACCCCGTTGTGTGGCAATGCCTTCCGTTCACCCGCTGGCAGGCCGTTCGTCGATCGAGTTCCGCGAGCTGTGGGACGACCCGGTCATCGTCGCCCCCGCGCTGAAGGGGAACTGGCGCGAGCACTGGCTGGCGCTGTCCGAAAGGGACGGTCGCGAGGTACGCGTCGGAGCCGTGACCGAACACCCCGACGAGTTCCTGGGCGCGATCGCCTCCGGCTACGGCGTCGCCCTGGTTCCGGCGTCCACGCCCCACTTCTACTCCCGGCCGGACATCGTCTACGTGCCCGTGACCGGCGTGAGTCCCAGCGACGTGGCCGTGGCGTGGCTGCCGAACGCCGGCGACGCGACCGCCGACTTCGTCCGCTGCTGCCTGGACGTCACGCGCTCGCGGCGCACCGGCTGCGGCACTCGCTCGGGCTGAACCCGTGCACGCGCTTGAACGCGACGCTGAACCCGAACGCGTCCGCGTACCCGACCCGGCGCGCCACCGAAGCCACCGTCGCCGACGACTCGGCCAGCAGATCGGCCGCCACCGCCATCCGCCACTCCGTCAGGTACGTCAACGGCGGCACCCCGACCAGCTTGGCGAACCTGCTCGCCAGCGTCGTCCGCGCCACCCCGGCCTCCTTGGCCAGCAAGGCGAGCGTCCAGGCGCGTTCAGGCTGTGCGTGCATGGCTTTCAGGACCGGCCCCACCACGGCGTCCGCCTGAGCGCCCAGCCACCCGTCACCGTGCTCGCGGTCGAACCACTCCTTGAGCGCGCACACCATCAACCAGTCCAGCAACCGATCCGCGATGACGCTCGGCCCGTCCGTGCCGACGCCGGCGTAGAAGGCCGCGCACTCCTCGGTGCCCGGTGCCACCAACGCGTCCGGCAACACCGCCGTGAGCCGGCGAGCCACCGCTCCGGTGATCGCGTACGTCCCGCTCACCACCGAAGCACGCCCTCGCGCCGCAACGGACTCCTGCACCACCAGGATGTCCCCGGCCCTGGCGACCTCCCCGCGCACGCTGATCTCACCCGACGCCACCGCGTACAACGTGAGCCCGGGCAACACCCGCGTTCCGTCGATCTCGGTCCGGCTCACCCCGGCACCATCCGCGCGCACCCCGCGCAACAGTTCGTCGAACGGCTCCATACCCCTCACGATACGGCCCGAACGATCGAACATCATCGATGAACTCTCACCCATGTGCTCGAGCCCCGCTCGCCGGTTGGCTTGGGTGCATGACACAAGAGATCCTCGTACTGGGCGCCACCGGCAAGACGGGCCGCCGCGTCGTCAACACCCTCGAAGCCGCCGGTTCGGTGGTGCGCAAGGCCTCCCGCGCGACCGGCTTCGACTGGAACGACCCGTCGACCTGGAAGCCGTTCCTGCACGGCGCCACCGCGGCCTACGTCATCGCCCCGGAAGACCCGTCCGCGGCATCCCCCTTCGTAGAACAGGCCGCAGGCCTGCGCCGCCTCGTCCTGCTCTCAGGCCGAGGCCTCGACAAGACCCCACCCGAGGTCTTCCAGGGCATGCACGCGGCCGAGAAGGCAGTCCGCGAAGGCACGGTGCCCTGGACCATCCTGCGCGCCAACAACTTCAACCAGAACTTCTCCGAACAGGTCTGGCAGCCCGAAATCGAGGCAGGCCGCCTCTCCCTGCCCGCCGACGACACCCCAGAACCGTTCGTGGACGTCCAGGACATCGCCGAGGTAGCCGCCTTGGCCCTGACCACGGACGACCACCAGGGCCAGACCTACGACCTCAGCGGCCCGGAAGGAATCACCTTCGAGTCAGCCGTGGCCAAGATCGCAGCAGCCACCGGCCGCCCCGTGGAACTGGTGAAACTGACCCGGGCCGAATACCGAGAGGCCCTGCTCGCCTCAGGCGCCCCCGAAGAGGTCGCCACCGAACTGAACGGCATGTTCGAAAGCATGCGGGCAGGCCACCTCGCCACCCCCGCAGACGACATCGCCCGTCTGCTGGGCCGCCCGGCGAAGTCGTTCGACGCCTACGTCTCCGACACCTGGCGCTGACGCGGCAGCAGAAGGTGCACGGCAAACCCAGCCGCCGTGGCCATCACCGCCTGGTAGACGACCGACCCCTGGTACCCGCCACCAACGAGGAACGCGGCGTCCAGCCCGGTCGTCCACCAGCCGGCCAGCTCACCGAGCCCGAGCGCGTGCCACCCGAAGAACCCGGCACACCACCCGCCGACGACCCACGCCGCCTGCCCGCCGCGCCTGATGAAGAGGAACGTCGACACGGCGGCCACGGCGTTGAAGGTGAGGGCGATGCCGGTCAGCGTCGGGTCGGGGTTCCACAGCAGGCTGGCGACCGTTTGCACCACGAGCACACCTACGACCAGCCCGATGCCCAACCGCGTCTTGTCCACGGGCCGATTATTCAGGGGCGCCGGGCGAGGCGCCTCGCCTGCTCGACAACGCGACAACAGCTGAAATGTCGTCCACCGCCGTCACTGGGTCCTGATGTTCCCAGATTCGAATCGGCAACCAGCCGGCGTCGCGCAGCAGCCGGTCGGTCTCCTGGTCGCGCTCACGATTCCGGCGGACCTTCTCGGCCCAGTAGGCCGCGTTCGTCGCCGCGACCGTGTGATGGTCTTCGCAGCCGTGCCAGAAGCAGCCGTCTACGAACACGGCCACCTTGAGCCGGGTGAACACGATGTCCGCAGTACGCCGAACCCTGGGCAGCGGTCGGTACGAGACGCGATAGCGCAGGCCGCGCGCGTGCAACAGCTTCCGGATCGCCAACTCCGGTTTCGTGTCGCGGCCCTTGTTGCTCTGCATGCTGCGGCGAACCCCGGCGTTGGCTGCCTTCGTCGGTCGTTCGATGCTCATCTCGGTCATCCGCCGGCTCGGTCGGCCAATCCTTTGGCGATGTGTCCTGCCAGGTATCGAGCCAACTGCACCGGCACCGCGTTACCGATCTGGCGAGCGATCTCGAGCTTGGGACCGCACCATTCGAAGGTGTCGGGGAAACCCTGCAGCCTGGCGGCTTCGTGGTGGGTCAGAGCACGATTCTCGGTCGGGTGGATGTAGCGGCCCTTCTCGGGCTTGAAGAACTCCGTGCGGATCGTGACCGATGGCTTGTCCCAGCGCAGCCGGCCCATCACGTCGCCGGACCCGGTCGTGTGCTTGATCCAGCAGGGCGCCTTCAGGTGATCGGGAAGGTCGAACCGGTTCCCACCCTCCGGGATCGCCTCGAACCGGTCCTTCGACAGCTTCTGATAGTTCCGCGTGATGTGCAGTTCGTTCGCGGTGTACTTACCCGGAACCACCCGCCCGAAGACCTCGTACGCGCGCCCTGGGGGCAGATCGACCTGGGCCGCCGGAACCACTTGGTTGAGGTCGCTGATCGCGTCCTTCACCGTCGCCCATGCTTCAGGGGCGACTTGGCGCGCAGGCAGAGATATCGGGTCGATGTCACGATGGGTGCCGATGACGATGGCACGGCGACGATGCTGGTACGAGTTGAAGTCGGTGGCCCGGAGGATTCCGAAATCGATGCTGTAGTCGCTCAGCGCCCCACCAGGTCGGGTCAGCTTCTGGAGCGCGGCGAACTGCTTCGTCTTCAGGAACTGGTCGACGTTCTCGAGGAGGAAGGCCCTGGGCCTCACTTTGAGCAGCGTGTCGACGTAGCGCTCCCACAGGTCGTTGCGCTCGTCGTCCTCGCGTTTGGCGCCGAGGTTGGAGAAGCCCTGGCACGGTGGACCTCCCACGACGACATCGGCCTCGGGCAGATCACCCTTCACCCAGTCCGCGATGTCGCCTTGGTGGATGTGCTCTTCGCCGAAGTTCGCCGCATAGGTGGCCGCCGCGTAGAGATCCTTTTCGACGGCGGCGACGGGCGCGAAGCGCTCCGACTCGCGGAACCCCACGGACAAACCACCGCACCCGGCGAACAGATCGATCACCTTGAGCGGTGGCGTCTTCGCACTGGCTCTGGACCGATCGGACATCGAGCTCCAACTCTGCGTAGCCGGTGAGGTCGCCGTGACCCGGCTCGACCAGCTGATCGAACCTGTGTTCACATGCTAGCCGGCCGGACGCGACCCTCCTAACACGACCGCCGGCGTGGCGTCAGATAGCGGACGGTGTCCACTTGTACTCCATCTGAGGACAGTTCCGTCGGATGGTGGCGATTCGAGTAACGAATGGGTCGTCTTGTGCGATCGTAGGAGTTACTTGGCAGATGAGAGGCCTGGAGCGAATTCGCTCGAAAAGCGCCTCAGGAACGCGTTCTGCCCGCACTGGTGGAGGATCTGTGTCGTCCAAGCTGGATCAGGTGTACGACGTCTTCTTGGATTTGCTGGAGTCCGGTACGCCGGACCAGGCGATCAAGAAGTTGGAGATCCTCAGTATCGACCAGGAGTTGTTGCAGCAGGTCAGAGATCGTCACGAACAGGAGACGATCAGGATCAAGGAGCGCGAGGAACCGAGGTCGGTGGTCCTCGGCAATCGCTTCACCTGGTACACCGGTCCTCGTCCGAAAGACAAGTGCTGGCCCGCCATCGAGAGCTTGCTGGCGAAAGACGGCTGGTCCGACTCGTCGATCGAGAATCTCGACGCGGCGTCGACCAAGGTCGTCTCGATGCTCAGTCACCCGAAGGAAAAGACGTTCTCCACTCGCGGTTTGGTCGTCGGATACGTTCAATCGGGTAAAACCACCAACTTTACCGCCGTGATGGCCAAAGCGGCCGATCGTGGATACAAGTTGTTCATCGTGCTCGCGGGCATCCACAACGGTCTGCGCAGGCAGACGCAGTTGCGGTTGGAGCAGCAGTTGGTCAGGCCCAACCCTTCGGGGTGGATGCAGCTCACGGACCCGGACAAGGACTTCTACCCACCGGCCAACGCCGCCGCGTATTTCGCCACGGCCAACAAACAGCACGTCCTGTGCGTCATCAAGAAGAACAAGGCCGTACTGGAGAAGTTCGACCAGTGGCTTGCGTCTGCGAAGGACCACCTGCGCGACAGTCCGGCGTTGATCATCGATGACGAGGCCGACCAGGCCACCGTGGCGACGGGGACGATCAACCCGTTGATCTGCCGGATCCTCAATCGCCTGCCGAAGTCCGCATACGTCGGGTACACGGCCACGCCGTTCGCGAACCTCCTGATCGATCCTTCGGTGCCTGAAGACCTCTATCCGAAGGACTTCATCGTCAACCTTCCCCAACCGGAAGGGCATTTCGGCACTGAGGTGCTGTTCGGACGGGACGCGCTGGACGGAGAGGACCCCGAAGACGTCTTCGACGGGCACGACATGATCCGCGAAGTGCCCGACGGCGAGGTTCGCCTCGTTCGGCCTGTCTCGAAGACAGAGGTCGACGGCTTCACGCCCACGATCACGGGAAGTCTGCGCCAGGCAGTTCTCTACTTCTGGCTCACCACGGCCGCTCGACGTGTGCGTGGCACCGGCAAGGCCCACTGCACCATGCTGATCCACACGAGCGTCAACACCTCGGTGCACAACAGTTTCGGCCCACCGCTTCGAGGATTGCGCGAGAAGTGCCTGCACGCGGTCGAAGCAGGTGATCGCGATCTGCTCGACGAGTTTCGGGAGATTTGGGAGAAGGAGACGGGCAAGGTCGACGCAGCCGAGTTCGGCGAGCGCACCCTCGAGTTTAGCGAACTCGAGCCGATGTTGGCGGAGGCCATCCGGTCCTGTCGGGTCGTGATGGACAACTCGAGCAGCAAGGACAGGCTCGACTACGAAAGTGGTCCGGTCACCGCCATCGCCGTCGGCGGGAACACGTTGTCCCGCGGCCTCACCCTTGAAGGGTTGGCGGTGAGCTACTTCGTCCGGGCCGTTTCAGCGTATGACACGTTGTTGCAGATGGGACGGTGGTTCGGCTATCGCAACGGCTACGCGGACCTGCCCCGGATCTGGATGACAGATGAGCTTCGCGACTGGTTCCGCCACCTTGCCACGGTGGAGAACGAGATGCGACGCGACATCGACGTGTACATGGTCGAGGACAAGACACCGATGCAGTTCGCGGTGCGGCTCAGGACCCATCCGAAGCTCAGGGTCACGGCTGCGGCGAAGATGAGAGACGCTGTCAAGGCGGAGTTCGCGTACGGCGGGCAGCGAGTCCAGACCAGGTACTTCAGGACGGATCCCATGTGGCTCCTGAACAACCAGCAGGCGGCCAGAGGGCTCATCGCGGGCTCGATCGCAGACGGGGCGCCCCAGGATCCCGACGTCGCCGATGGACGGTTCCTGTTCCGTGATGTCACCCATGAGCGTGTGCTCGATTTTCTGGAGACCTATGAGTTCCACGAGAGGTCCCAGGAGTGCGACGCGAGCTTGATCGCCGCTTACATCAAGAAGCGAGTGACCGCGGCCTCCGCGCTGCGACGGTGGAACGTCGCGATCGTCGGTAACCCGTTGGGCAGGCCTGACACCAGATCGTTCGCGTTCGCACCCGGCGTCGAGGTCGGCCAGAACACTCGTGCTCGACTGCCGGGAGCCGTCCTCGACGGAACAGTGGACATCAAGACGTTGATGAGCCGCAGGGACGCGGCCATCGACCTGCGGACGCCTGGGAGCAAGAGCAGCCTCACCGAAGAAGCGATCGAGGTCCTGCGTCGTTCCCAGCAGCCGTCCTCCGGACTCCTGGTCCTCTACGCGATCGACAAGAACTCCGAACCTCACAAGACGCATCGTGAGCCGCTTGGGCTGGAAGAGGACGCCATCGGTGTCGGGTTGGTGTTCCCCAAACCGAGCGGTCAGGACAACGCGGTCAAGTGGACGTATGTCAGCGCGGACCTGTCGAAGGTCGACATCGAGGAGGAAGACCTCACCAGCCTGTACGAAGAGGAGAGGTGATGGCCGACCGGCTCCGAGACCTGTTGGACGGGCACTGGAACAAGCTCGAACAAGAGGTGGCCTCCGCGTCGAACAGGCTCTGGACCTCCGAGCTTCCCTCGGTTTCGAGCAGCGGGGTTCTCAACGCCGCGGTGGACCACGAGGGCCTTCGTCACCTGCTCGTGCCGTTGTCCTCGAAGCAGCACGTGCGGACTAGCGGAGACGGTTCGGCGCTGCGCCTGCGGGAGCGACCGCTCGAGGACGAGGAGTTCTACGTGCGGTACGCCGATCTGTGCTGTGCGCGAACCGATCTCAACGATGTGTTCACGAGTCTGTGCGTGGATGTCCTTCAGGCTGTCGAAGCAACACCGGATCGGCCGTTGAAGGCCCTGTACTCGGTGCTCGACCGATGGCGATCGCTGTTCCAGAAGTCGTCCTCGGAGCTCGGCCCGGAGCAGCTCGCAGGGTTGTTCGGAGAACTCCTCGTGCTGCGTCGGTTGCTGGAGTCGTGGCCCACCGCCACTGATTGGTGGCTTGGGCCCGGTGGCGCCCGGCACGACATCCTGGTGGGAGCACACGCCATCGAGGTCAAGTCATCACTGGCGGAGGAAGAGCGCAGGTTCCGCGTTCACGGTGCCGCGCAACTGGAGGCGCCCGATGGAGGTGACCTGGACCTCGTGTGGTTCAGGCTCGCCCGGACGCAGGGTCAGGGCATGAGGCTGTTGGATCTGCTCGACGAGATCCGGTGTCTTGCCGATGACGAGAGCGGATTCTTCGCCAAGCTGGCGATGGTGGGCTATCGCCCGGTGGACGCGGATCTCTACCGCGATGTTCGGTTCACCGTTCACGAGGAACGGTGGTACGAGGTCACCGACTCGTTCCCCCGCGTTCGCTCCGAGTCGATTCCAGAGTCGGTCAGGGACGTCCACTACACAGTCGACCTGGACACCGTCGCGATCCAGCCGCTGGACAAGTCGCAGATAGACGATCGCCTCGCCGAGATCCTTCGGGGGAACTGATGAACAACGCAGCGTGGTACTCCCAGCCTTTCCCGCCCGAGGGGGCGAGTGCCGCCGAGGGGATCCGCAACCAGCTCGGTCGCCCGGAGCTGGACCTCCTGACCGTCCTGGTGCGGGAGTCCGCTCAGAACAGTTGGGACGCAAGGCTTCCTGGGCAGACGGTCGACTACCGGCTCGACTACCAGACGGTGAGTCCCGCGCACGCGCCCGTCTGGCGTGATGAACTCCTGCGAGACGCACCGCAGACCGAACATCTTCCGCTCAGAGCGTTGTTGTCGGCGCCGACGATCGACATCTTGACGATCTCGGACAGAGGCACCAGTGGGTTGGGCGGACCGACGCGAGCCGACAGCGCGGTCACTCAGGACCATGACTTCGTGTCCTTCGTCCGCAACATCGGGGAGCCGCGGGACACCGCCCTCGGCGGCGGCACCTATGGATTCGGCAAGGGCATCTTCTACCTGATCGCGAAGTCCGGCGCTGTACTGGTGCACACCCGCTGTCGCGTCGAGAGCGGGTTCGAGACCCGCCTCATCGGGTGCGCGATGTGGCAGAGCCACATCAAGGGCAAGGGCGCCAATGCGACGCGCTACACCGGACGTCATTGGTGGGGGAACAACGAGGGTGATGTCGTAGAGCCGCTGACCGGCCCAGACGCGGAGATGATGGCTTATCGGCTCGGGCTGCGCGCCTTCGAGTCAGATGAGACCGGAACCAGCGTCGTGGTGATCGCTCCCGAACTCGGTGACCGCGACCCGCGCGAGGCGACGGACTACTTGGCTGACACCATCCTGTGGAACCTGTGGCCGAAGATGCTGCCGGACGCGAACGGACGGCCACCGATGACGTTCTCGGTGCGACACCAGGGTTCTGAGGTCACCGTTCCTGACCCGATGACCACTCGGCCGATCGACCTCTTCGTCGAGGCCTACAAGAACATGTGTTCAGCGGAGAACGGTCATGTCCTCGAATCGTTCAAGCCGAGACGAGTGCTCGGCAGGCTCGGCTTGGAGAAGCGGCCGGCGCTGCCCTTGGAACCCACGCCGGCGGCCGGCGGCATGGGGATCGAAAAGACCGTGCACCACGTCTGCCTGATGCGTACCGCTGAACTCGTCGTGACCTACCACCAAGGTCCGAAGCCGGCCGCGGAGTACCTGTCCTACGCCGGTGTCTTTCGAGTGACGGCGGAGATGGACGCGACGTTCGCCTCTTCCGAACCACCGACTCACGACGCTTGGGCGTGGCAGTCGTTGGAGGGCCACGACAAGACCTTCGTGAAGGTCGCCTTCACGCGTCTGAAGGAGAAGCTCGACGCACTTGTCGCGATCAACGACAAGGTCAAGTCGCCTGGTGCGGAGGTGCCGCTGGGTGCCGCGAGCAGGGAATTCTCCAGCCTGGTCACCGGATCGTGGGGAATCGGTGGTGGCGTTCGCTTCGGGAAGCCGAAGAAGAGCCCGGTGGCGCCGAGCGAGGACGACGACGTCGAGTGGGGACCGGAAGAGCACGACGGGATCGTGGCCGAACCCTTCTCGTCGGACCCGCACCCCGTACCTGACGTGTCTGCCTGGGATGGCGGTGGACAGACCCGTGACCAGAACGTCGCCGGTGATCGAATCGGTCCTCTGCCGGACATGACAGAGCAAGACAGGCGTCCTGGCTGGCAGTCGCTGGCCGGCACGCTCCCGTCCGCACCTCGACCACCACGGCCGGCGGCTCGCCCGAAGGTGCAGTACGTCGCTGAGCCTTACTACGAGACCCGTGACGGACACGTCGTTCTGGTGCAGGAGTTCCGGCTACCCGTGCCCGGCACGCAGCAGGTCTCGCCTCAACTGTCGATTCTGTTGCCGGGTAACGGCGTGCGGGAGACGGATCCGCCCATCGGCGCGGCTCGACCGGAGTTCTTCGGCTGGGAGAGTGAGCGAGGACTGCTCGACCGAACGAGCGACCTCGTCGTCTCCGGAGGTCCTGACATTTGGCGACTGCTCGTCGTTCCCGCTCCTGACACGGTCACGGAGATCGGTGTCGCGGTGAAGCGTGCGGAGGTGGCGAGGTGAGTCGCAGAGCGCTTCCGTACCGCACTCCGGGCGATGAGGCCGTCAAAGCGCAGCAGTGGATGCTCGTCGTCGACGGTGAGGGCCTCGACCTGCCGGAGGCGTTGCCGGACTGGGACTACCAGATGAGCCTCCGTCTCAGGAACGAGGTCCACATCGACCTGGACGCCGTGTACGCGTCGACAGGACTGCCGTCGGACGTCCGGTTGTCGCTGGTGGTCGTGTGGACGGCGACAGGATCGGGTTTGCGGGGCACTGCCCAGCGGATCTCCCTGTCAGGCGGCGGGGCCCACAACGTCGAACTCGACATCGAGCTGTCCGGCACGCAGTTGGGAGGGTTGCTCACTCTCGACACGCAATTGGTTCTCGCCGAGGCGAGTGACACCGGTGCGGTCGCGGCTCCACGTCGCGGCGGTTCGGTTTTGTGGACGAGCAAACGCACTCTGCACCTACAAGGCGATGCACCGCAGTTCCCCATCGCCGTGGTCGACTTCGAACCCACCCCCCTCCCCGCAGATGCCGCGTGGCATGTGCAGCTCAGCGACGAGCTGAACACCGCCACGATGGGAGCCCTTCTTCTGCTCGTCAACGAACAGAAGAAGGCGGTGGTGACCGCATTCCAGAACGCCGCGTCACCCCGGCCGATCGACAAGGTGTACCTGTCCGCGGCGTACGCCGACATCGCCAGAACCATGATCGAGCACGCGTTGGCGGATCCGGACTTCGGTGATGAGAGCGACTACGCGGAGGACAGCTTGGGCGCGACGCTCCAGAACCTGCTGTCCAACCTCTTCCCGCACGAGTCGGTTCAGCATCTTCGCCGACGGCGTGACCAGTTCCCGAGCCTGTTCGCGACCGAGGTCCAAGCTGCCGTGAGCATCTTCGAGGAGGCGCGATGAGCCGCCTGTATCCCCGTCTTCTGCCGTGGCACGCCAAAGCCCTCTACAGCGAGTATCAAGATCTGGACCTGCTCGAACTCATGAGGCGTCACGAGACGACCTATCTTTCGGCCGTGTTCGTGGCAACAGGCGGCGATCGCGTAGCCCCCGCGGATCTCACCGCACTGCGCGCCAAAGTGGTCGCGTTGGCCGCAGAAGCGGGCTATCCAGGTGGATCCGACCAGTCGTCCCGAGCCAAGTTCGATCTGGCCCTGGCCGAGATGCTGCACAGCGAGATGGGACTGGTTCCCGCTGAGGCGGCGTCCGGAGATGTCTGGGCATTCCTCGCGTTGGTGCTCCTCCCGGACGTCGCCTACTGGCGTTATCCCGTACCGAAACCGGACCGCGTGCAGGCGTCCGACATCACACGCCACGTCTTCGGCCGGCTGTGGTGGCGAGCGAACCTCGTCCACGATCCGGCCGCGCAAGACCCCTACTCGGCGCTAGCGATCCTGGGAGAGGCCGCGTTCGACCAGATCTACGCCCGTCGGAAAGCCCTGGGCGGGAGCCCGTACCTGGTGAAGGCGATTCTTCGGGTGTGGGGCGGGCTGGAGCGTGACGGAGCGAACGAGCGCGAGGTTCTTCGCGACTTCCTGAAGCGCCTGCTCCGGCTGGCGCCGTTCGTGTGCTTCGAGGCGATGGAAGACAGTCATCTGGACGCGGAGCTGATGCGTGCCGCGCACGAGAGTGTTCAGGCCGTACGTGAGAAGAAGCTGCGGGAGCGTGAGGCCGCCAACGCATAGACGCGTAGAGGGCCTGCCGTCACGACGGCAGGCCCTCTACGCGTACTGCTGTCCAGCGCCCCTGGCAGGATTCGAACCTGCGACCTCGGGATTAGAAGTGATGCAATCGTGACCACCCAGCCGCTCTACCTGCGTTTTTAGAGTGGAGCCACGTTCGATAAGTCCACCTGGAGTCATCGTTCCGCCGGGTTGGCTCCACGAGAGGCTCCACGTCGGGTCGCGTCAGCTGGTGGCCCTCGGTAGATCATCTGCTGACGGCTCCGAGTCGGCCTTAGACGCGAAAGACCCTGCCGCAGATCAGGCAATGAAGAGTTTCACTCCACTCGTCCGACACTTTTAGCGGCTCGAAGGGATGACATGGTGGTTCGACCATGATCATGTCATCGGGGTCATGCGGAGGAGATTGAGCGGATGGAGCTTCAAAGCCTGAGACCTTCAGTTTGAAGCCTCGGCTGCGCGATGACCCAAGTGTATCGCGCAGCTCTTCACCGATTTGCTCCATAGCAACGCCCATAGCTACACTTTGCGCGTACTCGATTTGAGCTGACGTAGCCCAGTTATCAGTTCCCGATGGAACGCCGCAATATGGGCAAAAATAAGTTTCCGGGTCGGCAAAATCGTCCGGCTTATCCGCTGTGCCTCCAGGAAACCATTTGAACTGGCGTTCGCATGTAGGGCATTCACGTCGCATAAATCCTGATGGATCTAGCGGAATCTCCACGGACACTTCCATGCGATCTCCTAGATGCTGATCTTCGACTTGAACTCCAGCAAATTTCCATCAGGTGAGTGACCCCGGAGGGTTACGTCAAATATGCTCTTTCCTCCACCCATTACGGCGAACGCGTGCAGAGTGATGCGATCTCCAGGGCGCATCTCGTCAATGGGGAGTTCTTCGCTATAAACCGAGAAGCTGGAGGCCTCCTCTGGCACAGCTACGTCTACGCCGGTAAGAGTCACTGTTCCGTCGTTGGCAAGAACAAAGTCGTAGCTACCCCTGTTCCGCTTATGCAGCGCAGCGGTAAGTCGTGCAACTTCCTTGCGTGAGGGTGGAGACTGCAGCCTTTTCCCTCGTGGAATCCGTCCTTCTGCAAGTGAGGACTTGATGGCTTGGCGTAGCCGCCATTGCAAAGTATCGCTACTGTTCTCCGAGGTCTTGCCGCCATAGATAACTGTCCGCAGATGTCGGATGTTAAACGGAAGATTCTCGGCGTTGTCCGCGATAAGAATCGGCGTGTGATCGCGCCATGCATACCCTAGCTCGAAATATACATTCGCGTTCATCCCGGTGCAGACGACAAATACAACATCTGCCGCATCGATGTCGGCAAGGATTTGCTCAAGAACGGCTCCGGACGTGAATACGTCGTCGCCACGCTTCGCCTTAACGCCCTCGCTAACGCTTGCAGCAACGATCGCATGGCGAAGCCAATCAAGTTCCTCGCGGAACGGCATAATGATGAAGCCGAACTTCTCAAGATCCTCTGACACTCACGCCCCCTCTTGATCTTAAAGTTTCGACTGAACCCTACACCGGGTTAGTGCAAACGCTCGCAGGTGACGCCGCCATCCCTGCTTAAGTAAGCCTAACTTGGTGCGCTGGGATGGAATTACTTAGTTTCCGTAACAAAATTGTTGAATGGTCTGAACCAAATTTGGTATGCAACCTTGGTCTTTGGCAAGGTAGCTCTGGATCTGTCCTGCGGTTTCGGTCGAAAACTACCCGCCGAACGTCACGCTAGACACGTCAGTCAGGTGTTGTCACCGGAGGCTTAGCCGCGCGCTTGATGTTTACAGCGCCGAGTGAAAGCCGACCGTGTCATGGAGTAATCATCGCCGAAGTGCCACGGGAGGTGTGCCAGGCTGTCGGTTGAATCGTGACCTTGGCAGTCGGGACCGCGGCACTAGGAGAGTTGCGACGTCTGATGCGCAGCTGGAACCTTCTTTGGTCGGAGGCTCGGCATTGCACGGGTTGAGGTCGGCTGCCTTTAGCTGCCGTAGCCGGTATGGTCTGGGTCACACGTCCAACGAGGGAAGGGCAATGATGTCTGACTCGCAAGATCTCGGCGTTGAGCGGACCCTCGTCCTGCTGAAGCCGGATGCGGTTGCCCGAGGCCTAGCCGGCCGGATTATCGCGCGCTTTGAGGACGCTGCTCTAAAGATCGTAGGTGTCAAGATGAAGCTGCTGGACGCCGAGTTTACTCGCAAGCACTACTTCGACCTTGAAGAACGTGCGGGATCAGATATCTATAATGCCACAGCTCAGTTTATGCAAAGCGGTCCCGTCATGGCTTTCGTGCTTGAAGGTGTCGACGCGGTCGCGAAGGTGCGGAAGATCATCGGTAGTACCTTTCCGGATCAGGCGCCTCCTGGAACGGTGCGCGGTGACTTCGCCCATCAGACGAAATCCTCGTCCGAGGTGAGTGGCAAGGCTGTAATGAACCTCGTACATGCTTCCGGAAACTCGGAAGAAGCGAAGTATGAGGTCGAGCTTTGGTTTGGCGCTGCTGAGCAGTTCGAGTACGAAACGCTTGCAGAGAAGTTTGCTTTCTGACTGGAGGAACTCAATGAGTGGCACGGACCGCCACGTGTCGCTACAGGAATTGGTGTTGGCTTTCGGTCGCGAAGCTGGCGAGGATCAGCGTGTGGCTGCTGAAACCGCTTATGCGATCGCGTTCATTTATCGCAGTCGGGATATTGACGGGCGTCGAAGGTTTGATTTAGCAAAGGTCTGGGCGCTGCGATGCATCGAGCTCCTGGATTCTCAACCGTCGATTGCGATTAACGACGTTGCGAGTACGCGCATGCAGGTCGGCGAGATTCCGATACCGGGCCTATTTCATTCTGGGATTGTGCGTCACCGTTTGGCGGACGTTCTGGTATGAACTTGCCGGATTTTCGCGTGGCGACGACGGTGGAACTTCTGTGATCAAGAGACCCTGAGTCCCGAGAAAGTTGAATCGAGTTCCGTGACAGAATTTCGTGGGCTGAGTGGAGACCTTTACGAAATTGGCGCGCCTATTTATCAAGGTCGCTTCGTGACGGTCTATAAGGCCACAAAGAACGGGACCGATCCGGTTGCCGTTAAGGAATTGCGAAACAGCAAGGCGGGTGATGCTTCGGCAGAGTACTATTACGAGGGTCGCTTGCTGGAGCGTGAGTGGGAGGTCAGCCAGTCGCTTCGCTCTTTGCCGCACGAGCATCTTTTGCTTGTTGACGATCGGTTCTCTATTTCCGATGCCGAGTACTATGTGATGCCGCTGGCGGAAAAGGATCTGGCAGCATTGATGGGGCGAGTCTCCGATGAGCAGGTCCTTGAGATCGTGCGCCAGATAGCGGCAGGCTTGCAGGAGCTTAGTGTAGCGAGTGTGTTGCATCGAGATATTAAACCATCGAATGTTCTTTACTTTGGTGGCGCGTGGCGCCTTGCTGACTTTGGTGTTTCGAAGATTGAAGGCAACTCTGGGACCGCCACGTGGACGGGGACCGGAACGCTGGACTACTGGGCCCCTGAGCTCTTTTCTGGAAATAGCGAGAATGTACTTACTGATATGTACTCGCTCGGTTGCCTTGTCTACGCGCTGAGAATGGGTCAGCCGCCATTCTTGGGTTCGAGCAATCTTCGGCGCGACCACGAGACTGTCGTCCCAGTGATTGATGCTGCAGTTGGGCCGGTACTGGGAAGGTTGATTAATCGCCTTCTGGCGAAGGATCCTCAGGCTCGACCGTCAAGCCCTGAGGATGTGCTTCGCCTGTGCGGCAGGGTCGAGTCTGCCCTGCAGGAAAGGTTTCTACAAGTTGAGCTTGCGTACTCAAAAATGGACGCGTTGGAAGACGCTAATCGGGCGAGGCAGCAAAGGACGGAGAAGCTCTATCAGGATGCCGCTGCGCGCCTTGAGTACGTAGTAGAGACCGCGTATGCCCAGTTGCAAGAAATGTCCATCGACGTCATTTTCTCCAAAGAGCAGAGAACCTCGACCTGGTTCCTCAGGCTAAAGCGCCATCAGCTAAATGTTGTTCTCTCTGCTAATCAAGAGTGGGATCACGAGTATGATCTAGTGTGCTTTGCGAGCATAGTTCTGCTTCAAGAAGGGGCTTCTAGCTCGGGTCGAGTTAAGGCAAACCTGGTATGCGAAGAAACAGAAAATGGTCTGCGTTGGTCCATTATCCGCTTTAGGCAAGAATCTTCGCAAGAAATGTTTGGAATCGCGACGGATAGCGACTTTCTTCGAGCTTACCCGTTTGGCTGGCCTTCAAACAGCATCGTGCTTGCGTTGCGCGCCGCGCTTACCTCCGAGTCGCTGCTTGAGCTGTTCTCTGCTGTAGTGCTCCAGGAGTTGGATGTAGAGGATCCTCCTGTGCGCCCGCCTGCTCGCCGTGATGCGGCGGAGATGTTCGCGATGTTTGACCCGGAACTTTCGCTAAGTACGGGCGCATTAGACTACGAAACTAAAATTGGTGTGGTTATCTCAGGTTTTGGTATGGGCGATCTCGACCGCAACGAGCCGTCCGGGGCCTTGGATTACGTTGTTAGGGCGCAGAATGGTGGGTTGGCCGCCGTTGAGGTGAAGCATAAGAAGCGGGGTCAGCTGGTTCGAAAGGACCTAGTCAAAGCGGTCGCCGCTGCCGATCGAATGAATCTTCATAAGGTGGTCGTAGTTACAAATGCGCCGCTTTCGGAAGAGGTGCGGGAAATAAACGGTGTCGGTTTCCTTGATGGTGTTGAAGTTGAGGCTGTCACTTGGGAGAACGACGACGATACCGGGCTTCTTCAGCGCGTGATTGCGCGATCCTTTCGATAGTGGTAGTCCTCTGTGTTGTGAAGAGGGTTTCGGTGTCTTTGTGGCGTCGAAACCCTCTCCATCTTTAAGTCAACTCTTTAGTTCTGCGTCAAGATGATCCTGTACCGGCCCAAAAAATGGATACGGGACATAGGTGGTCAGCTTGTTGTGCGTGACCCACGCGAATGAGTCAAGCTCCTCTTCGTCGACTACTCCAGCCTCGCCTTCCGGTGAAGAAAAGGCGATGTAGATCATTGTGCGGCCAGTGTTGGGATGTACGCGTTCTCCAAGGATATTGCCGTTGGAGACCGTGATCCCCGTTTCCTCGTTGGCCTCGCGGGCGGCGGCGTTTTCGGGTGACTCGCCGGCTTCAACTTCGCCTGCAGGGAATTGCCAGGAAAGGCTACCTTCCTTGACTCGACGCCTAACGAGCAGCACGGCTCCATCCTGAATTACCACAGCGGCAGCAATAGGGGGTCGCGTGCCGTCAGGTGCCTGTTCATTCACTGTTTCGTACCTCCAGGGCATCCAATATCGGAGGAAAGACGGTCTCTGCGGGGATGAACCGGGTGAGTCGGTCGCTTGGAGTCCAAATCACGCTGACGTTCTCTACGACATCCACGTTCTGCGCCTCTCCGTGTAGGTACTCGCAGAGAAGATACTCACAGTACACCTGAGTGATTGGATGCAACCGGCTACCGAGGTGCCGTGTCACGCGGCAATGAACGCCTGTTTCGGAGAGCGTTTCGCGGATCGCTGTGGTTTCGGCTGAAGCGCGTGGCTTGATCATTCCGGCAGGGAACTGCCACGACGTCGATCCGTGGTCTTCTCTGCGCTGGACCATCAGCACATTTCCGTCATCTACGACGATCGCGATCGCGACTCTTAGGACATGGCCGCTGCTCGACTTCGTGGGCGGGTGCGCGGTTGGCTGCTGAGGCTCAAGCTCTACCGCGAACCGCGCTCGCTCGGAGGCTGACGCGCGTTCAAGCACGCGGTCTAGGAGCTGCTGGGTCTCGTGGCGCGGCCGGCTGTCGGGCTCTGCGTGCCACTTCGCGACTGCGCGTGGGGAGAGACCGAGTGTGGCGGCGAAGGTCTCGTTGGACTCGCGTAGTGCGCGCTGGAGCGCGGTCGCTGTGCGGCCGGTCCAGTCGTGCACGCGATCCACGGTCTACACCGCCGCTCGCTGGCGAAGTGCAGTGGAGTTGCATGGAACTTGCAGTGGTTTTGCACTGGACGTGCATGGTTTGTGCGCGGATTTCATCGTTGACTCATTGGCATGAGAAACAGCCATTCGAATCCATCACCGCCCGAGTTGTTTGCGGTCGATACCGAGGTTCCCGGCGAGGTTCTTGACGTTCTTGTCTATCTCGCGGACTTGGTCGGCAAGAGCGTCGATTCCGCCGAGAGCCGCCGTGATTTCGCGCAACTGATGCTCGATCACGGCCAGTCGGCCGAGGACGTCATCGTCACGTGCGACCGGCTCGCCTACCTGCGGCGGGATGCGGCCACCGAGTACTGCGCCCAGGTGGTTGGGGTGCCAGTCGAGCGCCACGGAGAGGGCTTCGAGCGTTCGGTCGCTGCGCCGACGCTGAACGGTGTTGTTCTGGAGTTCTCCAACGATTGCCTTCGACACTTGCGAGCGCTCCGTGAGTTCTCGCTGATTCATGCCGAGTTCGGTCATGCGCTGGTTGATCGCTCTTGCGACCGCGCCCCAATCGTCCGCCACGTATTCCTCCGCGCTCCGCCTCGCTGCTGAGCGTAGCGCGGAGGCAATTCCGCGGCCTTCGTAACGAGGGGTGTGGCCGCGGTTTTGGCTCCCTTTGCACCTGGATGGGATGAAATCATCCCGATCTTTTGGTCGAAACTATCCAGCTTTGCGTTCGAAAGGGAACCAATCCAATGAACGAGAAGACCGAGAACGCTCGTCCGGCGTTCTACACAGTCCGAGAGGCCGCCCGGATTCTGCGGGTTGCGCCTTCCACCCTCTATCGAGTGATCAGGGAGGGCGACTTCCCGGCCGTGCAGTTGCGTACTCGCTACGTCGTGCCCGCCGTCGCACTTGAGCGGCTGCTGGACGAGGCGACGGCAACGGGTGGCCTGGTTGACCCCGCGCGGATTGCCGCTGAGCGGCGTGCGGCTCGTGAGTTCGAGAAGAAGTCCGGGGGTGCGTGGTGAACCCGGAGAACTACTACGAGGTGGTGGCGGCGGAGCTCGACCGCTACGCGAAGGTGCCGGACGAGGTCCTGTTGGAGATCGTGACGCGGGACGGTGCGTGCATGTGGTTGTGGGCCAACGAGGACGGCCCGGAGTGGGAGATGGAGAAGATCAGCGACCGCGAGGCCGCCGCGCGGTTGTGCGCGGACTGTCCGGTCCGGGGCGTGTGCTTGGAACTGGAGTTGCGCACGGCCGGTGAGGCCACCGTGGGTGTGTGGGGTGGTCTGTCGCAGGACGACCGCCGTGAGGTGTTCCGCATGTGGCGTGCTCGCCGTGAAGGTGGTGAGTCGTCATGACGATCAACCTGACTCCGACGCAGATCCTCACTGTGGTGGGTGTGGTCGTGGTGCTGCTGTGGGTCTGGCGGGCGAGTGCCCGGCGGGCGAAGGCGGCGGCAGGCGCGGCGCGTGCCGGTGCTCGGTTGCTCTCGCTGACCGGACGGGTGCTGCTGATGGCCGGGGCGATCGTGGGTGTGCAGTGGGTGGTGATCACGCACCCCGGCGACACGACGCTGTTGCTCGTGGTACTGGGCCTGCCCGCGTTGTTCGCGGCGTACACGCTGACGAAGGCGCTGACGATCACCGCGCAGGAAGGTCCGCGTGGCCGGGGTGAGCGGCGATGAGGACGCTGGAGAGGGTTCGGGAAGGGGTGGCCGCCTTCGGGCGGCCACCCGCCGCACCGGCAGCCGAGAGGCTCGCCGCCGACGCGGCGGAGGCTGCGGAGCTGCGGGCGTATGCGACGCATCCGGACGTGATCGCGCTTCGGGTCGAGCGGGTGCGCGCTCAGGTCGATCGGTTGTGCTGGTCGGGGATCGTGCTCGGTCTCGGGTTCACCATGACCAATGTGCAGTCGTTCGCGGCGGCGGGAACGCCGGCGTGGTCGCTGCCGTGGCTGGCGGCATGGCTGCTCGACCCGACCGTGTCGCTGGTGCTGCTGGCGATCCTGCGGGCCGAACAGGTGACCGCGCGATACCGGGTGCGCACGGGTTCGTGGACGCGGCGGGCGAAGTGGTTCACGCTCGCCGCCACCTACGTCATGAACACCTGGCACTCGTGGGCAGCCGGTTCGGTGTCCGGGGTGGTGCTGCACTCGGTACCGCCGCTCGTGGTGTTCGTCGCGGCGGAGGCGGTCACGGATCTACGGGACAAGCTCACCGAGGCCGTCGCGGCGGCGTTCACGGAGGCGTCTACGCGGAACACCACGGTCACTGCGGACTCACCGGGCACGGCAGTTCATGAGTCTATGAAGCCCAAGCCACGCAACAAGAAGCGGACTTCGGCCCGAGTCTCGTTCGCGGACTATCTTTCTGTCGCGCGTGACTCTTGGTCCCCTGGTGTCGACGTGAGTCCAGCTTGGGTCCGTGGTGTCACTGGTTGCTCACGTGGGCTGTCGTCTCGGCTGTCGGCCGCGTTGAAGGCCGAAGTGGACGGTGGTTCCGATGAGTGATCACGGTCAGGAACTCGTCGGGGCCGATCGTGACTTGCCGGTGCGGGCGGTGTTCGCAGGTGAGTTCGTGAACGAGTCGGCCACTGCGCCACGACCCTCGTTGCTTCGGCGGTTCGTGAACGCGTGGTTGCGTTCACCGCGCGTGCCGCTGTGGGCGAAGGATCGCGTTCACGCGGTGCAGGCCGCAAAGGATCTGACCGTGGCCTTGCTGCGTTCACCGTTCCGGTTCACCGGCGCGGTGGTGCGCGGCCTGGTGGTCGCGGCGCGGTGGTGGCGCTCGTGGGTGACGGTGCGGGACTACCGGGAGGCTGCTGAGGAGTCGGAGAAGCTTGCCGACAAGTTCACCGACATTCGTGCGCTGACTCTGTTCCGTTGGAAGGTCACCGGGGCTGTCTCGGCCGTGGTGCCGATCGTGGGCATGGTGGGGTGGTTGCTCTACGGGCCGCGTGCGCTGTGGATCGCCGGGGCCGTCGTGGCCGTGGCGCTAGCGGTGCTGGGTCGCCGTCGCGATGGCAGTCCAGGCCGGCGGGCGGTGCTCGCAGGACCGCGCACGCTGACGTGGACGATGGACCCGCAGGTTCTCGTGGACGCCTTTCGCGACGCGAAGCTGATCGGCAAGGACGAGACGCTGCGCTTGGTTCACCGGGCAACGCGGCAGGGTGAAGGGTGGGCGGTCACGGTCGACCTGCCCGCCACGCGCAAGGCCGTGGACGTGGTGAAGAACCGGGACGCGCTGGCGTCCGCGCTCGCCGTGGACGAGATTCAGCTCAACGTGGAGCGCGTTCGTGGCAACGGCGGTCATGCCGGTCGGGTGGCGCTGTGGGTGGCCGACGAGGACCCGTACGCCGGTCCACCGGTTCGTACGCCGCTGCTGGCGGTCGAGCGATGGGACGCGTGGCGGCCGGTGCCGTTCGGAACGGACGCACGGGGTCGCCGGATCGACCTGCCGTTGGTGTGGACATCGGTTCTCATCGGTGCGATTCCTAGGCAGGGAAAGACAATGGCCGAACGACTGGCCGCCGCGGGCTTGATCTTGGACCCCCACGTGCGGCTGTACGTCGCCGACTTCAAGAACGGGAAGGACTGGAAGGCGGCGGAGCAGGTTGCTCACCGGTTCATGGCGGGAGATGACACCGAGTACGTCCTGACGTTCGTGGATTGGCTCGTGGAGTTGGTTGCCGATGTCCAGGCTCGCTATCGCCGGATGCAGGACCTGGACGACGTCACGTGCCCGGAGTCGAAGGTCACCCCGGCCATGTCCCGCGACGTTGCGTTGGGGATGCCGATCACTGCCTTGGTCGTGGACGAGGTCCAGATTCCGTTGGAAGACAGGACACCTGTGGAGGTCCAAGGGAAGAAACTCACAGCGGGGGAGTACTGCGGCGAACTGCTGATGTGGCTTGCCAAGAAGGCTCCTGCTGCTGGCGTCATCCTGGTGTTGGCCACGCAGCGCCCGGACGGCAAGACGATTCCGTCTGGGCTGCGGGCGGTACTCGGGTCGCGGTTCGCACTGCGGGTCATGGACTGGCGGGACAGCAACATCATCCTCGGGGAGCAGATGAACACCCGAGGCTACGACTCCAGCCGACTGCTGCCCTCCCACAAGGGCGTTGGCATCCTGCGGTCGGACGGCGAGACTCAAGCCGGGGCCGACGTGCTGGCGCTGACCGTGCGGACGTTCTACATGCCCAACGAGGACTGGCGCGAGATCTGTACGCAAGGCCGTGTTCTTCGTGAACAGGAGGGAACACTCACCGGCCACGCCGCCGGACATGAGACGCCGCCAGCGCTCGACCACGCGGCCGTCGCGAAGGCCATTGGCAGCGCCCCGGCTAAGGCTGAGCGACTTGACGACGCAGAGCTGCCGGAGCCGTTGGCATCTCTTGTGGAGTACCTAGCTGACGAGCTGGGCGGGAACGGTCGCGGGTTCGTGCCCACTGCTGAACTCGTTGCAGCGCTGGACGTCGAACCCGCTGCGTTCGCGGGAGAGATGGTTGGCCACGGGTGCCGACCCACACGTGATCGAGTGGTCGATGGTGATCGTGTGCGGCAGGTGCGCGGCTACCTCATTGCCGACATCCGAACTGCCATAGAACGCGCACGCGAAGCCGACGCGGTCGAGGGAGAGCTGATCACCGATGACGAGGGCTGACCCGTCACAACCGGACCGCATGGCCGTCACGCCGTCACATGCGTTGTGACAGGGTGAAAACCATGTCCTACCAGCACAGATCGTCCGCTGTGACGGGTCGACGGTGTGACGGCCAGCCCGTCACAAACCCTGGAAACCACTGTGTGCCGCGTCGTTCTGAGAGACGGCGCGGCACACGTGTCACAGCCCGATCAGCGTTCGATGCGCTCGTGCAGGTGAAGGATCAACTCCTTGGACTCAACCTCGTCCAGGCTGTTCTCGTTGAGAGAGCGGATGACCTCTTCATAGCCCGAGACCGTGTCCTTGGCTTCGGCGATGATGCTGGAGTTCTCCGTCTCGACCCACACCAACGGTTCGTGCGCAGTGAAGGTCAGCCGCGTGAACGGTCCTGCCATGCCGGCGTGTGCGCCAAGTGACGCGGGTAGGACCCGAACCACGATTCGCGGCCGGTTCGCCATGAACAGGATGTGAAGCAGTTGCGCGGCATAGACCTCAGGTCCACCGACCCGAAGGTGAAGAGCCAACTCGTGGACGTAGAACGTGCACTTCACGCCGCGCTGTAGCAACTGCTGGGTCACGAGTCGTTCTCGGACCCGTTGAGACAGTTCGACTGCTGGCGCGGTGGAAGACGCTCGTACTGCCTCGCGCATGTAGTCGTTTGTCTGCAAGAGCAGCGGCACCGTGTGCGTCTGCCAGTCGACCAACGTCTCGGCTGAAGCGAGGTTCTCGTTGAAGGTCCGATGGCGGATAGGTGCACACGTGCCGTGCTGTTGCCACCAGTTCCGCATGTGAGTCCCAGGATGCAACGACAGCAGATGCATGGTCTCGTCAGCGGCGATCCGGCAGGCACCGAGCAGCACAGCAGCTTCAAGTTGAGTGATCGCAACCTTGCCGTTGATCACGTTCGAGAGCTTGCCCTCGTCCCAGTCCATGATTTCAGCAGCGGCACGTGAGGTCAGACCGGCTTGGTTGAGCGCTGCTCGCACGCCCGCACCGAACTCGCGGCCACGCGCGGTGGAGACCCTTTTGGGCATATCTGGTTCCTTGGGAGGCTTGTGGCGGTACTGGGTTCAGGTTCGCGGCTTATCGGAAATGAGGCTTAAATGAGATCCAGAACCTTTGCTGGGCAACGGTTCCTGGAGCCTCAACCGTGCTCGGCTGAGCCAACGCGAAGACTCCTCTTTGGAGCGAGCAACGTCGTCAAGCGCGGCAAGGGCGCGCTCGTAAGGCGCACGTTCGATCGAGGGCTCAAGCCAGGTGTCTCCGCCATGCAGCGTGCGGAGAAGCACGACATCATCGAACCGTTCTTCGAGGAACCGCATCACCGTGAACGATGCTCCGGTGCCGAAGCACGGCGGTGTCTCGCTGTCGATGATCGAGAGCTTGAACCCAGGCTGTTGGTTCAACTCCTCCAGATGTCCGAGTTGTTCGGACATCACGCGCGTACCGAGGCTGACGTTGAGCACTGGTTCCGCGACTATCAGGCGGACGCGCAGCCGTTCGAGATCACTTCGCCGCGCGGCTTCCTTCGCGGTCAATGCTGAGCGCCTCAGCGCTCTCTGTCGCACAGTGAGATCGAGATCGTCCACGTCCTCGTAGGCCTCTTGCAAGGCGTGGTCGTAGGCATCGACGCGCACGATGTCGGGCAGGACATCGGCCGCCACGATTACGACCTCGCTCGCTTCTTCCAGGACCTCGTCTGACGTCCACTTCAGCTGTGCGGACGCGTGACCGTTGAGGCGGTCCCATGTCTGAGGGTCGAGAGCCCGTTGAGCCACGCGAGCGCAGAGGTCAATCTCCTCGTCGGACACGCCGCAAGCAGTGCCGATCTTCAAGACCTCGGAAGGAGACGGGTGCATGACCGCTGTGCTGAGTTGCGACAGCTTCGCGCCCGAACAGTTGACCTTGTCTCCCAACTCCGACAGGGACAAGTCGCTGTTCGTTCGCCAGCGCCGCAAGGTCCGGCTCAGCGCCCGGACGTCCAGACTCGCCCTCCCTGCGATCAGCTTCTGTGCCATGTGTCATCAGCCTGTTCTTAAACTCGTGAACCGTGTTGTGGACAGACGTTGCGGTGAGGTCCGCACCAGCTTCAATCGGGCTGGTGGTCCTGGTCCGGCCGCATCGGAAGATCGAGGATTGAGCCGGTGCGTGGGTCCATGCCGAACTGGTGAAACACGGTCATGCGGTAGGCGACGAACCCGTACCTGACGAGCACTGACAGAGCTTCGTCGGGTGAAAGGTTCGCGTACCGCTGGACGCGCGACAGCATGTCGTCGATCGGTGGTGCGAGTCGGAAGTGACGCTCAACGATCACAGGATCTCCTTGACCGGAGCGAGAGGAAGCGGTGTGCGGAACAGACAGCCGACGCACGGCATCCCGTCCGGTGCGCTCAGCAGTTCTGCTGTGCCGGGCTGGATCACGAGGCCGCAGTAAGCCACTAGGGAAGGCGGCACCGTGTCGTCTGGAGGCGTGGGAACGAGGTGGCAAGTTCGCTGCGTCTCGCCGACTACGCCACGACGGAGACGGACGAGAAGGACCGGGAGATTCACCTCGGGCACGACGTCACCTCTGAACGGTAGAGCCGGTGCTTGCCGACGTGCTCTGTTGGTTGGACTCGGGAGAGTTCGCAGGTGGCTTCCGTGCGCGCAGTCGGCACAGTGGGTGGATCGCCCTCGTCCGGCTCTTCGTTGTCTTGGAGGTCTTCCAAGACGGCTTGAATTTCCTCATTTGCCCACGTGGCATCCTGTGCTGCCTCACGAGCTAGTCGCACATACCTACGGCCGAGCACAGCCACGTATGCGAGTGGCAGTGCGAGCCAGAGCACGAAGAGTGCGATTCCGCCGGCGTCCTTGGCCAGTTCGCTCCACACCGTCAACCACCCGCCTCTGTCCGCGTGAACGAGGCACTCGAATGACCCGATTGGATCGGGTCTGTGCCAGACTGAAATCAAGCCTGACGTTGACCCAGGTGGTTGAACATGACACGCGGGTGCCATATGCGCGCCTTTTGGGTGCCACGGTGGCGGGGAGGTTCGGATGACCGGGACGACGTTGACGGAGACACCGGCACGCACGGTGCTCGAAGAACGGATCAAGACCGGTCTGAAGATGACCTACGAGGAATTCGTGGAGCATGCGATGGACTTTGCGCGCACTCACGATGAGCCAGGCACGCTCAGCGTGCGGCACCTACTGAGGTTGGTCGCTGGAGTCCGGAAGGACGGAACGCCGCTGGGATCGATGCGCCCGGCAAACGCTCGGCTACTGGAACGCATCTTCGACCTGCCGATCTCTCAACTGCTCTCGCCGCCCGAACGAACCGCCCGGCAAGCCGACAGCCACCCGTTGCGGGTCGCAATCGCGGTGGTGTTGAGAGGGTCTGAAGTTCTCGTTGTTCGCCGCCGCGGAGACGATCTTGGAACGACCTCGTGGCAGTTTCCGGCCGGAATGGTCAAGCCGGGCGCTGCTCCGGAAACGATCGCCGTGCGCGAGACGCTCAGCGAGACCGATGTTCATTGCGTTGTGCGCGGGGGACTCGGGACGCGGCTGCATCCGGCTACGCGGGTCCTGTGCGACTACGTGCTGTGTGACTACGTCGCCGGCGTCGCGAAGAACGTGGACGACTTCGAGAACGCCGACGTCATGTGGGTGGACAAGTCCAGCTTGGTCGGGCTCATCCCCGCCGAACGCATCTATCGGCCGGTGTTGAAGGCGCTGGACCTGTAACTGCCTTACTTGCCCGCGCGCTTGCTCTTCAGGCTGACCACGTTCGCGAAGCTCGACTCACTCAGCGGGGCCACGACCGCGCGCTTTCCTCGGCTCGCTGTGACGAGCCCTGCGGCCTTCAGTTCGGCAACTGCGCGGTTCGCGGTTCCTGCCGCCACGTTGTAGCGCTGACAGAGTTCGACCACCGTCGGAAGGTTGTCACCTGGCTTCAGCGCGCCGCACACGATCGCGCCACGCAAGTCAGCGGCGATCTGCTGGTAAGGGCCGCGAATTTCGGGCTCCACGGTCGTGGTGGCCGAACCGTCCACGTCGATGGTCACGGGAACGGTCGGCATCCTGCCTCGAAGATTTCCAGCCGCGCGCTGGTCCGCTTCCGAGACCCAGGCTGAGTAGACCTTCAATGTCGTGGCACCGCCGCCACCATGCCCTAGGCGTCCAGCCACGGTTCGTGGGTCCACACCCGCGCCGATGAGTTCGGTGGCCGAGTAGTGCCGCAGTGAGTGGAGATCGGTGTCAATGTCCAGCTTGTCGCAGAGCCGGGAGTACCGCTGCGACACGGTGTCCGGCTTCCAGTAGGTGCTGTGGTCGACCGAGTTCGAGAAGATCCGGCCGTCACGCTCGATCGTCTGGGCGAACTCCTTCGCGCTTTCCTCGCAGCGCTGGCGATACGCGCGGAGCAACGCCACCGTTTCCTGGTCCAGTGCGATTCGGCGTTGCTGGTGCGTCTTGGTGTCCTTCTCCCAGGTCTCCTTACCTTCCTGGCCGATGCTCGTCTTGATCTGAAGCACCGCCCGGTCCAGATCGAGGAGGCTCCATCGAAGCGCGCACATCTCTCCGCGACGTGCACCCGTGACCATCGTGAGCCAGACGAACACGCCCCACGTGAAATCGCGGAACGCCGCGTTGAGGACGGCGGCCGCTTCCTCGGGCTCGGGCGGGTGAGGGTTAGGCGTGGGCGTCGGAGGCGCTTCTGCCTGGTCCAGCGGATTCACCCGGAGCCAGTCCCACTTGACGGCTCGCTTCAACGCGCCACCGAGGATCGAGTGAATCTGCCGAATGGTCGAGACGCTTAGGCCTTCGCAGCTATGCGGCCTGCACTTCTCGTTGCACGCATGGTCCCGTTTGGTTCGGTGCTCGATGAACTTTCCCTTGCCGCCGCAGTGAGCGCTGCAAGCGCGCAACGTCGCATAGAACGAGTCGATCGTGTGAGCGTCCAGCTTCGCGACCTTCACATGCCCGATCAGGGGCTTGATGTGGTTTCGGATCTTCGACTCGTATCCGAGGCGCGTGCTCTTGTCGACGTTGATTTTCTCCAGGTAGTCGTCCATGAGCTTGTCCACGGTCGCGCTCGTTCGCGGACCACGCTGCTCGTCCACCTGATTGAGAAACCTCGTGCGTACCCGCTCCGCTTCCTTAGCGAGCTCGGGGTGGGTGGACGGGATGGTTTCCGTGAGGAAGTGCTTCTTGCCCGTCAGAGCGTCTCTCCCGGCGTAGACGCGCACCTTCAGCGAGCCGCTGGGGAGCGGGAGGATCTCGCCCCGCTGCTGGGGCTTGGAGGGGGTCTTCCGAGGGCTCATGGAGCCAGGGTACGACCCTGAGGCTCCACGTTTGGCTCCACGAAAGAGGGTTAAGATCAAGAACGAAAGTGGCCGCTGACCTGTCTATGCAGGTCAGCGGCCATGTTTTCCAGCGCCCCTGGCAGGATTCGAACCTGCGACCTCGGGATTAGAAGTCCCTCGCTCTCTCCACTGAGCTACAGAGGCTGGAGGGGTGCGAAAGTGACCACGAGACGTGGCCACCGGTGCCCCCACCGGACACATCGTCCGGAGTCGATCGACTGTTTCCGCCCTACGACCAAACGGGTGATAAAATCCGTCTAAACGTGATGCGGATCACGTTCGTGGGGCCGTTGAGGCTCTCTCCACGAGGGAAACGCCGAGTCTCGTGGGCCGAGGCGGTCTCCCGCCGGCCAGTAACTTCAGTGCCAGTTCGCCGGCTCGGCGGCCCTTGTCGGCCAGGGGTTGACGCACGGTAGTCAACGGCGGGTCGCTGTAGGTCGCTTCGGGGACGTCGTCGAAGCCGACGACCGAAATGTCTCCCGGGACGGTCAACGTCAGGTCGCGCGCCGCTTGGAGGGCTCCGAAGGCCAGTTGGTCCGACGTGCACAGCAGAGCGCTCGGGCGGGGCGTGCGGGTGAGTAGCCACCGCGCGCCTAGTCGTCCGAGTTCGCGATCACTGCCGCGGGCCTCCCACACCGGAACATTGTCCGGTTCCACCCCGCCTTTTTCCAAAGTGTCGAGGTAGCCGCCCAGGCGGTCCCGGCTCACGCGGAACGGCACGGCCGAACGGCGCTCGTGCGAGACCGGTCCGGATACTCCGTCCGGGTGCAGTGCGAACGTCAGGATGCCGAACCGCAGGTGTCCCAGTGTCAAGAGGTGTGACGCGGCGGCGGACGCGCCGGTGTAGTCCTGCACCTCCACGCGCGCCGAGTCCGGCAGGACCGGCTGGTCGATCACCACGAGGGGCAGGCCGCGGGCTGCGACGGCGTCCAGGGCCGGGGCCGAGTCGGGCAGTGAGTAGGCGACCATCACGTCTGCCTGTGCGCGCGACACGATCGATGGGCGCGGACCGCCCGTGGAGTCCCCTGGCATCAGCACGAGGCTGTGGTCGTGGCCGTCGACGGTCGAGGCCAGGCCGTCGAGCACGATCGACAGCGCCGGATCCGAGAACGCGCCGGACAGGCCCTGCGGCAGCATGAAACCCACGGCGGCGGACGAGCGGGTCGCGAGCGATCGGGCGACCGGGTCCGGGCCCGCGTAGCCCAGGGAGCGCGCCGTATCGAGGATGCGTTCTCGCAACGACGACGACAGCTGGTCCGGCCGGTTGTACGCGTTCGACACCGTTGCCCTGGAGACCCCAACGGCCGCGGCGACGGTGTCCAGCGTCGGCCTGCGTCGGCGGTCGGAGTCCACGGACGCATCGTATGCGAGAGATCGCGCCTCGCCCGCTAGCGCTGCTGAAGCGCTTCAGTCATGCTGGAGCGCATGTCCCCACGGCTGGCCACGTTCGTCGTCTTCCTCTTGAACGGCGCAGTCTTCGGCACCTGGGCCTCCCGCGTGCCCGCGCTTGCCGAGCAGATCGGCGCGGAGGTGGGCAGCCTCGGCCTGGCGTTGCTCGGTGCCAGTGTCGGGCTGGCGTTCACGGCGCCGTTGGCGGCACGGATCTGTGCGCTCTACGGATCGCGTGGGGTCCTGATAGCGAGTTCTCTCCTCAGTCCGCTGCTTCTGCCCGTGCTTGCGTTATCGCGGTCACCGCTGCAGTTCGGACTGACGCTCGTCGCACTGGGAGCGAGCATCGCGGCGATGGACGTGTCGATGAACATGGCTGCGGTTGTCGTCGTTCGCGCGTTGCAACGGCCGTTGATGCCGCAGTTCCACGCGGGCTTCAGCGTGGGCGGGCTCATCGGGTCGTTGGGTAGCGCCGCCGCCGCTCAGGCGCACTGGATGCCCATGAAGCACTTCCTGCTGGCGGCGTTCGCAGGTCTCTTGGTGACCGCGCTCATCGCGAAGAGCATCCCCGGAGGAGTAGGGGAGCGTCATAGGGAAGAAGTCGCTGAACGCGCGCCCGTGCTCAAGAGTCCTGTCCTCTGGCTGTTGGCGAGCATCGCGCTGTGCAGCGCCATCGCGGAAGGGGCGGCGGCGGACTGGTCGGCGTTGTTCATGGTGCGTGAGCGTGGAATGGGTGACGCGGCGGGTGCTTACGCCTATGCCGTCTTCTCGGTGACGATGGCGCTCGCACGGTGGTTCGGCGAACCGATCCAACGCCGCCTGGGCCCGCACCGCCTGCTCGCCACAGGGGGAGGCCTGGCCGCGACGGGCCTGGCGCTCGCGGTCGCGGTGCCCCACCCGGCGGCGGGCTACCTCGGGTTCGGCCTGGCCGGGCTGGGTCTCGCGTTCTCGTTCCCCGTGGTCATGGACCTCGCGAGCGAGACGGGCAAACGCGCGGACGGCAGTGGTGGCGAACGTCAACTCGGACTGGTGACGACCATCGCCTACACCGGATTTCTCGCGGGGCCGCCGATCGTGGGCGGGCTCGCGCACGTCAGCTCTCTCGTGGTCTCGCTCGGGTTCGTGGCGCTCGTCACGGCGCTGATCATCCCGACGACCCTGCTGGCCAGGCGGGCCGCTAGGCAGGCGGCATCCGTTTGAGCGCCTCCAGGGTGAGCGGCTCCAGCGCCTTTCTCGCCGTGCTCTCGGTGGCGGCACCGGGAATGCCGAGGGCGACCAGCAACGACTCCCCGCGCGTCACGGCGATGGTGGCCGAGCACACCAGGTCCTGGTCCGCGGCCGGCCTGGTGCAGCTGAGCCACGTGGCGTGCTTCGAGGTCTCGACCTCACGGCCCTCCTGCTGCGACTTCTTCGACTCGTCGAACGACCGGTAGGGGACCGCCACCAGCACGTACGGACCCTCCTTGAGCGTGAAGAGGCACGAGTTCGCCAGTTCGGTGCGCGGCACGGGCTTGAACTTGAGCGTGCCGAGGGGCTTGAGGTCCTTCTCCGTCACCAGGGCGCACGGGTCGACTCCCGCGGTCTTGCGCGCCGTCGCGATCGCGAGCGGGGGCAGCGGTGCCGCGATGGGTTCGCCCTGGATGGAGTACGTGCAGCCGGTCAGCGAGAGCAGCACGAGCAGGAGAAGGGGAGAACGTCTCACACGGCGCAACACTAGAGGGTCGTAGGCTCCGGGGCGTGCCAATCGAACGCTCCACCAGAACGGGTTTGGTGCCCCTCGTCGTCATCGGCTTCGCGGTGGCCTCGCTCGCCGCCGTCGCGCTGAGCTCGATCGAGAGCAACCCTCCGGCAGGGCTGCTGATCGTGCGCGTGCTGACCGAGACGGGAGCGGTGGTGACCATCGGCTCGTTGTTGTTGGCGGCGTTCCTCGTGCCACCGCAGAAGTCCGGCACTCTCGCAGCGGACGGCTACGCAGCGATGCGCACCGCTGGGTGGTTCGCGCTCGTGTGGCTCGTGGGTGCACTGCTGTCGGTGCCGTTCAACACAGCGGCCGCGATCGACCGTCCGGTGAGCTCGTTCACCTTCAGCCAGATGGTCGCGACGGCGATGCTGCTGGAGCAGTCGAAGGCATGGATGCTGACGGCGATCATCGTGGCGTTGCTCGCGCTGGGCTGCCGTCTGGTGCTGTCGTGGGGATGGACGACTGTCCTGCTGTTCGGTGCCATCTTCGCGTTGGTTCCGGTTGCGGTCACGGGACATTCGTCGTCCGGTGGCTCGCACGACATGGCGACGAACAGCCTGTTGTTCCACCTTGTCGCCGCAGTGCTGTGGGTGGGCGGCTTGATCGCGTTGCTCGCGCACGGCAGGCGTGGTGGCGCGCACCTCCCGCTCGCCGCGGCGCGGTTCTCGAAGATCGCGCTGGTCTGCTGGATCGTGATGGCCGTCTCGGGCGTGGTGAACGCCCTGGTGCGCATCACGCCGATCGACCTCGTGACGTCCACTTACGGCTGGCTGACGCTCGGCAAGCTCGCGTGCCTGCTGCTGCTCGGCGTGTTCGGCTACTTCCAGCGCGAACGTGGCGTGAAGGGCGTGGCCGACGGCAAGCCGCACGCGTTGCTGAAGCTCGCCGGCGTCGAGATCCTGCTGATGATGTTCACCATCGGCCTGGCCGTGGCGCTGGCCCGCACGCCCCCTCCCGGTGGCAGCAGCGAACTGCCCAGCCGTACCGAGATCGCGATCGGGTACGACCTCGACGGACCGCCGACGCTCGCGGCCATCCTGTTCGACTGGCGCTTCGACCTGATCTTCGGCACCGCGGCCCTGGCCCTGGCCCTGCTCTACGTTCTGGGCGTGCGCAGGCTCACCCAGCGCGGCGACAAGTGGCCGGTGGGCCGCACCGTCGCGTGGCTGTGCGGGTGTTTCTCGCTGCTGTTCGCGACGTCGTCGGGCATGGGCCGGTACTCGCCGGCGATGTTCAGCGTCCACATGGAAGCGCACATGGTGCTGTCCATGCTGACGCCGATCCTGTTTGTCCTGGGTGGACCGGTCACGCTGGCGTTGCGCGCGTTGCCGGTCAACAAGGAGGTGCCGGGTCCGCGAGAGTGGGTGCTGGCCTTCGTGCACTCACCGGTCGCACGGCTGCTGACGAACCCGTTCGTGGCGCTGGCTCTGTTCGTCGGCTCCTTCTACGCCCTGTACTTCTCGGGGCTCTTCGAGGCCGCGCTGCCGTTCCACTGGGCGCACCTCGCGATGAACGCGCACTTCATCCTCGCGGGCTACGTCTTCTACTGGCCTGTGATCGGCGTGGACCCGTCACCGAACAAGCTGCCGCCGCTCGGTCGGCTGGGACTGTTGTTCGCTTCGATCCCGTTCCACGCGTTCTTCGGCGTCATCCTGATGAGCTCCGCGACGGTCATCGGTGAGCAGTTCTACCGCGGCCTGGCGTTGCCGTGGGTGCAGAACCTGTTGGAGGACCAGCGTCTCGGCGGTGGCATCGCGTGGGCGGCGGGGGAGATCCCGTTGCTCGTGGTCATGGTCGCCCTGCTCACGCAGTGGGCGCGGCAGGACGGCCGGGACGCGAAGCGGTACGACCGCAAGGCCGACGCCGATGGGGACGCCGACCTCGAGGCCTACAACGCGATGCTGCGGAAGATCTCCGAGAAGGGTTAGACCGACAGGGGCCTGCGGAAGCCGCGGACCGCGAAGAACGCGCCGATCGCCGCGATCACACCGCTCGTGACCAGCGCGCCGGCCACTCCCGTGACGGGGTGGGCGAGCGCGAGGCTGCGGGCGGCGTCGACCGCGTAGGTCAGCGGGTTGACCTTCGCGATCGCCTGCAACCAGCCCGGCAGGCCGTTGATCGGCACGAACGCGCTGGACGCGAACATCAGCGGGAACATCGCCAGGAAGCCCACGGTCTGCATGAGTTCGGCCTTGCGCACCCAGGCGGCGATCGCGATGAACACCCAGCTCAGCGCCCATCCGACGACCAGCGCCAGACCCAGCGCGGCGAGGGTGCCGAGCATGCCGCCGTCCGGGCGGAAGCCGAACACCAGGATGCCGAACGCGATCATCAGCACCAGCTGGAACGCGGTGCGGACGGCGTCGGACAGGTTGCGTGCCAACAGAACCGTGCTCGGTCGGATGGGCAGCGAACGGAACCGTGCGAGCACACCGTTCGACATGTCCTGCACGAGACCGATGCCGGACGCGAGAGAGGACTGCATCGCCGTGTTCACGAGGATCGCCGGCAGCAGGTAGTTGATGTAACTCATGCCCGGTGGGAAGTTCGCCGTCGACGTGATGCTGCCGAAGATCTGGCTGAACAGCGTCAGCATGATCAACGGCTGCAGGATGCTGAAGAAGACGAGTGCGGGCGTGCGCAGCAGTGCGCGCAGTGAACGGCCCGTCAGGACCAGGACTTGCGTCGGGTAGCTGCTGCCGTGCCAGGTCAGAGTCGCCATGATTTCCCCCTAGTTCGCGGCGAGCGTGAGGTAGACGTCGTCCAAGGTGGGCTCCTTGAGGCCGATTTCGTGCGCCTCCAAGCCGTTGTCGTCCAACGCGCGCACGACCGTCGCAAGGTCGCGTGACGCGCTGACGGGGGTCGTGAGCGTGAGGCCTTCCGCGACGGGGTGGAGCCCCACGGAGTTGACGGCCTTCAACGCGAGGTCCACTTCGGACACCGAGTCGAGCGTGACGGTGACCGTGCGCTGGCCGACCTGGGCCTTGAGCTCGGCGCTCGTGCCGGACGCGACGACCTTCCCGTGGGACAGCACGGTGATCTGGTCGGCGAGCCGGTCGGCCTCGTCCAGGTACTGGGTCGTGAGCAGCACGGTCGTGCCGTCCGCGACGAGCTTCTCGACGATCTCCCACATCGAGAGGCGGCTGGCCGGGTCGAGGCCGGTGGTCGGCTCGTCCAGGAACAGCACCTCGGGGTTGCCGACCAGCGACGCGGCCAGGTCGAGACGCCGCCGCATGCCGCCGGAGTAGGTCTTGGCGTTGCGCTTGGCGGCGTCGGTGAGGTCGAACTGCTCCAGCAGGTCGTCCGCGCGCCGATGGGCCTGCCCGCGGCTGGCGCCGAGCAGACGGGCGATCAGGACGAGGTTGTCGTGGCCGCTGAGCTGCTCGTCGACGGCGGCGAACTGGCCGGTCAGGCCGATGCGGCTGCGGACCTCGTGGCTCTGCTTCACGACGTCGAACCCCGCGACCCGCGCGGTGCCGCTGGACGGCGGCAGCATCGTGGTGAGGAGGTTGACCAGCGTGGTCTTGCCGGCGCCGTTGTGGCCGAGAAGACCGAGGACGGTGCCCTTCTTCGCGGTGACGCTCACGCCGTCGAGCGCGTTCACGTCGCCGAACTTCTTGCTCACCTCGTGGGCTTCGATCATGAGCTCACTCATTTTGTCTCCCCCTTGAGCGCGCCGTGCAGGAACAGTTCGACGATGGCGCCGGGTTCGGCCTCGGTCTGGCCGAAACCCGAGCCCATGCGGTTCGTGAAGACCGCGCCGAGCAACATCCGCCCGGCGAGGTCGGGGCTGACGCGCAGGTCGGCGTCACCGAAGAGACCGGCGACCGCCTCGGACAGCTGCTGCATGCCGATCGGTGGGCCCTTGTGCTTCTTGTGGTCCTCGTCGCGCGGGTGGTAGCCGGACTCGCGCAGTGCGCCGATGACGCCCCACATGCGGTCGAGGTAGCCGCTGAACGTCGCGACGCCCGCGGTGAGCCGCTCTTCGAGAGGCACGTCCGCCGGGATCGCCGCGAGGCGTGCGACCTCCTCGTCGGAGTGCAGCGCGCGTTGGATGCACGCGTCGAGCAACTCCGCCTTGTCCTTGAAGACGCGGAACACGGTGCCTTCCGCGATCCCGGCCGCGGCGGCGATCTGGCTGGTGGTGACGTTCGCGCCGGCCTTCACGACGAGCGGCAGCGCGGCCTGGACGATCGCTTCACGGCGATCTTCCGGGCTCATCGCGGGGGCGCGGCGGCGGCGAGGTTCCTCTGACACGTCCGCAACTGTATGAGTGAGTCCTCACTCATGTCAATGAGTGGGCGCTCACTCACTCGGATTCGGTTGAGTGCCGCCCTAGCACGTACCCCCGACAATTCCGGGGTTCGTGGCCGTTCAAGATCTCGACCTGTCAACAACCCGCGAGTTGTCCACAGATCCTCCGCCGCCCCGTCCCGGCCACCCGCCTCCGGAGCAACCTGGACCACGACCCCGCGACCTGGAGGCGAGCCCGATGTCCTGGAATTCCACCGTGATCACCGTTGTTGGCACTGTCGTCAGCGACATCACGTACAAGCACGGCGAGGACGGCAGGACGAACGCGTTCTTCCGCGTCACCTCGACCGAGCGCCGGTACAACACGGCGCTGGGCGAATGGGAGGACGGCGAGACCCTGTGGCTCGGCGTCTCGTGCTGGCGCAAGCTGGCCGACAGCGTGAAGACCACGCTGTCCAAGGGCGATCCCGTCATCCTCCAGGGCAAGTTGCGGATCCGCACCTACGAGAAGGACGACCTGAAACGGCAGGCGTTCAACATCGACGCGTCACACGTCGGGCTGGACTTGAGCCGGGTGCAGTCACTGGGCTCCGTCCCCGTCGTTGAACCGCGGTCCGCCGAAGATGCGGCCGAGGAGCCCATTCCGTTCTAGGCGTCTTGAGCCGTTCGGGGCAAACGAGAGCCGTACTTCGGGGAACCCACCCGATCGTGCACCGTGCGCCGGACAAGATGTACCTACTGCGAACCACGAAGAAGGAGGGAAGCTCGTAGATCGGAGCCGCTGAGGACCGATCGCCGAGGGTCGTTCACGTTCGAATGGAACGGGCTGGTCACCGAGTCGCGTGACGCTCGTTCCAGGGGTGGGCGGCCGCTTGTCGGCGACCGAGGTCAGGAGCCTCTGGGCACCGCTCTACGATCGCCGCCATGGCCGAGTTCATCTACACCATGAAAAAGGTGCGCAAGGCGCACGGTGACAAGGTCATCCTCGATGACGTCACGATCATGTTCTACCCCGGCGCGAAGATCGGTGTGGTCGGTCCCAACGGCGCCGGCAAGTCGAGCGTGCTCAAGATCATGGCGGGGTTGGACACGCCCGGCAACGGTGAGGCCTACCTCGCCCCCGGCTACACGGTGGGCATCCTGCAGCAGGAGCCGCCGCTCAACGAGGAGAAGACCGTCCTCGGCAACGTCCAGGAGGGCCTGGGCGAGATCAAGGTGAAGCTGGACCGCTTCAACGAGATCGCCGAGTTGATGGCGACCGACTACTCCGACGAGCTGATGGAGGAGATGGGCAAGCTCCAGGAGGAGCTCGACCACGCGAACGCGTGGGACATCGACTCGCAGCTCGACCAGGCGATGGACGCTCTGCGGTGCCCGCCGCCGGACGCCGACGTCACCAAGCTCTCCGGTGGTGAGCGCCGCCGTGTCGCGCTGTGCAAGCTGCTGCTGAGCAAGCCCGACCTGCTGCTGCTCGACGAGCCCACCAACCACCTGGACGCGGAGAGCGTGCTGTGGCTGGAGCAGCACCTCGCGCAGTACACCGGCGCTGTGCTCGCCGTGACCCACGACAGGTACTTCCTGGACAACCTGGCCGAGTGGATCCTCGAGATCGACCGTGGCAAGACCCACCCCTACGAGGGCAACTACTCCACGTACCTGGAGAAGAAGGCCGAGCGTCTCGCGATCTCGGGCAAGAAGGACCAGAAGCTGCAGAAGCGCCTCAAGGACGAGCTGGAGTGGGTGCGCTCCGGCGCCAAGGCCCGCCAGGCCAAGTCCAAGGCGCGTCTCGACCGCTACGAGGAGATGGCGGCCGAGGCGGAGAAGACCCGCAAGCTCGACTTCGAGGAGATCCAGATCCCGCCGGGCCCGCGTCTGGGCAACGTCGTGGTCGAGGTCGACAAGCTGAAGAAGGGCTTCGGCGACCGGGTCCTGATCGACGGGCTGTCGTTCACGTTGCCGCGCAACGGCATCGTCGGCGTCATCGGCCCGAACGGTGTCGGCAAGACGACGCTGTTCAAGACCATCGTCGGTCTCGAGAAGCCCGACGACGGTGGCGTGAAGGTCGGCGAGACGGTGCTGCTGTCCTACGTCGACCAGAACCGCGGCGGCATCGACCCGAAGAAGAACGTGTGGGAGGTCGTGTCCGGCGGACTCGACTACATCCACGTCGGCAACGTCGAGATGCCGTCCCGCGCGTACGTCAGCGCGTTCGGCTTCAAGGGCCCGGACCAGCAGAAGCCCGCGGGTGTGCTGTCCGGTGGTGAGCGCAACCGCCTCAACCTCGCGCTCACGCTCAAGCTCGGCGGCAACCTGATCCTGCTGGACGAGCCGACGAACGACCTGGACGTCGAGACCCTCGGTTCGCTGGAGAACGCTCTCGAGCAGTTCCCCGGCTGCGCCGTGGTCATCTCCCACGACCGGTGGTTCCTCGACCGCGTCGCCACGCACATCCTCGCGTGGGAGGGCACGGACGAGGACCCGTCCAAGTGGTACTGGTTCGAGGGCAACTTCGAGGGCTACGAGAAGAACAAGCTCGAGCGCCTGGGTGCCGACGCCGCGAGGCCGCACCGAGTCACGTACCGCAAGCTGACACGGGACTGAGAGGGCAACGGCGACGTCGTGGCGGCGAGGGGCGAGACGCAGGCGAACGTCGAGGTGAGCACGCTGGTCGTGCCCGCCTGGATGCTGCGTTGGCGCGCACCTGAGCTCGCTCTGGTGCTGGGTGAGCGCGCGGTCGCCCTCGCCTCCACCCGCCGCGACGAAGCCGACCGCCTGCGGGCGGAGTCGCTGGTGGTCTTCGCGGGCAACCGAGTGGGCCGCGAGGTCCGCTTCGCCGACAGGGCGATCGACGCCCTGAAGGCGGCGGAGGCCGCGGGCGAGTACGAGACCGCGTGGCTGCTGCGAGTGGAACTCGCGGCGTGCGCGCGGTCCGTGGGAGCCCCGCTGACGGGGTTCGCCGCAGTCACGCCGGTGCTCGAAGCACCGGACGTGCCCGCGGAACTGCGGGCCTCCGCGTTGGTGCAGGCGAGCGAGTGCCTGGTCACGGTCGGCCGTGGCGACGAGCCCACGAGGGCTCTCGCCGAGGCGGATCAGCTCTACGTCGCCGACACGACGCTCGACGAGGACACACGTCTGCTGCTGCGCGGCCTGATCCGCGCGGTGCAGGCCGCACAGCACCGGCGGTGGGGCGACATCGCCGCCGCCATCAGTGCCGCGCGGGAAGGTCTCGACCTGCTGAGCAGGTTCTCCGATCCGTGCGCGGACAGCGGCCAGGGCGTCGGCCGGCTCACGCTGGAGCTGGTGCTCTCGCTGATGGACGCGAACCGCCTGCTCGACGCGAGTGATGCCGGCGCACCGCTGCTCGACCGCCCGGTGCGCTCGCCGTCGGCGTCCACGACGGGCTGGCTCCGCCTGGCACTGGCCACGCGCGTGCACCTGCCCGCCGGGCGGGTCGCGCTGGCCCGCGAGATGCTGCGCGAGGCCGCCGCGAGCGCCGAACGCCACCAGCTCGACACGTTGCTGGCCGAGAGCCTGCTCGCGCTGGCCCACGTGCACGAGGTGTCCGGTGAACTGGCCGACGCGCTCACGAACCTGCGCTCCGCCCACGCCGCCGAACGCCGCCGAGCCCGTGCCGTCTACGCGGTGCGCGCCCGGCTCGCCGCCGAGTTCTCCGGTGTCCACCGCCAGCCCGCCGATCTGCACCAGCAACTGGCGAGCGTGCTCCGTCCCGTCGAGGGAATGCAGGTGGTCACCGACGGCGTGCTCTCCGCCGCACTGAAGCAACAACTCCGGCAGTGGCGCCCGGTCCAGGTCCGCAAGGGCGACGGGCTGAAGGTTCAGCGCGTCCGGCGCGCTGCCGAAGACATGACCGTGGAAGGTTTGTCCGCGGCCCGACAACACGCCGCCGATCGGTGGCGCATGGTCCAGCCGTTCGGCGAACCCGATGACAAGACCCCGGAAGCCGTGGAACCGCCACCCGCACCCCTGCCGCCCTCCTCTTCGCCTTCCCCCTCCGACCGCACCGTCCCCGCCTCCGGCCTGATCGCGTCCGCGGGCGCGATGGTGAGCGGCCGCCGCCGCGCCGCCCGGGTGGCCGCCGGCGAGATCGACGACGACCGGCCGACCACCATCGCCGAAATCCCCATCACACCGGCACTTCCGGACCCCGAGCCGCCTGGCCAGCCCCGGTCCGGCCAGTCCCAGGCCGGTCAGTCCCAACCAGGCCAGTCCCAACCCGGCCAGCCCCAGTCAGGTCACTCTGAGCCGGGATCGCCGCAGCTGACTGTGGAGCAGGAACGCAAGCGCAAGGTCGAGCAGCAGCTCATGGAGCTGCAGCGCGAGGCCCGCCGACAGATCGAGGCGGAACGCCAGGCCCGCGCCGAACAGCGCGCCCAGGCCGAACGCGAGGCCCAGGCCGCCGAGGAAGCCGCGCGCCAGGAGACCGCTCGCCAAGAAGCGGCCCGCCAGGAGGCGGCGCGTCAGGAAGCAGCCCGCGAGGAAGCCGCCCGCCTGGAAGCCGCTCGCGAAGAGGCAGCGCGTCAGGAAACCGCCCGCCAGGAAGCTGCCAGGCAGGAGGCCGCACGAGAAGAGGCGGCGCGTCAGGAAGCCGCCCGCCAGGAGTCCGCACGTCAGGAACTGGCCAGGCAGGAGGCGGCCCGCCAGGAAGCCGTGCGCCAGGAAGAGGCTCGCCGCGAGGCAGCGCGTCAGGAGGCGGTCCGCCGCGACGTCGCCCGTCAGGAGGCGGCGCACCAGGAGGTAACCCGCCAGGCCGTGGAACGCGAGGAGGCGGCCAAGGAATCCGCCGCCCGCGAGGAAGCGGCACGCGCGGAGGCTGCCGCGCGCGACGAGGCGTCCGGATCCCAGTCGGAAAGCGTGCTGGACATGCTCAAGGCCCAGGGCCTGCGAGCAGGCGGCCGCCGCCGTGCCCGCGCCGCCGAGCCCGAGGCCGACACCCCGTCGTGGCGGGTCGAACCCCCGTCGAGCCTGCGCCGGGACACGCCCGCCTCGGAGCCGTCGCAGAACTACTTCGCGGACTCGGGCCTGTCGTCCCGCTCCGACCGCTTCGGTGACAAGCAGTCCTCGTCCCGCCCCGACTACCTCGGCGACCAGGAGACCCCGGACGGCTCGTCCCGCTCGGGCCTCTCCGCGGCGTTCTCCCGTCCGCCGGCGGCCCCGGACTTCGGCCCCCACCTGGACGAACCGGCCTACCCGCTGCACACCCCGGCAGCGGGTTTCCCGGCCACCGCCCACGACCCGGACGAGCGCAAGCTCCCCGACCTGGACTTCAGCGTTCTCGACTTCAGCACCCCGAAGCCCGCGGTCTCCGTCCCCACCCCGCCCGAGCCGGCGGAAGACCTGGACCGCGAACGAGAGCAGAACCCGCTCTCGTCCGTCCCAGATCCGATCTCATCGGCGCCGGCCGAGATCCCGCAGGCCCGGGAACCGGACCTGATGTCGACGACGTTCCTGAGCTCGGCGGACGTGGACGACGACCCCTCGGACCTCCCCACGACACCGGTCCGCGTGCAAGCCCAGCCGGACCAGCCGAGCTTCGGCACCCAGGCCTTCGGCTCGCCGCCATCCTTCGACGCCGAGTCCAACCACAGCACCGACGCCGAAGCACCGACCGAGACGGGTTTCCGCGCGGTCGGCGAGCCAGACCAGGCCGAGTACGACTTCTTCGCCTCAGGCCCAGAAGCACCGGCCACCGAGTCAGGCGATGCCCCCGGCAGCAGCTCGAAGAGCGAGTCCACCGAACGGACGGGCCGCCCGAGCAGCCGCCGCAGGCCGAGCGAACTGAGCCTCGCCGACCTGCTGGCCGAGGCCTTGGTCGCCTACGAGACGGGCCGCCGCTCCGACGAGGACCAACTCGACGCCGCGGACCTGAACGCCCCGGGCTGGTCAGCAGCGGAACCCGCACCGGACACCTCCACGACAGACCAACCGGCACGCCCCGCTGAAACGGAGCCCGCCGCCGCGGATCCGGCGCCACGGCCAGGGGAGTCGTTCGGCACGGCCACGGATCTCCAGACCGGGCCGACGCCGGACACCCCCTCCGGCTCCGACGCCCTCTTCAGGCCTGGCCGGTCCTTCGGCAGCGGGCAGGACTCGGCGGCGGAGAGCCCGTCCAGTTCGGAGGCGTTGTTTCGGGCGGGTTCGTCCTTCGGTGCCCAGCAGGACTCGGCGGCGGAGATCGCGCTGGCATCGGACTCGCCGTTCGGTTCGGGTCGTCCCTCTGGAGCGGAGCGGGACTTGGCGGGTGCGTCGGACGGGGTGTCCGGCTCAGGTCAGTTCGGTGCGTCGCAGGAGCCCACGGCGGCATCGGACTCGCTGTTCGGCTCGAGCCGTCCCTCTGGCGCGGAGCAGGACACGTCGGACCCGGTGTTCGGCTCAAGCCGGTCTTTCGGCACGCAGCAGGAGCCCACGCCGTCATCCGACGCGCTGTTCGGCGCGGGCCGGTCCTTCGGCGCGCAGCACAGCTCCGCGACCTCACCGGACCCGCTGTTCGGCTCAAGCCAGTCCTTTGGTACGCAGCAGGACTCCGCGACCTCACCGGACCCGCTGTTCGGCTCAAGCCGGTCCTTTGGCACGCAGCAGGACTCCGCGACCTCGTCGGACACCCCGTTCGGCGTGAGCCAGGCCTTCGGATCCCAGCGGCTCTCGGCGGAGCCCTCCACCGAGAGCTCGCTGAGCCCGGTCCACGGCTTCCCCGCCCAGCCGTCCAGTCAGGAGTCCTACTTCGCCGGGAACCCGGCGACAACATCCACCCCCGCGTCCACCCCCGCGTCCATCCCGGAGTCCGCGCAGGAGAAGACCGGACCGATCGCCCCCGTGCCGGCCGCGTCGGACAGCGAGACCACCGGGCCGATTCGTCCGGTCCGGGCGGACGGACCTCCCGGGTGGACGCTGCCGGGGGTGTGAGGGTGGTCAGCGCCACACCTCAAGCCTTGCCCAACCCCGCCTGCCTCGCACGGACCCGGCGCTGGGCGGCAGGTCGCGCCCGCCGCTGGACGGCGACCTGCGGTGGGCGGGGTGGTGATGTCTGATGGTTCCACGGTGGTCACGACGCCGTGGGGCCCATGATCGGATGAACGTGTGGATCGACGGGGTGTCGGGGCCGGTGGAGATCGCCGGTGCCCTGTCGTGGCCACGGAAGCGGAAAGCCTTGCCGCCACTGATGAAGTGACTCGATTCAGCCCACGATTCAGTGGCCCGACAGTGCACCTCCCCTTGCCGGTGACGGCCGCCACCCCATCTATGGTGGGGCCGGACCCGGCACACAGAGGTGCCGGATAGCGTGGAGTCGCCTGAACATGACCTCGACTGGAGCCCCGACCCGAACCGACGACGTCTCCGCGGCCCCCGCCGCGGGTGATGGCAGTCCAACGGCCAGTCCAGAGCAGGTCCGTGACGAGCTGATCGAACGGGCCGCCGCCAATGCCCCCGAACTCGCTGACCTGATCCGCCTCTTCTACCGCCACGTGCCCGCCGAGGAAGTCAACGACGACGACCCGGTGGACCTGGTCGGTGCGGTGCGGTCGAACTACCAGCTCGCCGAGAGCCGCGTTCCCGGACGCGCCGCGGTGCGCATTCTGAATCCGACGCGTGGTGCCGACGGGTGGCAGTGTCCTGTCACCGTGGTCCAGGTCGTCACGGACGACATGCCCTACCTCGTCGACTCGGTCGCTTCCGAGCTCACGCGGGGTGGTGTGCAGGTGCAGCGCGTCGTGCACCCGATCGTCGTGGTGCGGCGTGACCCGGTCACCGGTGAACGCACCGAGGTGCTGCCGCTCGCCGATCCGGCCGATCCGCCCGCTGACGCGCTGGCCGAGTCGTGGATGAACATCGAGGTCGACCTCATCACCGACCCCGATCGGGCCCGCGAGCTCGAGACGCGGCTGCTGACGGTGCTGACCGACGTCCGCGAGGTCGTCGAGGACACCGATCGGATGGTCGCCACCGCGCTGCAGCTGTCCGAGGAGCTGAAGAAGGAGTCGTCCGACGCCACGGCGGAGGGGGCGAACCTGCTGGAGTGGCTCGCGGACGGGCACTTCACGTTCATGGGCTACCGGCAGTACGAGCTCGTCCAGGAGGACGGCGAACCGGCGCTGCGGGCCGTGCTCGCGAGCGGTCTCGGCGTGCTGCGCCAGGACAGCCTCGCCGCGCGCAGCCTCACCGCCGGGCCGGACAACGGCGTGCAGGCGCTGAGTCCCGACCTGCTGGTGCTGACGCAGGCCAGCGCGCAGAGCAGCGTGCACCGCAGCATCTACCCGTACTACGTCGGCGTGAAGACGTTCGACGCCGAGGGCAACGTCTCCGGCGAGCACAGGTTCCTGGGCATCTTCAGCACCACCGCGCTGCACGAGAACGTGCTCGACATCCCGGTGGTCGAACGCCGCGTGCGCGACGTGATCCACCGCGCGGGCTTCCCGCTGCAGTCGTACTCCGGCCAGCGGATGCTCGAAGTCATCCAGAACTACCCGCGCACCGAGCTGTTCTCGGTCGACGCGGACACGCTCTACCAGACGGTGACGGGTGTCATCGCGCTCGCGGAACGCCGCCGGCTGCGGCTCTTCCTGCGCCGCGACCCGTACGGCCGCTTCTTCTCGTGCCTGGTCTACCTGCCGCGCGACCGCTACACGACGACGAGCCGCCTCGCGATGCAGGAGGTGCTGCTCGCCGAGCTCGGGGGCCTGAACCTCGAGTACAGCGCGCGGATCGGCGAGTCCGCTCTGGCCCGTGTGCACTTCACGGTGCACACGGATCCGGCGCGAACGCTGGACCCGGACGTCCACACGATCCAGGCGCAACTGGCTGAGGCCGTCCGCAGCTGGGACGACCGCATGGTCGAGGCCGTCGTCGGCGACGAGGGCGAACTCGGCGCCGAGTCGGCCACCGAGCAGGGGCAGCGGTTCTCCACGGTCTTCCCGGAGGCCTACAAGGAGGACTTCCCGGCGAGCACGGGTCTGGAGGACTACCGGCGCATCGAGAAGCTCGTCGAGGGCGACCTCGACATGGTCTTCTACGTGCCCGAGGGTGCCGAGGCCGGCGAACGGCGCTTCAAGCTCTTCGTCACCGGCGAGGGCATCACCCTGTCCGACGTGCTGCCGATGCTGCAGCGCATGGGCGTCATCGTGGTCGACGAGCGGCCGTACGAGATCGCCCGCGAAGACGGCGTGCAGTGCTGGATCTACGACTTCGGCCTGCGCATCGACAAGGCCGCGCTGGCCCAGCTGTCCGAGGCCGACCTCGACAACGTGCGGGTGCGGTTCCAGGACGCGTTCGCCGCCGTCTGGCGCGGTGAGGCCGAGGTCGACAGGTTCAACTCGCTGGTGCTGCAGGCCGGGCTCACCTGGCAGCAGGCCGCGATGCTGCGGGCGTACGCGAAGTACCTGCGGCAGGCGGGCACGCCGTACTCGCAGGACTACATCGAGGACGCCGTGCTCAGCCACACGAGCGTGGCGATCGCGCTGGTCGCGTTGTTCGAGTCCCGGTTCGATCCGCGGCTCGACGACACCACGCGGGCCGACCGCACCGAGACCATGGTCGTCGAGACCGGCAAGCTGATCGACGACGTCACGAGCCTCGACGCGGACCGCATTCTGCGCAGCCTGCTCACGCTGATCAACGCCACGCTGCGGACGAACTACTTCTTCCGCGACGCGGACGGCAACGCGCGGCCGTACCTGTCGGTCAAGCTCGACCCGCAGGCCATCCCGGACCTGCCGCAGCCGCGGCCGAAGTTCGAGATCTTCGTGTACTCGCCGCGGGTCGAGGGTGTGCACCTGCGCTTCGGCAGCGTCGCGCGCGGTGGTCTGCGCTGGTCCGACCGCCGCGAGGACTTCCGCACGGAGGTGCTCGGCCTGGTCAAGGCGCAGGCTGTGAAGAACGCCGTGATCGTGCCGGTCGGCGCGAAGGGCGGGTTCGTCGTCAAGAAGCCGATCGCCCCCACCGGCGACCCCGGCATCGACCGCGAGAACTTCATGTCCGAGGGCATCGCCTGCTACAAGATGTTCATCTCGGGCCTGCTCGACCTCACCGACAACCTGATCAACAACGAGGTCGTGCCCGCGTCGCAGGTCGTGCGCTACGACGCCGACGACACGTACCTGGTCGTCGCCGCGGACAAGGGCACCGCGACGTTCTCCGACATCGCGAACGGCGTGAGCCAGAGCTACGGCTTCTGGCTGGGCGACGCGTTCGCGTCCGGTGGCTCGATCGGCTACGACCACAAGGCCATGGGCATCACGGCCAAGGGCGCGTGGGAGAGCGTGAAGCGCTCGTTCCGCGAACTCGACCTGGACACGCAGACGCAGGAGTTCACCGTCGTCGGCATCGGCGACATGTCCGGTGACGTGTTCGGCAACGGCATGATGCTGTCCGAGCACATCCGGCTCGTGGCCGCGTTCGACCACCGGCACATCTTCATCGACCCGAACCCGGTCGCGGCGAGCTCGTTCGCCGAGCGCGTGCGCCTGTTCAACGTGCCCCGCTCGTCGTGGGACGACTACGACCGCACGCTGATCAGCGAGGGCGGCGGCATCTTCCCGCTCGCCTCGAAGTCGATCCCGATCTCCGAGCAGGCCCGCGTCGCGCTGGGCCTCGACGAGGGCGTCGTGAAGCTGTCCCCGCCGGAGCTCAAGAAGGCGATCCTGCTCGCGCAGGTCGACCTGCTCTGGAACGGCGGCATCGGCACGTACGTCAAGGCGTCGACCGAGACGCACGCCGACGTCGGCGACAAGGCGAACGACTCGATCCGCGTCGACGGCAACGAGTTGCGCGTCAAGGTCGTCGGCGAGGGCGGCAACCTGGGGCTGACCCAGCGCGGCCGCATCGAGTTCGCCCGCAAGGGCGGCAAGGTCAACACCGACGCGCTCGACAACTCCGCGGGCGTCGACTGCTCCGACCACGAGGTCAACATCAAGATCCTGCTGGACCACCTGGTCCGGGAGGGTTCGGTGGAGCAGCAGCAGCGCAACGAGGTCCTCGCCGAGATGACCGACGAGGTCGGCGACCTCGTGCTGGCGGACAACTACTCGCAGAACAACGTCCTCGGTGTCAGCCGGGCGCACGCCGCCCCGATGCTGTCGGTGCACGCGCGTCTCACGGCCGATCTCGAAGCCCGCGGAGCGCTCAACCGCAAGCTGGAGGCCATGCCGAGCGTGGCGGAGTTCAAGGCGCTGGAGAAGGCCGGCGACGGTCTCACCTCACCGGAGCTCTGCACGCTGCTCGCGTTCACCAAGCTCACGCTGAAGGAAGAGCTGCTCGCGAGCGACATCCCGACGATCGACACGTTCACCCGCAAGCTCCCGGACTACTTCCCGAGCCTGCTGCGCGAACGCTTCGGCGCCGCGATCCCGAACCACCCGCTGGCACGGCAGATCATCACCACGGTCGTCGTCAACGAGGTCGTCGACGGCGGCGGCATCTCCTTCGCCTTCCGCCTGGCCGAGGAGATGAGCGCGTCGGCGACGGACGCGGTCCGCGCGTACGCCGTGGTCACCCAGGTCTTCGACCTGCCGCAGATCTGGCGCGAGATCCAGGCGCTCGACACCGTGGTGGAGACGGACGTCCAGGACAGCATGGTCCTGGAGACCCGCCGCCTGCTGGACCGCGCGTCCCGCTGGCTGCTCTCCAACCGTCCCCAGCCGCTCGCGGTGGGCTCCACGATCAACCGCTTCCGCGGCGTGGTCGAGCAGCTCAGCCCCTTCGCCTTCGAACTGTTGCAGGGCAAGGAACTGGCCGTCGTCGCGGGCAAGGCGGAGCGGTACGTCGAACAGGGCGTCCCGGCCGAGCTCGCCCGCAAGGTCGCCGCGCTGCTCTACATGTACGGGCTGCTCGACGTCACCGAGATCGCCGAACTGGCCGAGCGCGAGTTCGGCCCGGCCGGTGGAGCGGGTCCGGAGCGCACGCACCGCGAGACGGCCGAGCTGTACTTCGCGCTGTCCGACCACCTCGACATCGACCACATGCTGGACTCGGTGACGAGCCTGGAGCGCGGCAACCGCTGGCACGCCCTGGCCCGGCTGGCACTGCGTGACGACTTCTACTCGTCGCTGCGGGCCATCTCGGTCGACGTGCTGCGGGCGAGCGACGAGGACGACACGGCGAGCGAGAAGATCGCCAAGTGGGAGCAGGCCAACGCCTCCCGCCTGGTTCGCGCCCGCGGTGCGCTGGAGGAGATCAACCGGGTCCACCAGCTGGACCTCGCGACCCTCTCCGTCGCCGCCCGTCAGGTGCGGAGCATGGTCAGGTAAACGACGAACGAAGAACCGGGGCGCCGCGGATTCCGTGGCGCCCCGGTGCGGTCTCAGACGACCTGCTCCAGTTCGGCGCGCTGGTCGATCGCCCGGCCGAGCCACTGCCGTCCGACGTAGACCAGCAGCGCGACGCCGACCGCCGCGACCGTGCCGGCGGCGGATCCCATCCACAGCCCCAGAACCTCCATGCCGTCCGCGGGGGAGGGGATGTCGGTGAACGTGACGTAGACGAACAACCACGCGAGCACCAGGGCACCCGCGGCGATGGCGCCGATCGCGATGTTCGTCCACGTGAGCGCACCGGACTCGAACACCGTGCCCTCGGCCGCCCGGTGCAGCATCCCGCCCAGCGCCACCGCGAGAACCTGAAGGCACGCCACGAAAACGATCGCCGACACCACGAACGGCAGTCTCACCGACTCGTAGGGCGGGAAGTTCTCGACCTCGTTCGCGGCGGTCCCCGGGATGATCGCGACCTGCGCGAACAGGCCGCAGAGGAACGCCACGGCGAGCAGTGCCTGCAGGAAGAACACCAGTGCGCGTGACATAGATCGAGTATCGACAGCTGCCTATCGAGTTTCAATCGGCTGGTGTGGAGGTCCTGTGAAGGTCCGTGAACGGTAGGGTCCCTGCATGGGTGTCTTCGTCACTGGTGTGCGGCCTCGATGGTCGGACATGGATGCGTTCGGCCACGTCAACCACGCGAACACGGTGACGTTGCTGGAAGAAGCCCGGATCGAGCTGCTGTTCACCGAGGCCGCCCGCCACGGGGTCAAGGAACTGGCCGAGGGCATGGTCGTGGCGAAGCTCGTGGTCGAGTACCTGGCGCCGATCGTGTTCAACGGCGAGCAGGTTCTGGTGGAGATGTCGGTGCGGGAACTCAAGGCCGCTTCTCTGACGCTCGACTACGTGGTGCGCGTCGGGCGCGACGCGAACAGCCCGGTGGCGGTCAAGGCGGAGACGCTTCTGGCGCCCTACAACGTGACGACCGCACGACCGCGCAGGCTGACTGAAGCCGAGCGCGACTTTCTCGCCGGGTGGCGGGCAGGGGGAAATGGTGCCTGAACTGGTGTTGGCCGACGCGGCCGAGAGAGACGACCTCGGGGCGTTCGCCGCGCGGGCGGTGCGGCTGGAGGCGCAGAGCGTCGTGCGGCTGCGCAACCGCGACGAGGAGCGGCTCGACGCGTGGGTGGCCACGCCGTTCGACGCGCTCGCGACGCGAACCGTTGCGGGACAAGCGATTCCGGCGGACGTCACGGTGTCCGGCTCGGAGCTGCTGACGGGCCTCGCGGTCATGCGCGACGAACGCATCGACCCGGGCCCCGCGAAGGACCTGATGTGGCGCACGGCCCTGCCGCCCGCCGAGGGCTGGCTGATGGTCGACCGGCTGCCGGTCGAGGTCGTCGCGAAGCTCGCGGACGAGGGCGTCGAGGTGGCGCGGGAGAACACCGGGCCGCAGGGCACGCCGCCGGCCTCGTTGCTGGATCAGACGGTGCTGACCGTCAGCGGGTCCGGCCTGGACGTCAAGATCCCGCTGCGGGTCCTGTTCGCGTTGTCGGGCATGGGTTTCCTCGGCGAGGACGGCGAGGTGCGGGTGACCGCGACCGACTCGTGGCTGCGCATCGACGCCCGCTTCGGCGCGGTGGTCCGCCGGCGCCACTCCATGCTGCCGCTGATCGTCTGACGAACCGCGAAGGGCGGCCACCGGGTGGTGGCCGCCCTCGGAAGCGGATCAGACGAGCCAGACGGCCGTGTCGGGCGGCAACTGGTCGCCGTCCATCGGACCGGACGACAGCAGCACCTGGCCGGGCGGCAACGGCACCGACGCGCCCGAGGTGTTGAGGGCGCAGATCAGCCCGCCGCCCTTGCGCCGGAACGCGAAGCAGCCGGCCGGGGCGCCGTACCACTCCAGTTCCTCGCCGGCGAACGACGCGTTGGACTTCCGGTGCTCCAGCGCCTCGCGGTAGAGCGAGAGCATCGAGCCCGGGTCCTCCAGCTGCGCCTCGGCCGTGAGGTGGTCCCACTCGTTCGGCTGCGGCAGCCAGGTGTTCACGGCCGTCGAGAACCCGAACGGCGGGCTGGTGCCCTCCCAGGGGATCGGCACGCGGCAGCCGTCACGGCCGCGCTCGGTGTGCCCGGAACGCTCCCAGGTCGGGTCCTGCAGTGCCCAGTCCGGCAGCTCCACGTTCGGCAGGCCGAGCTCTTCGCCGTTGTAGAGGTAGATCACGCCCGGCAGCGCCAGCTCGACCAGCGTCATCGCGCGGGCCCGCTTCTCGCCGGCCGCGCCACCGCCGTACCGCGTCACGTGGCGCACCACGTCGTGGTTGGACAGCGTCCAGGTGGCGGGGGTGCCGCTCAGGGCGACGGCGCCGAGCGAGTGCTCGATGGCCGTGCGGACCGCGTCGGCGTCGAAGCCTGCCTCGACCAGCCGGAAGTTGAAGCCCAGGTGCAGCTCGTCGGGGCGGACGTAGGCGGCGAAGCGCTCGTCGTCCTTCACCCAGATCTCGCCGACGGCCATGGTGCCGGGGTAGCCGTCCATGACCTTGCGGATCATGCGGTGGATCTCGTGCACACCGTCGTTGTCGAAACGCGGGTCGTGCGCGTCGTCGCTCAGCACACCGGGCGCCTGCGCCTGGATCTGCATGTCCGGCAGGCCTTCCGGCTTGGCCATGCCGTGCGCCACGTCGATGCGGAAGCCGTCGACACCGCGGTCGAGCCAGAACCGCAGCGTCTGCTCCAGGTCGGCGCGGACCTCCGGGTGCTCCCAGTTGAGGTCGGGCTGCTCCGGCGCGAACAGGTGCAGGTACCACTGGCCGTCCGGCACGCGGGTCCACGCGGGACCGCCGAAGACGGACACCCAGTTGTTCGGCGGCTGCGAACCGTCGAAACCGCGGCCCTCGCGGAAGATGTAGCGGGCGCGCTCCATGCTGCCGGGGCCCGCCTGCAGCGCCTCCTGGAACCACACGTGCAGGTCGCTCGAGTGGTTCGGGACCAGGTCGACCGTCACGCGGATGTTGTGCTCGTGCGCGTCCGCCACCAGCCGGTCGAACGCGGCCAGGTCGCCGAACAGCGGGTCCACGTCACGCGGGTCGGCCACGTCGTAGCCGTGGTCGGCCATCGGCGAGCGGTAGAACGGGGTGAGCCACAGGGCGTCCACCCCGAGCAGCTCCAGGTAGCCGAGGCGGGAGCGGATGCCGTCGAGGTCGCCGACGCCGTCGCCGTTGGAGTCGGCGAAGGAGCGCACGTAAACCTGGTAGAAGACGGCGTCACGCCACCAGGCGGACTCTTCGGCGATCTCGGGGCTGAGGTCGGAGGATCGTCGCACGGGGGGTCATCCTGCCATTCGTCTCGCTGCTAAAGGACCCGATCGGGTGATGGACGGTCAGGACGGGCTGTTCATCAAGCTGTTCGCCGCCATCTCCATGTAGTCCCAGAGCTGCTTGTCGTGAGCCTCGTCCAGACCGGCTTCGTCGAGGGCGATCCTCATGCAGCGCAGCCACGCGTCCCGCTCGACCATGCCGATCGTGAACGGCATGTGGCGCATCCGGAGCCTCGGGTGGCCCCGGTTGTCCGAGTAGGTGTGGGGGCCGCCCCAGTACTGCATCAGGAACAGCCGGAACCGCTCCTCCGCTGGTCCGAGGTCCTCTTCCGGGTAGAGGGGACGGAGGACCTCGTCGGACTTCACCTCTTCGTAGAAGCGCGCGACGATGCGGTGGAACGTCTCCTCGCCACCGACCTGTTCGAAGAAGCTCACGGGGTTTCCCACACACCCATCCTGACTCACGGCGGCCACCGCGTGCAGGGCACCCCGCCTGTTGGGTGTGCCATAGGGGTGTGAACTGGCAGGACGCCGGGTGATCATCGTCTCGAATGGGTGTTCTAACTCACCCGGCGCCTGCGTTTGAAGCTATTTCGCGGTGAAGCCGGCTTCTTCCAGCGCCGGCATCAGCTGGGCGCGGAGGTTGCGCTGGACCGCCCACTGGCGGCCGGGACGCGTCTTCACGGTGACCCGCAGGGTGATGCCCTCCGGCGTGAACTTCTCGACGCCGAGCACCTCGGGCTTGGCCGTGATGTCGGCCTTCAGCGGGTCCTTGTCGGCGACCTCGCGGACCGTGCGGTCCAGCACCTGGGTGGCCTCGGCGAGGTTCGCGCCGTAGCTCAGCGGCAGGTCGACGACCGCGACCGCGAAGCCCTGCGACGAGTTGCCGACGCGCAGGATCTCGCCGTTGCGGACGTACCAGACCGTGCCGCCCGTGTCCCGGATCGTGGTGGTGCGCAGCGCGACGGCCTCGACGGTGCCGGTCGCGGGGCCCAGGTCCACGACGTCGCCGACGCCGTACTGGTCCTCCAGCAGCATGAACATGCCCGCCAGGAAGTCCTTCACCAGGTTCTGGGCGCCGAAACCGATGGCGACGCCCAGGATGCCCGCCGAGGTCAGCACCGGCGTGATGTCGAGCTTCACCACGATCAGGACCTCGAGGATCGCGATCCCGAAGATCATGATGGTGACGATCGACTTCAGCACCGACCCGATCGTGCGGGCACGCTGCTCGCGGCGCTCGGACATGAGGTTCCCGAGCGCCTGCGGAGCGCGTTCCCGCAACGGCTTGAGCAGGCCCGGCTTCTTGCCTTCCCTGCCGGGCGTGGTGATCCGGTCGATGACCTTGCGCAGCATGGCCCTGATCACGAACGCGGCGATCAGGATCAGGACGATCTTGATGCCGCCCGCGATGATGTCGGGGCCGTACTTCTCGAAGAAGCCGACCGCCTGCGCGGTCTTGTTCTCGATGTCATCCACGGGACTGGTCACGCGGTCGTGCCCTCCTACAACTCCATGCCTGTGGCATTCGCCAGAAACGTCAGCTGGTCCACGGCGAGAGCCACCGTCCGGCTGACCGACCGGCCCGCGTGACCGACCTCGGTCTCGCGGCGGATCAGCACGGGGTGCTTGGTCGGATCACTTGACGAAGCGTGCTGCAGTGCCGCGCACATCTTCCTGGCGTGGTTGGGGTCCACACGAGAATCCGACTCGAACACCGTGAACAACACAGAAGGGTACTCAACGTCCGTTACCACTTGGTGATAAGGCGAGTAGGAGAGCAGCCAGCCCAGCTCCTCGGAAACGCTTGCGCTGCCGTACTCGTCGGCCCACAACCGTCCGAGCAGGAACTTCTCGTAGCGCACCATGTCGAGCAGTGGCGCTGAGCACACCACCGCCGCGTAGAGCTCGGGGCGCTGGGTCAGCGCGGCGCCCACCAGCAGGCCACCGTTGGACCCTCCCATGATCGACAGCTGTTGCGGCGTCGTCCAGCCGTCGCGCACCAGACGCTCCGCCGCGGCGTGGAAGTCGTCGAACACGTTCTGCTTGTTGGCGCGCATACCGCCGACGTGCCAGTCCTCGCCTTCCTCGTCGCCGCCGCGCAACGACACGTGCACCCACACACCGCCCGCCTCGACCCACGCGAGCGTGGTCGCGCTGTAGCCGGGACCGCGGCCGATCGCGAAGCCGCCGTAGCCGGTGAGCAGCGCGGGACGGGGCAGGTCGGGCTTCTGCTCGCCACTGACGACGAACATCCGGACCGTCGTGCCGTCCTTGGACTCGTACGCGATCTGCTGCGTCGTCACGGTCGGCAGCTCGACACGGCCCGGTGCGGCCTCGTGCAGCACCGTCTTACCGGTGGCCTTCGAGAACCGGAACACCGACTGCGGCGTCACGAAGTCCGTCCACCCGAACCACAGCGTGTCCTGGTCGTGCGTGGTCAGGGCGTCCACAACGGACATGCCGTGCAGCGAACCGGTGCCGGGGAGCGGGATCTCCCGCTGGTGCGCGCCCGTCGCGGCGTCGTGGAGGTGCAGTTCGGACACCGCGTGCCGGGTGCGCAGGACGACCAGGTCGCCGTTCAGCCAGCGCACGCCGTCGAGGACCGAGTCCGGCTCCTCGGCGATGAGCTCGGTCCACTCGGTGGGGTGCGCGGGGTCGGCGACGCAGAGCCGCTGCCGGGGTGCGCCGTGGTTCGTGTGCAGGTAGAGCCTGCCGTCACGGGCGACGAACGCCGAGCATTGCACGCCGGCCTCGGTGAGGATCACCGGTTCGAGCTCGGCGTCGCCGTGCAGGTCCGCGATCCACACGGAGTCGTGCTTGAGCGTGCTGGGCGCGCCGCTCACGACCAACCAGCGGCCGTCCTGCGAGACGGTGAGCGAGTAGTAGAAGGTGTGCGCCTCGCCGTCGCCGTGCACGTTGAGGTCGGTCTCCGGGTCCGTGCCGACGCGGTGACGCCACACGCGGCGGTGGAACAGCTTCTCGTCCTCGGGCAGCAGGGCCGGGTCGAGCTGGCGCACGTAGTAGAACTCGTCGCCGCCCGGCAGCCAGCCGATGGAGGAGTAGCGGCACCGGTCGATCGGGCCCTCGACGTGCTCGCCCGTCGTGACGTCCAGGACGTGCAGCAGCGAGTGCTCGTTGCCGCCGACGGACACCTGGTAGGCGAGGCGTTCGCCCTCGATGCTGGGGGACCAGCTGTCGAGCGTGGTCGCGCCGGACGGGTCGAGCGTGCTGACGTCGAGCAGCACGCGTTCGGTGCCGTCGCTCTCGCGCACCATGACGACGGGGTGGTCCTGCTCGGGGCCGCGGCGGGTGAAGAACGCCCTGCCCGCGCGCCAGACCGGCGTGGACACCGACCCGGTGCGCATCAGCTCCTTGAGGCGCTCGCCCAGGCGTGCGCGGCCGGGCATCGCGTCCAACCAGGAGCGCGCGAGCACGTCCTGCGCCTGCGACCACTCCGCGGTGCGGGGGTCTGCCGTGTCCTCGAGCCAGCGGTAGGGATCGGCGACTTCGCGCCCGTGGAGCTGCTCGGTGAGGTTTAGCCGCTCGGCGATCGGGTACGAGATCGTCGCAGGCAGTGGAGTGGAGGGTGCCTCTGTCACCTTGTCAAGAGTAGCGGGCTCTTGAAAACCATCTCCGTTAGGGAGCTGGTTCACCCCAGGTTCGATCACGCATCCGTGACACGTCACTTATCACACGTGATTTTTTCCTGGTAAGTGTGGTCTCCTATGGCTGAACCGGTGGAGGTGGTCGCGTGCCAGACCGACAACCGACCCCTATCGGCGGCTCGCTTTCCGGCGAGGCGGCGCCGACGGTCCCCCCATGCCGAAATCAGCCCGAGCTCAGGGTCGTTCCGGATGGGGATCGAGATGGGGGAGGTCCCGGTCCGACGCCGGCGGTTTTCCCCTGGGGAAGACGCAAGGTCCTGCTGCTGAACGCCACGTTCGAGCCGCTCACGGCATTGTCACTGCGCCGCGCGGTCGTCCTCGTGGTGTGCGGGAAAGCCGAAGTCGTGCACGGAGACGCCTCCGGGCTGGTGCTGCACTCGTCGAAGTCCGAGGTGCTCGTGCCGTCCGTGATCCGGCTGAGCTCCTACGTGCGCGTGCCTTATCGCGGCCGCGTGCCGATGACCCGCGCCGGGCTCATGCACCGCGACCGTTATCGCTGCGCCTACTGCGGCGGGCGGGCCGAGACGATCGACCACGTCGTGCCGCGCTCGCGTGGCGGACCTCACACCTGGACCAACTGCGTCGCCTGCTGCGCGAAGTGCAACCACCGCAAGGCGGACAAGATGCTGTCCGAACTGGGCTGGCGGCTGCGCGTGGTTCCGGTGGCGCCGCGTGGCCCGCACTGGCGGCTGCTCGCCGGCGTGGCCGAGGCTGATCCGCAGTGGTTGCCGTACCTGGGTGAACCGGCGGCCTGAGCCGGGTTTTCGGGGTTCAGGCCGCGAGGGAGAACTCGTTCTGGCGCGCCGTGATGCGCACGGAGTCCTGCTGTGCCGTGATGCGGACCGAGTCGTCCATGGTGATGCGGACGCTGTCGTCGTGAGCCGTGATGCGGACGGAATCGTCGTGCGCGGTGATGCGGACGGAATCGTCGTGCGCGGTGATGCGCACGGAGTCGTCGTGGGCCGTGATGCGGACGCTGTCGTCCATCGTGATGCGCACCGAGTCGTCGTGCGCGGTGATCCGGACCGAGTCGTCCATCGTGATGCGGACGCTGTCGTCGTGGGCCGTGATGCGGACGGAATCGTCGTGAGCGGTGATGCGCACCGAGTCGTCGTGGGCCGTGATCCGGACCGAATCGTCCATCGTGATCCGGACGGAGTCCTCACGCGCAGTGATCCTGACGGAATCCTGCTGAGCGGTGATCCGAACGGAGTCCTCACGCGCAGTGATCCGGACAGAATCGGCACACGTGATCCTGACCGAATCGCTCGCCGTGATGCGGACCGAGTCCGTCATGGTGATGCGCACGGAGTCGCGGGCGGTGATGCGCACCGAATCGGCTGCGGTGATCCGAACGGAGTCGTCCATCGTGATCCGGACGGAGTCACTCGCGGTGATACGCACTGAATCGTCCTTGTAGCTCGGAAGAGTGAAGGTCACGGCCTGGGGGCGGGTCATCGTGAACATTTTGTGTCCTCCAGCTCGCTCGGGGCGGGTGCGCAAGACCCGTATAGGTGAAAAGCTAAGAGGTGGGTGTTCCGGGAACAAGACCCCAAACCGGCACCCGTTCGCCGCCGACCGGGTGAGGCCTGACCGGGTGTAACCGCTGCGCCGCACGAGAGCACTCGTTGGCCTTACTGGCCGGTATGGACACGCTCTGTAGCGTTCAATCCGATGGAACGTGATGTGCGTCATACGGCAAAAGGCGTGCGTGGACGGGGTTTCCGAGCGCTCATCGGAGCTTGGGCGGTGTCGCTCGTGGGCGACGGCGTGCGCATCGTCGCGCTGCCCTTGTTCACGGCCGCGAGCACCCGCAGTCCACTCGCGGTGTCCGCCGTCGCTGTCGCGCTCACGTTGCCCTGGTTGCTCGTCGCGCTGCCCGCGGGCGCCCTTGTGGACCGTTGGAGACCGCGAACCGTTGTCGTCGTGGCACATTGGCTGCGCGCCGGGGTGACCGGTTCGCTCGCTCTCGCCGTCCACACCGGACACGCGACGGTCGTCGTCTTGTGCGCCACGGCTTTCGTGCTGACGTCCGCGGAGACGTTCGCGGACTCGGCGTCCCAGGTGCTGCTCGTCGAGCTCGCGGGACCCGGCGAGCTGGAGGCGGCCAACGGGCGGTTCGTGACGGTCGAGACCGTCGGCATGGACCTGGCTGGCCCCCTGGCCGCCGCGGCGCTCTTCTGGTGGGCTCCGGCGGCCTGCTTCGCCCTCGACGCGCTCTCCTTCGTCGTCGCCGCGGCCCTCGTGTCCCGCGTGCCGGACGTCGCTCCCGAACGCTCCGGCAGTGATCTTCGAGGACAGCTCGCCGAGGGCGCCCGGTTCCTCGCGCGGACTCCTGGCCTGCGGTCACTGGTAGTTGCTGTTGCAATCACATCGATCTGCGCGGCCGCGATCAACGCCATGCTGGCGCTCTACTCCATCCAGGTACTCGGCCTCGCCGAACCGGTGGTTCCGCTGCTCGTCGTGTGCATGGCGGCCGGTGCTCTGCTAGGCGCCTGGGTGTCCCCGCGGCTCGCGGCGCGCTGGGGCTCGGGCCGGGTGATGACCGGGTTCCTGGCGTTGCTCGGCGCCGGGTTCGCGTTGTTCGGCCTCACGCCGTGGCTGACCGTGGCGTTGCTCGCCTGCGTGCTGTTCGGCGTCGCGTCCGCCGGCTGGAACGTGCTGTCCGCGACCCGGCGGCAACGGCTCACACCCGGCCCGATGATGGGCCGCGTGACCAGCGCTTATCGGGTGCTCGCCTGGGGTCTCTCGCCACTGGGCGCGGGCCTCGCCGGGCCGCTCGCGGACACCACGTCGCTCGGCACCGTCTACGTCGTGGCGGGCTCGATAGTGGGATTGACCGCGATCTTGCTGGCCCGGCCGCTCGTGCGCGGCTGAGTTCGGCTACCGTACCCGCCGTGACCATCGTGGAGACCGTTCTCGTCTTCGCGCTGATCCCGCTGGCCATTTACGGCGTGATCACGCTGCTGACGGTGAGGCCAAAGGCCACCCGGATTCCCCGGTACCGGCCCGGCCAGGAGTGGGGCTACGCCCCGGTGTGGTGGAGCGCGAACCCGGCTGGGTTGAGCGCCGAGCACCACAGCGCCGCCGAGTCCGGTGCCTCGGACTCGACCGCCAAGGGAGGCGCACGTGGCAACTGGTAAAGCGATCGTGGCCGTCGACCCGTCGACGCTGCCCCTCGGGTCCGTCGTGACGAACAGCGGTCGTGTGTCCGCGGCGAAGATGTACGAGCCGCACGCGCCGGAGCTGCCGTTCACGCCCGCCCAGCTCGCGCAGCTGGACGAGGCGCTGACGCTCTCCAGCCGCACCACGGGCCTCGACTTCAGCGTGTACCTGGGTGAGCTCGGCTCGAACGCGCACGAGCGCGCGCAGGAGCTGCACGGCTCCACCGAGCGTCCGTCGCACCACGTCCTGCTGGCCGTGTCGCCGGGCGAGCGCGTCGTCGAGATCGTGACGGGCGAGGAGTCCCACCGCCGTCTCGCCGACCGCAGCGCCAAGCTCGCCGTGATGAGCATGGTGGCGTCCTTCAAGGAGGGCGACCTCGCGGGCGGCCTCGTGTCGGGCCTGCGCATGCTGACCGACCAGGCGGGCAAGCGTTCCTGACCTTCTTCTTCCGAACGCCCCCGGCACGTCGCCGGGGGCGTTTTTCACGCGCTGACCTCGTTGCGCGCCACCACGAGGTCGGAGATCTTCTCCCAGCCGAGGCTGCGGTAGAGGTGCACGCCGACGGTCGACGAGAAGAGCAACCCGGTCGTCGCCCCGTCCCGCACCGCTTCTCGCGCAAGCGTTCCCATCACGACACGACCGAGCCCGCGCCGCCGATGTGCCTCCGCGGTCTCGATGCGGTGCGCGACGGCGTCCTGCCCGACGACGGCCATCAGCCCGCTCGCCGCCACCTCGCCGTCCGCCAGCACCTCGACCTTGATCACTGCGTCCCTGATGATCCGCACCGAGTAGCCGGCGGGTGGTTCGGAGAACGGGTGGGCGGCGAGCGTGCGACGCATGAACGTCTCGTCCGGCCGTGCGACGACCAGCCCCGCGGCTTCCAGTTCGGTGGCCGCCTTCTCTGGTGAGAGCGTGGGAACGCTCAACCAGTTCGGTTCCGCGCTGGCGGCGACGACCTCGGCGATCGCACGGGTCTGCGCGTCGTCCGTGGCGATCCACTCGAACATCCGGTGCGACCGGTTCACGTGGACGACCAGGTAGCCGTCACGCCACTCCGACGTCAGCCCGTCGGCCGCGATCCAGCCGCGGTGCCAGCGCTCCACCAGTTCGCCGATCATGCTTTCCTCTCGCCGTTGGCCGCGATCACGACGTCGGAGATCGTGTCCCAGCCCAGTTTCCGGTACAGGTGCAGGCCGTCCGGGGTCGCGAACAGCAGCCCCTCGCTCGCGCCCGCCTTGACCGCTTCTCTCGCCAGCACGCCCATCACGACGCTGCCGAGGCCGCGCCGCTGATGCTCCGGCTTCGTCGCGATCCGGTGCGGCACAGCGTCTTCACCCACGACGGCGATCAGCCCGCTCGCGGCCTCCTCGCCCTCGAAGGTCACCACGACCTCGATCACGTCGTCCTCCGGCCTCACGCGCACCGAGTAACCGTCGGGAGGTTTCGGGGCGGGGTGGTCGAAAAGGCCGCGCCGCAGGAACGTCTCCCGTCCACGCGTGACCAGTCCGGCCTGCTCGACCACCCGGGTCACCTCGTCCGGCGAGTCCGTCGCCACCGTCAGCCAGGTCGGCACGGACTGGAGTTCGACGTCCTCGGCGTGCTGCGACACGTTCGCGTCACCCGCGAGGATCCGTTCCTCCTCCCGGCCGGGCAGATCGGCCCAGACGTGCCAGTTGTCCAGCAGGTCGTGCGGTTCGACCTGCACCGCCCTGGCCCAGCCGGCGATCCAGCGGTCGACGAACGCCCCGAGCTCCACGCACCGGTCGAGGCGGTCGGCCAGGTTCGGTGTGGACGATTCCAGCACCACGTCGACTCCGTTGCGCCGCAGGTTCTTCAGCAGTCCGAGGAAGTAGTCGGGCATCGCCTGGAACGCCACGCCGGGCTCGTGCCACACGAGCGTGATGCCCGGCACGAACCACCACTCCTCGTACATCCCCGTGATGGCGTAGACGCTGCCCAGGAACCGGCCGGGCCCGACCAGCGCCTCGCTCAGCGCGAGGTGCAGGCCGAACTCGTCCGTGGCGTGCCGGCCGTCGACGTGGTGCACACCGGCCGTGGGGCGCGTGCGCGGCGCCTTCGCGGCGATCTCGTTCCACCACATGCGGCCCTCGGGGCTCAGCGGCGCCCACAGGTTCCGTTCGGCCGGAACGCCTTCCACCCACACGCGCCACGCCCCGCGAGCAGCCGGAGTGGGACGCTGGCCCACCACCCAGTCGTCGTTGTAGCGGGACTGGTCCAGCACGACGTCGAAGAGTCCTTCGCCGGCAGCGGACGGGCGCACCGACGCGACGTCCAGCGCCACCCCGGCGTGCGTCACGATCCGGCCGTCGCGGTCCAGCGCGCGCAACCCAACGTACGGGCCCCGTTCGGCGTCGGGCTCCGCGGGCCGGATGCGGCCGGGGTCGTCGCAGCCGATGAGCGTGACGGGCGGCCAGACGCTCTCGAACGAGCGTGGAAAGCCTTCCACGACACGGCACGTGCCGGTTTCGCGCAAGTCTTTGTACAGCGTGTAGGTCGGCGCGGTGTGGAAGTCGCCGTCGATCAGCTGGGTCACGCAGGCGCTGGCGACGAGATCACCACCGGGCAGTTCGGCGTGCACGACCAGATCGGCCAGGAGCCACCACTGCGAGCCGGAAACGCCGAGGTGGAAGTCACCGGTGAGCTCGGCCGCCGCGGCCGTGCACCCGCGCAGCACCAGCCGTTCGCGCTCGGGCGGCACGGGATCGGCGAACAGACCGTCGACGTCCACGACCCGTGCCAGGACCTCGTCGACGAACTCGCCGTCTTCGAGCCACCAGCGCACGACCTCGTAGCGAAACCTCACCGGACCTCCCCAGGAGACGCTAACGCGAAGCCCCGCAACGCGCGAACACATTGCGGGGCTTCACGAGCACTACGTCAGGAGCGGTCGAACTCCTGCGCGGCCAGGGCCCGCACGATGCCCGCGCGACCCTCGGACACCAGGCGGTGCAGGGCCGGCGGGTGCTCGTCGGCCAGCCACGCGTCGGCGGCATCCACAGTGGACCTCGTGATCGACCACGCCGGGAACATGCCCACGACCATCGACTGCGCGCGTTCGGAGGTGCGGCGGTCCCACACGCCCTTCACGTCGCGGAAGTAGCGCTCGACGTACGGCGCGAGCAGCTCCTTCTGGCCGGGGTGCGAGATGCCCGCGATGATCGCCTCGCTGACCGCGTTGGGCAGGTCGTCGTCGTTCACCGCCCGGTCCCAGGCCTCGTCCTTGGCCTCGGTCGTGGGGCGCAGCGCACGGGTGGACTGGGCACGGCGGTGACCGGTGGAGGTTGGGTCGCGCTCCTCCTCGGCGTTGATCTCCGGCAGACCGGCCTTGCCGTGCGCGACGAGTGCCTGCAGCAGGCGCCAGCGCAGGTCGGTGTCGACCTGCAGGCCCTCCAGTTCGGCGGAGCCGTCGTACCAGCCGCGCAGGACGTCCACAGTGGAGTCGTCGAGCACCGACGAGGCTAGCGCGTTCACGAACGCCAGCTGGTGGTCGGAGCCCGGCTCGGCCGCCTGCGCCAGTTCCAGCGCCTTCGCCACGAACCGGCGCCAGCCCTCGGCACGCCACGAGCCGTCCGCGTAGGACGACAGCGAGGTCTGCGCCTGCAGCAGAAGTCGTTGCACCACACCGACCTCGGACTCGGAGCCCAGGCCGCCGAGGACCAGGTTCACGAAGTCGCGGGCCTTCAGTTCGGCCTCGCGCGTCATTTCCCAGGCGGCCGACCAGCACAGCGTGCGCGGCAGCGGCTCGGCGATGTCGGAGATGTGGTCGATCAGCCCGGCCAGCGAGTCCGGGTCGAGGCGCATCGTGCAGTACGTCAGGTCGTCGTCGTTGACCAGCACGATCTTGCCGCGGTGCACGCCGACGAGTTCGGGGACCTCGGTGCGGTCGCCCGTCACGTCCAGCTCGTGGCGGTGCGTGCGGACGAGCTTGCCCGAGCCGTCGTCGTCGTAGACACCGATCGCGATGCGGTGCGTGCGCAGTTCGCCGGCACCCGGACGCGCGCCGCCCTGCAACACGGCGAACTCGGTGAACCTGCCCTGTGCGTCAACGGTGAACTTGGGGCGCAACAGGTTCAGGCCCGTCGTCTCCAGCCACTGCGCGCTCCACCACGACAGGTCGCGGCCCGACGCCTCTTCCAGAGCGCCCAGGAGGTCGGCCAGCGTGGCGTTGCCCCAGGCGTGCTTCGCGAAGTAGACCCGCAGGCCCGCCAGGAAGTTCTCCAGCCCGACGTACGCGACGAGCTGCTTGAGCACCGAGGCGCCCTTGGCGTACGTGATGCCGTCGAAGTTGACCTCGACCGCCTGCACGTCCGAGATGTCGGCGGCGACGGGGTGCGTGCTCGGCAGCTGGTCTTGCCGGTAGGCCCACGACTTCTCGATCTTCGCGAACGTCGTCCAGGCCTGGCGGTACTCGGTGGCCTCGGCCTGCGCGAGCACGGACGCCCAGGTGGCGAACGACTCGTTCAGCCACAGGTCGTCCCACCAGCGCATGGTCACCAGGTCGCCGAACCACATGTGCGCCATCTCGTGCAGCACGGTCTCGGCGCGGCGCTCGTAGAGGTAGCGGGTGACGCGACTGCGGAAGACGTAGTCCTCGAGGAACGTGACGCAGCCCGCGTTCTCCATCGCACCCGCGTTGAACTCCGGCACGAAGCACTGGTCGTACTTGCCGAACGGGTACTGCACCCCGAACGCCTTGTGGAAGAACCCGAAACCCTGCTTGGTCTCGGTGAACAGCCGCTCGTGGTCCATGTGAGGAGCGAGCGAGGCACGGCAGTAGATGCCGAGCGGGATCGTGAAGTCACCCTCGACGAACTCGTCGCGCCACTCGGCGTACGGGCCGGCGACCAGGGCCACGATGTAGGTCGACATCGGCTTGGTGGTGGCGAACGTGTGCACGTCCGAACCACCCTCGCCGTCCTCGGTGGCGATGATCTCGCCGTTCGAGATGACCTTCCAGTCGTGCGGCGCCGTCACCTTCATCGAGTAGACGGACTTGAGGTCGGGCTGGTCGAAGCACGCGAACATGCGCTTGGCGTCCGCGGTCTCGAACTGCGAGTACAGGTACACACCGCCGTCGACCGGGTCGACGAACCGGTGCAGGCCCTCGCCGGTGTTCATGTACCGGCAGTCGGCCTCGATGGTGAGCTCGTTGGTCTCCGCGAGGTCCGGCAGGGGTACGCCGTCCTCCTCGCGGTACCCGGAGACGTCGAGTTCGCTTCCGTTGAGCACAGCGCGGTGCACGGTCGCCGCCACGATGTCGATCCACGAGGAAGCACCCGGAGTCCGGCTGCGGAACACCACGGTGGTGGTGGAGCGGAACGTGTCCGAACCGGGCTTTCCGCCACCGTCGGTCAGGTCCAGCTCGATCCGGTAGGACTCCACTTCCAGCAGCTCAGCACGGTCCTGAGCCTGGTCGCGGGTGAGGTTGGGCGCGGCCACTGGTCACCTCGTCTGCCACGCGTTTGGTTACGCGCTGACGTCGTCGGGAATGGTTATGACTCCCGCATCCAATCACGGAACCGGCGCTCGGGAAGAGATGACAGGGTGATCTGGTTGGGCTGATGGGGCGATAACGCCACCGACCGTCACTAAAGGGGCACGCATGACCGACAAGGCGAAGGTCGACTTCTACTTCGACCCTCTCTGCCCGTTCGCCTGGATCTCCTCCCGGTGGATCCTGGAGGTGGAGAAGGTCCGCGACATCGACCTGAGCTTCCACGTGATGAGCCTCGCCGTGCTGAACGAGGGCCGCGACCTGCCCGAGCAGTACCGCGAGCTCATGACCAAAGGCTGGGGTCCGGTTCGCGTGGCCATCGCCGCGGAGCAGAAGTTCGGCAACGAGGTGCTGCCGAAGCTGTACGCCGCGATGGGCACGCGCATCCACAACGAGGGCAACCAGGACTTCGACGAGATCATCAAGCTCGCGCTGGCCGACGCCGAACTTCCGGCCGAGCTCGCCGAGGCCGCGCACTCGACCGAGTACGACGAGGCGCTGCGGGCGTCGCACCACCGCGGCATGGACCCGGTCGGCATGGACGTCGGCACGCCGACCATCCACATCGACGGCGTCGCGTTCTTCGGCCCGGTGCTGACGAAGATCCCGCGGGGCGAGGAGGCGGGCACCATCTTCGACGGCGCCAAGCTGCTGGCCGGCTACCCGTACTTCTTCGAGCTCAAGCGGACCCGTTCGGGTGACCTCGACTTCAGCTGAGGCCGTTGAGGGCTTGAGCTGAGTTTTTCTGTCAGGGGTCCTGGCTAGCGTCCTCGACATGGCACACCACCACGTCGAAGTCGCAGTTCAGGGCCCCTGGTCGCTCGGCACGTCCCGGGCTTTCTGGGAGGGCTTCACGCCGTCCGCGCTGCCTCCGCGCTCCGACGAGGCGCTGCAGGCGACGTTCCTGGTCGAAGGCGAGTGGCGCCGTGCCTCGGTCTCCGTGACCCAGCGCGGCACCACTGCTTTCCTCTCTCTGTCCGGCGCCGGCGACCTGGACCTGGCCGCAGCCCAGGTGTGCCGCTTCCTGTCGCTGGACGTGGACGGCCGCGAGTGGCCCGCAGTCGGGCTGCGCGATCCGGTGATCGCGTCGGCCCAGGCGTTGTTACCCGGCTTACGGCCGTGCGGCTTCTACTCGCCGTACGAGGCCGCGGCCTGGTCGGTGCTGTCCCAGCGAATCCGCGTGTCCCAGGCGGCAGCGCTGAAGGCGTCGCTGCTGCGGGACGGCGTGTTCCCCACACCCGCCGAGCTGCTATCCCTGGACCTGGACCTGCCCGGCCGCAAACCGGAGTACCTGCGTGCCGTGGCGGAGGCGGCGTTGGACGGACTGTTGGACTGCGTGACGTTGCGAGCGATGAAGCCCGCCGCCGCCGTGCTGGCGGTGCAACAGGTCAAGGGCCTGGGCCCGTTCGCCGCCGAACTGGTGGTGCTGCGCGGAGCGAACGAGCCGGATGCCGTGCCGCACAACGAGTCCCGGCTGACCGACGAGGTAGCCGAACGGTACGGCCGGCCGCTGGCGGAGGTGTCCGAGGCGTGGCGGCCCTACCGGACCTGGGCGGCGGTGCACCTCCGCGTGCTGCGGGAGCGGCGCCTGGGAGGTGCGCTGGCGTCGGCCTGAAGGCTTGGCCGCGCCGCCGTCGCTCGCTCGCCTCCACCGACCCGCGCTGCCCGCTCACGCCACTGTTGACCCCGCGCACCGTCCACCGGCTCCACCGGCAGCCCACCCGGCGCTTGGCCCGCCGGACCCTTCGCCCAGCCCGCGCTCGCCGCCTGCCTGCCATCCATCCGCCGCCAACCCACGCCTGCCCGCCAATCCACGCCCGCCCGCTATCCAGCTGGTCGCCCATCGCCTACCGCTCGCCCGCAGCCCAGCCGCCGCTCGCCATCCAGTTGCCGCCCACCGCCCCAGCGCCCGCCGCCCCCCAGCGCCCGCCGCCCACCCAGCGCCCGCCGCCAACCCACCTCTGCCAGCCGACACCCACAGCCCCACCCGCTCACCCCCACCAGCCTCACACCGCCTCGACGTGACCCCCGCCCCAAGATGTGACACCCTGACCCATCAACAGCGAAGTCGTGTCACATCCGCCAGGAGGGCTCTCGTGATCGAGGTCGTCAACCCCGCCACCGAGGAAGTCATCGGCACGCTCGCCGAGGGCACCCCGGCCGACGTCGACACCGCCGTGGCAGCCGCGGCAGAGGCCTTCCCGGCCTGGTCGGAGACCTCGCCAGAGGAACGGGCCAAGGCAGTCCGGGCGATCATCGAGGGCCTCAAGGAACGAGCCGGCGAACTGGCGGCGACCATGACGCGCGAGATGGGCACGCCCCTCACCTTCAGCCAGAAGGTGCAGGTCGCGAACCCCATCGCCATCGCGGAAGGCGTGGCAGAAGTCATCGAGGGCGGCTACTTCGAGCCCGAGGAGATCGGCAACTCGCTGGTCTTCCGCGAGCCGGTCGGGGTGGTCGCGGCCATCACGCCGTGGAACTTCCCGCTGCAGCAGATGGTCGCGAAGGTCGTGCCGGCGCTCGCGGCGGGCAACACCGTGGTGCTCAAGCCCAGCGAGCTCGCGCCGCACACGGCCGACCTGCTGGCCGAGATCGTCGCGATGGCCACGCCCGAGGGCGTGTTCCAGCTGGTGCACGGCACCGGCCACACGGTCGGTGAGGCGTTGGCCGCGCATCCGGACGTCGACATGGTGTCGTTCACCGGCTCCACGAAGGCCGGGCGCCGGGTGTCGGTGGTGGCCGCGGAGACGGTGAAGCGGGTCGCGCTCGAGTTGGGCGGTAAGTCCGCGTGCATCGTGCTGGACGACGCCGACCTCGGGCGGGCGGTGAAGATCGCGGTGGCCAACTCGTTCATGAACAACGGGCAGGCGTGCAGCGCGTGGACTCGGCTGCTCGTCCCTCGGGACCGGCACGACGAGGCTGTCGAGCTGGCTGCCCAGGCCGCGAAGAAGTACACGTCGGCTGATCCGGGGGAGCCGTCCACGCGGATCGGGCCGGCGGTGTCGAGGGCTCAGCGGGATCGGGTTGTCGGGTACATCCGCAAGGGTGTCGAGGAAGGTGCGACGCTGGCCGCCGGTGGACCGGACGCGCCGTTGCCGCAGGGGTTCTACGTCGCGCCGACGGTGTTCGGCGGGGTGACGCCGGAGATGACCATCGCGCAGGAGGAGATCTTCGGGCCGGTGTTGTCGGTCATGCCGTACACCGACGAGGCCGACGCGGTGCGGATCGCGAACTCCACCATCTACGGGCTCGCGGGCGCCGTGTTCTCGGCGGACACCGAGCGCGCCATGAAGATCGCCAGGAAGCTGCGGACCGGGCAGGTCGACATCAACGCCGCCGCGTTCAACACGAGCGCGCCGTTCGGCGGGTACCGGCAGTCGGGCAACGGGCGCGAGTTCGGGAAGTTCGGGCTGGACGAGTTCTGCGAGGTCAAGTCGGTCCAGCGGTAATTGGGCTGCGAGTCGCGCCGTACCCGCGTATCACTGCGGGCATGGCTGACTCGGCGCTGAACATCAGGACGATCACCGAATCCGACTTCCCCGACTTCCAGCGGGTGATGGCCTGGGCCTTCCTCGCCGACGTGACGGGGGAGGACAGCAAGTGGCTCAAGGTCCTCGAACCGGACCGGGCGCACGCGGTGTTCGACGGCGACGAGATGATCGGCACCGGCGGGATCCTGACCCGCGAGGTCACCGTTCCGGGGGGTCGTCAGGCCCCGGCGGGCGCGGTGACCGTGGTGGGAGTGAAGCCCGGTCATCGGCGTCGTGGCGTGGCGTCGTTGCTGATGAAGGCACAACTGCACGGCATGCACGAGAGTGGTGAGCCGCTCGCGATGCTGTGGGCGTCGGAAGGCTCCATCTACCGCAGGTTCGGCTACGGCGAGTACACGACGAGCATCGCCATGCTCACGATGCCCACGCGTATGCCGTTCCATCCCAACGTGCACGTCAGCGACGCACGGATCCGTCAGGTGTCGCGAGAAGAAGCGCTGCCCGTCATGCGTGAGTTCTACGAGCAGGTGCGGCGCACACGAGTCGGCTGGCTGAGCCGCGTCGAGCACACCTGGGACGTGCACCTCGCGGACCGGGAGGTCGACCGCGACGGCCTTTCCTCGTACCGCTACTGCCTGCATCCCGAGGGCTACGTGGTCTTCCGGGTGAAGGCGAACGGCGATCCGAGCGGGCCGGCCAGTGAACTGCACGTGCGCGAGCTGGTCTGCACGACCGAACAGGCCTACGCCGACCTCTACCGGTTCCTGCTGGACATGGACCTCGCCGCGTCGATCTCCTTCTACACCGCCTGGGACGACCCGATCCTGCACATGGTCGACAACCCGCGAAAGGTCCGCCGCGAGGCCTCTGACGCGCTGTGGATTCGGATCGTCGACATCGACCGCGCACTACCGCTGCGCACTTATTCGTCCGATGTGGACAGTGTGCTGGAGGTCGAGGACTCGTTCTGTCCGTGGAACTCCGGCAAGTGGCGCCTGACCGTCAAGGGTGGCGAGGCGACGGTCGCGCGCACCGACGACCCGGCGGACGTGTCGCTGGACATCGCCGCGCTCGGCAGCGCTTTCCTCGGTGGTGCACGGCTTTCCGTGCTCAGGCGCGCACATCGCGTGGTCGAGCACACGCCCGGACACGTGGACGCGCTGACGATTGCGTTCCTCGGCACACACGAGCCGCACTGCCCCGAGGTGTTCTGACGGAACTCACGACGGTGCTCGCTCGTTGACGGTTCACCTGGTGTGGGAGGTAAAGCCGTGGGCACCATCGTGTGGGTCGTAGTGCTGGTACTGCTCGTCGCAGGCGTGTTCTACCTGGTCAGTCAGAGCAACGCGCGCAAGGCGCGGGAGCTCGACGACGCCAAGGCGGAAGCACGCCGCTGGGTCGAGCGGCTGGGTGGGCAGGTGATGAGCCTCACCGGCAGCAACACCGCGTCGACGCAGGCGATGGCGGACGCGTCCGAGCGCTTCACCGCCGCCGGGTCCCAGATGGAGCAGGCCCGCACGATCCCGCAGACCAAGCTGGTCACCGAGACCGCGATGGAAGGCCTGCACTACGTGCGCGCGGCGCGGGAGGCCATGGGCATGGACCCCGGCCCCGCGCTGCCCGAGAGCGCGGGTCAGAAGCAGGCGGGTGCCGTCAGCGAGGACCGTCAGGTCAGCGTCGAGGGCCACCAGTACGCCGCGTCGGCGCACTCCGGCCAGGGCACGCCCTACTACTACCCCGGTGGCATGGTCGCCGGACGCCCGGTGCCGCGTGGCTGGTACTCCGAGCCGTGGTGGAAGCCCGCGCTCGTGGCCGGCGCATGGGGCGTGGGCACGTTCCTGCTGATGGACGCCATGTTCTCCGGCATGCACGGTGTCGGCGACTACGGCATGGGTGACGCGGGAATGGGCGACGTCGGCATGGGGGACATGGGCGGCGTCTCCGACGTGGCCGACATCCCCGACTCCGGCGGCTTCGACTTCGGTGACATGGGCGGGTTCGACTTCTAAGTGCTCATCAACTGAGCACTTTCCAGCCGCACCCCAAAAGCCCCCCGACCCAAAAAATCAGGGCTGACAGACAGGGCACCAGAAGAGGTTGCGAGCCGCCAGTTCGGTGGTCAGGACCTCGGTGCCGCAGACCAGGCACGGCTCCCCGGCACGGCGGTAGACGTACACCTCACCGCCGTGCCGATCCACGCGTGGCGCGCGACCCATGGCACGGGGCATGTGCTCGGTGCGGACGGTGTTGATCTGGCCGACCTTCACGCCGTCCTTCATCAGCACGACGAGGTCCGCCCAGATCGCGTCCCACAGCTCACGGCTGACCTTGTTGCCGGTCAGCAGCGGGTTCACGTTGTGCCGGAACAGCACCTCGGCGCGGTAGACGTTGCCGACGCCCGCGAGGACGCTCTGGTCCATCAGCAGCACGGCCAGCGACTGCTTCGACCGGATGATCCGCTCGTAGGCGCGGTCCGAGTCGGCGTCACGACGCAACGGGTCGGGCCCGAGCCGCTGCTGGATCGCCTTGACCTCGGCCTTGTTCAGCACCTCGCACGCGGTCGGGCCGCGCAGGTCCGTCCAGTGCGTCTCGCCGGCCATCCGCATCCGGACCTGGCCCACGGGCAGCAGGACCGGCAGCGGCGACTCGGTGAACGTGCCGTACAGCCCGAGGTGGACGTGCACGATCGCGTCAGGGCCGTAGACGTGGAACAGGTGTTTCCCGTGGGCCTCGGCGCGCAGCAGCTTCCGTCCGTCCACAAGGGACGCCGAGAAGCGCCCTTGCGGACTGGTGACGGACACGGGCTTGCCCGCGTACCGGCGCTGGTGCAGCCGCGCGAGGCGGTGCAGCGTGTGCCCCTCAGGCATCAGGCCTTGTTTTCGTACGCACTGACCTGGTCGATGCGGCGCTGGTGGCGCGGCTCGCCCGAGAACGGCGTCTTGAGGAACGCGGACACGATCTCGGTCGCTTCCTCTGCCGTGTGCTGGCGGGCACCGATGCCGACGAGCAGGGCGTCGTTGTGCTGGCGGGCGAGCTGCGCGGTGTCGACGTTCCACGCCAGCGCGGCGCGGGCGCCCTTCACCTTGTTCGCGGCGATCTGCTCGCCGTTGCCGGAACCGCCGATCACGACACCCAGGCTGCCGGAGTCCGCGACGACCTTCTCGGCCGCGTCGACGCAGAACGACACGTAGTCGTCCTGGGCGTCGTACTCATGGGCGCCGACGTCGACGACCTCGTACCCCTGCTCGGTGAGAGCCGTGGACAGGTGGGACTTCAGCTCGAAGCCAGCGTGGTCTGCTGCCAGATAAACGCGCACGTCACGGAGTCTGACACGCTGGGGGTCGTGTTCAGCCAAGAGGGGTACCAGCTGAGGTTGGAATGGGGGCCTGACGGCGTCCGCGCGCTGCGGGACTGCGACGTGCTGGTCGTGGTGGACGTGCTGTCGTTCACCACGTCCGTCGACCTGGTGGTCGGCAACGGTGGCCAGGTCCGTCCGTCGCGGTGGAAGCCCGCTTCGGGGAAGACGTTGCGACCAGCATCACTCGTGGAGGCGGCCGGGTTGGTCGAGCTGCCGTCGCCGAACGGGTCGAACCTGTGTTCGCTCGCCGGGGAGACGGGCGCCCACGTGCTCGCGGCGTGCCTGCGCAACGCGACAGCGGTGGCCAGGAGGGCGCAGGAACTGGGGAAGACGATCGGTGTGGTCCCCGGCGGCGAGCGGTGGGGACTCGACATTCTCAAGTCCGGCCCCCGGGAGTTCGGGCCGTTGCGGCCGTGTGTCGAGGACTACCTGGGAGCGGGCGCCGTGCTGGCCGCTTTGCAGGGCACCGCGTCGCCGGAGGCCCGGATGGCGGCCACGGCGTTCCGGACCACCGACGTACCGGCGGCGGTGAGGGACTGCGGGTCGGGCCGGGAGCTGATCGAGAACGGCCACACCGCCGACGTCGGCCTCGCGACCCAGATCAACGTCAGCGGCGTTGCCCCTGTCCTGGTCGACGGGGTGCTGCGGTGATCGAGATCGCGCCCGGCGTGTTCGTCCGCCGCCACGCGGAGCTGGACCTGACCCTCGGCCTCATCACCGGGACGGGTGACTCACTGCTCGTCGACTCCGGCATGGACCCGGCGCTCGCGCGCGAGATCCGCCCGTCGCGGATCGTGTTGACGCACAACCACTTCGACCACGTGCTGGCCACCGAGGCGTTCCTGCCGTGCGAGGTGTGGGCACATGAGGGCTGCGTGGTGGACGACTCGCTGCTCGAAGACCGCGCGAAGCACTACGACGACCTGTTCGAGGGCAGGCTCGTCGCGCCCACCCACACGTTCCGCGACACCGTCACCTTCGACGTCGGCGGACGCAGGGTCGACCTGCACCACTTCGGTCCCGCGCACACCTCGCACGACGTGGTCGTGCACGTGCCGGACGCCGGCGTCGTGTTCGCGGGAGACCTGGTGGAACAGGGCGCACCCGCTCAGGCAGGGCCGGACGCGACACCGTCGAACTGGCGCCACGTCCTCGACCTGCTGCTGGAGCTCGATCCGCGGATCGTCGTGCCGGGCCACGGGGACCCGGTCGACGCTCAGTTCGTGCGGGAGATGGTCATCCCGGAGGCCACGTGAGACCGCGCCCGCCGAGGACGTGGCAGTGCACGTGGAAGACGGTCTGACCGCCGTCCTTCCCGGTGTTGAAGACGAGGCGGTAGCCGGAGGAGTCGACGCCCTCGGACTTCGCGACCTGGTGCGCGGTGGCGAGGATCTGCCCCGCGAGCACCGGGTCGACGTCGCCGATCGCCGTGTGGTGCTCCTTGGGGATCACCAGGACGTGCGTCGGCGCCTTGGGATCGATGTCGCGGAACGCGAGCGTCGTCTCGGTCTCCGTCACGACGGTCGCCGGGATCTCGCCCGCGACGATGCGGCAGAACAGGCAGTCGGTCACAACGGCATCGTATTGGTCCCGATGGACTCTGTTGCTGCTCCCCGGCGGCGATGAACCATGACGGCATGAAGGGCACCAAACTGCTGGTCATCGTCCGGTGCCTCATCAGCTTCGCGATCGGCGTGCTGCTCCTGGTCCTCGCGATCCGCTTCGGTGAGGCGCTCTGGCGCGCCGTTCAGTAGGGGTTCAGCGGACGAAGCAGAACTCGTTGCCCTCGGGGTCGCGCATGACCTGGAAGCTGCCCTGCTCGTCGGTGTGCACGACACCTTCGCGGGTGGCCCCGAGGCTCACGGCCTTCACGACCGCCGCCTCGATGTCGTCGACCTCGAAGTCGAGGTGGAACCGGTTCTTCACGTCCTTGCGCTCCGGCACCGGCTGGAACGACATCCGCACGCCGCCGGGCGGTTCGACGTGTGCCCACCCGAGCTCGCGGTTCACCGGCTCGCCGCCGAGCAGTTCCGCCCAGAACCGGACGAGCTTCGCCGGGTCGTTGCTGTCGATGACGATCTGTTCGAGCCTCACGTCTCCACCAGGTTCTCTCGGGCCCAGTCACAACACAGGTCGAGCAGTCCGAGCACCTTGCGCCCGTGCGCCGTCAGCTCGTACTCGACCCGCGGCGGGTTTTCCTCGAACGCCTCGCGCGAAACCGTGCCCTCGCGCTCCATGGCCCGCAACGTCTCAGCGAGCACCTTGGGCGTCACCCAGGACATCCCGGCCCGCAACTCACCGAACCGCCGACGCCCGTCCTGCAGCCCCCGCAACACGTGCGCGGTCCACTTGTCACCGATCTGGTACGGCAGTTCGTGCGCGCATTGCACCTGCTCACCCCCGATATCGTTGCGGAAACCGGCTGTCCGCACCCTACCTTCGCGCTCATGACGAAGATCGTTGTTTTCGGTGCGTCCGGCAAGGCAGGACGGCACATCGCGGCCGTCGCGGAGTCCCGCGGCCACGAGGTCACGAGGATCGGCCGCACCCCCGGCGTGGAGGCGGCAGCAGAGGTGGCGGCGGGCCACGACGTAGCGGTGAGCACGGTGGCCGACCTCTCCCGAGACCCGGCGGAGTTCTACACCTCAGCCGCCCGCGCGCTGGTCGCATCGGGCATCGGCCGCATCATCGTGGTCGGCATCTACCCGCTGCTGGAGACCGCGCCGGGCGTCCGCTTCCTGGACGCCCCTGACTTCCCGGCCGAACACAGGCCGTTCTGCCTGGGACACGCGGCAGGAGTCGAGGTACTGGCCGCCGCCAACGCGAACTGGCTGGTGATGAGCCCGGCAGGCAACTTCGGCGGCACCTCGACGGGCCGCTACCAGGTGAGCGGGCCCGCCCCAGCGGACACCCTGACCTACGAGGACTTCGCACTGGCCGTGGCCGACGAAATCGACAGCCCGACCCACCGCCACACCCAAATCGGCATCGCCTCGACGTAGACCCGCTCTTCGTGACGTGACCCCCCTGCACGAGGTGACCCGCCTGCACGAGGTGACTCGCCTGCACGAGGTAACCCGCCCGCACGAGGTAACCCGCCCGCACGAGGTGACCCCCCACGTGATGGGGGTCCGGGGACCGCCCCGGCTGGGGTCTGGGGGCTCGGCCCCCAGAAAAAGGACGAGAGGCCGACCCGGTCTGCGTTCTCCGCAGACATGGGCCGACCTCGGTCGCGAGCGGGCGACGGGAATCGAACCCGCGTAGCTAGTTTGGAAGACTAGGGCTCTACCATTGAGCTACGCCCGCGTTGCCGCCCTTTGCGGGGCTGCGATCACTACCTTAGCGGGTGGCGGTAAGCTGGGTGCAACCGGGGCGTGGCGCAGTTTGGTAGCGCACCCGCTTTGGGAGCGGGGGGTCGCAGGTTCAAATCCTGTCGCCCCGACGGTTGACGAAAGCCCTCGACGAAGCACGTGGTCGAGGGCTTTCGGCTTACCCGAGGTAGCGCCCCGCCCACGCCGCGAGCACCTCCGCCACGTACGCGGCGTCCGCGCGGTCGGTCAGCAGGTGGTCGGCGCCGTCCAGCGACACGAACGACTTGGGGTGCCGCGCCGAGTCGAAGACGAGCCTCGCGTTGTCGACGCCCACCGTGTCGTCCTGCGGGGAGTGCATGACGAGCAGGGCGCGTCCGAGGCCCGCGATGCAGGCTGTCTGGTTCTGCTGGTTGATGTCGCGCAGGAAGCCGTTGCTGATCCGGAACGGGCGGCCTGCCAGCAGCACCTCGGCCACGCCGTCGGTCTCGATCTTCTCGCGCGACGGGCCGAGCAGGTGCTCGACGTGGGAGGTGTCGAACGGCGCTCCGATCGTGACGACGGCTCTGACCTCGGGGATCTGGTGTGCGGCGGCGAGTACGGCGGCGCCTCCCAGAGAGTGTCCGATGAGGACGCTCGGGGCGCCGATGGTGTCGCGCAGGTGGGTGGCGGCGCAGACGAGGTCGTCGACGTTGGACGTGAACGTGGTGTTGGCGAAGTCGCCGTCGGACTGGCCCAGGCCGGTGAAGTCGAACCGGAGCACCGCCACTCCGCGTTCGGCCAGGCGGCGGGAGATGCGGCTGGCGGCCACCGAGTCCTTGCCGCAGGTGAAGCAGTGCGCGAAGACGGCGGTGGCGGTGATGTCACCCGCGGGCAGTTCCAGGCGGCCTGCCAGTGCCTGGCCGTTGATGCCCGCGAAGACCGCTTTCCGGTTGTCCATGCCCTCTATGGTGCGTCACGTGCGCTATCAGTACCTCGACGACCGGCTGCGGCAGGCGTTCGACGACGCCGGGCTCGGCCGGGGGCAGCGGGCGTTGCTGCAGGGTGTGCTCCGGGCGCTTGATCCCGACGCGCACCTCGGTGAGCACGTCGCGGGGCTCAACAGCGCTGTTCTCGCCGTCACGCGTGCCCAGACCGCGTTGGAGAGTCACGCGGCCGAGGACCAGCCGCGGTGGAACCTGTTGCGTCGCATCATCGCCACCTCGCTCGCGTGCATGGACGCGGCCAAGCCCGCCTACGAGCACGGCGGTGGGCTGGAACTCGCCAAGGCGCGCAGGGTGCTGGTGAAGGTCGACGCGGCCATCGCGGCAGACGGGCAGAAGATCGATCCGCAGGTGACGGCGGCCGCGGCGGCGAAGCTCGACCCGAGGGCGTTGCGCAACGCCGTGCAGAAGTGGGTCACTCCACTGTGGAACGGGGTGGAGCTTCCGTTGCGCGCCAGGATGATCGCCGAGGTCGCGGTCGTGGTGGCGATGCACGGGCGGGACGGCAGGCAGCTCAGGACAGACCTCTTGCGGTGGCTCAAGAAGCCCGGCGATCTCGGTGGCGTGCTGTGGCCGAAGGAGCAGAAGCACGTCGTGGCGCTCGTGGTCAGGGGCGCGCGGGTGCTCAGGCACCTGGACGGGCTGTTGCCCGGTGCGCGGCAGGAGCCGTTGCACCGCAACAGGTTGCCGAAGGACGACTTCCTGAAGGACGCCGTCAACGGGTCGTCGGTGCTGGTGCGGGTGCCGGTCGTGGCAGCGGACGTGCACACGGCCGCCCTGAAGGGCCGCCGCGTCCTCAGCGAGGTGCTCGACCAGTACGCGGCGGGGGAGCGGCTCACCGAACTGCACATCGCGCCCGTCTGGCAGGTCAGCGAGCCGGGTGGGCGGGTCACGCGCGGCACCGAGCACCAGCGCACGGTCGGCAACGCCTACCCGCTCACCGCCTACTGGCCGGCTGAGCTGCGCAGTGCGATGCGGGTGGCGAACCTGGCGCGGCAGGTCGACGCGCCGATGGCCAGCGCCGGGCTCGCGTGGAGTGCGCTGGAGGCGACCGGGCTCGACCCGAGCAAGATCGCGTGGCTGGCCAAGGCGTGTGCGCTGCAGATGCTGCGGCAGCACCTCGTCAGCCTGCACGTCGTGCTCACCACGCACGACACCGAACTGCGCAAACCGCTCGACGCGCACGTGCCGACCACCGGCGTGAAGCACCACCTGAAGTCCGTGGACACGTGGCTCGAGGTCCTCGTCGAGCACAACCGTCCGAACGCGGACCTGGACGCTGCCCAGAAGTCCATCACGGCGCTCGCCGAGAGCGAGGGCGGGCTCGTGCAGGACCTCACCGAACTGTGGCGCGCCCGGCTCGCGGACTCGAAGGTCCTCGCGGGCTGGTTGCGCGAACAGGAGGACACCGCCGCCGCGCTGCTGGAGTGGCTCTACGTCACCCGGAACCTGGCGTTCCACGCGGGACGGTTCGCCTCGCCCGCCGACACGCTGACCGCGCACGCCGGGCAGGCCGTCGCCGACCTGACGCTCGAGTTCCTCGGCAACTGGCGCACCGTGGAACGACGTGCCCAGAACGGGCAGCAGAGCCGGCAGGAGACCTCCGCCGTGGAGATCTACCGCCGGCTCGCGCAACGGGAGGACCAGCTGGTGGCCCGGCTCAAGCGAGCGGGGTCGGTCCGCAGGCTCAGCGTCGAGGACATCTCCGGCCCCGACGAGAAGTGGTGGTCGCGCGGGAGGAGTTGAGGACGGAAGTTACGGCTTGGCCTTCGACAGCCAGTCCTCGACCCGGTCCGGGTTCGCCTCGACCCACCGCTTCGCCGCCTCGTCGGGCGACATCTTGTACTTCGCGATGAACGACGCGACCGTGTCCTGCTCGTCGTTGCTCCACTGGAAGTTCTGCACGAGCCTGGCCGCGGGGCCGCGCTTGTCCATGAACTTCTTCGACGCGATCTTGTCGAGCTCGTAGCGCGGGTAGTCGCAGGCGACCTTGGCCGCGTCCGCGTCACAGCCCGCCGTGTACTCGGGCAGTTCGATCTTGACCAGTTCGATGTCGAGGTGCAGCCACTGCGGTTCGAAGAAGTAGCCGATGAGCGGCGTCTTCTTCTCCTGCGCCTGCCGGAAGGCCTTGATGCTGGCCTCCTCGCTGCCCGCGTAGACGACCTTGTAGTTCAGGCCCAGGTTCTTGACCAGGGCCTCGTCGTTCGTCACGAACGACGGGTCGCCGTCGAGCACCTGGCCCTTGCCCTCGGACTGGGCCGTCCTGAACTTCTCGGCGTACTTGTTGAGGTTCTGCCAGTTCGTGATGTCCGGGAACTCTTTTTTCATCCACGGCGGCACGTACCAGCCGATCACGCCCTTGTTGCCGGACGGGCCGACCCGCACGGCGGTGCGCTTCTCTTCGATGTACTTCTGCTTCAGGTCCTCGTGACCCCAGTTCTCCAGGATCACGTCGATCTCGCCGGAGTCGAGGCCCTGCCAGGCCGTCTGCTCGTCGACTTCCTTCTTCGTCACCTTGCAGCCGAGCCGCTTCTCGGCGAGATACGCGACCACGGCCGCGTTCGCTTCATAGCCGACCCATGGATTGACCGCGATGGTGATGGAGTCGCAGGGCTCGCTGGGGGCTGCCGAACTGGAACGCGGTGATGCTGTTGATCCACCGCCACATCCGGCAATTGTCAACACGAGCATCATTGCCAGAGCGATTCTGGGGGCTTGCACGAACAGCTCCTCATCGGAGGGGGAGAGCGGTGCAGGAGACCGGTTCGTTCAGCTTTTCCCGATCGATCAGACGGCGTCAAGTCATGGGATGACCGGTTGTCCACAAAGGATCAGATTTGTATCAGCCCTTGACCGTACTCGTGCGAAGGTCGATGCTGTCGCGCATCGAGAAACAGTGTGCGCAGTCCGCAACAGGTCGGAGTGGTTTGGCGTGGATCCCGTGATTTCGGTCAGGGACCTGTGGAAGGTGTTTGGCCCCAACGCATCCCAAGTGGTGGCCTCGGACGAGCTCAAATCGTTGTCGCGGCAGGAGTTGATGGACCGCACCGGTGCCGTCGCCGCCGTGCGGGGCGTCGACTTCGACGTCGCTCCCGGTGAGATGTTCGTGGTCATGGGATTGTCCGGTTCGGGCAAGTCCACACTGGTCCGCTGTCTCACGCGGCTGGTGGAACCGACCGCTGGAACGATTCTGTTCGAGGGCGAGAACATTCTCGACGCGGACGCCAAGCGTCTGCGCGACCTCCGCAGGAACAAATTTTCCATGGTGTTCCAGCACTTCGGTCTTCTCCCACATCGGACGGTGGCCGACAACGTCGGTTACGGCCTGGAAATCCGCGGGGTACCGCGGGCGAAACGTGGCGAGCGGTCACAGGAGGTGATCGACCTCGTCGGACTGTCCGGTTACGAGAAGTCCTATCCGGATCAACTCTCCGGCGGTATGCAGCAACGCGTCGGTCTCGCACGCGCATTGGCGGGCGACCCCGACGTCCTGTTCTTCGACGAACCCTTCTCCGCGCTCGACCCGCTGATCCGGCGCGACATGCAGTCCGAGGTCATCAGGCTGCACCGCGAGGTCGGCAAGACGATGGTGTTCATCACCCACGACCTCAGCGAGGCGCTCAAGCTGGGCGACCGCATCCTGATCATGCGTGACGGCAAGGTCGTGCAGGTCGGCACCGGCGACGAGCTGGTCGGCGCACCGGCGGACGACTACGTGCGCGACTTCGTGAGGGACGTGCCCAAGTCGCACGTGCTGACGCTGAAGTGGATCATGCGCCCGCCGCGCCCGGACGACGAGCTCGACGGTCCTGAGCTGTCCCCGGAGACCGTGGTGCGGGAGGCCGTCCGCAGCGTGCTGAGCGCCGACAAGCCGGTGAAGGTCGTGCGGGACGGTGAACTGCTCGGTGTGGTCGCGGACGAGGAGATCCTCGGGGTCGTGGCCGGGGAGGCGTGACATGGTCGCCGTCGCCGCCCCTCGGCAGCTCCCCCGACTGTTCCAGCACAAGAAATCGTTGATCTTCGCCGCGATCGTGGTCGCCTGGCTGGTGCTGTGGCTGGTGTTCCGCAACGTCGGGACGCTCGCGCTCGGTGCCGCCGACCTCACGCCGTTGCACCGCTGGATCAACAGCGTCAACGACGCGGTCGGCGCGTCCAGGAACTCGAACCCCGTCTTCCTGTACTTCTTCAACGAGATCCGGCTCGTCATCGACGAGTTCGTGACGTTCATCCAGGCCCTGATCGCGCAGCCGTCGTTCGGCCGGCCCGTGCCGGTGATCGGCTGGCTCGGTGTGGTCGCGATCGCCGGCTTCGTCAGCCTCGCGGTCGCCGGCTGGCGGATCGCGCTGCTCGCTGTCGCGGGCTTCGTGTTCCTCGGTCTGCAAGGCCTGTGGCAGGAGAGCATGGACACGCTCTCCCTGACGCTGGCCGCGGTCGTGATCTCCTTGCTCATCGGCATTCCGCTGGGAATCTGGGCGGGACTGTCCGATCGGGTCAACCGGGTCCTGACCCCGGTGCTCGACTTCATGCAGACGATGCCGACGTTCGTCTACCTGGCACCGCTGACGCTGTTCTTCCTGATCGGTCCGGCGAGTGCGACGATCGCGACGCTGATCTACGCGGCGCCGCCCGCGATCCGGATCACCGCGCACGCCATCCGCTCGGTGCCGCGCACCACCGTCGAGGCGAGTGAGTCCCTTGGCGCGACGCGGAACCAGACGCTGGTGAAGGTGCTGCTGCCGTCCGCGCGCAAGACCATCGTGCTCGGCGTCAACCAGACGATCATGGCCGCGCTGGCCATGGTCACGATCGCCGCGCTGATCGACGCGCCGGGTCTCGGCAAGACCGTCGTGAAGGCGCTGCAGACCCTCGACGTCGGCACGGCGTTCAACGCGGGCCTCGCGATCGTGGTGCTGGCCATCGTGCTGGACCGCGTGACCACCGCCGCGGCGAGCGAACGCCGCAAGCTCCCGCGCTGGGCGCTGTACGGCGGTGCCGGTGTCACGGCCGTCTGCGTCTACCTCTCCTACACCTACCTGTGGGCGGCGGAGTTCCAGTCGGACGTGGAGATCGGCAGCTCGATCAACAAGGGCGCCACGGCCGTGACGGAGTGGGCGCAGGACTCGCTTCCGGTGCTCACCAACGGTTTCAAGGACTTCGTCACGTTCGCGTTGATCAACCCGCTGCAGGCGCTGCTGGCCGAGTCGCCGTGGTTCCTGGTGGCGCTGGTGATCGTGGCGCTGTCGTTCATGATCGGCGGCGTCCGGTCCGCGATCGTCTCGGCCGTGTGCATCGCCCTGCTGATCGCGACCGGCCTCTGGCAGGACTCGATGATCACGCTGGCGTCCACCCTGGTCGCCACGATCCTGGTGATGCTGCTCGGGATCGTCGTCGGTGTCTGGATGGGACGGAGCAGGCGAGCCGACCGGTTCATCCGGCCGGTCCTCGACGCCGCCCAGGTCATGCCGGCCTTCGTCTACCTGGTGCCCTTCCTGGCGTTGTTCTCCGCGTCGCGCTTCACCGCCATCGTCGCCGCGGTGGTGTTCGCGGCACCCGTGGCGATCAAGATCATCGCGGACGGCATCCGCGCGGTGTCGCCCGCGACCGTCGAGGCGTCCACGGCGCTGGGGTCGAACTCGTGGCAGACGATCGTGAAGGTGCAGCTGCCCATGGCGCGCGGCGCGTTGACGCTCGCCGCCAACCAAGGACTGATCTACGTGCTCTCGATGGTCGTCGTCGGCGGTCTCGTCGGCGCCGGCGCGCTCGGTTACGACGTGGTGGCCGGGTTCTCGCAGGGCCAGTTGTACGGCAAGGGGCTCGCGGCCGGACTCGCGATCGTCGTGCTGGGCGTCATGCTCGACCGCCTCACCCAGGCGGCCGCCAAGCGGTGGACCAACTAGGAGGTCTGGAAAGTGGCAAGGCACAGCGTGCTGGGAGCGGTGCTCGTCGGAGCACTCGCTTTGGCTGGTTGCGGTGGCGCCAAGGTCGGTGACACCTCCTCGGGTGCGACCGGTGACTGCGGCACGTTCAACCTCGCGATCAACCCGTGGGTCGGTTACGAGGCGAACGCGGCCGTGCTCGCGTACGTGGCCGAGAAGGAGCTCAAGTGCAAGGTCACCAAGAAGGAGCTCAAGGAAGAGGTGGCCTGGCAGGGCTTCGGCACCGGTGAGGTCGACGCCGTGGTCGAGAACTGGGGCCACGACGACCTGCGCAAGAAGTACATCGACGAGCAGAAGACCGCCGTCAGCGCGGGGTCCACGGGCGTGAAGGGCCAGATCGGCTGGTACGTGCCGCCGTGGCTCGCCAAGGAGCACCCCGACATCCTGGACTGGAACAACCTCAACAAGTACGCCGACCAGTTCAAGACCTCCGAGTCCGGCGACAAGGGCCAGCTGCTCGACGGCGACCCGTCGTTCGTGACCAACGACGAGGCTCTGGTGAAGAACCTGAACCTCAACTACAAGGTCGTCTACGGCGGCAGCGAGACCGCGCTGATCCAGGCCTTCCGCCAGGCGGAGAAGGACAAGAAGTGGGTCATCGGCTACTTCTACTCGCCGCAGTGGCTGCTCAACGAGATCAAGCTGGAGAAGGTGAAGCTGCCCGCGTACACGCCGGGTTGTGACGCCGACGCCGAGAAGATCGCCTGCGACTACCCGGACTACGACCTCGACAAGCTCGTGTCGAAGAAGTTCGCGGACGCCAACGGCCCGGCCTTCCAGCTGGTCAAGAACTTCAAGTGGACCAACGAGGACCAGAACACCGTGGCGAAGTACATCGCCGAGGACAAGATGAAGCCCGAGGACGCCGCCAAGAAGTGGGCGGACGCCAACGCCGACAAGGTCAAGGCCTGGCTGCCCAAGGCCTAGCCGAGAAGCACGAGTCGTAGGGGGTGTGGTTCCTGGACGAGAGGAACCACACCCCCTACGACTACCCCCGGCATCACGCAGCCTGTGGCCCGGCGGGAACCTCAGGCTCGTGCCGGTGCGTCATCCGGTGCCACCACGACCGCGGCTTCCCGCCGTTGCGGTAGTACTCCTGGACGCGGCGGGCGTCCTCTCGCAGGGCCTCCTGCCGGTAGTCCATCTCCGCCTTGATCGCCTCGGGCGTCCATTCCATCCGACTCACTCCTCGGTTCGTCTTCCTGATGACGATGAGACAACTCCTGAGGGGTGGGCTCCGACATCGGACGATCACCTAAGGTCGCCTCGCCGGACCCCTTACGTCGCACTCCGATAGCCGGATCAGCGGATCCCGCCGGACTGGGTAAGGGGCGACGATCGAGGGCATGACTGTCGCCCACTTACCCACCCGGCCTGCGAAGTTCTTCGATCCCGCGACCGAGGTGCACTTCGATCCGGCGCTAGGCTCGTGGCACGTCTTCTCCCTCGCCGACGTCCAGCGGGTGCTCTCCGACGTCGAGTGCTTCTCGTCCGACTACGGCCTCGACGACGAGACGAGGCCGCTCGCGAACCCCGTGCTGAGCGGCATGTGGGCCGCGGACGGGCAACGTCACCGCGACCTGAGGGCCGCCGTCGCCGACCCGTTCAGCCCGCGGGTGATGTCGAAGCTCGAAACCCTGATCCGCGAGATCGCCACCGAGTTGGTCGACGGCCTCGATCCCACCGGCTTCGACGTGGTCACCGCCCTCGGCAAACCGTTGCCCACCAGGGTGATCTGCCACCTGCTCGGAATCGACCCGAGCGCCGAGACGCGGATGACCGAGTGGCTGGAGAAGTGGTACCAGGACGCCGTCACGACCAACACCGTGCCGCAGCAGGCCGAGATGGCGGAGTTCTTCGCCGCGGAGCTCGACCGCCAGCGCGGGGAACCCGGTGACGGGCTGATCGCCGAACTGCTCGCCGTACAGGCCACCGGCTATCTCGTCGACGGCAGGCCGATGTCGGACTGGGACCTCATCGGCTACTGCGCGATGCTGCTCGGCGCCGGCGTGGACACGACCGCCGCGACGATCCCGAACGCCGTGCTGTTCCTGACCGAGTTCGGCTGCTGGGAGGAACTGGGCGCGGACCCGTCGCTGATCCCCGGGGCGATCGAGGAGACCATGCGCTGGTACCCGGTATTCCCGGGACCGCGCCGGAAGGTGATGCGCGACGTCACGATCGGCGGCCAGGAGATCGAGGCGGGGCAGTGGGTGAGCGCGTGGCTCAGCGCGGCCAACCGCGACCCCGCGCGTTACGCCGACCCGGACACGTTCGACGTCCGGCGCAAGACGCGGATCATGACGTTCGGGCACGGGCCGCACCACTGCCTGGGCGCCGGCCTCGCGCGACTGGAGAAGCGGGTGCTGCTCGAGGAGATGGTGCGCCGGCTTCCCTTGTTGCGCAGGGAAACCGGCTCACCGGTGGTACGGCGTCAGTGGATGCTCGACAACCTCGAGACAGCCACCTTCCGCTTCGACTAGTTCGCCACGGCGTTCGTCCCGGCCGCCTTGCGCACGCTGGTCGTCGTGGCGCGCGCCTGGTTGTCGTCGGGCTTGGCGTCCGAACCCCAGTCGCGGTCGGGCATGGTGGCCTCCACGCGGAACTCCACCGTGCCCTTCGCGGCGTCCTCCGCCGAGTAGGTGTAGGCGAACGGGAAGCCGGTCCTGCCGGACGCGGACGCCGCGACCCACTGCGTGCTGCGGCCGATCTCCAGGTCGTAACCGCCAGGGGCGCCGCCGACCTTGTACAGCGTCACGCGGACGTTCTCGTCGTGCCGGGTGTTGGCGATCATGGCCTTGAACGACTTGGTCTGGCCCGCTCGTGCCGACGCCGGCACGGTGAACGCGGTCACGGCCACGTCGTGCGTGTCGACCTTCAGCGTGCCCGATCCGGTGCCGGTGCGGCCGTCCTTGGTCGTGCCGGTCACGGAGAGCGTGTAATCGCCGTCGGCCGCGTACCGGTGCCGGATCTGCTCACCGGGCACGATCGGGGCCGAAGCGCCGTCACCGAAGTGCACCGTCCCGCTGACGAACGGCCGCGGGTCACCGGTGTACGGCTGCAGCGTGACGTCGGTGAACACCGTGGGGTTGTTGGGGTAGGCGGAGACGTACGGCTTCAGCGGTGCCGCCTCGCCGACCTCCACGAAGAACGTCCCCGCGTCCTCCGGTGAGTCCGCGACCCGGATCAGGTAGGACTCGCCGGGCGTCGCCGCGAACACGGCGTCCGGGTAGATGTCGCGACCGGTCGGTTTGCAGTCCAGTTCGGACAGATCGGACTCCCGGTAGACGCTCACCACACCGTAGCCGGACATCAACCGCACGAACTTCGCCTGCGTCGGCGTGTAGCGGTACCAGACCGACTGCGTCGCACCGGTGCCGCAGCTCGCCGTGGGCTCGCCGGGCTCCGCCGACGCGCGGCGCAGGTCGCCCTCGACGCGCTGGGACAGCTCGACGGGTGCCGCCGCCGCGCGGGCGTCGTTCGGCGCGGCGGCGATCGGGAGCAGGGACACGCTGACCTGGCCGCCGCTTCCCTGGTAGTACTCGACGACCATGACGTGGTACGTCACACCCGCCTGGACGCGGAACGTGTCGTCGTTGGGAGCGCTGGAGGCGCAGGTGCCCTGCACCGGCGTGAGCGCGCCGCGCTGGCCGGTGAACACGCCGAAGAACGGCCCGAACCGGGTGGACTGCGTCCGCAGCCGGACGATGCCGTCCGCGGGTGCGGTGTAGCGCAACCACACCGAGCCCTCGCCCCAGTGGTTGCAGGCGTTCGGGTCGTCGGTCGCCTTGGTGGCACCGGTCGTGTCGATCGTCGACTGGAACGGCAGCGCGGTGACGTCGGTCGCGGTGTCGAAGTCGTCGCCCGCCGGAGCGGCCAGCGCCACCGCGGGAGCGAACGTCGCCAGCACCATCGCGGCGAACGCGGACGCGAGAATTCTCTTGGACAGTCTCATGATCTCCCCCGGATCAGTTCGCGACGGCGGCGGCGGACACCAGCGCCGGCTTGACGGTCGTGGCGATCGCGATGACCTCGTTGTCGCCCGGAACCGAGTCGCGCACCGGGTACGACAGCTGCGGTTCGGCGACCGCGCGGAACGAGACCTTGCCGGCCGCCGCGTCCTGCGGGGTGAAGGTGTACGCGAAGGGGAACTTCACCTTGCGCGTCGGGTGCGCCGGCACGTCGATCGTGAGCGTGCCGACCTCCTGCCATCCGTTGGGACCGCTGCGGTACAGGGTGGTCTTCACCTTCTCCTGGTAGCGGGTGTTCGAGACCTGCACGGAGATCTGCTTCTGCTCGCCCGCCCGCGCGGAGGCAGGCACCGTGAACTTGGAGATGCCGACGTCGTGCGTCTTCACCGTGACCGTCGTCGTGTTCGTCGCCGTGCGGCCGTCACCGGCCTTCGAGCGCACGGTCACCGTGTAGACGCCATCCGCGGCGTAACGGTGCGACTGGCTGTTCGCCGTGCCGGCCGGCGCGGTCGTGCCGTCACCGAAGTCCCACTCGGTCGTGACGGGGTCGTCGTGGTCGTTCGTGTGGTCGAGGGTGAAACCGATGGTCTCGAAGACCGACCGCTCGTGGTCGTACCCGGTGTAGACGATCGTCCGGAGCGGCTCCGACTCGGTCAGTTCGAGGGTCGAGGGGTAGCTGTAGTAGCCACCGCCGGACCACTGGACGTAGTACGTCTTGCCGGCGGTGACGGCGACCGACTTGCCGTCGCTGTGCTGAGGACCTTCACAGCCGAGGAAGGTCAGGTCGTCGATCGAGGTGCCCTCGTAGACGGCCGCGGTGGGGCCGGAACCCCATCCCTCGACGTGCATGAGCACCGAGTGGTTCCTCGTGGGCGTGTAGGCGTACCAGACCGACGGCGCGCTCGAACCGGCGCAACCACCGGCATTCGGCTCGTTGCGCTCGCGGGAGGCGCGGGTGTAGTCCGGCCGCGGCGCGCTGAACGGCAGCGTCGTCACCGGCTCGGCGCCTGCCAGATCGTCGTTGGGAAGGCGGGAGATCCGGTCCAGCGCGAGCTTCACCTGGCCACCGGGACTGTTCGTGCCGCTCACCATGAAGTGGTAGGTGGTGCCGGCCTTCACCGGGAACGTGAGCGGCGTGTCCCGCTCGGTCGTGCAGCCGTCGTAGAAGGAGTTCCAGACCGCCTTCAGGTCGCCGCGCTCACCGGTGAAGGTGGCCACGTTCAGGTCGCGGTCGCTGCCCTCGGTCTTCAGTCGCAGCAGGCCGTCCTCGGTCGCGGTGTAGCGGTACCAGGAGGAGCCCGGCACCGAGTAGCCGTTGCACCCGGCCGGATCGTCCAGCACCTTGGTCGATTCCGTCGTGTCCTGCTCGACGGCGTACGGCAGCGCGCCGATGACCGTGGCGGAGTCGAAGTCGTCGTTGGCGGGCGGCGCTGCGTGCGCGACCCCCGGCGTGATCATCCCCAGCGCGACCGCGGTGACCACCGCGATCGATCTCCAAGAAGGCATGCGAAAGTTCCCCCTCTGACTTTGCCCTCCGGCTGTGGAAGGCCCCCGCCCCCTAACGCAGGAGGGCGGGGTGTCGGTTGCCCACCCCGCCCCAAGTTGCGCCGTCCGGCCTACTTCTGCCAGGCCGTCACGTCCGCCGCCCACCGCCACGGCTCGGTGGTGCCGCCGGGCAGAGAGTTGAAGTACTCCCAGCCCGCCACGCCGCCGAAGTCGGTGTACTTGGTCTTCAGGCTCGTGACGGTGTTCTTCAACGTCGTCATGTTCACGTAGCCCGACCCGCCGTTGGCCGTGCTGGTGAGCGTGCCGAGCACGACCTTGTTCGCCGGGATCACCCGGCGGTTGACGATCTGGTCGTAGTGCGCGGTGCTGCCCGCGTTGCCCCAGCCGTTGTAGAACTGGCCGTTGAACCACGCGATCTTCGAGCCGTGGCTGCGGTACAGGTCCTCGTAGTTGAAGCCGGAGAGGTTGCCGCCGCCCCACAACGCGCTCGCCACCGGGGAGAGCGTGACGATGAAGCCGGCGCCGAAGTCGGTCTTCAACCGGTCGATCACGCGTCGGATGCCCGCGATCGACATGCGTTCCTCGACGTCGAGGTCGACGCCGTTGAGCTTGTACGTGCGGATCGTGTCGCGCAGCAACGGGTAGTAGGTGTCGAACTGGGTGTCGAGCCTCGCGAACGAACCTGGGGCCGCACCGCCGACCATGCCGATCACGTTGACGCCGCGGGCCTGCATCGCGGCGAGGTCCTGCCACATCCGGGTGTACCGCGAGTGCGACGGCGGGTGGTCGTTGAGGTGGACGATCCTGTTGTCGTTGAGGTGGATCGCGGCGACGAGCACGTCCGTGACGCCGGTGCCGCGGTCGAGCAGGGGCTTCGGCGAGACGTACGTTCCGGTCGCGCCGTTGCTGTACTGGGTCTGGTAGTAGACGACGGTTCGCTTCTGGGTGGCCGCCTGGGCCGGTGGCGCGGCGAGCGCCACCAGCAGCAGGGCGAGGAACAGCTTCTTCATGCGCTACCTCGTGATTCGCAGGGTGATCACTTGGAACGGGCGCAGCACCACCTCTGCCGACCGCTCGGCCAGGGGCCGTTCGAGCAGGTCGGTCTCCTGGATCCGGGTGTGGGCGAAGGAGGTGCTGATCGAGGCGCGGGCTCGGCCGCCGTGCGCCTCGTAGAGCCGGACGACCACGTCGCCCGACCGGTCGTCGGCCAGCTTCACGGCCTCGACCCTCACCGCCGGGTTGTCCGTGGACACCAGTGGAGCCGGTGCCTCGGAGCCCCGGACGGTCTGCGGCGGCAGGTTGATGCGGTATCCGGCGTCGATCGCCTCCGGGATGCCCGCGCCGACCACCAGGGCGTAGCGGAAGCGGTGCTCGCCCTGGTCGGTCTCGGGGTCGGGGAACCTCGGCGCGCGCAGCAGGGACAGGCGCACGGTCGTGGTGGTTCCGCCGTCCTCACGGGTGGTGCGGGTGACCTCGTGGCCGTAGGTCGAGTCGTTGACCACCGCGACGCCGTAGCCGGGTTCGCCGACGTGCAGGTAGCGGTGGGCGCAGATCTCGAACTTGGCCGCCTCCCAGGAGGTGTTGGTGTGCACCGGGCGGTGCAGGTGGCCGAACTGGGTCTCCGCCGTGGAGACCTCGGCGCGCAGGTCGAGCGGGAACGCGATCTTGAGCAGCTTCTCCCGTTCCTGCCAGTCGACCTCGGTGTCGAAGTCGACCTGCTTCGCGCCCTCGCGCAGCCGGATGGTCTGGGTGAGGACGGAGTCGCCGAACTTCGCCCTGACCACGAGACCGTCGGAGGCGTCGACGCGTTCGGACGGGGTCAGGTCGGCCTTCCAGTTGCGGTAGAACGGGTCGATGTCCCAGGCGTCCCACTGGTTCGGGTTGTCGCGGTGCAGCTGCGGCATGCCGGCGAACCCGTGCGGCGGCAGGACTTCGCGGTCCTCTTCGAGGTCCAGGATCGAGAGCACGATGCCGTCGGCGTCGATCGTGACGCGCAGCCTGCCGTTGTCCAGCACGCCGTCCACCGGTGCGACGAACGGCCGTGGGGTGTCGCCGCCGAGCACGTCGAACGTGACCTCGTCGTCGCCGTCACCCTTCAGCGCGTTGATGGCTTTCGCCGTGAGCGCCTTGAGTTCGGACGCCACGCGGGCGTAGGTGGCCTCGGCCTCGCGGTGCACCCAGGCGATCGAGCTGCCGGGCAGGATGTCGTGGAACTGGTGCAGCAACACGGTCTTCCACAACCGGTCGAGGTCCTCGTACGGATAATCGGCACCCTGCAGAGCGGCGGCGGTGGCCCAGTGCTCGGCCTCGCGCAGCAGGTGTTCGCTGCGGCGGTTGCCCTGCTTCGTCTTGGCCTGGGTGGTGTAGGTGGCGCGGTGCTTCTCCAGGTACAGCTCGCCCGCCCACACCGGCGCGTCCGGGTACTCGTCCTGCGCGGCCTGGAAGAAGTCGCGCGGGGGTTCGACGCGGACCGTCGGCGAGCCTTCGAGGTTCGCGACGCGGTGTGCGGTCTCCATCATCTCGCGGGTCGGTCCGCCACCGCCGTCGCCGTAGCCGAACGGCACGAGCGAGCGCGACGCCTTGGCGTGCTCGGCGAACTGGCGTGAGGCCCGCGCCAGTTCTTCGCCCGACAGCGACGAGTTGTAGGTGTCGACGGGCGGGAAGTGCGTGAAGATCCGCGTGCCGTCGATGCCCTCCCACCAGAACGTGTGGTGCGGGAACTTGTTGATCTGGTTCCACGACAGCTTCTGGGTGAGGAACCAGCGCGAGCCCGACAGCTTGATCAGCTGGGGGAGTGCGGCGCTGTAGCCGAACGAGTCGGGCAGCCAGACCTCCTCGGTCTCGACGCCGAAGTTGTCGAGGAAGAAGCGCTTGCCGTGCACGAGCTGGCGGGCCATCGCCTCGCCGCCGGGCATGTTCGTGTCCGACTCGACCCACATGCCGCCGACCGGCACGAACTGTCCACTCCGGACCTTCTCGCGGACGCGGTCCCAGACGTGCGGGTGGTGGTCCTTCATCCACGCGTACTGCTGGGCCTGAGAGCACGCGAAGTAGAAGTCCGGGTACTCGTCCATCAGCTTGGTGACGTTGGAGAACGTGCGCGCGCACTTGCGGACCGTCTCGCGCAGCGGCCACAGCCAGGCGGAGTCGATGTGCGCGTGGCCGATCGCGGAGACCTTGTGCGCGGAGGCGTTGGCGGGCAACGCGAGCACGCCGGCCAGTTCCTCGCGGGCGAGGCCGGCGGTCGCGGCGACCTCGTTGAGGTCCAGCGCGTCCATCGCCCGGTCCAGCGCGTGCAGGACCTTGTGCCGGCGCGGGTCGTGGTCCGGGAGTTCCCTCATCAGCGACTGGAGCACCTCGATGTCGAGCATCAGGTGCCACACCTGCGGCTGGAACACCGCGAGCTCGGCCTTGAGGATCTTGTACAACGGCTCGGTGCCCGCCGTGTCCTTGTCGCCCAGCGGGGTCGGCAGGAACGGGTGGAAGTCGAGGATCGTCGGGTTGCCCGCGGCCTCCAGGTAGAACAGGACCTCGGAGCCGTCGACGGGCAGGTAGGTGTTGCGCGGCTCGATGCCCTTGATGGGCAGGCCGTCGGCGGTGTAGGCGAGGCCCTCGGACTGGAAACCGGGGCCGGGGTGGGTGAAGCCGAGGTCCAGCACGACCTCGACCTGCTTGCCCTGCCACGACTCGGGGACGCTGCCGGTGAGCCGGAACCAGCTCGTGCTCCACGGCGCGCCCCAGTCGTCGCCGACGGCGGCCGGGACGTAGGTCGCTTCGAGGGCCTCGGCGACCGGGACGGGCTCGTCCGGCACCGTCCAGACGGCGAGTTCCAGCGGTGCCGTCTCGCCGTAGACGGCCGGGCGGATGCGTTCCTTCAGCGTGCGGTTGAGTCGTTCTTCCAGCAGCGCGCGTTCGTCGTGCACTTCGTCACCCCAGCTCGATCGAGGCCCGCACGCCGTCCCGCGCGAGGCCCATCCACTCTTCGAAGAAAGCACCGCCCGGACCCCACGAGGGCCGGTCGCCGTGCAGCGTGATCGGCGTGCGCTCGACCGGCTCGTGCACTGCTTCGCGCACGATCCGGGCGATCGCCGCGCCGAGCGGCTTGACCTCGCGTTCCGTCGTCAGCAACCCCAACTCGTACTCGCGTTCGGGGAAGTCCACCAACGCACGGTCGACGTCGTGCGAGCACCACCACGTGACGCCCCACAGGTTCGAGCAGGTCAGCACGTTCGCAAGCGTTTGCTCGGCGAACTGCGGTGCCTGCTCGGCGGTGATCTCGGGCTGGGCGGCGCCGACCTCCTGCAGCCACACCGGCCGGTCCGGGTCCTTGGCGTGTGCCTTCGACAGCTCGACCAGGTACTCGGCGTGGTGGACGCTCTCCGGCGAGAGCGACCCGTAGCGCTGCGCGGTGCCGTTGAAGACCCACGAGTGCACGGTCGTCATCGCACCCTTGTTGGCGGCGTGCTCCGGCAGGAACGCGTGCTCGCTCTCGTACCAGACTGCGTCGTACTCGGAGTGGACGTGCGGGAGGCCCGGTGCGGCCTTGTCGCACTCGTCGAGCAGCGTGTCGATCCACTCGCCGGCCTGCTCGGGCGCGCACGGGTTCGACTCGGTCAGCAGGTTGACCTCGTTGCCCAGGGTGAAGCCGAGGAAGTTCGACTTGTCCTTCAGGGCCTCGGCGAGCGTGCGCACGTAGAACCGCTGGCCGCTGATGACGTCCGGGTCGGTGAAGATGTTGCGGCGGTGCCAGGTCTGCACCCACGACGGGTAGAAGTCGAAGCTCGACAGGTGGCCCTGCAGCACGTCGACCTGGACGTCGAGGCCTGTCTCGCGGGCGGCGTCGAGCATCTGGGCGAGCTGCTCGACGGCCTGGGGACGGACGAGGCTCCTGTTGGGCTGGAACACCGGCCACAGCGGGAAGACCCGCACGTGGTCGAGGCCGAGTGCCGCGATGGACTCGAAGTCGGCTTTGACGTCGTCTAGGGAGAAGTCGAGCCAGTGGTGAAACCAGCCCTGGGACGGGGTGTAGTTCACGCCGAAACGCAAGGTTGAGCTCCTCGGGGTGTCAGCCCTTGATCGCGCCTTCTCCCACTCCGCGGAAGAAGTGCTTCTGCAGCAACAGGAACAACAGGATCAGCGGGACGACGGCGATGATCGTGCCCGCCGCCACCAGCCTCTGGTTCTGCACGAACGTGCCCTGGAGGTACGCCAGGCCGATGGTGAGCGTGTACTTCTCCTGGTCGCTGAGCACGATGAGCGGCCACAGGAAGTCGTCCCAGCTGAACATGAACGAGAACAGCGCCACCACGACCAGCGTGCCCTTCACCGACGGCAGCGCGAGGCGGGTGAAGCGCTGCCAGGCGTTGGCGCCGTCGATGATCGCGGCTTCCTCGACTTCGGCGGGGAGTGCGAGGAAGGCGTTGCGCAGCAACAGGACGTTGAGCGCGGCGATCGCGCCGGGCAGCACGACCGCGGTGAGCGTGTTGGTGAGCCCGAAGCCGCGCATCACCAGGAACAGCGAGATCATGATCGCCTCGAACGGCACCAGGATGCTGCTCGCGAAGACCACCGCCGCGAACCGGCGTCCCCTGAACTTCAGCCGTGCCAGGGCGTAGCCGGCCATGGCCGCGCCCAGGCAGTTCGTGATGACGTTGACGCTCGCGACGCCGAGCGAGTTGAGCGCGAAGTTCCAGACCGGCACCACGTCGGCGACGGCGGCGTAGTTGCCGAACGTCGGGTCGTCGGGGATGAAGTCGGGGACGAAGACGTCCTCGTTCGGCCCCTTGACGCTGGTGGCGAACTGCCACAGGAACGGCCCGATGCTGATCGCGAGGACGCTCAGCAGCCCGAGGTAGCGCAGGGCCAGGTAGACGTGGGCGCGCTTCACAGCTGGTCCTCCCTGCGGTTGAGCTTGAGGGTGACCAGCAGCAGGCCCAGCAGGATCACGAACAGGACCACGCTGAGCGCCGACGCGTACCCGACCTCACCGGTCAGGCCGCGGCCGACCGACTGGATGAGCATCACCAGGGTGGTGCTCGCCCCGCCCGGACCGCCGGACCCGCCCGAGAGCAGGTAGATCTCGGAGAACACGCGGAACCCGTTGACCGCGCTCAGCGCCGCGACCAGCACCATCGTCGGCCGCAGGCTGGGCACGGTGACCGACCAGAACCTCCTGACCGGTCCCGCGCCGTCGACCATCGCGGCCTCGTGCAGGTCCTTCGGCACGTTCGCGAGCGCGGCCAGGTAGATCACCATGTAGTAGCCGAGGCCGCGCCAGACCGTCACCACCATCGAGCTGATCAGCAGGAGAGTCGAGTCGGTCAGGAACCCGATCCGGGTACCGCCCAACGCCTCCACCACGTTGTTCACCAGGCCGCGGCTGTCGAGCAGCCACGTCCAGATGAGCCCGACCACGACCGTGGACGCGATCACCGGCGTGAAGAACGCCGTGCGGAAGATCCCGATGCCCGGCACGACCTTCTGCACGAGCATCGCGATCAGCAGCGGCAACAGCACCAGCGGTGGCACGACGCACACCATGTAGAGAGCGCTGTTGCGCGCGGCCGTCCAGAACTTCGGGTCCTGGAGCATCCGCACGAAGTTGTCCAGGCCGGTGAACCGGCCACCGCCCAGCGCGCTCGCGTCCGTGAACGCGAGCACGATCATGTTCAGGAACGGGAAGATCGTGAACATGAGGCAGATGGCCAGTCCTGGTGCCAGGAACAGCCACGGCGTGTACGGGCGATGAGTCATCTCCCGCTGCCTACTTGAGGAGGCGGTTGCACTCGGCGACCGCGTCGTCCAGGGCCTGCTTCGGCGACTTCTTGCCGAGCATGGCGTCGGCCAGTTGCTGCAGCAGCGCCTCGCGCATCTGATCGCTGAACTGCACGGGCGTGTAGTTCACCGCGGTCTTGAGCTGCTTGGCCGCGGCCACCCTGACCCGTGCCTCGTCCGTCCCGTCCTCCGTGGTGAAGTACGGGTCGTCACCGCCCTTGCTGGTGCTCGGGAAGATCGACGCGAGCTTGGCGAACTTCACCTGGTTCTCGGCGTTGGTGGCGAACCTGCCGAACGCCAGCGCCGTCGCCTGGTTCTTGCTGCTCTTCGGCACGCTCATGCCGTGCAGGAACATGTTGGCGCTGCCCGTGTTCGTGATGGGCGTGGAGATGCCGATGTTGGCGTAGAGGCTCGGCGCGTCGGTCTTGAACTTGCCGAGGTCGTACGCGCTGCCGGGGTTGAGCGCGGTCTGCTGCGCCATGAACTTCGCGCCGGCGCCGGTGTAGTTCTGCGTGAGCGCCTCGGGGATCAGCGCGCCCGCGTCGTACATCCGCTTGTAGCTCTCGACGAACTCGACGCCCTTGGCCTCGTTGAACGTGAACTTGTCGGTGTCGAAGAGTTTCACCCCGTACAGGCCGAAGTCGGCGATGCTCGGCGTCTGGCCGAGGATCGCGATCTTCTTCTGCGCCAGCTGGAGCGCTTGGGCTTCGAGTTCCTTGAAGTTCGTCGGTGGCTTGTTCGGGTCCAGGCCCGCCTGGGTGAACAGGGCCTTGTTGTAGAAGATCGGGCCGGTGTTGAGGTACCACGGGAAGCCGTAGCAGCCGCCCTTGCCGGGGATCTCGAACGCCTGCCAGGCGTTGTCGAGGTACTCCGGCTTGGCGTCCTTGAGGCTTTCGTCGAGGTTGACGAGCTGCCCCGCCTTGGCCAGCGGGAAGCTCAGGTCCGGCGGCACGTTGATCACGTCGGGCAGGCTGCCCGCGCTCGCGTCCGCCATGACCTTGGCCAGGTACCCGTCCGCGGGCTGGTCGACCCACTTCACGGTGGTGCCCTGGTGCTGCTTCTGGAAAGCGTCGATGACACCGTTGACGTAGTCGGTGTACTTGGGCTTGAGGGACCAGGTCTGGAACGTGATCTCGCCCGTGACCTGGCCGTTCGTGGCCGTGTTGGTGCTCGACGTGCCGGACAGTCCGCATCCCGCCACGGGCACCGCCGCCAGGCCCGCGAGGAACGTGCGCCTCTTCATTGACACCCACCTCCTTGGTCGCGGACCCTAGCTAAACCGGTTTATCTCCGGCTAGCCTCCGAACGTCTTGTTGTCTCCTTTCGGACAGAGCGGGGTGTGGTGAAGAGGCCGACGATCAAGGACATCGCGGCGGAGGCCGGGGTGTCCAAGGGAGCCGTGTCGCTGGCGTTGAACGGCCGTTCCGGGGTGTCCGAGTCGACCCGCGCGCGCGTGCTGGCCGTGGCCTCGTCGCTGGGGTACCGGCCCTCGGTCACCGCTCGGGCGTTGTCGTCCGCGTCCGCCGACGCGGTGGGGCTGGTTCTGGTGCGGCCGCCTCGTGCGCTGGGGGACGAGGCGTTCTTCTTCCAGCTGATCGCTGGGATGCAGTCCGAGATCTCGTGTGCGCTGTTGCTGCAGGTGGTGTCGTCGCGCGAGGAAGAGATCGCGTTGTACCAGCGGTGGTGGGCCGAGCACCGGGTCGACGGGGTGTTCCTCGTGGATCTGCTGGTGTCGGATCCTCGGGTTGCTTTGATGTCCTCGCTCGGGTTGCCGGCTGTTGTGGTGGGTGGGGCTGGGCATCATGGGTCGCTGGCTTCTGTTTGGGCTGATGACTACGCGGCCATGACGTCCGTGGTGGAGTACCTGAAGTCGTTGGGGCATCGGCGGATCGCCCGGGTTGCCGGGTTGGCTTCGTTGTTGCACACGGTTCGGCGGGATGCCGCGTTTGCCTCGTCCGTTGTGGACGGTGTTGTGGTGCCGGGGGATTACACGGCTGAGGCTGGTGCGGCTGCTACCCGGTCGTTGCTGGGGATGGATGAGCCGCCCACTGCGATCGTTTACGACAACGATGTGATGGCTGTGGCAGGGGCTGAGGTTGCTGCTGCGCTGGGGGTTGCTGTGCCTGCCGAGCTGTCTCTGGTTGCTTGGGACGACTCGGTTTTGTGTCAGCACGGGCGGTTGACCGCGTTGTCGCGGGACACGTTTGCGTTCGGGGCTCGGGCTGCTCGGGCGTTGGTGGCTGTCATCGGTGGGGCTTTGCCGTCGGATGTCGAGGACGTGTTGCCCGAGTTGGTGGTTCGGGGGAGTTCTGGGGGTGCGCCTGGGGTTTCGTAGCGTTCCCCTGTTGCGTTGGCGGCTGTCGCCTTGCGTGCTTCCCCTGGGGGCGCTGCCCCCAGACCCCCGGCAATCTGATCAGGGGGCCCGCGCCGTGCGTGGGTAGATGGCACGCCTGTGGCGTTGGGCGGCTGCCTGTTGCTTAGTGTGGTTGCGTTGGCGGTGGGGTCCCATCACGAGCCGAGCCAAGAGCGGGCCACATGAGAGAAGGGGTGTCAAACCGCCGAAAAGCGTGGCGGTTTGACACCCCTTCTCTCATGCAGCAAGAGCTGTGGCGCGACTCGTGATGGGACCCCACCGCCTGGACCGCTTGGTAAAGACGGCTCGCCTGCGGCTTCGCGTTCGATCTGTGTGCGTGCGTGCGTGTGCGGTCAGGTCAGAGAGGCGACCTGGTCGCTCACCACCTGGGCTGCCGCTGAGACCAGGGCCGTCACCGCCGGGTTCGTCGAGTTGTCCTGGCGCCAGCCGAACTGCGTGTAGACGCGGAACGTCGGGGACCAGGGCAAGCGGACCAACCTGCCGTCGGCCAGTTCTGCGGAGACTGTCACCTCGGGCATCAGGGCGATGCCCAGGCCTGAGGCCACTGCTCGTTTGGCTGCGTCCACCGAGTCCAGTTCCAGGACCGGAGCTCTGGTGTCGTCGTAGCCCAGGGAGTGTTCGAACAGTTCGTGGTAGCTGGCGCCGTTCTCGGCCCGGATGAGGGTGCTGCTCGTGATGTCGTCCTCGGCCAGGGTCTGGCGTTGGGTGAGCATGTGGTTCGGGCCCGCGACCACTACCAGGGGTTCGGGGCAGAGGACTGTTGTTTCCAGGCCCTCGCGGGGTTCTATGGCGCCTATGAAGAAGGCGCAGTCCAGTTGGCCGTCTCGCACCGAGTTCAGGTTGTTCAGCGCGTTGCGGGAGTGCAGGGAGAGTTGGACCGACGGGTAGCGCCAGCACATGTATTCGATGAGCGGTAGCAGACGGTAGTCGGTCAAGCTCTGTGCGGAACCGATGATCAGTTTGCCGTGGGGCTCGCCGTTCATCGTGATGGCTTTTCGGGCCTTTTCGGTGAGGTTGATGATGTTTCGCGCGAACGGGAGCAACTCCACGCCTGCGGAGGTCATCTGGATACCTCGGGGGAGGCGCCGGAAAAGGACGACCCCGAGGGCCTCCTCCAGCGCCTTGATGCGGGTGGTGATGGTCGGCTGCGAGCAGTTGAGCGTGGCAGCGGCCTTGGTGAAGCTCCCTGTCTGAACCACGGTCGTGAACGCGAGAAGCTGGCGTGTCTCCATCAGGCGGATCCTCGGGGTAAAACGGTGCGACGACTTTTTCTCGTTCGTTCCCGTGGTCCTGTTACGGATGGTGCGGGAGCAGTAACGCTACCTGCCCTCTGAGCTGGGGTGATTGGTGCTTATGGAGTCACCTTGATCGGTCTGGAAAGGCTGTTTCGGCCGAAAGAGTGAAATTGGAACTGCCGTCTTCGACGGGCGGTAGTGGGGCGAGTCGTTTCTGTTATGTGGTTCGCCAGGCGAAGAATAAAGAGCCGCCACCGTCGTGGTCTGGCGGCGGCGCTGAAGTGTCCGGCGCTGAAGAGGTCAGGCTCCGGAAGTCGGGTGAAGCCCCTCGGAACGGTGCGAATCGGCCGTCTGAGAGGGCGGTGGTGGAGGGGCCGGCGGTCCTGGACGGGCGTGCTCGCCGGGGTGGCGGCGGTCACAGCGCGGGTCTCGCCTAGACTCGCTGGGAATCCGGGCGCCCTGGTGGCGGTATCCGGCTGTCTTGCACGTTCTTGTTCGTATCGAGGAGTCCACGTTGAAGAGCACCGTCGAGCACCTGAGCCCGACGAGGGTCCGGATCAACGTCGAGGTGCCGTTCGACGAGCTCAAGTCGAACTTCGACCAGGCGTACCGGAAGCTCGCGAAGCAGGTCCGCATCCCCGGGTTCCGTCCGGGCAAGGCCCCCGCCAAGGTCCTGGAGAACCGCATCGGCCGCGCTCCGGTGCTGGACGAGGTCATCCAGGAGGCCATCCCGGCCAAGTACCTGGAAGCGGTCAACGCGGGTGAGGTGCGCACGCTCGGCCGTCCCGACTTCGAGGTCACCAAGATCGAGGACGGTCAGACCCTCGAGTTCACCGCCGAGGTCGACGTCCGTCCCGAGATCGTCGTGCCCGCGTTCGGCGAGCTCGCCGTGACGGTCGACGAGCAGGAGGTCACCGACGAGGACGTGACCACCCAGCTCGACGAGCTCCGTGCTCGCTTCGGCACGCTGACCGGCGTGACCCGCCCGGTCGAGACCGGTGACTTCGTCATCGTCGACCTGTCCGCGACGGTCGACGGCGAAGAGGTCGAGGAGGCCCGCACCAGCGGCCTGTCCTACGAGGTCGGCTCCGGCCAGCTCGTCGAGGGCATCGACGACGCGCTCGTCGGCGCGGCCGAGGGTGAGACCAAGACCTTCGCCACGACGCTCGTCGCCGGTGAGCACGAGGGCCGCGAGGCCGAGGTCACCGTCGTGCTGAGCAGCGTCAAGGAGCGTCAGCTCCCCGAGCTCGACGACGAGTTCGCGCAGCTCGCCAGCGAGTTCGACACGCTCGACGAGCTCAAGGCCGACCTGCAGACCCGCCTCGCCCGCGTCAAGAAGATGCAGCAGGGCGTGCAGGCGCGCGACAAGGTCCTCGAGGCTCTGCTGGAGACCACCGAGGTCCCGCTGCCCGAGGGCATCGTCCAGGGCGAGATCGACGCCCGCAAGCACGACGCCGTGCACGCCTTCGACCACGACGACGCGAAGTTCGCCGCCTGGCTGACCGAGCAGGGTCAGTCGGAGGAGGAGTTCGACGCCGAGCTCCGCAAGGCGGCCGAGCAGGCCGTCAAGACGCAGCTCGTGCTCGACTCGATCGCCGACGCCGAGCAGGTCACGGTGTCCGACGGCGAGCTGACCGAGCGGATCATCTACCAGGCCCAGCGCTTCGGCATCTCGCCTGACGAGTACGTCAAGCGCGCGCAGCAGTCCGGCCAGCTCGGCGCGATCTTCGCCGACGTCCGCCGGGGCAAGGCGCTCGCGAGCGTCGTGCGCCAGGCCGAGGTGTCCGACGCGAGCGGCACCAAGCTGGACCTCGACGAGCTCTTCGGCGAGACCAAGTCCGATGAGGACGGCCAGGAGTAAGGACCGACCCGCTCGCCCTTCCCCGCGAACGGGCGAGCTTCGGAAATACAGCTGATAGCGAACGCGGGCGGTGTCGGGCATCTGACGCCGCCCGCCTTCGTTAAGGTCGATCGCAGAGAGTTTTTGCTTCCAGATTCGTTCCACCTGGAGTTAGGCAGGCAGACGTGACGCAGCACTCCTTCCCGACCCCCGAATTGCGGTCGGCCACCGCCGGGATGAACCTCAACGACTCGGTGTACGAGCGGCTGCTCCGCGAGCGGATCATCGTCCTGGGATCGCAGGTCGAAGAGGGCATCGCCAACCAGATCACCGCTCAGCTGCTGCTTCTCGCCGCTGAGGACCCCGAGAAGGACATCACGCTTTACATCAACTCGCCGGGTGGTTCCGTCACGGCGGGCATGGCCATCTACGACACGATGCAGCTGATCCAGCCGGACGTGGCCACGGTCGCCATGGGCCTCGCGGCCTCGATGGGCCAGTTCCTGCTGTCCGCGGGCGCTCCTGGCAAGCGTCAGGCGCTTCCGCACGCGCGCATCCTCATGCACCAGCCCTCGGCCGGTGTCGGCGGTACGGCCGCGGACATCGCGATCCAGGCGGACATGCTGACGCGCACCAAGCTCGAGATGGCCGAGCTCATCGCCGAGCACACCGGGCAGTCGGTGGAGACCATCACCCGCGACTCCGACCGCGACCGCTGGTTCACGGCGCAGGAAGCGCTGGAGTACGGCTTCGTGGACAAGGTCGTCACCCGCGCGCAGCCGGTCGGCTCGAGCAACTAGCAGCTGAGGAGATCTCGAAGTGAGCCAGTTCCACGCCCCTCAGTCGCGTTACGTGCTGCCGTCGTTCGTCGAGCGCACCAGCTACGGCATGAAGGAGTCGAACCCGTACAACAAGCTGTTCGAGGAGCGCATCATCTTCCTCGGCGTGCAGGTTGACGACGCTTCGGCCAACGACGTCATGGCGCAGCTGCTGGTCCTCGAGTCCGAGGACCCGGACCGCGACATCCTGATGTACATCAACTCGCCGGGTGGCTCGTTCACCTCGCTGATGGCCATCTACGACACGATGCAGTTCGTTCGCCCGGACATCCAGACGTACTGCCTCGGTCAGGCCGCCTCGGCCGCCGCGGTGCTGCTGGCCGCCGGCACGCCCGGCAAGCGCCACGCGCTGCCAAACGCGCGAATCCTGATCCACCAGCCCTCCATGGAGGGCGCGTACGGTCAGGTGTCCGACCTGGAGATCCAGTCGAACGAGATCCAGCGCGTGCGCCGCCTGATGGAGTCGACCCTCGCGCGGCACACGAACCGGACGGCGGAGGAGGTTCGCGAGAGCATCGAGCGCGACCGGATTCTGACGGCCGACGAGGCCAAGGAGTACGGCATCGTCGACACGGTGCTGCCCTACCGCAAGCTTTCCGCCAAGTCCTGAGCGCGGCGTCCTAGGGGCTGGGAAACACCCGGCCCCCGGACACCGCGTGCCCACCCGACACGCCGATGTGACCGGGCAACCGGCCTGATCGGCGCGTCGGGGGACGCGGGTCCTCCCCTGAAACGGGGTCGGCCAGGTACCGTCAGGAGAACGGGCTCAGCACCCACAGCCAGTGGGACTGCCACAGCAAGTCAGCAGGCGCACTACAGCAGGTGTGCGCCGGAGGGGACATAGGTCAGCGGTCATGGCGCGTATCGGTGACGGCGGCGACTTGCTGAAGTGCTCTTTCTGCGGAAAGAGTCAAAAGCAGGTGAAGAAACTCATCGCCGGCCCCGGCGTCTACATCTGCGATGAGTGCATCGATCTCTGCAACGAGATCATCGAGGAGGAGCTGGCCGAAGCCGGCGACGTGAAGCTCGACGAGCTGCCGAAGCCCGCCGAGATCCACGAGTTCCTCGACCAGTACGTCATCGGCCAGAGTGATGCCAAGCGCACCCTCTCCGTCGCCGTCTACAACCACTACAAGCGCATCCAGGCGGGCGACCGCGGGCGCGAGGGTCGTGACGACGGCGTCGAGTTGGCGAAGTCGAACATCCTGATGCTCGGCCCGACGGGGTGCGGCAAGACCTACCTGGCACAGACCCTCGCGAAGATGCTGAACGTTCCGTTCGCCATCGCCGACGCGACGGCGCTGACGGAGGCCGGGTACGTCGGTGAGGACGTCGAGAACATCCTCCTGAAGCTCATCCAGGCCGCGGACTACGACGTCAAGCGCGCCGAGACGGGCATCATCTACATCGACGAGGTCGACAAGATCGCTCGGAAGAGTGAAAACCCGTCGATCACTCGCGACGTGTCCGGTGAGGGTGTGCAGCAGGCGCTGCTGAAGATCCTCGAGGGCACGACCGCCTCGGTGCCCCCGCAGGGCGGCCGCAAGCACCCGCACCAGGAGTTCATCCAGATCGACACGACGAACGTGCTGTTCATCGTGGCCGGTGCGTTCGCGGGGCTCGAGAAGATCATCCAGGACCGGGTCGGCAAGCGAGGCCTGGGCTTCGGCGCCGAGGTCCGCTCGAAGGCGGAGACGGACTCGGCGGACTACTTCGCCGACTCCATGCCGGAGGACCTGATCAAGTTCGGCCTGATCCCCGAGTTCATCGGGCGTCTGCCGATGGTGGCCTCCGTCACGAACCTCGACAAGCCGTCGCTGGTGATGATCCTCACCGAGCCGAAGAACGCCCTGGTGAAGCAGTACCAGAAGCTGTTCGAGATGGATGGCGTCGAGCTCGAGTTCACCAAGACCGCACTCGAAGCGATCGCCGACCAGGCGATCCTGCGCGGTACCGGTGCTCGTGGTCTGCGCGCGATCATGGAAGAGGTCCTGCTCCCGGTGATGTACGACATCCCGAGCCGCACGGACGTCGCCAAGGTCGTCATCACCGAGCAGACGGTGAAGGAGAACGTGAACCCGACCATCGTGGCCCGGCAGCCCTCGCGCCGTGAGCGCCGCGAGAAGTCGGCCTAGGTTCGATCGTTCAGGCGAAGGGCGTCCGGGAAACCGGGCGCCCTTCGCTCGTTCCGGCGCCGAGCGGCGAACGCAGCCGCGCGGACCTTGCGGGTCAGGCAGCGTCGCAAGGCTCCGTCCGCAGGTCTGGTGCCGCGCTCCCGCGTAATGCCCGCCCACCCCTCTGGTGCCTCGCAGGTGTGGTGTCGACCGTGTGTGGCGGCTCCCGCACGTGGTGACGCCCGTACGGCTAGTGCCGCCCGCACGCCTGGAGTCGCATGTGTGTGCTGGTGTCGCCTGCACGCCAGGCGCCTCGCGCCGCTCGCCCCGCGCCACCTGCACGCCACGCGTCGCTCGCCCGCGCCGCCTCCGCGCCGCTTGCCCTGCGCTCTCACCAGGACAAGCGGGAGCGGTGCCCCGAGGCGTGCCACCGGGCAAGGATTCACCGGTGGCTCCCCGCACCACGCCACTAGGGTGGAGGCATGTCGCTGCCCCACGTGCTCCTGCTCCACGGCTACACCGGCTCCGGCCCCGGCCACTGGCAGCGCTGGCTGGCCCAGACCGTGTCCGAGCACGGCGGCCTCGCGGACATGCCGCACTTCAGCAGCCCCGAGGCGCCCGACCGGGACACCTGGCTCCGCGAGCTCGACACGCACCTCGAAGCGCTGCCCGTCGACCGTGAACGGGTCGTCGTCGCGCACTCGCTCGGCTGCTACCTCTGGCTGCACCACGCGGCCCGCGAGGACATCGCCCACGTCGACCGGGTGTTGCTCGTCGCCCCGCCTGCGCTGGACCACCCGGAGCCGGCCATCAAGTCGTTCTTCCCCGCTCCGCTCGATCCGGCGGGGTTGCGTCGTGCCGCCACCCACACGCGGCTGGTCGCTGGTGAGGGTGATCCGCACTGCTCGATGCAGTCCGCGAAAGAGCTTGCCGAGGCGTTGCGGATCGAGATCGACGTTCTGCCGGGGGCTGCGCACGTCAACATCGACGCGGGCTACGGGGAGTGGCCCGCGGTGCTCAAGTGGGTGCGGTCGAGGACGGTGCCGCTCTCACCGCGCTAGCTGATCACTTCCTGGGGGGAACGTGAACGACACTGCAGAGTGGTTACGACGCAGGCTTCCCGAACTCGTGGCGGAGCACGGTGTCGGTGCTCAGGTCGCGGTGCTCGCGGACGGCGAGATCCACGACGCGGCCGCCGGTGTGCTCAGCACTGCCACCGGTGAGCGGGTGACCGTCGGCTCCTTGTTCCAGATCGGGTCGATCACCAAGGTCTGGACGGCGACGCTGGTCGCGCAGCTCGTCGGTGAGGGCCTGCTCGATCTCGACCGGCCGGTGCGTGAGGTTCTGCCCGAGTTCCGGCTCGCGGACGAGCGGGTGGCGCGGGCGGTCACTCCTCGGCAGTTGCTCTGTCATCTCGGTGGCTTCGAGGGCGACCAGTGGTTCGACACCGGGACGGGCGACGACTGCGTCGCGAGGTTCGTGGCTCTGCTCGCTGACGCGCGTCAGCTCACCGAGCCCGGCGAACTCTTCTCGTACTGCAACGCGGGCTACGTCGTGCTGGGCCGGATCGTGGAGGTGTTGCGCGGCCGGCCGTTCCACGTCGTGCTGCGGGAACGGCTCGTCGGTCCGCTGGGGTTGACGAACGTGGCCACGCACTACGACGAGTACCCCGCGCACCGGGGCGCCGAAGGGCACCTGTCGGCCGGGGGACCACCCGTCGACACCATGATGCCGGGCTCCGACGCTCCCGCCGGCTCGGCTTTCGCCATGAACGCGCGTTCTCTCGTGCGCTTCGCCCGGATGCACCTCGAGACGACGGCGTACGACGCGATGCGCGTGCAGCAGGTGAAAACGCCGGATGGCGGTGGCTGGGGTCTTGGTTGGACGGTGCACCACTACCCGAACGGCACCATCGGCGTTGGCCACGGCGGGGCCACCATGGGCCAGGACGCGGCCTTGCGTGTCCTGCCGGAGGCGGGCGTGGCGATCGCGGTCCTCACCAACGGCGGGGCGGAGGCGAAACTGCAGCGTGCCGTGTTCTCCCATCTGCTCGGCGAACTGGCGGGCGTTCATCTTGCCGAACTCCCCGTGCCGCCCGAGCCGCCCGTTCCAGTGGACGCCGCCGAGCTCACCGGCGTGTACCGCTCGTCCGCGCTGGACGTCCACATCACTCCGGCGGCGGAAGGCAGGGTCCGGGTCCGGTACGAGCCGAAGCACTGGATCTGCGAGACGACGATGACCGACCGGGATCGCGGCACCGACTACACCACCTTGAGTGACGACGCCCTGATCGCCGTGGACGAACCGCACACCGTGCTCCGGCTGGTCCGTCGCGACGACCAGGTGAGGTGGGTGCACTTCGGCCGGGCGGCGGTGCGCCGGTGAACGCGACCGAGTGGATCACGCGCAGACTGCCCGGACTGACCGAGGAACACGGCGTTGTCGGCGCCCAGTTCGCTCTCCTGGCCGACGGAGAGATCACCGACGTCGCCACTGGTGTGCTGAACGCAGACACGCGTGCGCCGGTGACGGTGGACTCGCTCTTCCAGATCGCGTCGATCACCAAGGTCTGGACTGCGACGCTCGTCCAGGAACTGGTGAACGAGGGCCGTCTCGACCTCGACCGGCCGGTGCGCGACGTGCTGCGGGGTTTCCGGCCGGTGATCACGCCACGGCACCTGCTGACCCACACGTCCGGCATCGATGGCGACCTCTTCCACGACACCGGCTCGGGCGACGACGCGATCGAGAAGTTCGTGGCACGGCTGGCCGACGCGCGGCAGCTCTTCGCGCCGGGTGAGGTGTGGTCGTACTGCAACAGCGGCTTCACGGTGCTCGGCCGGATCGTGGAAGTGTTGCGGGGCAAGCCTTTCAACACCGTCCTCAAGGAACGGTTGGCGGCGCCGCTCGGTCTCGCGGTCGCGACGACCTACGCGGAAGCCACGGCCGCGCATGCCGTCGGTCACGAGGACGGTCGGCCGGTGACCGATCCGGGACCGGAGTCCGACTGGCCCGCCGGATCGGCACTCGCGATGAGCGCACGGGATCTGCTCGCGTTCGCGCGCATGCACCTGGCCACGCCGGCGTTCGCGGTGATGCGCGAACCCCAGGTGTTGTTGCCTGACTTCGGACATCGCGCTTCGTGGGGCCTGGGCTGGGAGCTGCCGGGCTACTCCGGCGGCCCGGTGATCGGCCACCACGGGAGCAACCGGGGCCTGGCGTCGTTCCTGCGGATCGCACCGGAAAGAGGGATCGCGGTCGCCCTGCTCACCACCGGCGGCGACGCTCGCGCGGTGTTCGACCAAGTCATCGACGACGTCTTCAGCGAACTCGCGGACGTGCACAGACCGGAGTCACCGGTGCCGCCCGCGGCCCCCGAGCCGGTGGACGAACGCTTCATCGGCACCTATCGCAGTGCAGGCCACGAAGTCGTTGTCACACAAGCAGATCACGGCCGCGTGCTGGTCGATCTCGATGACGACGCACGAGAGTTCGTGGCCTTGCGCGAGGACGCGTTGATCGCCGTGGACGACCCGCACACCGTGCTGGTGCTCGTGAACGGCTTGCTGCACTTCGGCCGGGCAGCCGCCCGGGCCTGAGAACTCCTGGGGGAGTGACATGATCAATCTGGATGAACTGATCGAGGAACACGGCGTCGTCGGCGCCCAAGTCGCCGTGCTGCACAACGGCGAAATCACCGACATGGCAGCAGGTGTGCTCAACAACGTCACCGGCGAGAAGGTGACGCCGGACGCCATCTTCCAGATCGGGTCGATCACCAAGGTCTGGACTGCGACGCTCGTCCAGCAACTGGTGAACGAGGGCCTGCTGGACCTCGACCGTCCGGTCCGGGACGTGCTGCCGGAGTTCGCGCTCGCCGACGAACAGGCCGCGCGCGTCATCACGCCACGGCACCTCCTCACCCACACCGCAGGCTTCCAGGGCGACCTCTTCCACGACACCGGAAACGGCGACGACATGCTGGAGAAGTACGTCGTGCTCCTGGCGGACGCGCGGCAGGAGGCGCCGCCCGGCGAGCTCTACACGTACTGCAACAGCGGCTTCACGTTGCTCGGCCGGGTCATCGAGGTGTTGCGCGGCAAGCCTTTCCGCGCCGTCGTCCGTGAGCGTCTCATCGACGAACTTGGTCTGTGCACCGCGGTCGCGAGCCACGCCGAGTACGCCACGCAGATCGTCGCCACCGGCCACGTGGGCAAGGAACCGGAGCCTGCGGGCAAGTTCATGGCCGAGGGCGACGCGCCGGCGGGCACGGCGCTTGCGATGAGCGCGCGGGACCTGCTGGAGTTCGTGCGGATGCACCTCGGCACCAGCGAGTTCGACGCGATGCGCGAGAGCCAGGTCGTGCCACCGAACTTCGCGCACGGCGGCAGCCAGGGGCTCGGCTGGGCGGTGCACGAGTACGCGGACGGGGTCACCGGCATCGGGCACACCGGTTCGACCCTGGGGTACCGGGCCTACCTGCGGGTGATCCCCGCGGCCGGACTCGCGATCGCCGTTCTCACCAACGGCGGTGAGAGCCTGGCACTGGCGCGCGCGGTCTTCGAAGAGGCGCTGGGCAGGGAGGACATCGCCCTGCCCGGCCTGCCCACACCACCGCCGTTGCCGGTGCCGGTGGACGTGGAACGGGTCGTCGGCGTCTACCGGTCGACCGGTCTGGAACTGCACGTCACCGAAGGCGACGGCGGCAGGGTCAAGCTCCGGTACGTGCGGCTCGACCCCGGCTGGGAGTCGTTCGTCGACGGTGACGAGCACGAGTTCACCGGACTGCGGGAGGACGCGCTGATCGCCGTCGACAGCGAGACCGGCTATCACCAGGTGGTCGTCCTGTGTGGACGCGACGAGCAGGACCGGGTGAAGTACCTGCACTGGGGCCGCGCGGCCCAGCGGGTCTAGACGGCGCGCTTCGCGTACTTGGCGAGGAACTGCACGACGTCGGGCGTCACCTTCCGGTACAGCCCGTCGTCGTGGCCGCCGCCCTTGACCGTGCCCACCTCGGGCCGCACGTCGCGGATGAATCGGCGGGTGCCCTCGATGAACCGGTCGCGGTCGCCGATCCACACACCGAGTGCGGTCGGGCCGGTGGCCTTCAGGTGCCGCAACGGGTCGAGCGACGCCCACTCGCCCTCGTCCTTGAACGCACGCCGCTTGGCCATCTCCGGCCACGTCGTGATCAGACCGGGGGAGATGGCCGCGGCGGCCGCGACCGGGTCGCCGCGTTCGGCTCGGCGACGCGCGTAGAGCAGCGAACCGAAACCACCCATCGACACGCCCGTCACCGCGAACGGTTCGCCGTAGCCGCGTTCCTTGAGCCAGCGCGGGACCTCGTCGAGCAGCATCGCCATCGGGTCGTCGCCGGGGACGTTCTCGTGCCAGTAGCTGTTGCCGCCGTCGACCGCGACGAAGCCGAACGCGGGCACGGAGCCCTTGGCGACGGCGGCGGCCAGGACGTCGGGCAGGTTGCCCACGGGGGCGTGCCTGGCGTCACCGTTGAGGCCGTGCAGGAGGATCGACATCGGCAGGCCGCGGGTGTTCGCGCCGGCCGGGAGGTAGAAGGCGAGGGTGACCTCGCGGTGACGTGCGGCCGAGTACACGCGTTCGAAGCGGATCACCGGCTTCGCGGCCGAGGTGGCCCGCACCCGGTCGGTCGTCGCGATCTGCTGCTCGACGGCGTTGGACGACGACACGTACGTCGCGACGCCCATGGCTGTCGCGATGACCACGCCGATCGCCGCGAGGAGGGTGCGGCGGCTGTACCTCGGTTCCCCCATGCTCACCTCATCGCGTGGGCACCGTTCCTCGTTTCCTTCTCAGAGGACGGAACGCACGCGTAAGGAAGACAGTTCCTCACTCGAACAGCCCAGCCACGTCAGCACGTCGTCAGTGTGCGCGCCGAGTGCCGGAACCGCAGCCGGTGACCACTCGAAACCGGCCACCGGCGGCGGCAGCATCCGGGCCGTTCCGCCGGGAACCCGCACGTCAACCCACGTGCCGAGCTGCGGGTGCGTGGGTAGTTCGGTGATCGAGCGGGTCAGCGCCGCGGGCACGTCCGCACCGTCCAGAGTGATCAGCAACTCGGCCGCGGTGAGATCCGAGAAGGCCTGTTCGAGCAGCTTCTGAAGCTCCGCGCGGTGCTCGACGCGGGACGCCACTGTGGCGAACCTCTCCTGCGGGGCGAGCCCGATCAGATCGCACAGCCGCTGCCACTGCCCGTCGTTCTGCACGGCCAGGTGCACGGCGCCGTCCGCGCAGGCGACCGGCCCGTACGGCGCGATGCTCGGGTGGTGCGCGCCCGACCGCGGCGCCGCGGCCCCCGTTCCGGCGGCGTAGAGCATCGGCTGGTGCATCCACTCGGCCATCGCCTCGAAGAGCGACAACCGCAACCGCGCGCCCTCCCCGGTTCGTCCGCGCTGCAACAACGCCGCCAGCACCGCGGCCTGCAACTGGACACCCGCCGCGATGTCCGCGACCGAGATGCCTGCGCGGGCCACCACGTCGCCCTCACCGGTCAGCGACACCAGCCCTGCCTCGGACTGCACCAGCGCGTCGAACGCCTTGCGGTCCGCGTACGGGCCTTCCCAGCCGTAGCCGGACAGCTCACCGACGATCAGCGACGGCGGCAGGTCGAGCGCCAGACGCGACCACACCCGCGGCGACAGGTTGCACAGCAGCACGTCCGCCCGCGCGACGAGCCGTTCGAGCACCTCACGGCCGTCGGGGTGGAAGATGTCGAGGGTCACCGACTCCTTGCCGACGTTCGTCCACGCGAAGTACGACGACACCTCGCCGCACGACGAGTCGTAGTGGCGAGCGAAGTCACCGGTGCCAGGCCGTTCGACCTTGATGACCCGAGCGCCGAGATCGGCCAGCAGCCGCGTCGCGTACGGCACGGCGACGGCCTGCTCCAGGCTCACCACCACGACACCGTCAAGCGGTCTCAACCACGCGCTCCCCACCGGTGTAGACGTTCATCGAGTCGCCGCGCAGGAAGCCGATCAGCGTCATGCCCTGCTCCTCGGCCAGTTCGACCGCGAGCGACGACGGCGCCGACACCGCCGCGAGCACCGGGATCCCGGCCATCGCGGCCTTCTGCACCAGCTCGAACGACGCCCGTCCCGACACCATCAGCACCGCGCCGCGCAACGGCACCAGGTTCTGCAGCACCGCCCAGCCCAGCACCTTGTCGACGGCGTTGTGCCGGCCCACGTCCTCGCGCACGACGAGCAGTTCGCCGTCGACGAAGAGCCCGGCCGCGTGCAGCCCGCCGGTGCTCTCGAAGACCTTCTGCCGCTCCCGCAACGCGTCCGGGAAGCCCGTCAGCGCCTCGGGTGTGACCCTCACCTCGTCCAGCGCGGGGGAGTAGCGGGTCTTGAGCTTCACCGCGTCCAGCGCGCCCTTGCCGCACACCCCGCACGACGACGTGGTGTAGAAGTTCCGCTCCACCCCGGTGTCCGGCGGCGGCACGCCCTCGGCCAGCGCGACGTCCAACACGTTGTAGGTGTTCATCCCGTCCGGCCCGGTGCCCTCGCAGAACCGGGCGATCGAGATGTCCTCGGACGACCCGATCACACCCTCGCTGAGCAGGAAGCCGTGCGCCAGTTCCACGTCGTGGCCAGGCGTGCGCATCGTGACGGCCAAAGCCTTGCCGTCGACCCGCAACTCCATGGGTTCCTCGGCGGCGAGCGCGTCGATCCTGCGGCGCCGACCGCTCGGCGACACCCGTTCGACCGCTCGGCGCACCGTCACTCGGCCCATGTGCACATCTCCTTCGGACCGCTAAGTTCCCACCGACCAGGCTACGTGGGAGGGATTCCGGGGCATGGACGACGTCGTGATCGTGGGGGGCGGCCACAACGGGCTGGTGGCGGCCGCGTACCTCGCCAGGGCGGGGAAGTCGGTCAGGGTGCTGGAGAAGCTGCCGCACGTCGGCGGGGCCGCGGTGAGCGCCTCGCCGTGGGAGGGCGTGGACGCCCGCCTCTCGCGCTTCTCGTACCTCGTCTCGCTGCTGCCCGACCGGATCGTGTCGGATCTGGGGCTGAAGCTGGCCCTGCGGTCTCGTGCCGCGTCCTCGTACACACCGAACGGCCGTGGCGGGTTGCTGGTCGAGCGTTCACCCGGCGAGGCGACGGTGCGGTCGTTCGAGGCCGTCTGCGGGTCGCTCGACGACTGGGAGACGTGGCAGCGCTGGTACGCCGACCTGGAGTTGATGGCCCAGGCGCTGGCGCCGACCCTGCTGGAACCGTTGGTGTCCGAAGAACACCTTCGCGTCCACGTCGACGCGGTGGTGCGCGGCCGGTTGTGGGAGCAGGTCTTCGAACGACCGATCGGCGCGACGCTGCAGGAGTTGTTCGACGACAACCTGGTGCGCGGGGTCGTCGCCACGGACGCGTTGATCGGCACGCACTCGTCGCTGCACTCGTTGAGCGCCAACAAGTGCTTCCTCTACCACGTGATCGGCAACGGGACGGGGGAGTGGAAGGTCCCGGTCGGCGGCATGGGCGGGGTCACCGCCGAGCTGGAACGGGTCGCGCGCGAGGCCGGTGCGCGGATCATCACCGGTGCCGAGGTCACCGCCGTCGAGTCCGACGGCAAGACCGCCGCGGTGACGTACGGGGGTGAGACGGCCGAGGCCCGGTTCGTGCTCTCGAACGTGGCGCCGTCGGTGCTGGGACGGTTGCAGGGCAAGGACGTCCAGGACGCACCCGGCTGCCAGCTGAAGATCAACATGCTGTTGCGCAGGCTGCCCGAGCTGAAGTCCGGTGTCGACGCGCGGCTGGCGTTCGCCGGCACGTTCCACCTCGACGAGTCCTACGACCAGCTGGAGACCGCGTACCTGGAGAGCGCCGCCGGCCAGGTGCCGTCGGTGCTGCCCGGCGAGATGTACTGCCACTCGCTGACCGACCCGTCGATCCTCGGGCCGTCGCTGCGGGGTCACGAGACGCTGACGCTGTTCGGCCTGCACCTGCCGGCGTCGTTGTTCGAGGGCCGCAACGACGAGCTTCGCGACGAGCTGGTGAAGCGCTACCTCGATCAGCTCAACGTCCACCTCGTGGAGCCGATCCAGGACTGCCTGGCCGTGGACGCCGCCGGGAACCCGTGCATCGAGGCGCGCACCCCGCTCGACCTGGAGTCCGAACTGGGCCTGCCGGGCGGCAACATCTTCCACGGAGAACTCGACTGGCCGTTCGCCGAGACCGACGAGCAGGTCGGCAAGTGGGGCGTGGAGACCGAAGTGGACAACGTCCTCGTCTGCGGCGCGGGCTCCCGGCGCGGCGGCGGGGTCAGCGGCATCGGTGGCCACAACGCGGCGAAGGCGGTTCTCGAAGCCCTGTAAGACATTCTTGATGACACCCCGCGTCATCTCTGGTTACAGTTGCCGGCGTGGGGGACTTCTACGGAATCGCCGAGATCGCCGACGCCATGGGGCTCAGTCGGCAGCTGGTGGCTGTCTGGCGCAAGAGACGCTCGCACGGCATTCCCGAGCCGGACGCGGAACTCGCGTCCGGTCCGATCTGGCGGCGCGAGACGGTCGAGCCGTGGATCGAACGCACCCGCGGACGACTGGGTCTCGCGGGTACGCGGGAGTCCGCGAGCAGGAGCCTGCGGCTGCGCACCTGTCGTCGCGTGCTGCGGCTGGCGGCGTTGATGCTGGAGGACCCGCAACGGCCGCGCGTGCTCAACGAGGCCGCGGACCAGTTGCGCGACCTGATCCACGAGGTCGACCAGTCCGCGGACGACGTCGTCGGCGCGTTGTTGCGGGAGCTCGTCGAGCCGGTGCGCGACCCCGATGTGCCCGCGGAGTTGTTGCGGGTGCCGGTGATCGAGTCGTTGCCGCTGGTCACGGCCGTGGCGCGGAACTCGCCGGACTGGTGACCCGCTAACTCAAGACTTCTATATCAAGGAACCTTGCTAAAGGTTCCTTGATACGCGTACCTTGGTGTCATGACGGACTCTCCGATCACTGACACCAAGGCGCTGCGGGCGCTCTCGCACCCGTTCCGGTGGAAGCTGTTGCAGCTGCTCATCGAGTTGGGGCCGTACACCGCGACGCAGTGTTCGGAGAAACTCGGAGAGAGCGTCGCGAGCTGCTCGTACCACCTGAACATGCTGGCCAAGTACGGCTTCGTCGAAGAGGTCGAGGGGCCTGGGCGGCAGAAGCCGTGGAAGATCGTGTCCAAGCGCCAGTCGATCGATCCCGACGGACTGGAGGGGGAGGCCGCGATGGCGGCCGAGGCTGCCTCGATGGCCTATCTGGATCAGGAGTTCGAGCGCATCCGCCACCGTTTCCGGCAGCGCGAGCACCTGCCGGAGGAGTGGCGCAAGAAGGTCATCACCGAGGGCACGATCAAGTTCCTCACGCCCGAGGAGGCTGCCGAGTACCAGCGCGAGTTGGAGGCGTTGCTGGACAAGTACGAGGACCGCCGCCTCGACGAGTCGGCGCGGCCGGAAGGCGCGCGACCGGTCAGGTACTTCTTGGCCATCACGGTCACACCCGAAGCCGAATAACGAACAAAGGGAGATCTGCCATGTTCTCGCACCACGAAGCGTTTGCTATCGCGAAGTACCGTCAGCAGGACTTCGAGTCCGACGCCGCCGCGCGCCGACTCGTCAAGAAGACCGAGGAGACCGCGCCGAAACCCGAACGGCGCCGGTTAGGGCTCTTCGTCCGGGTCCGGCACGCCTGACAGGGTCAGGCAGCGGCTTCGAGCCGCACGATCACCGACTTCGACGTCGGCGTCCCCGAGATGTCCGCCTTGGAATCGAGCGGCACCAACGGGTTCGCCTCCGGGAAGTACGTCGCCACACACCCGCGGGCGGTCGAGTAGGACACGATCCGGAACGACTCGGCGCGGCGTTCGACGACGCCCGTCGGGTCGTCCTTCCACTCCGAGATGATGTTGACCATCTGCCCGTCCTGGAAGCCCAGCGCCGCGATGTCGTCGGGGTTCACGAACACCACGCGACGGCCGTCCTTCACGCCGCGGTAGCGGTCGTCCAGGCCGTAGATCGTGGTGTTGTACTGGTCGTGGCTGCGCAGCGTCTGCATCAGCAGCCGGCCCTCGGGGATGTCGATCACCGTGAGCTCGTTCGCCGTGAAGTTCGCCTTGCCGGTCGCCGTCGCGAACTCCTGCGAGTCGCGCGGCGGGTGCGGCAGCACGAAACCGTCGGGCTGACGCACGCGGGTGTTGTAGTCGGTGCAGCCCGGCACGACGCGGGAGATGTGCTCGCGCACGACGTCGTAGTCCTTCTCGAACTCCTCCCACGCCACGGGGTGCGAGGTGCCGAGGGTCTTGCGCGCGAGCCGGCAGACGATCGACACCTCGGACAGCAGCTGCTCCGACGCGGGCGCCAGGCGGCCACGGGAGCGGTGCACGACCGACATCGAGTCCTCGACCGTCACGAACTGCTCGCCCGAGTGCTGCACGTCGCTCTCGGTGCGGCCCAGCGCGGGCAGGATCAGCGCGGTACGGCCGTGGACCACGTGCGAGCGGTTGAGCTTCGTGGAGACGTGCACCGTGAGGGAGCACTGCTCCAGGGCCTTCTCGGTCACCGGGGTGTCCGGGGTGGCGCTGACGAAGTTGCCGCCCATCGCGATGAACACCTTGCCGCGGCCGTGGCGCATCGCGTTGATGGCGTCGACGGTGTCGAAACCGTGCTTGCGCGGCACGGAGATGCCGAACTCGTTCTCCAGCGCCTTCAGGAAGAACTCCGGCATCTTCTCGTAGATGCCCATCGTGCGGTCGCCCTGCACGTTGGAGTGGCCGCGCACCGGGCACAGGCCCGCGCCCGGCTTGCCGATCATGCCCCGCAGGAACATGACGTTCGTGATCTCGCGGATCGTCGGCACGCTGTGCTTGTGCTGCGTCAGACCCATGGCCCAGCAGGCGATCGTGGCCTTCGAGTCGACGAACATGCCGGCCACGCGGGTGATCTGCTCGCGGGTCAGGCCGGTCGCGGTGAGCACGCCGTCCCAGTCGAGCTCGCGCACGCTCTCGGCGTACTCCGCGAACCCGTGCGTCTTGTTCTCGATGAACGTCTTGTCGAGCTTGTCCCACTGCAGGATCAGGTGACCGACGGCCTGGAACAGCGCCTGGTCGCCGCCGACCCTGATCTGCACGAACTCGTCGGACAGCGCGGTGCCCTTGCCGACCACGCCCGCGACGTTCTGCGGGTTCTTGAACCGCATCAGGCCGGCTTCCGGCAGCGGGTTGATCGCGATGATCTTCGCGCCGTTCTTCTTCGCGTCCTCCAGCGCGCTGAGCATGCGCGGGTGGTTCGTGCCGGGGTTCTGGCCGATGACCACGATGAGGTCGGCGAGGTCGAAGTCCTTGATGGACACCGAGCCCTTGCCGATGCCGATCGTCTCGTTGAGCGCCGAGCCGGACGACTCGTGGCACATGTTCGAGCAGTCGGGGAGGTTGTTGGTGCCGAACGAGCGGACCAGCAGCTGGTAGAGGAACGCGGCCTCGTTGCTGGTGCGGCCGGAGGTGTAGAAGATCGCCTCGTCCGGGGATGACAACGCTGTCAGCTCGCCGGCGATGAGCGTGAACGCGTCGTCCCAGCTGATCGGTGTGTAATGCGTCGCACCGGGCCGCAGGACCATGGGTTCGGTGAGCCGGCCCTGCTGTCCGAGCCAGTAGTCGGTCTTCGTCCGCATGCTCTCGATGGAGTGCTCCGCGAAGAACGGGCGCCCGATTCGTCGTTTGGTGGCTTCCTCCGCGACGGCCTTCGCGCCGTTCTCGCAGAACTCCGCCATCTTGCGGTGACCCTGCGGTTCGGGCCACGCGCAACCAGGACAGTCGAAACCTTCACGCTGGTTGAGCAGTCGCAACGTCTTGACCGTGCGCCCGACACCCATCTGCTCGACCGCGCGGTCGAGCGACACGAGCACACCGGGAATACCCGCTGCCCAGGTCTTGGGGGTGCTGACTTCGAGCGCGGACTCGTCGACGTCGTGCTGCGGGGGCTTGCTGCTCATGCGTCCCATTGTTCGCTGATCGAGGTCGGCGCCGCCAGCGCCCCCGAAGAACGCGGCGGCGTCGCCCGTCACGGGCCCTAAGGGGTTCAACGGTCCGTGACGGTCAATTGTGATCGCCGTCACTCCTGCTCGGCACCTCTGAAAGAGTGATCAATCGCAGGTGTTCTCCGCCGGCATCTCCTCGTCCGCGGAGAAGTACCGGCGGTCGTCGGCCACCATCCCCGAACCCTGCTCGAAGGGCTCGGTGAACTGCGGCGCGAGGAACCCGTCCCGTGCCGCCCCGCACGCGACCGAGTAGTGGAACCCCCTGGCGCCCGAGGGCCACAGGCCGTCCGGAGTGACCGTGAACGACACCCGGTGCCTGCTCACCGCGATCATCTCCCGCTGGTCGCGCAGCTTCGCGGGATCCGGCGGCCGGAACGCGTAGGCGAAGACGTAGTCCGTCGTCACGTCCGGGAAGCCGTTCTTCTCGCCCAGCGTCATCTTCCCCGCGACCTTGATGCCGAGCAGCGTCGTGCCGGCCCGGAGCCGGGTGGTCCAGCCGGGGAGGTTCCCGGCGATCTCGTCGCGCACCTGCGGCGCGATCATCGTGAGGAAGTGCTCCGGGCGGTGGTCCACGAGCATCGCGAGGTCGGTGCGGGACGCGATGAGTGCCTGGCGGACCTGCCTGAACACCAGGTCTCCCGCCGGCACGACGATCCCCTCCTCGCCGTCGGCCCACTGCTCGGCGGGCGTGCCGGCGAACGGGACCTCCAGGTTGATCGCCGGCGGTGGCACCCGCGGCAGGTGCAGCGCGACCAGCACCACGACGATGACGACCAGGGAGATGGCGGACACCGTCTTGTTGTTCACCAGATGACCACGTTCGCGGGCCCGCCGGGGTTGCCCGCCGCGTTAGCAGGTATCTCGTTTCAAGTCGAGACCCCGACCTCCGTAGACTTCACCGCTGTGACTGAACTCGACACCGCAACCCAGCGTCCTGACCTCCCCGCCGCGTGGACTCCGGCGGAGGTAGAGGCGGAGCTGTACCAGCGGTGGGTCGACCGGCGTTACTTCGAGGCGGACGTCAAGAGCGACAAGCCGCCGTTCACGATCGTCCTGCCCCCGCCGAACGTCACCGGTTCGCTGCACATGGGCCACGCCATGAACCACAGCGTGATGGACGCGCTGTCCAGGCGCCGCCGCATGCAGGGCTACGAGGTCCTCTGGCTGCCGGGCATGGACCACGCCGGCATCGCGACGCAGAACGCCGTCGAGCGCGACCTCGCGAAGCAGGGCCTGTCGCGGCAGGACCTCGGGCGCGAGAAGTTCATCGAGCGCGTCTGGGAGTGGAAAGAGGAGTACGGCGGCAAGATCCTCGACCAGATGAAGAGGCTCGGCGACGGCATCGACTGGTCGCGCGAGCGCTTCACCATGGACGAGGGGCTGTCGCGCGCCGTCCAGACGATCTTCAAGAAGATGTACGACGACGGCCTGATCTACCAGGCCGAGCGGATCATCAACTGGTGCCCGCGCTGCCAGACCGCGCTGTCCGACATCGAGGTCGACCACAGCGAGGACGAGGGCGAGCTCGTCTCGATCCGGTACGGCGACGGGGAGAACTCGATCGTCGTCGCGACCACGCGCGCCGAGACGATGCTGGGTGACACCGCGGTCGCCGTCCACCCGGACGACGAGCGCTACCGGCACCTCATCGGCACCGAGGTCGAACTGCCGCTGACCGGCCGCCGCATCCCGATCGTCGCGGACGCGCACGTCGACCCGAAGTTCGGCACCGGCGCGGTCAAGGTCACCCCGGCCCACGACCCGAACGACTTCGAGATCGGCCAGCGCCACGGCCTGCCGAACCTCACGATCATGGACGGCCGCGCGACCATCACCGCGCACGGCCCGTTCTTCGGCCTCGACCGCCTCGAGGCGCGTCCGGCGATCGTCGCCGCGTTGCGCGCGGAGGGCCGGATCGTCGCGGAGAAGCGGCCGTACGTCCACTCCGTCGGGCACTGCTCGCGGTGCAACACGGTGGTCGAGCCGCGCCTGTCGCTGCAGTGGTGGGTGAAGGTCGAGAACATCGCCGCGGCCGCGTCCGCCGCCGTTCGCGACGGCCGCACCAAGATCCACCCGGCCGAGCTGAACAAGCGGTACTTCGACTGGACCGACAACCTGCACGACTGGTGCATCTCGCGCCAGCTGTGGTGGGGCCACCGGATCCCGGTCTGGTACGGCCCGGCCGGCGAGGTCGTCTGCGTCGGACCGGACGACGAGATCCCGACCGGTGAGGGCTGGCGTCAGGACGAGGACGTCCTCGACACCTGGTTCTCGTCGGGCCTGTGGCCGTTCTCGACGCTGGGCTGGCCGGACTCCACCGAGGACCTGAAGAAGTTCTATCCGACGTCGGTCCTCTCGACCGGCTACGACATCCTGTTCTTCTGGGTCGTCCGGATGATGATGTTCGGCCTGTACGCGATGGATGAGGTCCAGCCGTTCGACCACGTCTTCCTGCACGGCCTGATCCGCGACCAGCACGGCAAGAAGATGTCGAAGTCCAAGGGCAACGGCATCGACCCGCTGGACTGGATGGAGCGCTACGGCGCGGACGCCACCCGGTTCACGCTGCTGCGCGGCACGAACCCCGGTTCGGACATGGCCGTCGCCGAGGAGTGGGCGGCGGGTTCCCGCAACTTCACCACGAAGCTGTGGAACGCCACCAGGTTCGCGCTGGCCAACGGCGCCACGGTCGAGCGTCCGCTGCCGGCCCGTGACGAGCTGACGGCGGCCGACCGCTGGATCCTCGACGAGCTCGACGCGCTGGTGTCCACTGTGGACACGAACTTCGAGGCGTTCCAGTTCTCCCGGGCCTGCGACGCGCTGGCCGCCTTCACGAGGGACGAGTTCTGCGACTGGTACCTGGAGATCGCGAAGGTCCAGGTCGCGGACGGCCGCGTCGAGGCCACGCAGTCGGTCCTGGGTCACGTCCTCGACACGCTGCTGCGCCTGTTGCACCCGGCGATCCCGTTCATCACCGAGACGCTGTGGACGTCGCTGACCGGCGGCGAGTCACTCGTCGTCGCCGAGTGGCCGAAGCCTTCCGGTGCCGAGCGCGACCTGGACGCGAAGGCCGAGATCGAGGGCTTGAAGAAGCTCGCGACCGAGATCCGCCGCTTCCGTTCCGAGCAGGGCCTCAATCCGGGTCAGAAGGTCGCGGGCAAGGTCCGCGGCGCGTGCTGCGTCGGCCTGATCGACCAGGTCCCGTCCGTGCGGTCGCTGACGCGTCTTACGGAGCCGGGTGACGAGTTCACCGTCTCCGCGACGCTCGAGGTCGGCCTGCCCAAGGGCGCGGTGAAGGTCGAGCTGGACCTGTCCGGCACGATCGACGTCGTGGCGGAGCGCAAGCGCCTCGCCAAGGACCTGGCCGTCGCGCAGAAGGAACTCGAGGGCACGACGAAGAAGCTGGGCAACGAGGCGTTCCTCGCCAAGGCGCCCGCCGACGTCAAGGCCAAGATCGAGGAGCGCAAGGCCACCGCCGAGTCCGAGATCGCCCGCATCAACGAGCGCCTGGCCGCGCTGCCGGAGGCGTAAGCACCGTGGAAACCAACCTCGACGAGTTCCTCGACGTCGAGAACGAGCTCAACCAGCGGTGGCCCGAGACCAAGCTCGAGCCGTCGCTGGACCGGATCAAGGCGCTCGCCCACGTGCTGGGTGATCCGCAGACGTCGTACCCCGTCGTGCAGTTGACGGGCACGAACGGCAAGACGTCGACGTCGCGGATGGTCGATGCGCTCTTCACGCGCATCGGCCTGCGCACCGGCCGGTTCACGAGCCCGCACCTGCAGCTCGCGACCGAGCGGATCAGCCTCGACAACCAGCCGATCTCGCCCGAGCGCTACGTCGAGGTCTACCGCGACGTCGAGCCGTACATCGCGATGGTCGACGCGCAGTCCGAGATCCGGATGAGCAAGTTCGAGGTGCTCACCGGCATGGCCTACGCGGCCTTCGCGGAAGCGCCGGCCGACGTCGCCGTGGTCGAGGTCGGCATGGGCGGCACGTGGGACGCGACGTCCATCGTGGACGCCCAGGTGGCCGTTCTGACGCCGATCGGCGTCGACCACACCGAGTACCTGGGCAACCGTCCCGAGGACATCGCGGTGGAGAAGTCCGGCATCATCAAGCCGGGCTCGGTCGCCATCATCGGCGAGCAGACCCCCGAGGTCATGAAGGTCATCCTGCAGCGGGTGGCCGAGGTCGACGCGACCATCGCCCGTTTCGGCAGCGAGTTCGGCGTCGTCTCCCGCGCCGTGGCCGTCGGTGGCCAGATGATCACGTTGCAGGGCCTCAGCGGCGTCTACGAGGACATCTTCCTGCCGCTGCACGGCGAACACCAGGCAGCGAACGCGGCGCTGGCGCTGGCCGCGGTCGAAGCGTTCTTCGGCGCGGGCCCCGAGCGTCAGATCAACATCGACTTCGTCCGCGAGGGCTTCGCCTCGGTCATCACGCCGGGCCGTCTCGAACGGGTCCGCTCAGCCCCCAACGTCTTCGTCGACGCGGCTCACAACCCGCACGGCGCGGCCGCTCTGGCCCGCGCGCTGGAATCCGAGTTCGGCTTCCGCAAGCTGGTCGCGGTCGTGTCCGTCATGGCGGACAAGGACGCCGAGGGCATCCTGTCCGCACTGGAACCGGTCGTGCAGGAACTGGTGATCACCACCAACTCCTCGCCGCGCGCCATGGACCCGGACGTCCTCGCCGGTCTCGCCGTCCCGATCTTCGGCGAGGACCGCTTCGAGGTGCGTCCCCGTCTCGTGGACGCCATCGAGGAAGCCATCCACCTCACCGAGGACGAGCAGTCCGGCGGCGGCATCATCGTCACCGGCTCGGTCGTCACCGCGGGCGAGGCCCGCGCGCTGTTCGGAAAGGAGCCGGCATGACCACCCCGGCCCCTCTGAAGAAGGACCCGATGAAGGCGTTCCGGGGCATCATGGCCGGAACGCTGATCCTCGAGGTCATCGTCGTGGCCCTGGCCCTGCCGGTGATCGCCAAGCTGCACGGCGGTGTCACGTCGCTGGTGGGCTGGACCGCGTTCGGCTTCATCGCCGCGTTCATCACGATGTGCGCCTTCGTCCGCAAGCCGTGGGCGATCGGCGCCGTCGTCGGGCTGCACGTGCTGCTGATCGCCAGCTGGCTGCTGCTGCCCGCGATGGGCGTGATCGGCGTGATCTTCGGGCTGGTCTGGGCGTACCTGCTGTGGCTGCGCAAGGACCTGCTCAAGCGCATGGCCGAGGGTCGCCTTCCGGCCCAGCAACAGCAGCAGTCCTGACGTATTTCCACGCAATTCGGCAAAAGCATTACCTGTTCACCCGATCGTGCTTTGAGTCCGGCACGGCTACCGCTACCTGGCGCTATGCTGCTCGACGCACGATTCTGCGGGAGGAACCGGGATGAGCGGGACCAAGGTCGATCTGGAGACGCTGCGCGCGGCCATCAAGGAGTACGAGTCGATCCGCGACGATCTGATGGTGGCTCACCAGAACGGCGTCCGGCTGACCACTGTCCAGGGTGCCGGCAAGGACATGCCGAGCCAGGTCTACGCGAACTGGGCGCGCGCTGCCGGTGAGGCGCATCAGCTGTCGAACGAGCAACTCCAGGACACCCTGACCACCAGGATCGAGAACCTGCAGGCCACGCTGCGTCAGTACGAGCAGACCGAGCAGGGCAACCGGGACAACCTCAAGTAGAAGGACTGAGCTGGTGCGCATCCGAACCCTGGTCGCAGGTACCGCGGCACTTGCGTTGCTGGCCGGCTGTGGCGACAGCGGTGGTACGACCGGCACGCCGACCACCGCGAGTCAGCCGACGAGCACCGGTAACAGCGGGGGAACTCCCGAGATCGAGAACCCGCTCGACGTCAAGGCCTTCGAAGCTGACCCGTGCAGCGCGGTCACCCCAGCTCAGGTAGAGGCGTTCGGCATGCCCGGAGTGGGCGGCAGGGTGAACAACACCGAGCTCGGGACGGCCTGCATCTGGCTGGGTGCGAGCACGCCGGCGAAGATGGCTCCCGGGGTCGCGTTCCTCCCGGAAGGCACGAACCTCTCCACCATCGTTCCGAACAAGGACAACATCTACAAAGCCTTTGAACCGCAGCCGGCCATCCAGGGCTACCCCACCTACATCGCTCTCGTGTCCGAGGCCCGCGCCAAGGGCGACTGCGCTTTGCTCGTCGGTGTCTCCGACGTGAAGGCCATCACCTTCACCTTCCAGAGCAATCAAGGCAGCCCGAAGTTCGCCGACCCGTGTGCGGGGATCACGGAGTTCGCGAACCTCGCCATCACCACGATGAAGGCAGGTGCGAAATGACACGGCCCGCGCCCAGCTGCTTCACCGAGGACAACACCCGTGCCGAAGGCTTCTCGGGAGCGCAGATCTACTCCCAGATGCACGGCGGTCCCGGCACCGCGTCGGCGGATGTCGCCGCCACCGCGGCCGCCGGGCTGGGGCGCGACTACGCCGGCATCGAGGCCAGGCTCAAGCGGGTCAGCGAGACCTTGGGCGAGGCGTGGAGCGGCGCGAGCGCGAGTGCCGCTCAGGCCGCCGGCAACCCGATCAACCAGGCCATGATCCAGATGCAGGACGCGCTGAAGCAGGCCGATCACTCGATCTCCAACCAGATCCACCAGTTCACCCTGAACAAGGGGCAGCTGAAGAACATGCCGGCGTCCAAGCCGGACACGAACCTGTGGGACGACGCGACTCCGTGGGACACCGACACGGAGGACAAGGTCAACAGCTACAACTCCGAAGAGGCCCACAACCGGGGCGTCTACAAGGAGTTCCAGAGCGCCAGCAACACCAACCGCGGTGAGCTGCCGAAGGAGTTCCCCGGTGTCCTGACTGACAGCCTCGTGGTCGAGATCGCCCAGACCGGCGGCAACAACGGTGAAGAGAAGACCACGACCACGAGCACCACGACGACGCGCTCGTCCACGACGGGTCTGCCGCCCTCCACGAGCACGCCGCAGAGCACGACCGGCACCGGGTGGACCGTGCCGACGACCAACGGCGACCAGACCACCACGAGCTCGTCGAACACCACGGACACCACGACCACGAGCAACACCAACAACACCGGCAGGCCCGACCACCTCACCACCAAGCCCCCGGTCGGCAGCGTGATCGACAGACCGAACAACACGGGCCTCCCGCCCATCGGTGTGCCGGTCCGCCCGAACACCGGCGGCCCCAACGGGCCCGGCAGCCGTGGTGGCCCCGGCGGTCCCGGCGCGAGTGGTGGCGCGGGCAAGTTCGGCGGCGGCGGAGGTGGCGCGGGCGGTGCCGGCAAGTTCGGTGGCGGCGGCCTGGGTGGTGGCGCTGGCAAGTTCAGCGGCGGCGGCCTGGGCGGCGTCGGCAGCGGAACGGCCGGTGGCACGGCTGCCCAGCAGCCCGGCGGCAAGGCCGGGGTGTTCGGCGGCCTGGGCGAGACCGCGGCGGGTGCGCGCGGCGGTGCGGCGGGCACGGCCGGAAGGGCCGGTGCGGCCGGCATGGGCGGGATGGGTGGTCAAGGGCAGAAGGGCCAGGGCGAGGACGACCTGGAACACAAGTCCGCCGACTACCTCATCTCCGAGGAGAACACGAACGAGATCATCGGCGACATGCCGATGGTCGCTCCACCGACGATCGGGGGGTGACGTGCTGCGGTCGTCCATCCAACTGTCCGACCTCGCCTTCGACGTGTTGTGGAAGCAGGAGAGACTCGGCGAGTACCACCCCGCGCTCTCCGTCGACTCGCCCGGGCAGACCGAGGACGAACGCGTGCTCATCGAACGCGACGTCATCGGTGAGCTGCGCCGGGTCGGCCTCGACCACCCGGACGTCCGGGGCACGCTGCACCTGATCGCCAAGGCGGACCACGACTACTCGGCCTGGATCGGGATCACGCCGAACGAGACCAGGCCCGTGGTCGTGGCGGCGAACGCGCAGCACGGGGTGCTCGCCCTGCACGACAACGGGTTCGTGCAGCTGCACCCCATCCGGCCGGAGAACGCGCCGGAGGTCCTCGCGATGCAGCTGCCCGACGTGCCGGCGGGCCGTGGCGCGTCGATCAACGTGCACGAGACCGAGATCAAGCTGCACCAGCCCGGCAAGGCGTCGCCGTCGATCTCGTTGCGCCAGCTGCTCGCCCAGCCCCGCAAGGGCACGGCGAAGCTGTACGCGGCGAAGCGCAACGGCGAGGGCAGGCAGCGCGCCAAGACCTTCCTCACCACGATCGACTTCGAGGACGGCCGCTGGCTCGTGGTCAAGTACACCGACGAGAACAACCAGACGTGGGTGCACGCCACGCCCGCGTCGCGCCAGATCATCACCGACTGGCTCAAGCGTTTGACCTGATCAATTCACCTCGGGTTGGGCTCCCGGTCAGAACCGGCGACTAGAAACCGCCCATGACCTTCGACCGTCGCACGTTGTTCAAGGCAGGCGCACTCGGCACGGCAGCCGTGCTGGTGCCGAGTGGCGTCAGCCTCGCGAAGACCGACCGACCGATCCTCACCCACGGCGTGCAGTCCGGCGACGTCACGTGGGACGGCGGCATCGTGTGGACGCGCGCCGACCGTCCCTCGCGGATGGTCGTCGAGGTGTCCAACGACCCGGGGTTCCGCTTCTCGCGCCGCGTCCGCGGCCCGTTGCTCACCCCGGAGACCGGTGGCACCGGGCAGGTCAGGGTGTCGAGCCTGCTGCCCGGCCGCCCCGCGTACTACCGGGTCACGGCCGAGGACCTGCACGGCCGCACCCGCAGCGAACCGGTGACGGGCAGCTTCACCACCGCGCCGCTCGGCCGTGACGACGTGCGGTTCGTGTGGTCCGGGGACGTCGCGGGCCAGGGCTGGGGGATCAACCCCGACATCGGCGGCATGCCGATCTTCAAGGCCATGGCCGACCGCAGGCCGGACTTCTTCATCCACAGCGGCGACAGCGTCTACTCCGACAACCCGATGCAGGCGAGCGTGACGCTCCCGGACGGCCGGATCTGGCGCAACCTCGTCACACCGGAGAAGTCCAAGGTGGCCGAGACGCTCGACGAGTACCGCGGCCAGTTCGCCTACAACTTCCTCGACGACAACGTGAAGCGCTTCGCGTCCCAGGTGCCGGTCTTCGCACAATGGGACGACCACGAGGTCACGAACAACTGGTACCCGGGCGAGATCCTCGAGAACCCGCTCTACACCGAGAAGCGCGTGGACGTGTTGGCACAGCGGGCTTTCCAGGCTTTCCACGAGTGGATGCCGATCGATCAGAAGCGCGCTGTGGACGGTCGCGTCTACCGGAAGTTCTCCTACGGCCGCAACGTCGAGATCTTCGTGCTCGACATGCGCACCTACAAGGACAAGAACACCTCTCCCAAGGACAAGTCGGGCGTCATCCTCGGCGCGCAGCAGGCGAAGTGGCTCGTCGACGGACTCAGCCGCAGCACCGCCACGTGGAAGATCATCGCGGCCGACCTCCCGATCGGCCTGACCGTCCCGGACGGCGCGGACGTCGAGGGCGTCGCGAACGGCCTGCCGGGCGTGCCCAACGGCCGTGAGCACGAGATCGCGTGGGTGCTCCGGGAGCTCAAGCGGCGCCGGGTCCGCAACACCGTCTGGCTCACCGCGGACGTCCACTACACCGCCGCGCACCACTACTCGCCCGACCGCGCGGCTGTCGGCGACTTCGACCCGTTCTGGGAGTTCGTGTCCGGCCCGCTGCACTCCGGCGCGTTCGGTCCCAACACGCTCGACCCGACGTTCGGCCCGCAGGCCGTGTTCGTGCACGCCCCGCCCGCCGCCAACACCTCACCGCTGGACGGGTTCCAGCACTTCGGCGAGGTCAGGGCGTCGCAGCACGAGCTCACGGTGTGGCTGCGCGACGCGACGGGCGCCTCGCTGTGGTCCAAAACCCTCAGGGCCGCCTGATGACGTCGTAGGGTCGGTGGGTGCCCATCTCGTTCGACACCACCGGCTTCCGTCAGCTCGACCAGAACACCTGGCAGCACCCCAGCGGTGACCAGGCCGAACTGGCCTACCACGGCCTGGTCCCGGACCTGCCGGCCGGGCTGGACGACCTGCCGAGGCTCCGGCACGACCTCGCCCTGGTCCACGGCGAGACCGGGTGCCTGATCGAGGCGCACGTCGTCCAGCTCGGAGGGGCACCGACGCTGCTGCGGATCGTCAAGATGCCGCTGCCGAACCAGCCGCACGGGCAGATGTTCGTCGCGTCCTTCACCATCCCGAAGGAGAACTGCAGCGCGGTGCTGCAGCTCGGCGCGGTGGAACGGGGCATGACGGGCACGCGGGAGGCCATCCTCGCGGCCGAGATCGGGTTCCAGAACTGGACCAAGCAACACCCGTACGCGCCCGAGCTGGCGGGTGTGCTGCCGTTCCACGCGGGGGATGACCCTCGTCACGACGCACGCTTCCCCGACCACCCGTTGTCCCGCGTGCGCGCGTGGGCCCACCACGTGGTGCGCACGGCACGGGTGGATCCGGGGTTCGCCTCGCTGCCGCCGTTCCGGGGCCAGACGCCGCCACCGCCGGTCGAGCCCGGTCAGACCCTCGTCACCGCGCTGCCCAGCCTGCCGGTCAGGGACTTCATCGGCCTGCAGATCGGCGACCAGACCACGTACTGGCGGACGGCCGACCCGAAGCTCAGGGAGATGCTCGGCCTCGGCCTCATGGGGCGCTCGCCGCTCGCCGAGACCCGGTTCCGCGACATGCTCCTCATCGACGTCGAGACCGGCGAAGCGATGATCCCCGATCGGTTCACCACCAACGGCCAGATGACCGCGCACAGCACGCGCCTGCAGCAGGTCTCGCTGCCCGAGGCCGACGGCGCGCTGTCCGACGACGACGTCATGGACGCCTTCAAGTGGGCCGGCCGGATGGCGGGAGCAGCGGCGGAACGCGGTGAGTTCCTGTCACTGGAACCGATCGAGAACCAGGACGAGCAGGCCGATCCGCACATCCTGCTGGCCGTCCAGCAGCACGAGGGCCGGCAGATGGTCATCGCGCAGTTCTCCCCGCCGCCGTCGGAGGGACCGCTGGCGGGGGCGCCGAGCCGCAGTGCTCCGGCCACGCCCGAATCCGTCGAGGGCATCGGCGTGATCGCCGGCCTGGCGGTCAACGAGTGGCGCTCCCATCCGCTGAAGATGGCGATCACCTACCGGCGTCCGGCGGGCTGATTGCAAACATTTGCAGTACCCGACGTATTGTTTCCCGCTGTTTGTCGTGGTTTCGTGCAGCAACCCTGCAAGAGTTTGCGACAAGGAGGTCGCGATGCGTCGGGTCGTCGCCGCGCTCGCTGCACTGGTTTTGCTCCCCCTGACACCCGTTCAGGCCGTTGCCGCTCCACCGCAACGCCTGGCCGTGGGGGAGGTGGTGGACATAGCGCCCGGTGTGCGCGACGGGGACGCGAAACTCGCGTTGCCGCCCAAACGCGACGACCTTCGGGGCGAGCGCTTCTACTTCGTGATGCCCGACCGGTTCGCGAACGGGGACCCCGGCAACGACCGGGGCCGTTCGAAGGCGGCCGAGCACGGCTTCGACCCCGCTGACAAGGGCTTCTACCACGGTGGTGACCTCAAGGGCCTGCACCGGAAGCTCGACTACCTCGACGGCATGGGCATCACGGCGATCTGGATGACGCCTATGTTCCTCAATCGCTGGGTGCAGGGCGACAGCGCCGGTTACCACGGCTACTGGACGCTCGACTTCACCAAGCTCGACCCGCACTTCGGCACCACGCAGGAGATGCGCGACCTGATCAGGGACGCGCACCGGCGTGGCATCAAGGTCTTCTTCGACATCGTCGCGAACCACACCGCCGACGTGATCAAGTACGCGGAGAACAAGACCCAGTACGTGTCGACGGGCGCGCAGCCGTACCTCGACGCGTCCGGCAAGCCGTTCGACATCGCGGACCACGCGGGCCGCAAGGACTTCCCGAAGCTCGACGCCAAGAAGTCCTTCCCGTACACGCCGGTGAAGGACGGCCCGACGAAGTATCCGTTGTGGCTCAACGACTCCACGCTCTACCACAACCGCGGCGACTCGACGTTCTCCGGCGAGTCGAGCGAGCAGGGCGACTTCTCCGGCCTCGACGACCTGATGACCGAGCACCCGCGCGTGGTCAACGGCATGAAGGACATCTTCACGAGCTGGATCGACACGCTCGACATCGACGGCTACCGCGTCGACACCGTCAAACACGTCAACCTGGAGTTCTGGCAGGCCCTCGCGCCGCACGTGAAGCAGTACGCGAACCGCAAGGGCAAGAAGGACTTCTTCGTGTTCGGCGAGGTCTTCGACTCCTCGCCCGAGAACACCTCGAAGTACACGACCGACGGCCGCATGCAGGCCACGCTGGACTTCCCGTTCCAGAGCAGCGCGCTGAACTTCCTGTCCGGCAAGGGTTCCCAGGGCCTCGGTGAGGTCCTGCTCGACGACGACCGCTACACCGACGCCGACTCCAACGCCTCGTCGCTGCCCACGTTCCTCGGCAACCACGACATGGGCCGGATCGCGTGGATGATCCGCAACGACCGTCCGGGCATCTCGGACGCCGAACTGCTGGAGCGCCTCAAGCTCGGCAACCAGCTGATGTACCTGTGGCGCGGCAACCCGGTCGTCTACTACGGCGACGAGCAGGGCTTCGCGGGCACGGGTGGCGACAAGCTCGCACGTCAGGACATGTTCGCCTCGAAGACGCCGGAGTACATGGCGGAGAAGCTCATCGGCTCCGACCGCACCGGCGCCGTCGACAACTTCAACACCTCTCACCCGCTGTACCAGCAGCTCAAGGCCCTCGCGGCGCAGGTCGACCGCGATCCCGTGTGGCGTGACGGCAACCAGGTGCTCCGGTACGCCGACGGTGACGTGTTCGCGTTCAGCCGCATCCTCGGCCGCGAGCACCTCGTCGTCGCCAACGCCGGCACCTCGCCCGCGACCGTCACCGTGCCGGTGTCCTCGGCCGGATTCGAGAACGCCGCCGTGCAGAACGGCCGCGTCACGGTCACCGTGCCCGCGCTGTCGTCGTTGGTGCTCAAGGGAACCAGCAACGTCGCTGCGACCAAGCCCTCGCCGACGCTGGTCGCCCCGGCCGCCGGAACCGTGCTGGACGAGCGCGTCGAACTGCGTGCGGACGGCATCAGCGCGCCCAACGCGGCCGCCACGTTCGCCGCCCGTGTCGAGGGCACCCGCGACTGGACCGTGCTCGGCACCGACGACGCCGCCCCGTACCGCGTGTTCGCCGACCTGTCCGCACTTCCGGGTGCGGCCGTCGGCAAGCGCGTGGAACTGCGCGTGGTCGCGAAGTCGGGCGAGATCGGCGCGGACGGCGCGTTCGTGTCGCTCGTGGCCGCGCCGCCGCTCCCGGACCCCGGCACGAAGAACCCTGACTGGCTGGTCGTGCACTACGCGCGCGACACCTACGACGGCTGGGGCCTGCACGCCTGGGGCGACGTCGAGACGCCGACCGAGTGGAACGCGCCGCTGCCGTTCGCGGGGGAGGACGCCTACGGGCGCTTCGCCTGGATCAAGCTGAAGCCGGGCGCCAAGTCGGTCGGGCTCATCGCGCACAAGGGCGACGAGAAGGACACGTCCGTCGACCGGTTCGTGGACCCGAGCGTGACGCCCGAGATCTGGCTGAAGCAGGGCGACCCGGCCGTGCACCCGTCGGAGCAGGCGGCCACGGGCAAGGCGGTCGTGCACTACGTCGGTGACGCGGCCGGTGCCGTCGTCCGTGTCGCCGGACGTGGGGACGTGCCGTTCACCAACGGTGTCGCGGAACTCCCGCCCACCACGGACTTCTCCGTCGTGCGCGGCACGACGGTGGAGGCGTCGGGCAAGTTCACGAGCGGCCACTCGTGGGTCGCCGGTGGCAAGGTGCACGCTTCGAAGGCGGCCGCCGAGAACCGGGCGGTGATCCACTACAACCGGCCGGACGGCGACTACACCGACTGGACGATGTACCACTGGACGGGTTCCGAGGAGCCGTCACCGGGCTGGAACCAGTCGCGCGTGCCGGACGGACGTGACCAGTTCGGCGTCTACTGGTCGGTGCCGCTCGCGGCCGGCGCGGCGGGCCTGAGCTACATCGTCCACCGCGGCGACGCCAAGGACCCGGGCCCCGACCAGTTCCTGGACCTGGGCCAGAAGGGGAACGAGGTGTGGCAGTTGCAGGGGAACGAGACCTACCTGCTGCCTCCCAACGCCGGTCCGGCCGCCGATGACGACCTGACCAAGGCCAAGGCGATCTGGATCTCGAAGGACAAGGTCGTCTGGGACGTCCCGTCCGTGCAGTCCGACGGCTACCGGCTCGAGTACGGCGCGAAGGTCCTGCGGCTCTCGCCCACGACCGACGAGGTCCCGGCGCAGTTCCCGCACCTGCGCGGCAAGCCGGTGTTCGCCGTGCGCGGGTTCGTGGACGAGGCGTTGCGCGACAAGCTCTCCGCCGTGCACGTCGATGCGGGCGGAGCCATCCGGCACCGCACGAGCGTTCAGATCGCGGGCGTGCTCGACGACCGTTATGCCGCCGCGGCGACGAAGCTGACGTTCGGGCCGACGTTCGACCACGGCCGTGCGTCGGTCAGGCTCTGGGCGCCGACGGCGTCCAACGTCAAGCTGCGCCTGTTCGACCAGCCCTCCGGAGAGCCTCGGAAGGTCGTGCAGCTCCAGCGCGACGACGCCTCGGGGTCGTGGACCGGTTCCGGTGACTGGAAGAACGCGTACTACCAGTTCGAGGTCACCAACTGGCAGCGCGCGGTCGTGGTCACCGACCCGTACTCCGTGGCTCTGTCGGTGAACTCGACGCACTCGCAGTTCGCTGACCTGAAGGACTCGCGATCGATGCCCGCCGGGTGGGCTCGTGACGTCGCGAAGGGCATGGGCGGCGCGATCACCGAACTGCACGTGCGGGACTTCTCGATCAACGACCAGTCCGTTCCGGCAGCGGATCGCGGCACCTACAAGGCGTTCACGCACCGCGACTCGACGGGCATGAAGCACCTGAAGACGCTGGCCGCGGCGGGCATGGACACCGTGCACCTGCTGCCGACGTTCGACATCGCGACGATCCCCGAGAAGCGTTCCGAGCAGGCCACCCCGGCCTGTGACCTGCCGTCGCTGCCCGCTGACTCCGACCAACAGCAGGCCTGCGTCGGCGCGGTGGCCGGTCGTGACGGCTTCAACTGGGGTTACGACCCGTTCCACTACGACGTGCCCGAGGGCTCGTACGCCACGGCGGACGCGCAGAACGGCTGGGCGCGTTCGAAGCAGTACCGCGAGATGGTGAAGTCGTTGCACGACAACGGCAACCGCGTGGTGGTGGACGTGGTCTACAACCACACGGCGGCGTTCGGCGACGCACCGACGTCCGTGCTGGACAAGGTCGTGCCCGGCTACTACCAGCGGCTCAACCTCGACGGCTCGGTCGCGAACTCCACGTGCTGCGCGAACACCGCGACCGAGAACGCCATGATGGGCAAGCTCGTCGTGGACTCGGTGGTGCGCTGGGCGCGCAACTACAAGGTCGACGGGTTCCGGTTCGACCTGATGGGCCACCACCCGAAGGCGAACATCCTCGCGGTGCGGGCGGCGCTGGACGCGCTGACCGTGGAGCGGGACGGTGTGGACGGGCGCAAGATCGGCGTCTACGGCGAGGGCTGGGACTTCGGCGAGGTCGCCGGCAACGCCCGGTTCGAGCAGGCCACGCAGGCGAACATGGCCGGGACGGGCATCGGCACGTTCAGCGACCGGTTGCGTGACGCCGTGCGCGGTGGCGGTCCGTTCGACGACGACCCGCGCGTGCAGGGTCTTGGTTCCGGTCTGGCCGGGGACGTGAACTCCTCGCCCGCCAACGGGAACGTCGCTCAGCGGCTGGAGAACTACAGCGACCTGGTGAAGCTGGGCATGGCGGGCAACATGGCCTCGTACCGGTTCCAGTCCACCGCCGGGCCTGTCGTTTCCGGCCGGGACGTGAACTACAACGGCTCTCCCGCCGGCTACACCGGGCAGCCGTTGGAGGCCATCACGTACGTCGACGCGCACGACAACGAGGCGTTGTTCGACGCGTTGATGTACAAGCTGAAGCCGGAGACGTCTGTTGCCGACCGCGTGAAGATGCAGACGGTCTCGCTGGCACCGGCGTTGCTCGGGCAGGGGCGCCCGTTCGTGCACGCGGGCACCGAGTTCCTGCGCTCGAAGTCGTTGGACCGCAACAGCTACGACTCGGGTGACTGGTTCAACGCCTACGACCCGTCGTTGCGCGACAACGGTTTCGGTCGCGGGTTGCCGCCCAAGGCCGACAACGAGGCGAAGTGGCCGTACGCGAAGCCGTTGCTGGGTCTGGCGAAGCCTTCCTCGTTCGACATGAAGGCCTCGCTGGACGCGACGCTGGAACTGCTGCGGATCCGCCAGTCGTCGCCGCTGTTCTCGCTGGGCTCGGCGGACCTGGTGCAGCAGAAGGTCTCGTTCCCCGCCGCTCAGTCCGGTCTGGTCGTCATGCACGTCGACGACACGGTCGGGCCGGACGTCGATCCGGCCCGTCGCGGGCTGGTCGTGGTGATCAACCCTTACCCGACGGACCAGGCGGTCACGCTGCCCGCCGGTGACTGGAAGCCGCTCACCAGGGAGAAGAAGGCTGGTGCCGCGCGTTCGGTCGTGGTGCTGGAGCGATAGTTCCGCTGGAAAATAGTTTTGTTCCAGATCAGTTTGCTACCGTGGGCTCATGGGCACGACGGGGTGTACTGACCTGATGATGCTGCTGCATCGGACGGGGCACGCGCTCGAGACAGAGCTGACGGCGAGGCTCGCGGAGATCGGACTGACTCCGCGAGCCCGCTGCGTCCTGTCCAGCGCGCTGGACGCGGAGCTCACGCAGACCGAGATCGCGGACCGGATCAGCATCGACAAGACGACCATGGTCGTGACGATGGACGCGCTCGAATCCGCCGGGTACGCCGAGCGCAAGCCGTCGCCGACGGACCGGCGCGCCCGCGTCGTGGTCGTGACCGAGGCAGGCCGCGCCATCGTGGCGAAGGCGGACGACGTGTACTCCGATGTCGTCGGCAGCGTGCTGGGCTCGTTGCCGGACGACGAGCGCGAAGGCATGGTCAACGGCCTGACGCGCCTGGTCGAAGGCCGGTTGAGCACCCCGGTCGCCTGTGAGAAGCCCCCGCGCAAACGTGCGCTGCGTCATGCTGTTGGGTAGAAGATAGTCCCGTACAAAACTATCTGTTACGGTTCCTCTTATGACTTCAGGGGGATCGAAGACCGACGCGCGCTGGCTGGCGCTGATCGTGCTGTGCGCAGGGATGTTGATGATCGTGCTGGACCAGACGATCGTGAACGTCGCGCTGCCCGCGATCGCGGAGGACCTCAAGTTCGGCCAGGCGGGACTCGCCTGGGTCGTGAACGCGTACCTGATCGCCTACGGCGGTCTGCTCCTGCTCGCGGGCCGCCTCGGCGACCTGATCGGGCACAAGAAGGTGTTCCTGATCGGCCTCGGCGTCTTCACGGTGGCCTCGCTGCTGTGCGGCCTGTCGTTGAGCGCCGAGATGCTGATCGTGTCGCGCTTCGTGCAGGGCGCGGGCGGTGCGCTGGCCACGTCCGTGACGCTGGGCATGGTCGTGACGATGTTCCCGGAGAAGGACGAGCAGAGGCGCGCCATCGGCATCTTCAGCTTCGTCGCCGCTGCCGGTGCGTCTTTGGGGTTGTTGCTCGGTGGGGTGCTGACGGACGGCATGTCGTGGCACTGGATCTTCTTCGTGAACATCCCGATCGGCATCGTGGCCGCCATCGCGGCCGTGCGTCTCGTGCCTGACTCCGTCGGCCTTGGGCTGCGTGAAGGCGCGGATGTCCTTGGGGCGCTGCTGATCGTGGCCGCGGTGATGCTCGGCGTCTACACGATCGTGAAGGCTGAGCACTACGGCTTCGGCTCTGCGCACACGCTTGGGCTTGGTGCCGTGGCGGTGGCGTTGTTGGTGGGGTTCGTTGTGCGCCAGCGGACTGCCGCGAAGCCGTTGCTGCCGTTGCGTGTTTTTCGCTCCAGGAACGTGACTGGCGCGAACCTGGTGCAGATCTCCATGGTGGCCGGCATGTTCGGGCTGTTCTTCCTGGGGACGCTCTACATGCAACTCGTGCTGCAGTACACGCCGTTGCAGATCGGGCTGGCGTTCATGCCCGTTGCCGGGGCCATCGCGGTGTTCTCGGTGTCGTTGTCGGCTCGGTTGAACGCGCGGTTCGGTGAGCGCAACATGCTGATCGTCGGGTTGCTGTTCATGCTCGTCGGCATGGTCGTGTTCACACAGGTGCCCGTGGACGGGTCCTATGTGGCGCACATCCTGCCCGCGGTGGCGCCGTTGGGTGTCGGGCTCGGGTTGTCGTTCCCCGCGTTGATGACGCTGGCGATGTCCGGTGCCTCGCACGACGAGGCCGGGCTGGCTTCCGGGCTGGTGAACACGACCGCGCAGGTGGGTGGCGCGTTGGGGCTGGCCGTGCTGGCCACGACCTCCACGAGTTACACGTCGTCGTTGCTCGCCTCCGGGGTGGGGCGGTTGGAGGCGTTGACGTCCGGGTTCCACCTGGCGTTCTGGATCTCGGCCGTGCTGGTGGCGGTGGCTCTCGGGCTGGCGGTGTTCGTTCTGCGGCAGGTTGCCGTCGATCGGTCCGATCAGCCCGTTCTGGTGCACTAGTGGTCGGCTAGCTCTTCTCGCTCACGGACGTCCTCGGTGCGGAGGATCGTGAACTTGCGGTCCTTCGCGTCCAGGACCTTCAGGAAGCCCGGGCTCGTCTCGAAGACGTAGACCTCCTGGGCGTCGTTGATCCGTTCCTTCGGGACCCACGGAGTGCTGACGATCGCCGCCACGGCCAGTGCGGAGCCCGCCAGGATCCAGGCGAACCACTTGAGGATCCAGCGGGCGTTGCGGATGGCCAGCACCATGGCCGCGCCGATCGCCACCGCCCCCAGCGCCAGCCACCAGCGGTGGTACGTGAGGGTGTGGGAGACCATCAGCGCGATGAGCACGATCAGCGCGAGAAGTGCCGTCGTGTGGGGGCGCTCCGGGTCTGTCCTGGTGCGGAGGTAGTAGAAGAACGTGGCCGGGGTGACGATCATCAGCAGGACCGTGCTGATGCGGTCGTCGGCCATGAACGTGCCCAGGAACAGGCCGGGGGCGTCGTCCAGTTCCAGGGTGTGCAGGAGCGCGAACGCGGTGTGCCAGTCGTAGTGGGAGACCGCGAGGAGCCTGAGTAGGACGAACAAGACGGCTGCGCCGGTCACCGCGGAGCCCGTGTGCTTTGCACTCACGCTGCGCACTATCGCAGGTGTGGCGTTCGCTACCCTGTCGTGCACATCCCGTACCTGTTCTTCGAGGAGTCGTACCGCCGTGTCCGAGCGCACCCTTGTTCTCGTCAAGCCCGATGGCGTCGCCCGTGGTCTCGTTGGCGAGGTGATCGCCCGCATCGAGCGCAAGGGCCTCAAGCTCGCCGCGCTGGAGCTGCGCACCGCCGACCGCGCCACCGCCGAGCAGCACTACGCGGAGCACGACGGCAAGTCGTTCTACAACGACCTGGTCGACTTCATCACCGGTGGGCCGTTGGTCGCTCTGGTGGTGGAAGGGGTTCGCGCGGTGCCGGCGTTCCGTCAGCTCGCCGGTGGGACCGACCCCGTCGAGAAGGCCACCCCTGGCACGATTCGTGGGGATTTCGGTACTGAGGTTCAGTACAACCTGGTGCACGGGTCGGACTCGGCCGAGTCCGCCGAGCGCGAGATCAAGATCTGGTTCCCGAACCTCTGAGGGTTTGCGGTGCGCTGACCCGGTGGGTGGTCGCCTTGCGATCCGCGACCGGGCGGGTGGTCACCTTGCGGGCGGCCTGGTCGCTTTGCGTGCTTCCCCTGGGGGCGCTGCCCCCAGACCCCCGGCAATCTGATCAGGGGGCCCGCGCCGCTCGCGGGTAGATGGCACGCCTGTGGCGTTGGGCGGCTGCCTGTTGCTTAGTTTGGTTGCGTTGGCGGTGGGGTCCCATCACGAGCCGAGCCAAGAGCGGGCCACATGAGAGAAGGGGTGTCACACCGCCGAAAAGCGTGGCGGTGTGACACCCCTTCTCTCATGCAGCAAGAGCTGTGGCGCGACTCGTGATGGGACCCCACCGCCTGGACCGCTTGCTGAAGACGAAAGACGGACGGCTCGCCTGCGGCATCGCGGACGTCAGGCGTTCCTTCTCGGGCTGCTGCCCAAGCCACCCGCTGTCGCGCCGTTCAGGGTGGTGCCCTTCGGGTAGCCGAGCGGGCGGTACATCCACACGTCGTCCCACCGTTCTGTTCCTACGGCGATCGCGTTCGGCATGCGGCCGCACTCCTGGAAGCCCAGGCGTTCGTACAGTTCGATGGCGCCGTGGTTGTTGCCTCGCACGCCCAGCATGAGGATTTCTATGCCCTGCTCCTGGGCGTTGGCCACCAGGCCCTCCATCACCCGCTTGCCCAGGCCCAGGCCGCGTGCTGACGGGTGGGCCATGATCTGCTGGACTTCGGCGCGGTGCTGGAAAACCGCCGTTGAGCCGCGGCGCCACAGGCCCACTGCTTGCACTGTGCCGTCCACCACGGCTGTGCAGAAGGCGGCGTCGCCGTCTCGGACCTGTTTGAGGACCGTGTCCAGCCAGGTCGAGATGCGGTCGTAGGTCGGGGGCTCGTGGTAGCCGACCGCTCCGCCTGCCGCTACCACGTCGTGCACGACTGCGTGGATCTCGGCGCGGAGGGTGGCGTCGGCTTCCGTCGGCCAGTGGAGTTCGGGCATGGGGCGATCGTAATTGCGTCGAGAATTGTCAGACCTGTTCGTTAACGTCGGGTCTTGTGGACAACCTTGTTGAGGCCAAGGCGCTGACCAAGCACTTCGGGTCGTTCGAGGCCGTGCGGGGCATCGACGTCGAGGTGCGGCGGGGGGAGGCGTTCGGGTTCCTCGGGCCCAACGGGGCCGGGAAGTCGTCGACCATGCGGATGATTTCGTGTGTGTCCGGGCGGACCGGTGGGGAGTTGTCGGTTCTCGGGATGGATCCCGGGACCGAAGGGCCCCGGATCCGGGCTCGGCTCGGGGTGGTGCCCCAGTTGGACAACCTCGACACCGAGTTGACGGTTCGGCAGAACCTGCAGATCTACGGGCGGTACTTCGGGATGTCGCGGCAGAAGTGCCGGGAGAAGGCCGTGGAGTTGCTGGAGTTCGCGCAGCTCTCGGATCGGGGGGATCACGAGGTCGAGCCGCTGAGCGGCGGGATGAAGCGGCGGCTGACCATTGCTCGGTCGCTGGTGAACGATCCCGAGTTGCTGTTGCTCGACGAACCGACCACCGGGCTGGACCCGCAGGCGCGGCATCTGTTGTGGGACAGGCTGTTCCGGCTCAAGCAGGACGGTGTCACGCTCATCATCACCACGCACTACATGGACGAGGCCGAGCAACTGTGCGACCGGCTCGTGGTGATGGACGGTGGGCGGATCGCCGCTGAGGGGTCGCCCAGTGAGCTGATCAACCGGTACTCGACCCGGGAAGTGTTGGAGCTGCGGTTTCAACCCGGTGCGGAGAAACCGGATCTGGAGCGCTTCGCGGAGCGGGTCGAGGTGTTGCCCGACCGGCTTTTGCTCTACACCAAGGACGGGGAGGCGACTCTCCAAAGAGTCCACGAGCACGGGGTGCAGCCGGTGCAGAGCCTGGTGCGGCGCAGTTCGCTGGAGGACGTGTTCTTGAGGCTCACCGGCCGGACGTTGGTGGACTGATGGAGACGTTGCGGGCCTCGTGGTTCGGATTCGAGAAGACCTGGACGTGGTATCGGCGCAACTGGCGCGCCACGGCGGTGTCGAGCTTCCTCACGCCCGTGTTGTTCCTGCTGGCGCTCGGGCTGGGGTTCGGGTCGCAGGTGCAGTCGACGGCGTTGATCGGTGGCGTGCCGTACCTGCAGTACCTCGCGCCCGCGCTGGTCGTGGTCACGGCGGTGCAGGGGGCCACGTTCGAGTCGACGTTCCCGGTCATGTCGCAGTTCATGTGGCAGAAGTCGTTCGTCGCGATGGTGGCCACGCCGATCACGCCGGCGCAGGTCCTCTACTCGCAGGTGATGTGGATCGGCTCGCAGTTGTTGTTGCGGTCGGTCGTGTTCGTGGGGGTCGCGGCCGCGTTGGGAGCTGCGGCGGGGCCGGGGATCCTGCTCGCCATTCCCGTTGGGACGCTCGCCGGGCTGGCGTTCAGCGCGCCGTTGGTGGCGTACAGCGCGACCTTGGACAAGCCGGACGCGTTCAACAACATCTTCCGGTTCGTGCTGATGCCGATGACGTTGTTCACCGGCGCGTTCTTCCCGGTCAGCCAGCTGCCTGACTGGCTGGTGCCGCTGGTGTGGCTCACGCCGGCGTGGCACGGCATCGAGCTCGCGCGAGGCGCGACGTTCGGCACGTTGGACCTCTTACCGGCGTTGGGCCACGTCGTGTACCTCGTCGCGTTGGTCGGTATCGGGATCGCGCTCGGCGTGAAGTTCTTCCACCGGAGGCTGGCCGTATGACGCAGACCCTGGAACGAGAGAAGGCCAGGCCCGCGAGTGTGGGGCTGCTGTGGCGCGTGATTCCGCCGGGGCTCTACGGCAGGCGGGCGAGCATGCTCGTCGAACGGTCGGCCGTGGTGAACCGGCGCGCGTGGTTCGTGCTGGTCGGCGGGGCGTTCGAGCCGATGCTGTTCCTGTGGTCGCTCGGGCTCGGGTTCGGGCAGATGGTGAACGCCGTGGCCGGGCCGGACGGGCGGCCGATCTCGTACGCGGCGTTCGTGGCGCCCGCGTTGCTGGCCGCGAGTGCGATGAACGGGGCTGTCTACGACGCGACGTTCAACGTGTTCTTCAAGTTCAAGTACGTGAAGCTGTACGACGCGATGCTCTCGACGCCGATGGGGCCGATGGACATCGCGATCGGCGAGATCTCGTGGGCACTGCTGCGCGGCGGGCTGTACTCGGCGGGGTTCCTCGGCGTCATGCTCGGGATGGGGCTGATCTTCTCGCCGTGGGCGCTGCTCGCGTTGCCGGCGGCGCTGCTGGTGGCGTTCGCGTTCGCGGCGGTGGGCATGGCGGCGACGACGTTCATGAGGTCGTGGCAGGACTTCGACCTCGTGCAACTCGCGGTGCTGCCGTTGTTCCTGTTCTCGACGACGTTCTACCCGCTGTCGGTCTACCCGGGCTGGCTGCAGGCCGTGGTCACGTGGACGCCGCTCTACCACGCCATCGAGCTCATGCGGGGTCTCACGCTGGGCGTAGTCGGCTGGGGCATGCTCGGTCACGTCGCGTACTTCGCGGTGCTCGCGGCCGTCGGAACGGTGGTCGCGGCGCGGCGATTGGGGAAGTTGTTGCTGGACTGAGGCGCGATTCGGCCCCCGCCTGTGGGGGCCGTTACTCTGGTCGTGTGAGTGCTGAGTCTGTTTTCCCCAGGTTGGAGCCTCTGCTGCCACGGATCTCCAAGCCGGTGCAGTACGTCGGCGGGGAGCTCAACGCGACCGTCAAGGACTGGGACGCGGCGTCCGTGCGCTGGGCTTTGATGTACCCCGACGCGTACGAGGTCGGCCTGCCCAACCAGGGCGTGATGATCCTCTACGAGATCCTCAACGAGCTGCCGGACGTGCTCGCCGAGCGCACCTACGCGGTGTGGCCGGACCTCGAGGCGTTGATGCGCGAGCACGACGTCCCGCAGTTCACGGTCGACGGGCACCGTCCGCTCAAGGCGTTCGACCTGATGGGCATCAGCTTCGCGACGGAGCTGGGCTACACGAACATGCTGACGGCGCTGGACCTCGCGGGCATCCCGTTGCACGCCGAGGACCGCACCGTGGACGACCCGATCGTGGTCGCCGGTGGGCACGCGGCGTTCAACCCCGAGCCGATCGCGGACTTCGTGGACGCGGCCGTGCTCGGCGACGGCGAAGAGGCCGTCCTCGAGATCACCGAGATCGTCAAGAACTGGAAGGCCGAGGGCTCGCCCGGAGGCCGCGACGAGGTGCTGACGAGGCTCGCCGAGACCGGCGGCGTGTACATCCCGCGGTTCTACGACGTGGAGTACCTGCCGGACGGCCGCATCCAGCGCGTCGTGCCGAACCGCGACCGGGTCCCGTACCGCGTCTTCAAGCGGACGACGATGGACCTCGACGCGTGGCCGTACCCGAAGCAGCCGCTGGTGCCGCTCGCCGAGAGCGTCCACGAGCGGATGAGCGTCGAGATCTTCCGCGGCTGCACGCGCGGCTGCCGCTTCTGCCAGGCGGGCATGATCACCCGCCCGGTGCGCGAGCGGTCCATCGAGGGCATCGGCGCCATGGTCCAGAAGGGCCTGGCGGCGACCGGCTTCGAAGAGGTCGGCCTGCTGTCGCTGTCCAGTGCGGACCACAGCGAGATCGCCGAGATCACCAAGGGCCTCGCGGACCGTTACGAGGGCACGAACACGGGCCTGAGCCTGCCCAGCACGCGGGTCGACGCGTTCAACATCGACCTCGCGAACGAGCTGTCCCGCAACGGAAGGCGCTCGGGTCTCACCTTCGCGCCCGAGGGCGGCAGCGAGCGGATGCGCCGCGTCATCAACAAGATGGTGTCCGAAGAGGACCTCATCAGGACGGTGTCGGCCGCGTTCTCCAACGGCTGGCGGCAGGTGAAGCTCTACTTCATGTGCGGCCTCCCGACCGAGGAGGACGAGGACGTCCTGCAGATCGCGGAGATGGCGAAGAACGTCATCCGCGCGGGCCGGCAGGCGAGCGGCCGCAACGACGTCCGCTGCACCATCTCGATCGGCGGGTTCGTGCCCAAGCCGCACACGCCGTTCCAGTGGGCCCCGCAGTGCGACCCGGACACGGTCGACGACCGTCTCCGCAAGCTCCGCGAGGCCGTGAACAGCGACCGCAGCCTCGGCCGCAACATCGGCATGCGCTACCACGACGGCAAGCCGAGCCTCATCGAAGGCCTGCTCAGCCGGGGTGACCGCCGTATCGGCAAGGTCATCGAGGCCGTGTGGCGCGACGGCGGCCGGTTCGACGGCTGGAGCGAGCACTTCTCCTATGACCGCTGGACCGCGAAGGCGGCCGAGCAGCTGGAGCCGCTCGGCGTCGACCTCGCCTGGTTCACCATGCGCGAGCGCGAGGAGCTGGAGGTCCTGCCCTGGGACCACCTCGACTCGGGTCTCGACAAGGAATGGCTCTGGGCCGACTGGCAGGACGCGCTCGACGGGCGCGAGCAGGACGACTGCCGCTGGACCCCGTGCTTCGACTGCGGTGTCTGCCCCGCGATGGGCACGGACATCGAGGTCGGCCCGACGGGCCGCAAGCTGCTGCCGATCTCGCCGGTCGGTGTCGGTTCGCCCGTGAAGAACCCGGCTCTCACGCCGTAGCTCCACGCCAAGAGGGGCCCTTCCGTGCTGCGGAAGGGCCCCTCTTGGCGTGGAAGCAGCTATTTCGTGACGGCGGAGAGGGCGTCCACGAGCCCGTGGCCGTAGAACGAGTTGTACTCCGAGTACCCGGTGCAGAACGCGTCCTGCACGCCCGTCCCGTTCAGGTCGTAGTCGGCGGGGCAGGCCAGCGTCGACGCCTGTGCGTTCAACATGCGGCCCAGCGACACCGCGTCGGTGTCCGGATGCGTCGACGCGATCAGCGCCGCCACCCCGGCCGCGTGCGGGGTCGCCATCGACGTGCCGCACGAGTAGTCGTAGCCGGTCGGCACGGTCGACAGCACGCACCCGTTCGGGGTGCGCGGGTCGCCACCCGGCGCCGTCACGTCGATCGCGCCCAGCCCGTACGAGCTGTACCCGGCCTTGGTCTCGGTCGAGTCGACCGCCGACACGCCGACGACGTTCTTGAGTTGTGCCGGCAGCACCACGCACGTCGAGTCGACCGGACGGGTCTGCGCGTCGCCGTTCGTCGGCGACATCGAGTCGCGCCCAGGCCGGGACAGGTCGGCGGCGGCGTTGCCGGCGGCGGCGACCGTCAGCACGTTGCGCGACGTCGCGTGGTCCACGGCGCGGCGCACGGCCTCGTAGATCACGCGCTGGCCGGGCTCGCTCTGGCACGTGAACAGGTACGGGTCGATGAAGTAGCTGTTGTTGGTGATCGTCATGTTCTGCGAGGCGGCCCACATGAAGCCGCACACCGCGTACTCGGGGTAGATGAAGCCGTCGTCGTCCACGACCTTCACGGACGCGATGCGCACGCCCGGTGCGACGCCCGTGATGCCGCGGCCGTCGTCCGCCGCGGCGATGGTGCCGGCGACGTGCGTGCCGTGGGCGGAGGTCGTCGGGGCCCAGGCGGAGGGCGACGTGTCGGGCTTGCCGGTCAGGCAGCCGGCGGACAGTTCGGGCGCCAGCGCCTCGGCCAGGTCGGGGTGGCGGGGGTCGACACCGGAGTCCAGCACGCCCACGACGACGGACTTGGAGCCCGTGGAGATCTCGTGCGCCGCCGGCGCGTTGATGAGATCCATGTCCCATTGTTCGGCGGAGCGCACGCCCGAGGGCCGCAACAGCTCCGTGTCGTCCTTCTTCCGCTTCACCGACCGCTTGGCGATGCTCTCGGCCTGGGCGCTGTACGCGCGATCCGGGCCGATCTGCTTGAGGAAACGAGGGTCCGGCGAGGTGGCCACCGCGACCGAGATCTGCGGGTAGTAGACCGTCGTCAGGCCGCAGGCCCCGGTGATCTCGGCGTTCGCCGTCTCAGCGGGTGTGGCCTGCGGAAACACCACCAGGTACCGCAGCAGGGGACCGGGCTGGATGCAGGTGCGCGCCGCGGGTGCCGGATCCGGTTCCGCGCCGGCGGGAAAGGTCGCCGCCATGCACCCGGCCACGAGCAGTGCGGTCATCGCCGCCGCTCGGGCGCGGTGGGGCAGAGGCACCAGTGACCTCCAGGTCGGCAGGGCGTCCAGTCAGCCGGACCGTAGCCACGCGCAACGATCTAGACAAGCTGAACGTTCTGAATCAGGTTCACGGTACCGTCCTCATGGACGAACAGCCTGCGCCGATGGGACCGCTCACCCGTCGGAACACCACTCGGGAGCACCGCTGAGCCGCAACCTGCCCAACAACCCCTCCGCCGCGGCGGTGCAGAAACTGCGCCTTCGCTACACCAAGCGGGGGAGGTTGCGTTTCACCTCGCACCGCGACATCGCTCGCACGTTCGAACGTGCGCTGCGCAGGGCAGGCGTGCCCATGGCCTACTCCCAGGGGTTCAGCCCTCACCCGAAGGTGTCGTGGGTCGGCGCCGCGCCGACCGGGGTCGCCAGCGAGGCCGAGTACGTCGAGGTCTCGGTGGTCGAGACGCTCGACCCGGTGGCGTTGAGGGCCGCGCTCGACGAGGCGTTGCCGCCCGGCATCGACGTCGTCGAGATCGTTCAGGCTCGAGGGGGCAACCTCACCGAGCGCATCGACGCGAGCGAGTGGCGGATCGAGCTCGACGGGGTGGAACCCGAAGAGCTGGCCGCGGCGGTGAGCGCACTGCTCGCGGCCGAGTCCGTCGAGGTCGAGCGACTCACCAAGAACGGCACGAAGATGCTCGACGTGCGGCCGGCCGTCGTGTCGGCGCTGGTCGAACCACGTTCGAGCGACGCCGGACACGATGACACCGCTTTGTCACGACCGTGTGGGATACTCATGACGGTTGTACGGCAGGTAACGCCTACCGTGCGACCCGACGACGTGCTGAATGCGCTTCGCGTCGTGGCCGATCTCGTGCCGCCGGTACCTGCGAGAGCAACCCGGATGGCGCAGGGAAGGCTCGACGGCGAGGGCAGGCTGGTGGACCCGCTCCAGCAGGACAGAGAGTCCTGACGAGCGCAGACGGTTGTCTGTTCGGTCCGGTCCAGCCGGGACGCGCATACAGGAGGAGCGGCGCTGACAGCGGCGTCGTCGTGGGACCTGCGCAAGCGTGCGCCCAGTGAGGCGCCACGCCGCTGCGCGCGAGGCAAGGATTCCCGCCGCGAGAAGCGGTGGAAGAGACGAGAGAGGCCCCTGCGCGGCCGCGTCCTCACGGGACGCGCCCGGGGGTGGAGGAGCTGCATGTCGAACGAGGAAAAGCCTGCCGGTGTCACCGGCGGGCAGGGCGTGGTTGCCGCACGCCCGGCACTGGCGGACCTGCCGGAGAAGTTGCGGGTCCACGCACTGGCGAAGCTGCTGGACGTCAGCAGCAAGGACGTGATGACAGCGCTGGCCGACCTCGGTGAGGTCGCCCGCAGCGCGCAGTCGAGCGTCAGCCGCGACGTCGCGCTGAAGGTCGCCGAGACCCTGGTGGACTGGGACGACGTGGTCACCGGTGAGGTCACCGAGGACTACGAGGCCCCGGCGATCCCGGCGTTCGAGGCACCGGCGCTCGCGCCGATCTTCGCCGCGCCGAGCGCGGTCTTCCTGCCACCCACGCCCGTCGAGCGCCCCAAGGCGTCCGCGTCGCCGTTCGTGGTCGAGGAAGAGCCGGTCGTCGAGGAGAAGTCCATCGGCGAGATCGCCGCAGACGAGCTCGACGCCGCCGAGGCCGAGGCGGAGACCGACGCGGACGCCGACGCCGACGGTGACGACGAGGCGGACAGCCGCCGTCGCCGCCGCCGGGGCCGTCGTGGCCGTGGCCGCGGCAAGGGCACCGACGCCGAGTCCGGTGACGAGTCCGACGAGGCAGCGGCGGAGGACGCCGAGGCCCCCGAGGAGACCGAAGCCGCCGACGAGGCCGAGGACGAGGGCGACGAGGGCTCGACCCGCCGTCGCCGCCGTCGCCGTCGCCGCAAGACCGGCACGGACGACGACGTCACCGCCGAGGACGACCCGCCGAACACCGTCGTGCACGTGCGTGAAGTCCGTGAGGCGCGGGACGCACGGGACGACAAGGCCGACTCCGAGGCCGCGCAGAACGAGGTGCGCAGCATCCGGGGCTCCACGCGCCTGGAGGCCAAGCGCCAGCGCCGCCGCGACGGTCGCGAGGCCGGCCGCCGCCGTGCCCCGGTGCTGACCGAGGCCGAGTTCCTGGCCCGCCGCGAGGCCGTGGCCCGCACGATGGTCGTCCGCGAGCGCGGCGACCGCACCCAGATCGGCGTGCTCGAGGACGGCGTGCTCGTCGAGCACTTCGTCACCTCGTCGGGCAGCGGCTCGATCGTGGGCAACGTCTACCTCGGCCGCGTCCAGAACGTGCTGCCGAGCATGGAAGCCGCGTTCATCGACATCGGCCGCGGCCGCAACGCCGTGCTCTACGCCGGTGAGGTCGACTGGGACGCCGCCGGTCTCGAGGGCAAGTCCCGCAAGATCGAGCAGGCGCTCTCCAGCGGCGACTCGGTGCTCGTCCAGGTCACCAAGGACCCGGTCGGCCACAAGGGCGCCCGCCTGACCACGCAGATCAGCCTCCCCGGCCGCTTCCTCGTCTACGTGCCGGGCGGCGGTGCCACGGGCATCAGCCGCAAGCTGCCGGACAACGAGCGCAAGCGCCTCAAGGACATCCTCAAGCGCGTCGTCCCCGAGGACGCCGGCGTGATCATCCGCACCGCCTCGGAGGGCATCTCCGAGGAGGAGCTCGGCCGCGACGTCACGCGTCTGCAGGCCCAGTGGAAGGTCATCAAGGAGAAGTCCGAGACCACCTCCACCAAGGCTCCGACGCTGCTCTACGAAGAGCCGGACCTGCTGGTGAAGGTCGTCCGCGACCTGTTCACCGAGGACTTCGCCCAGCTCGTCGTCCAGGGCGACGAGGCGTGGGAGGTCATCGACTCGTACGTCCGCCACGTGGCGCCGGACCTGCAGGACCGCCTGAAGAAGCACGTCGGCAACAACGACGCGTTCGTCGAGTACCGCATCGACGAGCAGCTGATGAAGGCGCTCGACCGCAAGGTCTGGCTGCCCTCGGGCGGCTACCTGATCATCGACCGCACCGAGGCGATGACGGTCATCGACGTCAACACCGGCAAGTTCACCGGGTCTGGCGGCAACCTCGAAGAGACCGTCACGCGCAACAACCTGGAGTCGGCGGAGGAGATCGTCCGCCAGCTCCGGCTGCGCGACATCGGCGGCATCATCGTCATCGACTTCATCGACATGGTGCTCGAGTCGAACCGCGACCTGGTGCTGCGCCGCCTCACCGAGTGCCTCGGCCGCGACCGCACGCGTCACCAGGTCGCCGAGGTCACCTCGCTGGGTCTCGTCCAGATGACCCGCAAGCGGGTCGGCACCGGCCTGCTCGAGGCGTTCAGCCAGACGTGCGAGCACTGCCGCGGCCGTGGCGTCGTCGTGTCCACCGAGCCCGTGCACTCGCACGGTGGTGGCGGCGGTGGCGGCCAGCAGCAGCAACAGCAGGCCCAGGGCGGTGGCCGCAAGTCGCGCCGCAACAAGGGTGGCGGCGAGCAGGCGGCCGAGACCACCGAGGTCGTCGAGGCGGCCGTCGAGACGCCGGTCGAGCCCGAGGCCGTCCAGGTCTTCGAGCCCGGTGAGCCCGAGGACACCTCAGAGGACTTCGTCGCCGCCGACCAGGAGCACGAGGGCCACGGCCGTCGTCGCCGCCGTCGTCGTGGCCGCGACAAGGAGCCGCAGGCCGTCGTCGACGCGGTCGTGGTCGAGGAGCAGGCGCTCAACGGTCACGTGTCGCACGAGGACCCGGCGCCCGTCGAGCTCGAGCCCGTGGTCACCGAGTCCGAGGTGATCGAGGAGACCGTCGACGAGCTCGTCGAGCCCGTCGTGGAGAAGCCCCTCGTCACCGGTCGCATCGGCGCCCAGCGGCCTGCCGAGCCCGAGGAGCAGCCCGTCGTGACGGGTCGCATCGGGGCGCAGCAGCCCGCCGTGACCGGTCGCATCGGTTCCCAGCGGCCCCTGCCGGCCGTCGAGCCCGAGCAGGAGCCCGCAGCGGCCCCGGAACCGGTCTCCGCACCCGAGCCCGTCGCCGAGGCCCCCGCGGCCCCGGTGGAGGCTCCTGTGGTCCGCGTGCGGCGTCGCGCGGCCAAGCGCGCCGCCGGTGCTCCGGCCGCGACCGAGGCACCCGCCCCGGTCGTCGTCGAGGTGCCCAAGCAGCCCGAGGTCCAGATGCCCGCGCCGGTGGTCACCACCACGCGCAGGCGCCGCGCCGTGTCGCGTCCCGCGGGACCGCCGGTCCAGGAGGACTGACGCCTGAGATGTGAGACCGGGGTCGCCTGCGGGCGGCCCCGGTTTTGCGTTGCGGGGCAACGATGTGAGGGACCGCACAGCCTGTGGGAACGCGTTCTGGGCACCCCGGTTTGCTCCTGGCGTACCCACTCCCGTAACCTTGTTGACGGCCCGCCATCCGACGGGTCCTGTCGTGTGCCTCCTCTGGTGCCTTTAGGTGGAAACACCGTCCCAGAATGGCTGGCACATGGCCCGTCACCATCGAGTAGCAGGAGACTTCCGTCCTGATGTACGCGATCGTCAAGACCGGCGGCAAGCAGTACAAGGTCGCTGTCGGCGACATCGTCGAGGTCGAGAAGCTCGAGGGCGAGCCGGGCACCGAAATCTCCCTCCAGGCGCTGCTCGTGGTCGACGGCACTGACGTCACCGCTGACGCGGCTGCCCTGGCGAAGTTCTCGGTTACCGGCAAGCTGGTCGAGCACACCAAGGGCCCGAAGATTCGCATCCACAAGTTCAAGAACAAGACCGGCTACCACAAGCGACAGGGTCACAGGCAGAAGCTGACCCGCGTCGAGGTCACCGGCATCACCGGTAAGTGAGGACCTGACTTCTCATGGCACACAAAAAGGGTGCATCCAGTTCCCGCAACGGCCGTGACTCCAACGCTCAGTACCTGGGCGTGAAGCGGTACGGCGGTCAGGTCGTCAAGGCCGGCGAGATCCTGATCCGCCAGCGCGGCACCAAGTTCCACCCCGGCGTCGGCGTCGGCATCGGCAAGGACGACACGCTGTTCGCCCTGCTGCCGGGTGCGGTGGAGTTCGGTTCGAAGCGCGGTCGCAAGACCGTCAACATCGTTCCGGTCGCGGTCTGAGAAAGACCGCTCCTGGAACGTAGTTAGACCTCTGCGAGGGGCGGGCCCGGTCATCCGGCTCCGCCCCTCGTTGTTTGTCCGCAGTCTTTTGAAGGGAAGTAGTACCGTGGCCCGCTTCGTAGACCGGGTGGTGATCCACGCTGCCGCCGGCAACGGGGGCAACGGTTGTGCTTCAGTGCACCGCGAGAAGTTCAAGCCGCTCGGCGGCCCGGACGGCGGCAACGGAGGCGGTGGCGGCAACGTCATCCTCGTCGTCGACTCGCAGGTGCACACCCTGCTGGACTTCCACTTCCGCCCGCACGCCTCCGCCACGAGCGGCAAGGCCGGTGCCGGTGCGAACCGCGACGGCGCGAACGGCGAGGACCTGATCCTGCGCGTCCCGGACGGCACGGTCGTGCTGACCGAGGCCGGCGAGATCGTCGCGGACCTCGTCGGTGAGGGCACCCAGCTCATCGCGGCGGCCGGTGGCCGTGGCGGTCTGGGCAACGCCTCGCTCGCGTCCAGGGCCCGCAAGGCGCCCGGTTTCGCGTTGCTCGGTGAGCCGGGCGAGACGCGGGACCTGGTGCTGGAGCTCAAGTCCGTCGCGGACGTGGGCCTGCTCGGCTTCCCGTCGGCCGGCAAGTCGTCGCTGATCTCGGTGCTGTCCGCGGCGAAGCCGAAGATCGCCGACTACCCGTTCACGACGCTGGTCCCGAACCTCGGCGTGATCACCGCGGGCGAGACCATCTTCACGATGGCGGACGTCCCCGGCCTGATTCCCGGTGCGTCACAGGGCAAGGGCCTCGGCCTCGACTTCCTGCGCCACATCGAGCGCACCGCCGTTCTCGCGCACGTCGTCGACTGCGCGACGTACGAGCCGGGCCGCGACCCGATCGCGGACATCGACGCGCTGGAGAAGGAACTCTCGGAGTACACGCCTGCTCTCGGCGGCAACTTCGAGGACCGCCCGCGCGTGGTGATCCTCAACAAGGTCGACATCCCGGACGCCCAGGACCTCGCCGACATCGTCCGCCCCGAGATCGAGGCCCGCGGCCTGCCGGTCTTCGAGGTGTCGACGGTGTCCCGCCAGGGCCTGCGCGAGCTGACGTTCAAGCTGGCCGAGGTCGTGAACGAGTACCGCGCCTCCAAGCCGAAGAAGGAATCGACCCGAATCGTGCTGCGGCCGACCGCCGTGGACGACCAGGGCTTCACCGTGACCGAGGACCCCTCGGTCGAGGGTGGCTTCATCGTGAAGGGCGAACGCCCCGAGCGCTGGATCCGCCAGACCGACTTCTCCAACGACGAAGCCGTCGGTTACCTCGCGGACCGCCTCAACAGGCTGGGCGTCGAGGAGAAGCTCGTGAAGATGGGCGCCGTCCCCGGTTGCCAGGTCACCATCGGCGACCTGATCTTCGACTGGGAACCGACCACCCCGGCCGGCATCGCGATGACGATGACCGGGCGAGGCACGGACATCCGTCTCGAGCGCAACGACCGCATCGGCGCCCACGAGCGCAAGGCCCTGAAGAAGGCCCGCCGCGCGCCCGGTGAGTACGGCGACGACTTCGACGAGGAGTAAAACCGTGACGGCCCCCGTGGTCTCACAAGCTCGAACCGCGGTCGCCTCGGCGAACCGCATCGTGGTCAAGGTCGGTTCTTCTTCTTTGACCACAGCGGAAGGTGGCCTCGACCCGGCGCGTCTCGACGCGCTGGTCGACGCCCTCGCCGCCCGTGCCGCCGCAGGAAGCCAGGTCGTGCTCGTGTCCTCGGGCGCGATCGCGGCAGGCCTGGCGCCGTTGAAGATCTCCCGTCGTCCGCGTGACCTCGCCACCCAGCAGGCCGCCGCGAGTGTCGGGCAGCTCACCCTCGCGCACGCCTACGCGAACTCGTTCGGCCGCTACGACCTGACGGTCGGCCAGGTCCTCCTGACCGCCGACGACGTGGTGCGCCGAGCCCACTACCGCAACGCGCAGCGCACGTTCGACCGGCTGCTGGCCCTGGGAGCCGTTCCGGTCGTGAACGAGAACGACACCGTGGCCACCGAGGAGATCCGCTTCGGCGACAACGACCGGCTGGCCGCCCTGGTGGCCCACCTGGTCGGCGCCGACGCGTTGTTCCTGCTCTCCGACGTGGACGCCCTCTACTCGGGTGACCCGCGCAAGCCGGGGTCCGTGCGCATCGCCGAGGTCGCCTCGGCGTCCGATGTGGACGGCGTGAACGCCACCGCTCCCGGCGCGTCCGGTCTGGGCACCGGTGGCATGGCCTCGAAGCTCGCCGCCGCCCGCCTGGCGTCGTCGGCGGGCATCCCGGTGCTGCTCACCGGCGCCACCGAGGCAGGTCGCGCCCTGACCACGGCCGACGTCGGAACCGCTTTCGCCGCAACGGGTTCCCGTCTCACCGCCCGCCGCTTCTGGCTCGGGTACGCCACCGACGCCAGCGGCCGCCTGCACCTCGACGACGGCGCCGTCGCCGCCGTCGTGGGCCGCCGCCGGTCGTTGCTCGCGGCCGGGATCACCGGCGTGGACGGCGACTTCGAGGCGGGCGACGTGGTCGAGCTGGTCAGTCTCTCGGGCGAGGTCGTGGCCCGTGGTGTGGTCGGGTACGACTCGGCGGAGCTGCCGTCGTTGATCGGCCGCAAGAGCCACGACCTGGCTTTGGAACACCGCCGTGAGGTCGTGCACGCGGACGATCTGGTGCCGCTGACTAGGTGAGCTCGACGCCCTTCGTCTCCGGCAGCGTCAGGACGACGAGGAACGTGATCACCGCGGCGACCGCGACGTACCAGAAGAAGACGGTGCCGCCCACGGCCTGGATGACCAGCGGGGCGGTGCCGCCGAACACGGCGACGGTCAGGTTGTACCAGGCGCCGATGCCGAGGCCGCGCAGTTCGGTCGGGAACAGCTCGCTCATGATCGCGGGCGCGATCGACGTGATCGCCGTGTAGAGGCCGAGTCCCACCGCGAACACGACCACGAGGTTCGCCAGGCCCGGTTTGACCAGTGTCGACAGTGGCACCACCAGCAACGCCATCGCCGCCGACCACACGAGCATCTGCGGTTTGCGGCCGTAGCGGTCGGCCGTCCACCCCATCGGGTACTGCAGCGCGATGAACACGACGGTGCCGATCGACAGCGCCAGGAACACGTCGATGTCGTTGGCGCCCTTGCTCTTCACCGCGAACGGCGTCAGCGCGCTGAAGAAGGTGTAGAAGCTCAGCGTCGACAGCAGCGTGATGCCGATGAGCTGCCCGACCGCTTTCGGGTGCTCCTTCAGCGTCATCCTCAGCGGGTTGCGCAGGCTCTCGGCCTTGGCCTTGTTCTCCTCGAACTGCTCGGTCTCCTTGAGTTCCCGCCGCAGCCACAACCCGACCAGTCCGAGCACGCCACCGATCAGGAACGGCACGCGCCAGCCGTAGGAGGCCATCGCGGCCTTGTCGAGGTTGCGCGACAGGAAGAACCCGAGCAGCGACGCGATCAGCACCGCCGCGCCGGTCGAGATGTAGAAGAACGACGAGTACCGGCCGCGGTGGGAGGCCGGCGCGATCTCCGCCAGGTAGGCCGACGCGTTCGACACCTCGCCGCCGAGTGCCATGCCCTGTGCGATGCGGGCGAGCACCAGCAGCGCCGGGGACAGCCAGCCGACCTGCTCGAACGTCGGCAGCAGGCCGATCATCACCGATCCGCCGGACATCAGCACGATCGTGAACAGCATCGCGGTCCGGCGTCCTTTGAGGTCCGCGAACCGGCCGAGCAGATAACCGCCGAGCGGGCGGAAGAAGAAAGCCAGTGCGAACGTCGCGAAGGTGCTCAGCAGCGCGGCGGCCTCGTTGCCCGCAGGGAAGATCTGCGTGGCGAAGTAGATGCTGAAGGCCGTGTAGATGCCCCAGTCGTACCACTCCACCGCGTTGCCGGCGCTTGACGCGACGAGCGTGCGTACGGGCAGTCGATGCTTCTCCGATGTAACCGCCATAGAGGCACCCAATCACATACAGTGCTTGGAACGAGCAACTAGTCCAGCGCGGGGCTGCCCATCATGCGCTGGCGCGCCGTATTGGTGCATATGTCTGGGTTGGCTCGTTGGCCAGGAAGTCGACGATCATCGCGTTGCACAGCGCGGGTTTCTCGTGCAGCAGCCCGTGTGACGTGCCGGGAACGACGGCCAACTCGACGTTGGGCAGCGCCCGGTACATGGCCGTGGCGTGTTCCAGCCTGACCTCGTCGTCGTCGCCGATCATGATCAGCGTCCGGTTCTGGAGCTTGGCGAGATCGGTCTCGGTCAGGGTGGGCGACCGGTGGTGCATCGGAGTCAGTTCCGTGGCCGGGTCCCAGCCGTCGTGGTGGTAGACGCCGCACACGACCACAAGCCGTTGCACGAGGTCGGGTCTGAGCACGGCGGTGAGCAACGCCACGGTGGCGCCGTCACTGCACCCGAGCAGGTGGGCGGGCCCGGTCCGGTCGAGGAACTCGATGGTCTCGTGAGCCATCTCGGTGTGGTCCTGAGTGGCCTGGTCGGTCCGATGTGGTGCGTGCAGGGCGAAATCAGCCAGAGCGTCGAACTGCGGTCCGAACGCCGAGGGGTCCGCACCGCCGGGGTGCAAGAGCACGAGTGAGTCAGCCATGTGCGAGTAGACCTCTCTCGTCGTTGATACTCATCGCCGTGCGATCTATTGGGTTGGTGACGTTGGTTGTCCGCGACTACGACGAGGCGATCCGCTTCTATGTGGACGGTCTCGGGTTCACGCTGGTCGAGGACATTCCTCAGGGCGACAAGCGCTGGGTCGTGGTGTCGGCGGGGGAGGGGACGTCGCTGCTGCTGGCACAGGCTGACACAGGTCAGCAGCAGGCACGAGTGGGCGACCAGACCGGTGGCCGGGTCGGTTTTTTCCTCAACACCGACGACTTCGACCGCGACCACGCCCGCATGACCGAGTTCGGGGTGTACTTCCGGGAGCAGCCACGTGACGAGGTCTACGGCCGCGTGGCCGTGTTCGAGGACCTCTACGGCAACCGCTGGGACCTGATTCAGCCTGCCCGCGCCTGACCGGGTGACATCCCCACGATCCGTTTGAACGCGCGGCTGAAGGCGGCCTCCGACTCGTAGCCGAGGCCACGGGCGATCTCGCTGACCGTGCTGTCTCGGTCCTTGAGGCGGTTCATCGCGACGTGCATGCGCCACCGCGTGACGTAGCGCATGGCCGGCTCGCCGACGAGTTCGGTGAATCGCGCCGCGAACGCCGACCGGGACATGGCGGTCTGGTGCGCGAGGCGTTCGACGGTCCACGGCTGCGCTGGGTCGCGGTGGATCAGCGCGAGCGCCTGCCCGATCTGCTGGTCCTGCAACGCGCCGAGCCAGCCCGTGCGCGCGGCCGGGTCGTTGGCGAGCCACGAGCGGATCGTCTGGATCACCAGCACGTCCGCGAGCCTGGTGATGACCGCCTCACCGCCGGGGCGCACCGCCTGTGACTCGATGGCCATCAGGTCGATCGTGGCGCGCATGTCGTCGGCGCGGCGCACGTACAGCACGTTCGGCAGCACGTTGACGAGGTGCTTCGCGGCCGGATGGTCGAAGCGGACCGCACCACACACGAGGTGCGTCACCGCACCGCCGCCACCGTGCCGCAGGATCGCGTAGTTCTCCGTCTCGAACTCGTGCGGCAGCGTCGTGACGAGCGGCGTCTCTGCGTCGCCGTGGAACAGCCGGTGGCGCTGCCCGCCCGGCACGAGCAGCACGTCGCCGGGTTCGAGCGAGATGACCTGGCCGTCGACCTCGACGTCGCACTGACCGCTGGTCAGCACGTGGAACCACAGGCAGTCCGCCATGTCGGGCATCGTCGCGCCCCACGGCTCGGTGAGTTCGTTGCGGCAGTAGAAGGTGCCGGACATCCTCAACAGGTGCAGTGCCTCGCCCAGCGCGTCCGTCATGCCGTTGATTCTGGACGAACGAGCAAGCCTGCGCGATGAATTGTCATTGAGAGTCCGTCGTCGGCAGGTCAGAGTTGCTGCCATGGGGACACTCACGCTGATCGCAGTCACTGCCACCGGTCTGATGGCCGGTGTGTTCTTCGCCTTCTCCGTCGCCGTCATGCCGGGCCTCGCGGACCTGCCCGCCGCAGACGCCCGCGCCGCCATGCGCCGGATCAACGCGCGCATCCAGAACCCGGTGTTCCTGCTGCTGTTCCTCGGCACCGCGGTCCTGTGCGGCATCGAGGTCTTCCAGGGAAGGATCGTCGGCGGCCTGCTCTACATCGTCGGCTGCCTGTTGCTCACGATGGTCGTCAACGTGCCGATGAACAACCGTCTCGAACGGACCGACGACGCCTACTGGCCTGCCTACCTGCGCACGTGGACGCTCTGGAACCACGTGCGCGCCGTCGCCTGCATCGGGGCGACGGTCATCCTGCTGCTCGGATTCTGAGACCGTTCTTCGGACGCATCGCGGCGAGACCGGTCGGCGTCAGGCGCTGGGGGAGCAGTTCGGGTTTCGGCCGTTGCAGCAACACCTTCAGCATCACGGTCAGCTCGGTGGTGGCGAGACCGGCACCGATGCAGCGGTGCGGGCCACCGCCGAACGGCAGGAACTCGTGCGGCGCCGGCTTGGCCTCCCAGCGGTCGGGGTCGAACTTCAGCGGGTCCGGGAAGACCTCGGCCAGCCGATGCGTGACGTACGGGCTGTACAGCAGGAACGTGCCCTGCCTGATCTTCTTCCCGGCGAACTCGAACTCCTGCGTCGCGACCCGTGCCGAGACGACCGCCGGTGGGTAGAGCCGGAGCGTCTCGTTGACGACGTTCGCCAGGTACTCGTCGTCTTCGCGCGCCCGCTCCCAGACCCCGTTGTGCCGCAACAGGTTGAACACCGCCCACGCCATCGCGCCGCTGGTCGTCTCGTACCCGGCCGCGATCAGCGTGACGATCTGGTCGCGCACCTCCAGGTCGCTCAGCCCGTCACCCTGCACGAGAGCAGCGAGCACGTCACCGGCCGTCTTGCCCTGACGCGTCTCCTCGATCGCCCGGTACACCCGCGCGTCCACGGCCCTGCGCGCCCGCATCGCGTTGCGCCAGGCCGGAGTCCGCATCGTCCGGAGCAGCGTGACGACCGCCGGGTTGCGGTCGATCAGGTTGATCAGCACCTGCAGGTGCGCGCCGAAGAAGTCCGACTCCTGCGCCAGTTCCTCGCCGAACAACGCGTGGATCGTGCTGCGCCGGATGGCCCGGCGGAACTCCTGGTACGCGTCGACGGTCTCGCCCGGCCGCCACGCGTCGATCGTCGCCTCGGCGTTGGCCCGCATGACCGGCTCGTAACTCGCGATCTGCCGATGCGCCAACGCCGGCTGCACGTACCGGCGCCGCCGTTTGTGGTCCTCGCCGTCGCTGACGATCAACGACGTGGGCCCGTCCACCGGCACCAGCGACTGGAATGCCCGCTCCACCTCGAACAGTTCGGAGTGCGCGAACACGAACCGGTTCGCCTCGGGCCCGAGGAGGTAGGTGTACGGGCCCATCCGCACGACCGGCCCGAACCGCCGGTGCAGAGCCGAGAGGAGATCGGCCTGCCGGTACCGCACGACGTCCGGAGTCATGGCGCTGACAGTGCCACACGAGCGGTTTCCTCGCGTGACTCCGAACGGCTCACGTCCCGCCACTGCTCGCGGGTCCACGCCGGGCGGCCCCGGCAGGAGTCAGTTCGTCACCGCCAGCGCGAACGGCAGCACGGCGGACACCCCCTCCTTCCTGAGCATCCGAGCCGCCACCGTCATCGTCCAGCCGGTGTCGATGTGGTCGTCCACCAGCAACACCGGACCGTCCACACCGGACACGTCCGGTGTCTCGCCGGCCCGCACCAGCCCGGCGAGGCGCTGCGCGGAGTTGGCACGATGCGTCGACTCACCGAGCCACACGGTGCCCAGGAACGGCAGCCGCCCGATCGACGCGATCTTCTGGCCGAAACTGCCGACCAGCTGCGGACGCCGGCGCGAGCCGACCGTCACGACGCCGACCGGCCGCTCGTCCCAGTTCCACGCCGTCAGCACCTTCACGCACGCCGCGAACACGTCGTCCGGGATCTCGCGGTCGGCGCCGTCCGCGAGCAGGTCACGCAGCCTGTTGCCCCAGCCGATGTCGGTGAGGCGGCCCAGCGCCCGGCCCGTGGCCGCCACCTCGGTCGCGGGGATCTTGCCGGACAGCGGGACGCCGATCGCGTTCATGCCCGTCGGCCACATCTTGCGCGGCGCCACGTCCAGGCCGGGGCGCAGCAGCCGTTCGCGGGCCGCTTCCGCCGCCACCTCGGACACCTCGACCGAGAGCCGCTCGCCGGTGCAGTTGTCGCAGCGGCCGCACTCGTGCGAGGTCGGGTCGTCGAGCTGGTCCTGCAGGAACTTCATCCGGCACGTGTCGGTGCGCAGGTAGTCGACCATCACCTGCTGTTCGGCCTTGCGCGCCTCCGCGATGCGCGCGTACCGCTCACCGTCGTACTCCCACGGCAGGCCCGTCGACTCCCAGCCGCCCTTCACCCGCCGGACCGCGCCGTCGACGTCCAGGACCTTCAGCACCACCTCGAGCCTGCCGCGCGACAGCTCGACCATCGGCTCCAGCGCCGCCGTCGAGAGCGGCCTGCCCGCGCCGTCGAGTGCGGACAGCACCTGCCGCACCACCACCTCGGGCGGGAACGCCAGCGACGTGAAGTACGCCCAGATGTCCTTGTCCTCGTGGCCCGGCAGCAGGACCACCTCGGCCCGCTCGACACCACGGCCCGCGCGGCCGATCTGCTGGTAGTACGCGATCGGGGAGGACGGGGCGCCGACGTGCACGACGAACCCCAGGTCCGGCTTGTCGAAACCCATGCCGAGCGCGGAGGTGGCGACGAGCGCCTTGACCTTGTTGCCCAGCAGCTCTTCCTCGGCGCGTTCACGTTCCGAGGGCTCGGTCTTGCCCGAGTACGCGGTCACCGCGAAACCGCGCGAGGAGAGGAACGCCGCGATGTCGTCCGCCGCCGCGACCGTGAGCGTGTAGATGATCCCGGAACCCGGCATGCGGTCGAGCCGCTCTGCCAGCCACCCGAGCCGAGACTCCGCGGTCGGCAGCAGCGCGACCGACAACCGCAGGCTGTCGCGGTCCAGCGGCCCGCGCAGCACCAGCGTGCCCTCCTCGGCGCCGAGCCCCAGCTGCTCGGTGACGTCGTGCACCACCCGGTTGTTGGCCGTCGCCGTCGTCGCCAGCACCGGCACGCCCGGTGGCAGCTCCGTCAGCAACGTCCGCAGCCTGCGGTAGTCCGGCCGGAAGTCGTGACCCCAGTCCGAGATGCAGTGCGCCTCGTCGACGACGAGCATGCCCGCCGACGCCGTCAGCGAAGGCAGCACCGCGTCCCGGAAGTCGGGGTTGTTCAGCCGTTCCGGACTCACCAGGAGCACGTCGACCTCGCCGGCCGCCACCTGCTCCTGCACGGCGTCCCACTCGCCCGGGTTCGCCGAGTTGATCGTCACCGCGTGCACGCCCGCCCGCGCCGCCGCGTCGATCTGGTTGCGCATCAACGCGAGCAACGGCGACACGATGACCGTGGGGCCCTCACCGAGCTGACGCAGCAACGCCGTCGCGATGAAGTACACCGCCGACTTGCCCCAGCCCGTGCGCTGGACGACGAGAGCTCTGCGGCGCTGGGCCACGAGGGTGTGGATCGCCGTCCACTGGTCCTCGCGCAGCACGGCCTTCGGGCCCGCCAGTGCCCGCAGCCGTTCCTCCGCCAGTTCTCGCAACGCGATGTCGTCCATGGGGAGCAAGCTTGCCAGGCCACTCTGACAATTGTGATTGTCGCAGGTCGTAAGCTGTGTGGCGTGACTGATGACCTGCGCGACCAGGTGCACGGCGCTGCTCGCCGCGCCCGCGTCGCCGCCGACGAACTCGTCCTCGCCACCCGTGAGAGCAAGGACACCGCACTGCACGCGATGGCCGCCGCGCTCCGCGAGCGTGCGCCAGAGATCATCGAGGCCAACCAGAAGGACCTCGAAGCCGGCAGGGCAGCAGGTCTCCCGGACAACATCCTGGACCGCCTCACCCTGACCGAGGCCCGTGTCGACGCCGTCGCGGTGGGCCTGGAAACCGTCGCGGGCCTGGGCGACCCGGTCGGCCAGGTGATCACCGGCGGCATCCTCCCGAACGGGCTGGAGCTCAAGCAGGTCCGCGTCCCGATGGGCGTCGTCGGCATGGTCTACGAGGGCCGCCCGAACGTCACGGTCGACGCCGCCGGTCTCGCGCTGAAGTCGGGCAACGCCGCGCTGCTGCGGGGCTCCTCGACCGCCGAGAACTCCAACACCACGCTCGTCGCCGTCCTGCGCGATGCACTCGAAAGCGTGAACCTGCCGGCCGACTGCGTGCAGCTCCTGCCGTGCCACGACCGCGCGTCCGTCACCCACCTCATCACCGCCCGCGGCCTGGTGGACCTGGTGATCCCGCGTGGCGGTTCGGGCCTGATCAACGCCGTGGTCGAGCAGGCGACGGTGCCCACGATCGAGACCGGCGTCGGCAACTGCCACGTGTACGTGGACGCGCACGCCGACCTCGACATGGCCGAGGCGATCGTCCTCAACGCCAAGACGCGGCGCACGAGCGTGTGCAACGCGGCGGAGTCCCTGCTGGTGCACAAGGACGTCGCGCACGAGTTCGTCCCGCGCATCACCAAGGCGTTGCAGCAGGAGAGCGTGACCATCCACGGCGACGAGGAGTTCGCACAGCAGGCCGACGTGGTCGCCGCGAACGACGACGACTGGGGCACCGAGTACCTGAGCCTCGACATCGCCGCGAAGGTCGTCGACTCACTGGACGACGCCGTGAAGCACATCGCGACGTACGGCTCCGGCCACAGCGAGGCCATCGTCACGAAGGACGTCACAGCAGCACGCAGGTTCACGGCTCGTGTGGACGCGGCGGCGGTGTTCGTCAACGCCTCCACGGCCTTCACGGACGGCGCGGAGTTCGGAATGGGCGCGGAGATCGGCATCTCCACCCAGAAGCTGCACGCCCGCGGTCCGATGGGCCTGACCGAGCTGACTTCCTCTAAATGGGTCGTGTGGGGCGAAGGCCACACCCGCCCGAAGGCGTAGCTCTACGTTCGGAGACATGGCTCCCACCTATCCGTTCTCCGAAACTGACGGCCTGAACCTCGATCCGACCTATGAACGTCTACGGCGTGATGAGCCCGTCACGCGCGTGACGTACCCGTACGGCGGCGAGGGTTGGCTCGTCACGTCCTACGAAGAGACGAAGTTCGTCCTGGGCGACCCGAGATTCAGCCGTGAGCGCACGGTCGCCCAGGACGTGCCTCGCATGCAGCCCCTCATCGCGCCCGGCGGGTCGATCCTCACGCACGATGGCGCGGACCACGCGCGCATGCGCCGCTTGGTGTCCAAGGCGTTCACGGTGCGCCGGATCGAGGAACTGCGCCCGCGCGCCCAGCGGATCGTCGACGACCTGCTCGACCGCCTGGACAACCCCGGTGACCTGGTCGAGGGCTTCAGCATGCCGTTCCCGATCACGATCATCTGCGAGCTGCTCGGGGTGCCGTTCGAGGACCGCGACGAGTTCCGCACGTGGTCGAACCTGGTGCTGGCCACGGTCGGCGGGCACACGCCTGAAGAGGCCATGCACGGCGTGATGAAGTTGCACGCCTACTTCGTCGACCTCATCGCCAAGCGCCGTGCGAACCCGACGGACGACCTGATCAGCGCGCTCGTCGCCGCACGCGACAACGAGGACAGGCTGAGCGAGGACGAGCTCGTCCGGTTCGGCATCACGTTGCTGGTCGCGGGCCACGAGACGACGGCGAACATGCTCTCGAACAGCGTCGTGACCCTGTTCGAGCACCCGGAAGCCATGAAGAGCCTCCAGGACGACCCCCAGAAGCTCCCGAACGCCATCGAGGAACTGCTGCGGTTCATTCCGCTGGGCAGCGGCGCGGGATTCACCCGCATCGCGACCGAGGACGTCCAGGTCGGCAACGCGCTGGTGAAGGAAGGCGACGCCGTGCTGGTGGTCGTGTCGTCGGCGAACCGCGACGAGGCGATGTACGCCAACAGCGCCGAACTGGACGTGGAGCGCGAGGTCGGCCAGCACATGCAGTTCGGGCACGGCATCCACTTCTGCCTCGGCTCGCAACTCGCCCGGATGGAGTTGCAGGTCGCGCTGGGCGCGTTGCTGCATCGCATGCCCGGTCTGCGGCTCGCCGAACCCGTCGAATTCCGCAAGGGTTCGCTGGTCAGAGGCCCGGTGAAGCTCGTCGTGGCCTGGTGAGGAAAAATCTTGGTCCGACCTGCGTAATGGGGGAGGTGCCCGCGCGTTCCTCCAGTGCGCGCGGCTTTGCTTCGGGGTAAGCCGCGACCCGAACGGCTCGTCCTCCCCCTGAGCCGTGCGGTGTGATCAGCACGACCGGCGTCAGGTCTCGGGAGCGGCCTGACGCCGGTCTAGGCTGATTCGATGCGCATCGGCGTCATGGGTGGCACGTTCGATCCCATCCACCACGGCCACCTGGTGGCCGCCAGCGAGGTGCAGGACCGGTTCGACCTGGACCGCGTGATCTTCGTGCCGACGGGTCAGCCCTGGCAGAAGGCGTCGCGGGAGGTCTCCGCCGCCGAGGACCGCTACCTGATGACGGTCATCGCCACGGCCTCGAACCCCCATTTCTCGGTCAGCAGGGTCGACATCGACCGCGACGGCCCCACCTACACCGTGGACACGCTCACGGACCTCAAGAAGCAGTACCCGGACTCCGAGCTGTTCTTCATCACGGGTGCGGACGCCCTGGAACAGATCCTGTCGTGGAAACGCGCGGCGGACGCGTTCGACCTCGCGCATTTCATCGGAGTCACCCGTCCGGGGTACGTGCTGAACGACCGTCACCTACCGCCCGGTTCGGTGTCGCTCGTCGAGATCCCGGCCATGGCCATTTCGTCAACTGGCTGTCGCGCAAGGACTGCGTCCGGTCAGCCGGTCTGGTACCTGGTGCCGGACGGAGTAGTCCAGTACATCGCAAAAACAGGCCTGTACTCCGAGTCGTAACCACCTTCGAGTGGATTTTGCGTGCATCCGAGCGCGCGGGGAGCAACAATCAGCGGGTTGTTGCTGGTTCGTGGAAGGCAAGACTTTGGCTACTGGCACCGTGAAGTGGTTCAACGCTGAAAAGGGCTTCGGCTTCATCGCGCCCGACGACGGCTCGGCGGACGTCTTCGTGCACTACTCGGAGATCCAGTCGAAGGGTTTCCGTTCGCTCGAAGAGAACCAGAAGGTCGAGTTCGAGGTCGGTCAGGGCCAGAAGGGCCCGCAGGCCCAGCAGGTCCGCCCGCTCTAAGCATCGGCGCAGGTGAAGGCCACCTCAGGGCGCTGAGGTGGCCTTCGTCATGCCCGCGTGTGAAGTACCCGTTGGCGGGCGCCGGTACCCTCAGTAACTCGTGTGGGCGTATCGACGCCCGCCGGAAGTCAGAGGAGTGACGTGGCAGCCACCGACGAGGCACGACGGCTGGCGCTGGTCGCGGCGAACGCAGCGGCAGACAAGAAGGCGCACGACGTGACGGTGCTCGACGTCTCCGACCAGCTCGTGATCACGGACGTGTTCGTGATCGCGTCCGCTCCGAACGAGCGGCAGGTCGGCGCGATCGTCGACAACATCGAGGAGAAGCTGCGGGAGGCCGGCAAGAAGCCGGTGCGCCGCGAAGGAGCCCGCGAGGGCCGGTGGGTGCTGCTGGACTTCATCGACGTCGTGGTGCACGTGCAGCACGTCGAGGAGCGCAGCTTCTACGGCCTGGAGCGGTTGTGGAAGGACTGCCCGCAGATCGAGTTCGTAGCGGACGTCCCTGCCGAGTCCACGGCTGAATAGAGGTAGCTGATGGCCCTGAGCCGGCTCGTGCTGTGGCGGCACGGTGAGACCGACTACAACGCGACCGGTCGTCTGCAGGGTCATCTGGACTCGGCGCTCACCGAGACCGGCTTGAACCAGGCCAGGTTCGCCGTCCCGGTGCTCGCCGGGTTCGAACCGGAGATCGTCGTGGCCTCCGACCTGCAACGCGCGCGCAACACCGCCGGCGTCTTCACGACGTCGACGGACGTGCCGCTGCGGATCGACGAGCGGCTGCGCGAGACCCACCTGGGCAAGTGGCAGGGCCTGAACGTCGCCGAGGTCGAGCAGGAGTGGCCGGGCGCGGTCAGGGTGTGGCGCACCGACCCGACCTACGCGCCGCCGGACGGCGAGTCGCGCGTCGAGGTCGCCGAGCGGGCCATCCAGGTCGTGCACGAGGTGGACGCGGAGTTCTCCGGAACAGTCCTGTTGTGCGCGCACGGCGGTCTGATCAGCGCCCTGACCGGACGGCTGCTCGGCCTGCCGGTGGAGAACTGGTCGCAGCTCGGCGGCATCTCGAACTGCCACTGGACCGTGTTCACCCGGCGCAACGACCTCTGGCGGCTGACGTCGTACAACGCGGGCACCACGCGTTGAGACTGCTCGTCCTCGGGGACTCGCTGTCGTTCTTCGGCCCCTCGGGGCCGTTGCCCGCTGACCACCCACGCCTGTGGCACAACATCTGTGCCGAGGCGCTGGGTGGTTCCGCGGAGCTGGCGGCCGGGTTCGGGTGGACGGCGCGGGACGCCTGGTGGGCGTTGACGGGGGATCCGCGGATCTGGTCGTTGCTGCCTCGTACGGACGTGCTGGTGTTCGCGGTGGGCAGCATGGACACGCTGCCCTCGCCGTTGCCGACGTATCTGCGCGAGGGACTGCGTTATGTGCGGCCGGACTGGCTGCGGCGTTGGGTTCGTGCGCGCTATCAGTTCGTGCAGCCCCGGTTGGCGCCTTACACGCGCGCGTCGCTGCCTCCCGCGCTGACCGCGCGCTACCTGCGGGACATGCTGCAGTCCGTTCGCAATCTCCAGTACACGATGCCGGCGGTCGGGATCGTGCCGTCGGTGCACCGCGCGGCTACGTATGCCTACGCGCATCAAGGGCACGCGGCTGCGGTTGCTGCCGTGCGTGGATGGGCCGCGGGTGCGGGGGTGCCGTTGCTCGACCTGCCGACGGTGATCGGGGAGCACGTGCGGTCGGGTGCCGGGAATCCGGACGGGATGCATTGGGGCTGGGAGGGCCACGAGTCGGTGGGCAAGGCGATGGCCGCCTTGATCTCGTCCGTGGCGTTGAGTCCCTCGGAGGAGTGAGCCCCGTAGGCTCGTCGCTCGTGCGCATCTCCATCGTCACCGACTCCACGGCATACCTGCCCGAGGGGTTCGCGAAGCGCCATGCGATCACCGTCGTGCCGCTGCACGTCGCGGTGGACGGTGCCGGACGCCTCGACGGCGTCGACTTCGGTCCTTTCGAGCTGGCCGGCGCTCTCGCCGAGCACCGCCGGGTGACGACCTCACGTCCCACTCCCGGCGAGATGGCGTCCGTGTACCGCGAGGTGCTGTCGTCGTCGGACGCGGTCGTGTCCGTGCATCTCTCTCGTGAGCTGTCCGGGACGTGGGAGGCCGCACGGCTCGCTGCCGAGGAGATCGATCCCTCCCGGGTTCGCGTCGTCGACTCGCGGTCCACGGGCATGGGGCTCGGGTTCTCGGTGTTGCGCGCGTGTGCCGCAGTCGCTGCCGGACGCTCGCACGCCGAGGTCGAGGACGCTGCTACCTCGGCCGCCCACCAGACGCGGATGTTCTTCTGCCTCGAGACGCTGGACCACCTGCGCCGGGGCGGTCGGATCGGCACGGCGGCGGCGCTGGTGGGCACCGCGCTGGCAGTGAAACCGTTGCTGCACATGGATGACGGCCGGATCGTGCCGCTGGAGAAGGTGCGCACGATGAGCCGTGCGGTGGGCCGCCTGGTCGACCTGGCGGCGGCCGCGGCGGGTGATGGCCCCGTCGGACTGGCCGTGCACCACCTGGCCGCTCCCGAACGCGCCGCCGAACTGGCGACGCGCCTGGACGAACGGCTGCCCGGCTCGACGGGATGCGTGATCTCGGAGGTGGGCGCGGTGATCGGCGCGCACACCGGTCCAGGCGTGCTGGGCGTCGTGGTGCTGCCGGGAGGACCCGACAGCCTCCCACAGACCCCCGACAATTCCCCGTCCCAGCACCACGAGTGATCGCGACCTGTCCACAACCCGCGAGTAATCCACAGCCCCGGAGCTCACCCCACCTCCCCGCCCGCCCCGCTCCGTAACGTCGCTCGCATGTTCCCCCGCTCCCACCAGGACTCCCTCCCGACCGAACGCCTGGCCGCCCTGGCCGACAAGGTGAGAGCCGACCCGACCCTGGTCTACACACGATCAGAGGACTCGGACGAACACGGCTCGCCCGCTCGCCGCTTTCGCCTACCGCGCCTTCCACGCCGTGGCCTGCTCGCCGTCGGTGTGGCCGTGGCGTGCACGGTGATAGGCCTGGGCAGCTGGTGGCAGAGCCCCGCCGCCGAGCCAGCCCCGGACCTGGCGCTGGTGAGCACCTCCGCACCGGCTCCCGAACTGGTCGTGAACGTGGTCGGCGAGGTGGCCAGCCCAGGCCTCGTGACCGCGCCGTCGGGTGCCAGGGTCGCCGACGCCCTGCGCCTGGCCGGAGGCATGAAGCCGGGCACGAACCTCCACAACCTGAACCTGGCCCGCAAACTCACCGACGGCGAACAGATAGCGGTGGGCATCCCACCCCCGCCCCAGGCAGGGGCGGCGCAGGCAGCCGGCACCCAGCCGAAGCTGAACCTGAACTCCGCCTCGGCAACAGAACTGGACGCCCTCCCCGGCGTGGGTCCGGTGACGGCTCAACGCATCGTCGACCACCGCACCCGCAAAGGCCCGTTCGCCTCAGTGGACCAGCTACGCGACGTGGAGGGCATCGGCGAATCGAAACTGGCCAAACTCGCCGACCTGGTCCACACATGACCCTCGCCACCAAGGCCCTGGCCCTCTACCACCGCACAAAGGCCCAATACCGCCACCTGACCGCCCAACACCCACAGCCGGCAGACCACACCCACCTAACCCGCCCGCTGTCCCTGGCGTTCCCCCTCCACCACTCCCAAACCCCACCCCACCGCCGCCCGCGCCCACTGGCGACAGCCCTCCGCCACCTACGGAACGCCGCCGCGCCCCCACCCCCGCCAAGCCCGTCCCCACCCGCTCCGCTCACAGTCCCGCCGGTCCTGATGCAACACCCGTGCCGAATCTGCGCAGCAACCGTGCACCGCCCGTAAACCCCTACCCCCCAACGAGTTCCGGCCTCGCGACTCCAACACCACTTGAAGCACCGCAAGCCGAACCTCAGCCCAGCGTCGCCGACCGACTCGCCCGCCCCCCACGGCACAACGCCGCTGAGCGTTCAGTCCCGGTCGCACCCTCCCCGCCACACAACCCCGCTGGGGCACCCCGCCGTGTACCGCCACGGCCTACCGGCACCAGCACGGCCTACCGGCACCCCTACCGCCGCCTACCGGCACCCCTACCGCCGCCTACCGGCACCTACCGCTGCCGCCACTCGCCGCCCAACACCGCCTACCGGCACCGCCACCCCTCGCCGCACCACCTGCCGCCGCCACCACCTGCCGTTCACCGTCACCACCTACTGCCACCGCTCCCCACTCACCGCTTCCACCAGTCGCCGCCACCACCTGCCGTCCACCGTCACCACCTACCGCCACCACTCCCCGCCCACCCGCTTCCACCACCACCTGCCCCATCTCACCAACCGGAGTCAGCCATGCCCTCAGTCCGCATCACCCGCCCCTCCCGCATCGACACCGCCTGGCACCACCCCACCGCCAGACGCCCCCAGGTGCAGCTGCACTCCCCGCACCGCCCACGCCCCCCGAAGCTCCCACGGCCGCGCCAAGGCAGCCCCACCTCCGACCCGAGACCTCCCACCGACCCGAGACCTCCCACCGGTCCCAGACCTCCCGACCACGGCAGGCCCCAGTGCCCCGCAACCACCCGATAGCCCACGACCTCCGCCTGGTCCCGGCGGCAGCAGCGGTCTGGACGACCGCAGTGGCCGGGCTCTTCCTGAGCTGGCAAGCGGCAGCAGCAACCGGCCTCGCCGCAGGAGCCATCGGCCTGGCAGCGTGGCGCAGAGCCTGGTGGACCAGGACCTGCGCGATAGCGCTCCTGATCTCCGGCCCGGTGGCCGCGGCCTGGGTGGGCGGCAACGTCCTGCGAGCCGAGTCCCACCCACTCCGCCTGGCAGCTGACGAGGGCCGCAGCACCACCCTCGCGGTCGAACTCACCACCAGACCGAAGGGCATCCGGGCCGCGGGCTTCGGCGGAACCCAGGCGGGGGTGGAGAACGTCGTGATCAAAGCGACGGCGGACGGTGCCCAGCTCGTGCTGCTGGCTCCGGCCGACAAGTGGCGAGATCTGTTGCCAGGCCAGAAGGTCACGGTCAAAGGCACGCTCGCGCCGCCCCGGGGCGGTGATCTGGCGTCGGCGTTGCTGCGGGTGCGCGGTCCGCCGCAGGACGCGATGCCGCCGCCGGTCTGGCAGACCTGGGCCGGCGACCTCCGGGACGGCCTGAGGCAGGCCAGCAAAGTCCTCGACGACGAGGAGGCCGGGCTCTTGCCGGCGCTCGTGGTGGGTGACACCGAGCAGATGGTGCCGCGCATCGTGGAGGAGTTCCGGACGGCGGGCCTCGCCCATCTGCTCGCGGTGAGCGGGGCGAACCTGGCGATCATCTGCGGTGCGGTCTACCTGCTCACCAGACGGCTCGGGCCGCGTCCGGCGGCCTGCGCGGCGCTGGCGGCTCTGGTCGGGTTCGTCGTCCTTGCCGGGCCGGAGCCGAGTGTGCTCAGGGCCGCGGTCATGGGTGCCGTGGCATTGCTGGCACTGGTGCTGGGCCGGCAACGGTCCGCTGTGCCGAGCCTGGCGACGGCGGTGCTCGTCCTGGTGCTGCACGATCCGGCGCTGGGTGGTGATCCGGGATTCGCGTTGTCCGTGGTGGCGACGGCGGCTTTGGTGCTCGTTGCGCCCAGGTGGGCGCGGGCGCTGAAACGGCGTGGTGTGCCGAACGGGCTGGCTGAGGCGATCGTCGTGCCGATGGCCGCGAGCCTGGCCACTGCTCCGGTGGTGGCGGGGTTGTCCGGGCAGGTGAGCCTCGTGTCGGTGGTGGCGAACCTCGTCGCCGGGCCGGTGGTCGCGCCGGCGACGGTGCTGGGTGTGCTGGCGGCGGCTGTCGCGCCGCTCTCGCCCCAGGTGGCCGAGGTCGTCACGCACGTTGCGGGGCCTGCTGTGAGCTGGCTTATCGCGGTTGGGCGGCAGGCGTCGGCCGTGCCCGGTGCGGCGGTCGGCTGGCCGGACGGCTGGGTCGGAGCGCTCGCGCTGACCGGCGTGACCGCCGCGGTCGTGGTGCTGGTGCGGTTCAAGAAGACGCGGACGTTGGTCGTCGCGGTGCTTGTCGGTGCGTTCGTGGTGCTGGTGCCGCTGAAAGTCGTGGTGCCGGACTGGCCGCCCGCGGGGTGGAAGGTCGTCAGCTGCGACGTGGGTCAGGGCGACGCGCTCGTCCTCGCCACCGACGCCCCCGACACGGCGGTGCTGGTCGACACCGGGCCCGATCCCGGTGCGGTCGACCGGTGCTTGAAGACGTTGGGGATCAAGAGGATTCCGCTGGTGGTGTTGACGCACCTGCACGCGGACCACGTCGGCGGTCTCGACGCTGTGCTCACCGGGCGTGCGGTGGGGGCGGTGGCCGTCGGGCCGCTCAAGGAGCCCGCGTGGGCGTGGAGGGAGGTCGGCGAACGGGTTCGCGCTCGGAACGTGCGGGTCGTGGAGCCGAAGGCGGGCGAGCGGTTCGCCTTGCCGGGACTGGAGTTGGAGGTGCTGGGACCGAGGCGGCCGCCGGTCGCCGAGGACGAGAACACGACGGTGAACGACTACTCGCTCGTGCTCAGGGCGCACACGAGGGCGGGCCGGGTGCTGCTCACCGGCGACGTCGAACTGGCCGGCCAGGCGGCGTTGCTGGGGGAGCGGGACCTGAACGCCGAGGTGCTCAAGGTCCCGCACCACGGGTCGCGGTACTCGCTGCCCGCGTTCCTGAAGGCCGTGCGGCCTCGGGTGGCGCTGGTGAGCGTCGGCGCGGGCAACAGGTACGGGCACCCGAGTCCGCACGTCATCGACCTGTTGCGGACTGGAGGTGCGTTGGTGTTGCGCACGGACAAAGACGGAGACCTGGCGGTGTTGCCGGGAAACCGAATCGTACGAAGGAGAAGAGATGGTCTGGGTCAGGTTGTTCAACACGCGCTACCCGATTCCCGGTGGCACGCCAGGACTCGCGTGGGCGCTGTGGCAGACGAACTACTCGGCGACGCCGTGGCCGCACGACGAACTGAAACCCGATTTCGGTTACTACATCTGCGAAACGCTCGAAGACGGTACTCGCGCCGTCACTCACAAAGCGGTGATCACGCATGTGCTGCCGCCGACGAAGGCGGAGACGCCGGAGGAGGCGTACGACCTGGTCGCCGAGCGGGTGTTCGACGACGAGCTGCGGGTGGCGCCGGACGTCTGGCACGACTACCACTACAACGCGCTCAAGGCGGACGCCCCGTGGCCGCAACGGGTTGTGGCGTGGCGCGCGGCTGTGGAGCAGGTCGGGCCGTACGTGGTGGACGGCCTGCAGCGCTTCCCGCGCACGGGCTGGCTCAAGACGGACGCGATCTCCCTGTGAGCCAAGGAGATCGCGTCCGTGAGGAGGTGATTAACCCAGTGCCTTGATGACGGCCTCGGCCGACGGCGGGACCGTGGCGCGCGGGCCGATCGTGTCGCCGAGCGCGTCGAGGGTCTTGAGGCCGTCGCCGGTGATCAGCAGCACGGTCTCGGCGTCGGGGTCGAGCTGGCCCGACTCGATCAGCTTCTTCGCCGTCGCGACGGTCACGCCGCCGGCGGTCTCGGCGAAGATGCCCTCGGTGCGGGCGAGCAGCTTGATGCCCTCGACGACCTCTTCGTCGGTGACGTCCTCGATGGCGCCGTTGGTGCGGCGCACGGCGTCGAGCACGTACGGGCCGTCGGCCGGGGCGCCGATCGCCAGCGAGCGGGCGATGGTGTCCGGGCGGACCGGGCGGATGACGTCGTGGCCCGCCTTGAAGGCGGCGGAGATCGGGGAGCAGCCGGTGGCCTGCGCGCCGAACACCTTGTACGGCGAGGCTTCGACCAGGTCGAGCTGGCCGAGTTCGCGGAACGCCTTGTCGACCTTGGTGAGCTGCGAGCCGGACGCGATCGGCACGACGATCTGGTCGGGCAGGCGCCAGCCGAGCTGCTCGGCGACCTCGTAGCCGAGCGTCTTCGAGCCTTCCGCGTAGTACGGGCGGACGTTGACGTTCACGAACGCCCAGTCCTCGTTCTCCGCGGCGAGTTCCTGGGCGAGGCGGTTGACGTCGTCGTAGTTGCCGTCGACGGCGATCAGGGCGCCGTCGTACACCGCGCTCATGAGGATCTTGGCGCGCTCGAGGTTGGAGGGCACGAGAACGACGGACTTCCAGCCCGCGCGGGCGGCGGCCGCGGCGACGGCGTTCGCCAGGTTGCCGGTGGACGGGCAGGCCAGCACCTTGAAGCCGAGTTCGCGGGCGGCGGCGAGCGCGACGCCGACGACGCGGTCCTTGAACGAGTGCGTGGGGTTGCCGGTGTCGTCCTTCACCCAGATCTTGCGGACGCCCAGCGCCTTGGCGAGGTTGTGCGCCTCGACCAGGCGGGTGCCGCCGGGATCGGTGTTCGGGTGCTGTTCCACAGTGGACGGAACGGGGAGGAGGCCGCGGTAGCGCCAGATGGACCTGGGGCCGGCCTCGATGTCCTCGCGCCGGATCTTCCCGAAGTCGTAGGCCACTTCCAGCGGCCCGAAACACTCGAGACAGGCGTACTCAGGAGCGAGAGGGGTCTCATTCCCACACTCCCGGCACAGCAGTGCCCGGGCAGGGCCGAGGTCGAACTTCGTGCTCGTGGGCACAGTGACAGCAGTCATCGCGAGGTATCTCCTCATCTTTCCCGCGAAATCGAACGGGTCGGAATTGGCACCGTGATCGTCTGCGCATGCCTATGCACAAGGTTCTGCGCATGGCGCTGACGCCGGTTGCCGGGGCTTCTTCGGGCCGTTCCCTCTGCCCCTCTGGATGAGCGGTGTTCAGTTGTGGTCACCAAGCTACGGCAACAGTCCGTCGCGCAGCCACCAACGTCCACGATCCGGGACGTGGAAAGATGCGGAGCGTGAGCGCACCGGAGTCACTGCACCTCGTCATCGGCGAGGAGGAGTTGCTGGTCGAACGTGCTGTTCGGGCGGCTCTCGAGGCCGCACGAGAGGTCGACTCGACCGCCGATCTGACCCGCGTCCAGGTGACTGATCTCACGGCTCCGGAGCTCGCCGAACTGGTGAGTCCGTCGCTGTTCGCGGAGGGTCGCGTGATCGTCCTGCAGAACGGGCAGGACATCAGCAAGGAGATCGCCGACATGGTGCTCTCCTACGTCAAGGCGCCTGCGGACGGCGTCACGCTCGTCGTCGTGCACACGGGCGGCGGTCGCAGCAAGGCGGCCAAGGATCTGCCGGGGCAGCTGAAGAAAGCCGGTGCCGCGGTCACGGAGTGCGCCAAGGTCACCAAGCAGGGTGATCGCGAGGCGTTCGTGCGCAACGAGGTGCGGCGCGCGGGCGGCAAGATCGACTCGGAGGCCGTCGCCACGCTCATCGACGCGGTGGGCACCAACCTGCGCGAGCTCGCCGCGTCCGCGTCGCAGCTCGTCTCCGACACCGACGGCAAGGTGACGGTTGAGGAGATCCGCCGCTACCACCAGGGCAAGGCCGAGGTGACCGGGTTCGCCGTCGCGGAGAAGGCCGTCGTCGGCGACCGGGCGGGTGCCATGGAGGCGCTGCGCTGGGCCATGCAGCTCGGCGTGCCGCACGTGCTGGTCGCGGACGCTCTGGCGGACGCGGTGCGCACGGTCGCGCGGGTGTCCGCTGTGGGCCGCGCCGACCCGTTCAGCCTGGCCGGGCCGCTCGGCATGCCGCCGTGGAAGATCAAGAAGGCGCAGGCCCAGTCCCGCGGCTGGGACCAGTCGGGGCTCGCCGACGCGATGCAGGTGGTCGCGGGGCTCAACGCCGACGTGAAGGGCGTGGCGGCCGACGCCGACTACGCGCTGGAGCGCGCCGTGCTCCGGATCGTGGCCGCGCACAGTCGCCGCTGACGATCGCAGGCGCCGCTGACCTGCCCGATCACGGCCGGCGCGGAATCCCGATCAGGTACTGGGTTCCGGTGAAACCGGGTTCGACGCCGATCGTCCAGTCGAACGACTCGGTGCGGTCCAGTCCGTCGACGATCCGCCGCAACTCCGCGCGCCCGTACATGCGCAGGAACGACACCACGCTGTCGAAGAACATCATGATCGGCAGCACCGGCACGACGTAGGTCAACGCCAGCCGCATCAGGTAGCGCGGCAGCGGGTTGCGCTGGAACGGCGCCGCCAGCAGTACGGCCAGCGTGAGGAAGAACGGGAACACCAGCACGTAGAGCCACGAGCGTTTGGTGTCCACGACGACCATCGGCTGGCGGGTGTCGACGGCGTTCTGCAACATCCGTGCGGCCAATGCGGGCGGGAAGTGGTGGAAGGCGCCGTAGATCGTCCGCGTCCCTTCCAGCCGGCAGTCCGTGGCGTCGACCGACGAGGCGACGTGGTCTACGGAGCAGCACGGGTCCGGCAGGCGGCGCCGGTTCTGCCTGGCCACGCGCTCGAAGGCGGGCACGTTCGGCACCAGGTCCGTCAGCGTGACCTGGGTGTGGACGCCCTGCGCGTGCAACCGCCGCTGGATCAACGGCACCGGTCCGCCCGACCCCGCGCAGAGGTCGACGATCCGGTGGTCCGCACCCGACCGCAACGCCAGCGCCAACGGGCGTGAGTACTCGCGGGCGGCGTCCGTCAGCCGGTAGATGGTCATGATCGACTCGGTGTGCAGGGTCCTCAGCACGGGCGGGGTGCCGTCGAGGTCGTGCAGCTCGAAGAAGTCGATGCGCGGCAGCGATTCCATGGGGTCTACGCCTACACCAGAAACGCGAAAGGGCCCCACATCCCGGAGGAGGTGGAGCCCTTCGCGGAAGCTCGAAGGTCTACGAGCGAGATCAGCCCTCGAGGGCGTTCGCGCGCAGGGCCATCGCCGACTTCTTGTTGGCGGCCTGGTTGGCGTGGATGACGCCCTTGGTGGCGGCCTTGTCGAGCTTGCGGGACGCGTCCTGCAGCAGCTCCAGGGCCTTCGCCTTGTCGCCGGCCTCGGCAGCCTCGCGGAACTTGCGGATGGCCGTCTTCAGGGACGACTTGACCGACTTGTTGCGAAGGCGAGCCTTCTCGTTGGTCTTGATCCGCTTGAGCTGGGACTTGATGTTCGCCATGCGACATCACCCTTCATGTCGAAACCGGAGTTCGTGACGCGCTTGGTCGGCGCCGGCCACAAGGACCGGGTCTCCTCCACGGCGGAGAGCCGCGCGTTCACGACGACGAAGGATATCAGGCCAGCTCAGCGCACCGTGAAGGCGGCCTTCTCGGCACCCACCACGGCCTCGTAGCCACCGCGCGCGACCTCACGCCGTCCGTCACCGTCCACGTCGCCGACGGTCAGGGCCAGCTGCGAGAGCTTGAACGACACCTCGACCTGCTTCGACTCTCCCGCAGCGAGTTCCACGCGGGTGAAGCCCACCAGACGGGCGTCCGGGGTCAGCACCGGTGAGGCCGGCTGACGCACGTAGACCGGCACCACCGCGGTGCCTGGGCGCCCACCGGTGTTCGCCACCGTGAACTTCACCACGCCCTCCCGGCGATCAACGGACACCGACGTCCCCGAGGTCGTGAACGACGTGTACGAGAGCCCGTGCCCGAAGGCGTACAAAGGATCGTATTTCGCACCGGCCGAGGTGTTCGCGCCCGGAAGCTGGTCGTAGGTCAGCGTCGGGTCGCCCAGCGCCTTGGGCCACGAGATCGGCAGCTTGGCGCTCGGGTTCACCGCGCCGAACAGCACGTCGGCGATCGCCCGGCCACCCTCGCTGCCCGGCAACCAGCCCGCGACCAGCGCGTTCGCGTCCGCCGCCGCGCCGAGCACCTGCGGACGCGCGGTCAGCAGCACCACGACCACCGGCTTGCCGGTCGCCTGCACCGCGTCCACCCAGGCCTGCTGCTCGGGTGTCAGCACCGGGTTCTCCGTGTCGGCAGGACCCTCCGCGCCGGGCTTCTCGCCCAGCACGACGACGACCGCGTCCGCGCCCTCCGCCTCGGACACCGCCGCGGCCTGGGTCGGAGCGTGCACGACAGACGCACCAGGAACGGCCTCACGCACACCCGTCAGCACGGTCGCGGTCGGCGGCAACGGCGAGTCGTCCGGCACGCCCTGCCACTCGACGGTCCAGCCGCCGAGCTGGCGGCGCACGTCGTCCGCGGTCTCACCGGTCACCACGATCTTCTTGGCAGACGCCGGAAGAGGCAGCACGCCGTCGTTCTTCAACAGCACGGTGCCCTCGGCCGCGGCCTTGCGCGCCAGGTCCCGATCCGCGTTCACCACGTTGCCGTCGGCCTTCGCCGGGTCCACGTACGGCTTCTCGAACAGCCCCAGGTCGAACTTGAGCTTCAGCACCCGCCGCACGGCCTGGTCGATCCGCCCGCGCGACACGGACCCGTCGCGCACGTTCGCCAGCAGCAACGACGTGAACTCGGCCGCGTTCGACGGCTCCATCGCCATGTCCACACCGGCGTTGACGCTCATCGCGATCGCCGTCTTGTAGTCGGGCGCGACCTTGTGCCGGTCCACCAGGTACTTCATGTCCTGCCAGTCCGAGACCGCGACGCCCTTGAACCCCATGCGGTCCCGCAACTGCGTCTGCAGCATGTACTTCGACGCGTGCACCGGCACACCGTTGATCGAGCCAGAGTTGATCATCACGGTCTTCACGCCCGCGTCGAACTGCGCCTGGAACGACGGCAGCACGAGGTCCTGCAACTGCCGGATCGGGATCTGCGCCGCCGCGCGGTCGTGCCCGTTCGCCGGCGCCGAGTAGCCGGCGAAGTGCTTGGCGGTCGCGGTCAGCTGTGCGGTGTCGTCCACCTTGGCCTGCTGACCGCGCACGTTCGCCGCCGCCAGTTGACCCGACAGGAACGGGTCCTCGCTGTAGGTCTCGTAGTAACGGCCCCAGCGCGTGTCCCGCGCGATGTCCGAGACAGGGGCGAAGTTCCAGAAGACACCGGTGGCGCGCAACGCCTTCGACGCCGACACACCGATCTTCTCCTGCAACCCCGGATCCCAGGTCGCGCCGAGCCCGATCTGGTGCGGGAACATCGTCGCGGAGATGACGTTGTTGTGCCCGTGCACGCCGTCCGAGCCGTAGATGATCGGGATCTTCAACCTGTTGTTCTCCAACGCGTAGCGCTGGATCGCGTTGTTCATCTCGGCCCACGCCTTGGGCGTGTTGTCGAGCGGTGCGTCACCACCACCGGACAGGATCGATCCCACGTGCGCGTCGGCGAGAACCGCCTTCAGGCAGGAGTCGACCAACGGGCCGTTGACGTTGTTGCAGTCACCGCGCAGCTTCCCGACGCGGATCTGGGCCATCTGCCCGATCTTCTCCTCGACCGTCATTCTGCGCAGCAGGTCCTCGACCCGCCGCTCCGTCGACGCCCGGCTGTCCAGATAGATCTCTCTACCCGCCGCCAGACCACCGGCCGGTGTCAGTGACGCGATCACCACAGCAACGCCCAGCACGCCGAGACCAGCGCGCTTGCGGGACAACAAAGACAAGACTCCTCCACGTTCCCGGTGCGCCCGTGGCACACCCTCGCGTGGAGGAGTCGGTCAAAACACCCCCGAACGGATGAACTGAATGACAGCGTTTTCATGCAGGTGAAACGCCTGTTCAGGACCTCGTGTCCGGGGAGTTCCGGAACAGTTTTCCTACGACTGTTCCGACGGTTCCTCAGGCTCCGGGTTCTTCGGTGGCCTGCCGCGGCGGGGCATCCTCTTCGCCTCACCGGGCAACCGGCCCTCGTCCGCCAGCGCACGCCGCAGCAGGAACTCGATCTGCGCGTTGGTGCTGCGCAGCTCGTCGTTCGCCCACCTGCTCAACGCGTCGTGCACGGCCGGATCGAGCCTGAGCAGAACGCTTTTGCGATCTGCCATCAGGTGTAAAGCGACCCGGTGTTCACCACGGGCTGAGTGGAACGGTCACCGCACAGGACGACGAGCAGGTTGGAGACCATCGCCGCCTTGCGCTCCTCGTCGAGTTCGACGACGTCGTGAGCCGCGAGCCGCTCCAGCGCGAGCTCGACCATGCCGACGGCGCCCTCGACGATCCGGGTCCGTGCCGCGACGACCGCGCCGGCCTGCTGCCGCTGCAACATGGCGTGGGCGATCTCCGGTGCGTACGCGAGGTGCGTGAGCCGGGACTCGATCACCTTCACGCCGGCGGACTGCACGCGTGCCGAGATCTCGATCGCGAGCGTCTCGGTGATCTCGTCCGCGTTCTCCCGCAGCGAGAGACCGGTCTCCTCGTGGTTGTCGTACGGGTAGCTGTTCGCGATGTGCCGCACGGCCGTCTCGGTCTGAATGCCCACGAACCGCACGAAGTCGTCGACCTCGAACCGTGCGCGCGCCGTGTCCTCGACCTGCCACACGACCACGGCCGCGATCTCGATCGGGTTGCCGTCGGCGTCGTTGACCTTGAGCGTCGCCGTCTCGTGGTTGCGGATCCGGACGGAGATCTTCTCCCGCGTGGTGAGCGGGTTCGCCCACCGCAGACCGTCCGTGCGAGCCGTGCCGACGTAACGGCCGAGGAACTGCAGCACCCGCACCTCGCCGGGTGCGACGGTGAAGAGCCCCTTCCAGATCACCGCGGCGGCCAGGAGCACCAGCACTCCGGTGAGCAGCAGCCCTCCCGCCGGTTCGCCGTCGGCAGCGTCGGTCGCCTTGATCCCCTCGATGATCGTCCACACGCCCACAGCGAGCACCGCCAACCCAGCGAAGAACATGACGAGACCGGGCAGTTCCCGCGCTTGCTTCTCGCGGACGACAGGCGCCGGCATCTGGACCGTCGTTTCGATGGATGTACTCATCCAGGACCCCCTAGCGAAGTAGTAGCTAAGTGATATCACTTTTCTCAGGGTGATCGCAAGTTACGCTGCGTCGCATGAGGGCGAAGAAGCAGCGCGTGGCGGCGTACGGGGTGTGCGTCAACGAGGACGACGAGATCCTGCTCGCGCGCTGGCTTGGCCCAAAGGGCAAACGTTGGATCCTGCCGGGAGGCGGTATCGACCACGGTGAGCACCCGTACGACGGGGTCATCCGGGAGATCGAGGAGGAGACCGGGTACGTCGCCGAGGTGGTCCGCCTGCTCGGCATCGACTCCGAGCTCCGCGAGGAGCCCGACCGCGACTACCACGCACTTCGCATCATGTACGAGGTGCGGATCGTGGGCGGCGAACTGCGCAACGAGGTGGGCGGCACGACCGACCTAGCTCAGTGGCACCCGCTCGCAGACATCGGACAACTGGAGCGCGTGCCCTCGCTCGACACGGCCCTTGGTTTGTACCGGACTACCCCACCTGCCGGAATCTTGCGGTAAATTCGCCCTACCGCCGCCGACGACCCAACACCGGAGTTGGCGAATGATCCGATCACTGGCCGTAGTCGGCGCGGCCGCCCTGCTGTCGTCCTTCGTTCACGTGCCTGCCTTCGCTGCTGTCGTCGGCGTGTCGACCGTGTCCTCCTTGCAGGCCGCACTCGACACCGCACGACCCGGCCAGCGCATCGTGCTGGCCGACGGAGTGCACCTCGCCGATCAGCCCATCAAGATCACCAAGTCGGGCATCACCGTCGCCGCGCGGAACGCCGGCCGCGCGGTCTTCACCCGCGGCGGCTTCGAACTCGGAGCCGTTCGAGACGTGACAATCGAAGGCTTCGTCTTCGACGGAACCAGCACGCTTTCGGTCCCGGCAGAAGCGGCGGGAACCCGCATCACCCGCAACACCTACAACGGCGACAAGCCCAGTTCGTCGCTCACGGTCAGCGCGGACGACGTCCAGGTGGACCACAACACGTTCTCGAACCGCAGCAACGAGGGCGTCTACCTGCAAATCACCGGTCCGGGCAGTGAGATCGCCAAGCGGACCTGGATCCACCACAACTACTTCTACAACCACAGCTTCTCCGGCGACAACGGCGGCGAGTCGATCCGGCTCGGGTTCAGCCACAAGCAGTCGAAGTCGGCGTACGCGGTGATCGAGCACAACCTGTTCGAGAAGGCGAACGGCGACGCCGAGGCCATCTCCGTCAAGGCGTCGGACAACACCGTCCGCTTCAACACGATCCGCGACAGCAAGGGCTACATCGTCCTGCGCCACGGCCACCGCACCACGGTCGAGGGCAACGTCCTGTTCAACAGCGGCATCCGGTTCCACGGAAACGACCACAAGGTCTTCAACAACTACGTGCAGAACACCGGGGACCGCGCGATCGTCTTCGGTTCGGGCAAGGAGGCCGACAGCGGCCCCGACTCGAAGCTGCACGACCGGCCGGACCGGGTGACGGTCGCGTTCAACACGCTGATCGGCTCCGGCGCTGTCGTGGAGAGCGACGGTGGCGCTTTCCTCCCGAAGGACTGCGTGCTCGCGAACAACGTCATCAAGGGTTCTTCGGGTGGAGTCGTCTCCATGCACGCCGGCTCGACCGTGAAGTACGAAGGCAACGTCATCTGGGGCGGCACCGGCGGCAGCATGCCGTCGTCCGGCTACAGGTCCGTGGACCCGAAGCTGGTGAAGGACGCCAACGGACTGTTCCGGCTGGCGTCCGGCAGCCCGGCCATCAACGCGTCGGCGGGCACCTACTCCTATGTGACGCGTGACTTCGACCTTCAGGCGCGCTCCGGCAAGCCTGATGTCGGGGCGGATGAGTACAACTCGTTGGCGGTGCGGAAGCCGCTGACGAAGGCCGATGTCGGGGTCTCCGCACCCTGACGAAGGCATTTGTCCTGGTAGCCGCACGTGTGGCGGTTACCAGGACCCCCCGATTTGGAGATCGAAACAGGCCCGTGTAATGTTCTCCATGTCAGAGCGAAGCGGGCCGGGAAATACAGACCGGAACGGGCCTGGCCAAAAAACCGGAAGAGAAAGAGCCTCCGAGAGGCCGATTTGACACCGGAGAGCAAGACCAAATAAGCTTCAAACACAGCCCCGGAAGTAAGTCAGCGTGAAGCTGATGTGACTGCGGTGTGCGCGTGTTCTTTGAGAACTCAACAGCGTGCCGAAACACAGCCAGTAATATATGAATTACCTCCTCGTTGAGGTAGTTCCTTTGAGGCAAGAC